>SSSZ01000112.1 GCA_009469675.1 Azonexaceae bacterium | reverse complement strand
GAGTTGGTCGATATATGTCGAGGTGCTCTTAACCATGTGCTTGTTGTTTCTTGTTTCGTCCATTTCAATACTCCCGTTTAATGTCTGGCGAATTTGCCAAACTATGTATACGGAATCATTGAAAAATTACTCGCCATAGAAATACGATATCTCAAACGGTAATGGTGGGTTGTTGTTACATTGTTTGGATGAACATGGTTTTGGATAAGTTGTGATACGGGTCAATAATACATATTGTATATATTATTAATTTAACCTTAATTCATGCTTTTGTTTTTTTGCCTGAATTGGTTTGTATACGGAAATCCATGGCCAAGCCAGTCAAGGCACGTTGAGGTATTTTGTCCATACGAAGTTGTCGCAAGGGCGCATTAGTTGATGATGGTGTTTAGAGTGGCTTTGAGCATCTTCAGACAGCCTCCGGAATTGCTCCCCCATTTGCGCTGGCAAAAAGAGATACCTGGTTAGCTGGCCTGTTTTGTGATCGGTCGGTTGATTAAGGTCGCGCAAAGCTTTTTCACGCGCTCCTGCTCCCGTGAGCCGTTTGCACAGAATTTCCAGTGCTACCACCGGGAATAGTGGCTACAGCGGCGACTGTCGCCGCTGTAGCCACCTGTTTCACCTCTTAAGTCGGAAAAGCGAGGTTCTGGTTGAGTAATTGAGCGATTTGGTACGGCTGGAATGCATTCGGCTGCAAGAGAATGAATGTGGCCTTGGATCCTTCCGGAACGTGTTCTTGAAGGATCCCCTGTTGCCACAACAGCAGCAATGCAGCATTGAGACGTGCGGAGCTACGGGTTGCGCGAGGCCCTTGCTTCAGCAGATGATTCTTCTGAATGCAGAGCTGGTTGTGCGTGCGTACGAAATTTGCAAACCAACGTAGTAACAGATTGGCATCGCACCATTCTTGCGGAGGTTTTGGCGCCGGGGTCAGAACACGGATTTGTTCGTTTGCGAACCACGTGAAAATTTCAATTGCATTCATCATGGTTTGGCCAGAAATCTCACCCATGCCGTTGCTGAAGGCATGGAGAATGGCCCCGATGCGAACAATGTTATCTGGGGCTTTGGCGCACAATTCCTGTTGGTCGAAGAGTGAGCCACCAGGGGATTTCAACGTGTTGATGCGCTGACGCTCTTGATCCAACAAGGCGTGCGCTTGGGCATCAAGTTTTAGGACCTTTTTTGCAACAGGTTTTCCTGTTTCGCTCACGCTTGAATGAAGGTGCTCATAACAGAGTTGGTTGAACTGTTCAGTTGCGCCCCACTGTTGATTGACCAGTGCTCCGGGCTGGTACTGGCTGGGTTCCACGTAGGTGAAAAGCATACGTGCCGTTGTTCCCTCATCCGTGAGCCTGGGGCCAAGCTTTTTCGTGAATCGCTCGAAGGCTTTCGGTTGCACCTGAAGAAGCCAAGTGATGCGCGGCTCTTTGACAAAAATTTTCCGTTTGCTGGTGTCGACGGCGATTGGTGATCCTGACCAGGTTGAGTTGGCAATGCTGAGCAGCTCCTCAATGCGATGATCAAGAAAATGAGCTGCTTCATCCTGAGGTACCAAGATGTTCGGCGAATTTAATGAAAGGCGATCTTCAATTCCGGCCAATGTGGTGTTTTTGGCAATGATCTTGACCAGCTTTGGCATGGGTGGGGCACTACTATCGAGCTCGCTTAGCTGCTGACGCACGTAGGAAGTATCTTTGCCCGCTTTCGTTTGTTCCTTAAGCAGACCCAAGATGGCTTTGCGCTCGGCTGTATGGGCATCCGTGGCGGATTGGTACTGAATCCAATCGCCATCGAATCTCTCACGCATTTCGTCTTCAAATTTTTTGATGCCGGAAGTTAGCCGATTTTCGGCAACGGTTTTTCCGGTCCCACTTGGGGCGACTATGAACGTCATCAAGGACAGCGGAATGCGCATGCCAGGGGCTGGCTCTACGTCAAAGCAACCTTGAATTGATGCAGCCATGCACGAAAGGATTGTTGCCCCAGCCATTTCTGCTGGGATGCCAATGTTGTTAATCAGCTCCCAGGCTGATCCTTGAGCCACGGGAGGGAAACAGTAAAATGGAAATTCAGTTTGGCGAGGGTTCATTTTTTAGCCCCCTTGCCAAGAAACAAGAATTTTTGAAATCGGGAGAGCGGTTGAAAAAGATGCAACCGATGATGCTTGTTTATTGCTCATAAAATTTGACCCTTAAAAAAGGATGATGCAGAAACTTCGATCCACAACGTGGATTCGATTTCGGAAATGCTGGCATTTGTGGATCTGGGCCCTAGATTCACTTATGCCTGTGGGTAAACTGGTTTTTCTAATTTTCTCCTTTCTCTTATGGTTTCTTGGTATTTAGAGCAGCTCGCAGCTCGCCGACATTCCAGCGCGTGTGGGAGCCGAATTTTCTTGGTTGCGGCAACTCATTTCTACGAAGTCGCGCCCAAATAGTCGGTGGCTTGCAGCCGAACAGCACAGCGACGACGTTGATGTCTACATGTGCCGCATTCGGTAAATGGTCAAAGTCCATCAGGTCCTTAATTCGCATCGCTAGTTAATCCTCCTTGATCTCCGGCGTTTTGGAATAGGGCGAATTCTCCTGATATTCCCGACCTTTCCTATGACGCGAAAACCACCGAATATCGCGTCTTGACAAATCTCGGCTACTGAGTTGGGTTGTGCGCAACAGGTTGCGCAGAGAAAGCTGCGGCAGTCAGTGGGGTAATATGCGAACGTCCGTCTGAGGCCGTTCAAGAAGCATCAATTTGAGATGAGTACTATGCGGTTGAAAGAACTCGAAAATCGAAACTCAGAGATGCTTGTGGTGGGTGGGTAGCTAGACGGGTAGCTAGTGGCTATAAAGCCAAGTCGATGCTTGTTTAGTTAATTGAATTTAAAGTAAAAATTTATTTTGTTTGGAACAGTTCGATATCGTCCTGATGTAAGGGGCGTTCAGGCGGCCCGCAGAGGACGTCGGCGCCCCTCCCAAACCCAAGGAGACCGCCATGCAGCAAGCCTTCGAAGCCGATTTCGCCAGCCTCGTCCCGGGGCAAGCCTTCACCCGCCGCAACTTCATCGTCACCGGCGTGGGCGCCGGCTTTGCCCTCGCCGTCCAGCCGGTGACGGCCCAGACGGCGATCACCACCGACGAGCAGGGCCTCGTCGCCGGCGAGGTCCGGATTCCCGTCAAGGACGGCGAGATGGTCGCCTACCGGGCGCTGCCCAAGGGCGCCGCCAAGCCGGCGGTGGTCCTGGTGGTGGCGGAAATTTTCGGCGTCCACGAATACATCCGCGATGTCTGCCGCCGGCTGGCCAAAGCCGGCTACTGCGCCGTCGCCCCCGAACTCTTCGCCCGCCAGGGCGACCCCCGGCACTACACGGCGATTCCCGACATCCTTGCCAATATCGTCAACAAAACCCCCGACGCCCAGGTCATGGCCGACCTCGACGCCTGCGTCGCCTGGGCGGCGGGCAAGGGGGGCGACACGGCCCGGCTGGCGATCACCGGCTTCTGCTGGGGCGGGCGCATCACCTGGCTCTACGCCGCCCACAACCCGCAGCTCAAGGCCGGCGTCGCTTGGTACGGCCGCCTGGCGGGCGCCGCCCGCGACCTCACACCGCAACACCCGGTCGACGTGGCGGCTCGCCTGCACGCCCCCGTCCTTGGCCTCTACGGCGGCGCCGACGCCGGCATCCCCCAGGAGACCATCGACACGATGCGGGCAGCCCTAAAAGCCGCCGGCAAAACAGCTGAAATCCACGTCTACCCCAACGCCCCCCACGCCTTCCACGCCGACTACCGGCCGAGCTATCGCAAGGAAGAGGCGGAAGACGGCTGGCGGCGGATGCTGGCCTGGTTGCGCGGGAATGGGGTGTGATACCAATTCGTTTTCAAACCGATAGGTTGTCGACTTCGCCTTGCCGTGCTCCAGCACTGTCTTCGGCTCGTCTTCGCGTCTCGATTGGAAAGGGAACTGGTATGAGGGGGCAACGGCGAACGCCGGCCCCGGCACCGAACGGGCCGGTTTTCCTTCCCGCCACGGCTGTGCTCCACATTGACCGGGAGCGTCCCTGCTTCGCCAAAAGACAGTAACCCAAGGCGGGGTTCGTCGCCAGCGAAGCGAAAAGGCGACCCCAGGCTGCACGCCCCCTGCCGGGGTTCCCGGCGCGACTCGAAGGGCCGGGCGGCCGGCTAAACCCGCCTGCGGCTCCCACACCACGGGCCGAAGCCCCCCGCCGGTCGACGACGGAACCCAAGGGTAAACCCAACAACCACTCCGCCCGCGCCGAGCGTAGCGCCCGGGAATCCCCCGTCCCCCTTGCCCCCGCCAAATTATCCCTATAGCATCACCCCATCCTCAATCGCCTCTCGTCATGTCCCGCCTCCTGATTGCCGCCTTGGCCTTCACCGCCCTCGCCGCCCACGGCCAGGTCTATAAGCAGCTCGACGCCAGCGGCCGGCCGCGCTACACCGACAGCGAACCCTCGCCGGCCGGCGGGCGGGTGGAGATGGTCAGTCCGGGACGGCCGGCAGGCGAGTCCCGGCCCGGGAGCGACTGGGAGGAAAAGGAAAGGGAATTCCGCCGCCGCCAGGTGGATCGCAATGCCACCGCCCGGATCCAGGATGGCCAGCGCCAGAAGCGGTGCGCCGAAGCCCGCGAACGGCTGGTCCGCCTGCGGAGCCTGGAGGGCGTCCGGCTCTACCGGACCGATCCGGCCGGCGGCCGCAGCTACTATTCCGACGACGAGCGGGACGCCATGGGAGCCGAGGCCCGCAAGGCCGTCGACGACAACTGCTGAACGTCACCCCAGGTCGAAGCAGAGATACTTGATCTCCAGGTAGTCGTCGATCCCGTATTTCGACCCTTCCCGCCCCAGGCCGGACTGCTTGACCCCGCCAAAGGGCGCCACCTCGTTCGAGATCAAGCCGGTATTCACCCCCACCATGCCGTATTCGAGCGCTTCGCCGACGCGAAAGCAGCGCCCCACGTCGCGGGAATAAAAATAGGCCGCCAGCCCGAATTCGGTGTCGTTGGCCAGGGCGATGGCTTCGGCTTCGCTGGTGAACTTGAAAAGGGGCGCCACCGGGCCGAAGGTTTCTTCCCGGGCCACCCGCATGGCCGGGGTGACGTCGGCAAGAACCGTGGGCTGATAAAAGTTGCCCCCCCGGGGGTGGGGCCGGCCGCCGGTCAAGACCCGCGCCCCCTTGCCCAGGGCGTCGGCGACGTGGGCTTCGACCTTGGCGAGGCCGGCGGCGTCAATGAGCGGTCCCTGGGCGACGCCTTCTTCGTCGCCCGGCCCGACCCTAAGCTGGGCGACGCGGGCCGCGAACTGGCCGGCGAATTCGTCGTAGACGCCTGCCTGGACCAGGAAGCGGTTGGCGCAGACGCAGGTCTGCCCGGTGTTGCGGTACTTGGCGACGAGGGCGCCCTCGACGGCGGCGTCCACATCGGCGTCGTCGAAAACGATGAAGGGCGCGTTACCCCCCAGTTCGAGGGAAATCTTCTTGATGGTCGGGGCGCACTGGGCCATGAGGAGGCGCCCCACTTCCGTCGAACCGGTGAAGGACAGCTTCCGGACCGTCGGACTGGCCGTCAGTTCGCCACCGATGGCCACGGGGTCGCCGGTGACGACGTTGAACACGCCCGGCGGAAAACCCGCCGCCTCGGCCAGGACGGCCAGGGCCAGGGCGGTGAGTGGCGTCTGCTCGGCCGGCTTGACCACCACCGGGCAGCCCGCCGCCAGCGCCGGCGCCACCTTGCGCGTAATCATGGCGAGAGGAAAGTTCCAGGGGGTGATGGCGGCACACACGCCGATGGGCTGCTTGATGACCAGGAGCCGCTTGTCGGCGACGGTGGCGGGGATGGTCTCACCATAGGCGCGTTTGCCTTCCTCGGCGAACCATTCGACGAAGGAAGCGCCGTAGGCCACTTCGCCGCGGGCTTCGGCCAGGGGCTTGCCGCCTTCGGCGGTAATCAGGTGGGCGAGGTCGGCGGCGTTGTCGTTGATGAGGGCGAACCAGCGCTGCAATACCTGGCCCCGGGCCTTCGCGGTGAGTCCCCGCCAGGCCGGCCAGGCGGCCTCGGCGGCGGCGACGGCGCGGCGGGTTTCGGCGGCGCCGCACTGGGGAACCCGGGCCAAAAGTTCGCCGCTGGCTGGGTTGTGTACGGCGAAGCTGGCGCCGCCATCGGCTTCGATCCATTCTCCGGCCACCCGGCATCGGCCCGGCAGCAGTTTCGTATTATGGAGTTGCATATCAGGAAAAAATCCTATAAAAACGTAGCGTTACAACAAATTTCTCGAAACCGGATTCAATGACGCCGCTGTTCCGGCTGCTTTCTGCCCTGCTCCTCGGCCTGCTCGTCGCCGCCTGCGGCGCCCCCGCTCCCCGGGCGACGCTGCCGCCGGAGACTATAACGCAACGGTCGACGCCCTTGAGCGAGCCGGGCAAGGAAGTGGTGCTTTACGCCCTGGGCCTGATCGATACCGGCTACCGCTTCGGCGGCAAGAACCCCCAGGCCGGACTCGACTGCAGCGGCATGGTCAGCTTCGTCTATGACCGGGCGGCGGGCCTGCGGGTTTCCGGCAGCGCTGCCGACATCGCCCGCAACGGCCGCCCGGTCCCGCGGGAAGACCTCAAACCCGGCGACCTGGTCTTTTTCAACACGCGCAACCAGTCCTGGTCTCACGTCGGCATCTACATCGGCGACGAACGCTTCGTCCACGCGCCGTCGACCAACGGCCGGGTCCGTATCGACCGCCTCACCGACCGCTACTACGCCCAGCGTTTCGAGGCGGGGCGCAGCTATTTCGACTAGGGTAGGAAGGCCGGGGTCAACAGGCGCAGGCCGATGGAAATCCAGCGGCCGCTGCTCTCCAGGTTGTAGCCGTTGCCGTAGGTGGTGTCGATCTGGACCCGCTCGGGAACGATCCAGTAACGCAAGCCGACCTGAAACCACGAACGCTCCTGGCTACGGCCGAAGGTTTCGCCGATGACCCAGGCGCGGTTGCTGACCTGGATTTCGGAACCGATCCCCCAGGTGGCGTGCAGGTGCCCCGCCGCCGCCGCGTACTGCGCCCCCAGGTTGGTGTGGACCACGACCCGGTCGTCGGCGAAGGAAAAACTGGTCGGCGCGTAGGCGTAGGCATCCCCCAGGGAGTTGCTGCCGGTATTGATGGCGGGGTGGCGCACCGTGCCGACCACCAGCCCGATGCCGTAGCCGTTGGTGGCGAGGGGTTTGAACAGGGTCTTGCCCTGGAGAACGACGTCGGTGGTGCGGTTGCCGTCGCCCCACTCGACCCCGCCGCCGACGGTGAGTTCCAGGTTGCCGCTGAAGTTGCAGGCGGGCAGCGCCCAGTATTCCCGGTTGTCGCGATTGACGCGCTGCCAGGTTTCGAGTTGGCAGGCCTTGGCGTCGACGGTGCGGGCGTCGTCGGTAATCATCGGCCGGGCGGCCAGGGCTGGAAGTGCCGCGAGGGCGGGCAGAAGGGCAAGGAGGCGGCGCATGGGGCAATTCTACCAAGGCCCGCCAGCCGGACGAAGCCGCCGGGGGCCGCGGCGCGCCGATTTCAGGCGGCTTGGTCGAGAAGGCGTTTGAGTCCGGGCAGATCGACGGCCTGGCACAGCTTGACCACCCGCCGGCAGAAGGGGGCGTAGTCGGGTTGGGCGGCGGCCAGCCGGTCGGCCCAGCGCTGCATGGCGAGAATCTGCCCCTGGGCGTGCATGCTGCGCAGTTCGTCGAGGAGGGCGGGCGGCGGCCAGGGCGTCGGTGGGCCGGCGGGGACATCGCCGGCGGGCGGCGGCGGCGCCGAAGGCACCTGGTCGAAACCCAGGGTCTCGCGCAGGACGGCAAGCAGGCGGTCGAGGCGCAGGGGCTTGAGGAGGACGTGGTCGAAGTCGACCCCTTCGGGAAACCCTTCCGGGCGCTTGGCGGCGGCAGCCGAAATCAGAATGACTGGCAGGTCGCGGCCCCGGGGTGACTCGCGGACGGCCCGCAGGAAATCCCACCCGTCCTGGCCGGGCATGAACTGGTCCACCAGCGCCGCAGCCACCGGCGGAGCCGCGCCGAGGCACGCGGCCAAGGCCTCGGCGCCGTCGCGAGCGGTGATGATGTCGAAGCCGAAGCGGCGGCAGGCCTCTTCGAGCAATTTGCGGTTTTCCGGGATGTCGTCGGCGACGAGCAGGCGGATGGGGCGGGGGGCCGCCGCTTCCGCAGCTTCCACCACGGTTTCCGCCGCCTCCGGGGCCGCGGCAGGCATCGTCTGGTCGACGGCGGCGCAGCGCATGGGCAGGACCACACGGAACGTGCTCCCCTCCCCCGGGGCGCTCGCCACCTCGATCTCGCCGCCCATGGCGCGGGCGAACTGGCGGGCGATGGCGAGACCGAGACCGACGCCGGGCTGGTGCTGGCGGTTGCCGGCCCGCTTGAAGGGTTCGAAAATCAAGGACTGATCGTTTTCGGCGATGCCGCAGCCGCTGTCCTCGACGGCGAAGACCAGGCGCCGCCACTGGCCGTCCGGGCTGACCGCGTCGCTACCGGCGTCGGGGGCGATGGTCAGGCGGACGACGCCGCCTTCCGTGTATTTGCAGGCATTGTCGATGAGGTTTTGCAGCACCTGGAGGAGCCGCGCTTCGTCCGCCTCGACGGCCGGCGGGCAGTCGGCGCCGAGCGACGCCTCGAAGCGGTTGCCTCGGCGGCGGGCCAGCAACTGGGAGCTGCTTTCGAGTTCCTTGACGAGATCGGCTAGAACCACCGGTTCGAGCGTGATTTCGACGGAGAAAGCCTCGCCGCGGCTGAAATCGAGGACGTCGTTGATGCGGCGCAAAAGCTGTTCGCTGTTGTTGGCGACGATGGCCAGCTTGTCCCGGGCCTCCCCCGCCAGCTGGCGTTGCAGGAGCTGGGTGTAGCCGAGGATGGTGTGGAGCGGCGTGCGCAGTTCGTGGCTGACGACCGAGAGAAAGGCGCTCTTGGCCCGGTTGGCGCTCTCCGCCCGGGCCAGTGCCTCGTGCAGTTGCCGGGTGCGGGTTTCGACCGCCGCCTGCAGCCGCACCTGTTCGGTGTCCTGCAGCAGGGTCAGGCGCCGTCGGGCGTCCTCCCCGGCTTTCCTCTGGCGCCCGAGGTCGACGTGGATGCCCCAGGCCATGACCAGGGCGGCGAAGGCGAAGCCGAATACGGGTTGATTCACCGGTCCGCTCACCGTCGGAAAAACCCCGAGGGCGGTGGCCATGCGCAGCCCGACCAGAACCCAGAACCCTCCCCAGGCAGCGAAATAGATGCGGCCTGCCGGGCTGTCTTCCAGGGCAGCGCGGGCGATGGCAAGGGAAAAGACACCCACCAGGGTGAGGCCCGCCAGGGGGTAGAACTTGGGGATGAAGACCAGCAGGCTGATTCCCGCCAGGGCCAGGGCAAGGCCCGCCAAACCGGACACCAGGCGGGCGCGGCCGGGGAAGCGCCGGGGCAGGTAGATAAAATCCCGGGCGAAGACGGCGTGGCAGGCGATGGCGACAAACACGGCGGCCCACAGCAGGCGGGATTGCCAGACGGCCTCGCTGGCGGGCAGGAGGCCGGCGAAGAATCCTTCCAGGATACCCGCGACGACCAGGGAGGCGACCTGGGCCAGGGCCAGGGCGAGCATCGTCCGCTGCCCGCGGGAACGCCAGGCAAAAAGGCTATAGGCGATAGCCAGGATTCCGGCGCTGGCGGCCAGGGCTTTGACGGTGGCCGAAAGGCGGCGGGCTTCGGCGTAGGCGACGGGCTGCCACAGGGTGGGGTCGATCTGCCGCGCCGTCTTGCCCGCCAGGGCGAGATAGGCCTCGACGGTTTCGCCGCCGGCGAGACGGACCGGGAAGAGCACCATGCCGGCCGCCAGGGGCCGCTCCGCCAGGGGCACGGCAGCGCCGCTCCTGAGGTGGCGGGGCGGGCCGGCGGCGGCAACAAGGTGGAGATCGGCCCGTTCGACCAAGGGCGAGCCAAGTTCGAGCCAGCGCTCGGCGGCCTCCAGCCCGGGATTGTGGAGGACGAAGCGAATCCAGGTCGTCCCCGGGCGAAAACCGAGATGGCGCGTTCCCGGGTCCAGCTCCGCAAAGCCGGCGGCGGCGGCCCGCACGGCGGCCAGGTCGAGGCGACCCTCGGGATCGTCGAAAATACCCAGGGTGCTGGTGATGGCCTGCCGGCCCTCGGCATTGAGGACAAGCACCGCGTCCGCCCCGGCGGCGCTGCCGGCCAGGCTGCAGAGGAGCGCCAGGAGGCCGAGAACGCGCCGCGCCGAGCGGCCGATCACGCCTCGTCGTCCTCGCTGCCGCCTCGGGCCTGGCGGTATTCCCGCGGGGTCACGCCGTAGCGGCGCCGGAAGGCGCGGGTGAAGTCGCCGGCGTTGCGATAGCCGACCCGGTCGGCGATGAGCTGGATGCGGATATCGCTGCCTTCCAGGAGGCGCCGCCCGGTTTCCAGGCGCATTTCGCCGAAGTAATCGAAGACCGTCAGGCCCACCCGCCGCCGGAACAGTTCGGTGAGCTTGCGTTCGTTGGTCCCCAGGGCCTGGGTCAGGCCGGTGAGGGTGGGGGGATCGGCCAGGCGGCTCTCGAGCATGCGCACGGCGTCCTGGAAGATGCGGTCGTCGCGGCCGGTGAGGTCGGCCACCGTTTCCAGGACGCGGTTGGCCGCCATGGATTCGAGGCGGGCGAGGCGTTGCTTGCTGTGCAGATGAACCGACACCCGGGCCAGCACCTCGGCCTCGGAAAACGGCTTGGTCACGTAATCGACGCCGCCGACGGTGAACCCCTTGAGCTTGTCGGCGATAGCGTTGCTGGCGGAAAGGAAGATCACCGGGATGTCGGCAGTGCGGGGGTCGTCCTTCAGGCGGCGGCAGACCTCGAAGCCGTCCAGGCCGGGCATCACGACGTCGAGCAGGACGAGGTTGGGCTGGCCGCTCTGGGCCTTGACCAGGGCGTCCTCGCCGTCGAGGGCGACGCGGATGTCGAGTTCCTGGTCGCCAAGATAGGAGAGAAGGAGGGCGACCGAGTCGGGCTGGTCGTCGACGATGAGCAGGCGGGGCGTGTTGTCCGACATGGGCCGAGTTTATCCGCTACAGCAGGGGCGGCAACAGGGTGCCGCCGGCATGGTCCAAAAAACTGTCATATCGTGCTAATTTAGTGGAATACGCCGGAAGCGATTCCGGCTGCATTGCAGTCGCCCATTTTATCCTGCCCGAACCCGCTTGAATCAGTCCTCTCCTCCTGGCGCTCCGTCGATCCGATCCTACCTGGTAGCGACCGCGTTTCCGGTCGTCCTGGCGGGGGCGCTGCTGACCGCGGCGGCGGTGGCAACCTTCGCCTTCTTTTACCTGCGGGCCTCCCAGGCCGAAAGCCTGCACCTCCAGGCCCGCACCCTGGCCGAGGCGGTCGCCACCCCGGTGGCCAACGGCGACCGGGAAAGCGCGACGGAAACCCTGGGCTGGTGGAAATCGGCCACCGATTTGCAGGTTGTCGCCGCCTACGATCAGGAACGGCGGCTTCTGGCGACGGTGGGAGGCAGCACGACCGCCCCCTCCAGCCCGCCGTTTTCGCCGGGCGCCGAAGTCGATTTCGGCGCCTTGCGGCTGGTCGAGCCGGTGCGCCTGCAGGGGGTGACGATCGGTTTTCTCTACCTGGAGATGGGTTTTGCCAGCCTCTACCGCAACATCGCCGCCCTGATCGCCGCCATCGCCGCCCTGACCGCCCTGGCCGTCCTGGTCATCCGGGTTGTCCTGGGCCGCGCCGGCGAGCGCATCGCACAACCGATTTCTGACCTGGTTGCCGTCGCCACCGAGGTCTCGCGCCACCCGGAGTTGACCAAGCGGGCGGGCACCGAAGGTCCGCGGGAAGTCGCCGAACTGGCCCACACCTTCAACAACATGCTCGACACCCTGCAGCGCGAAGCGGCCAAACTCGATTGCGAGTTGCGGGAAAGGCAGCGCACCGAGGCCCTCCTCGACCGGCTGGCCCACTACGATTCGGTGACCGGACTGGCCAACCGCGTCCATTTCCACAACGAACTGCCCCGTGCCGCCGAGCGGGCGCGCCGGCAGCGCCACAACATCGCCCTGGTGTACCTCGATCTCGACGATTTCAAGGTGGTCAACGACACCCTCGGCCACCACGTCGGCGACGCCTTGCTGAAGCTGGTCGGCGAGCGGCTGGCGGGGGTGCTGCGCAAGGGGGATTTCGTCTGCCGCCTGGGGGGGGACGAGTTCACGGTCATCCTGGAAAACATCCAGTCCCTGCATAGCGCCGTCGAGGTCGTCACCAAGCTGATCGAACGCCTCTCCTCGACCTATTCCATCGGCGAACACAGCCTGCATGTCGGGGTCAGCGCCGGCATCGCCCTCTTCCCGGAGCAGACCGAAGACCTTGCCGACCTGCTGCGCTACGCCGACATCGCCATGTACCAGGCCAAGGCCGCCGGCAAGAACGATTACTGCATCTACACCTCGGACCTGACCAGCCGGGCCAATTTCCGGCTGGCCATCGAAAACGAGATGCGCCGGGGCATCGAGCGGGACGAATTTTTCCTCAAGTACCAGCCCCAGGTCGACCTCGTCACCGGCCGCATCGTCGGCTTCGAGGCTCTGGTCCGCTGGCAGCACCCCGAGCGGGGCGTCATCGCCCCCGGTTACTTCATCGACATCGCCGAGCAGTCGGGGCTCATCGTTCCCCTGGGCAAGCAGATCGTCGCCAAGGCCTGCCGCGAATGGGCCCGCTGGCGCGACCACGGCGCCGACCCGCCGCGGCTGGCGGTCAACGTCTCGGGCCGGCAGCTCGACGAGGCGTCCTTCGTCGACGACATGATGGTGGCCCTCACCGCGGTCGGCCGCCCGCGCCCCAAGATCGACCTGGAAATCACCGAAACGCTCCTCCTCAGCGACACCCGGGTTTCCCGCTCGATGCTGCACCGCCTGGCCGGGGCCGGCATCGGCTGGTCCCTTGACGACTTCGGCACGGGTTATTCGTCGCTCACCTACCTGAGCAAATTTCCCATCAGCAAGATCAAGATCGACCAGAGCTTCGTCGCCCGCCTGCCCGGCGACGGCAATTCCGAAGCCATCGTCCGGGCTGTCCTCGGCATGGCCGGCGGCCTCGGCATGGAGGTCGTCATCGAAGGCATCGAAACCCGGGAGCAGGCGGATTACCTCGTCGCCATGGGGGGCCGCATCGGCCAGGGCTATCTCTTCCACCGCCCCCTCGCCGGCGACCAGGCCCTCGCCCTCCTCCTCGGCCAGGCGTCCCCCGCCGCCTGATCGGGCCGGTCTCGGGCATAATCCTGCCATCTCAGCCCGCCCCGACGATCACCATGGACATTCCGCAACCCGCCTACGTCATCGGCCACATCACGGTCAAAGATCCTGAGAAATGGGCCGCCTACCGGCAGCAGGTTCCCGCCACCCTGGCCCCCTGGGGGGCCGAGCTGCTGCTGCGGGGCCGGCGGTTTGCCGTGTTCTCCGGCGAGCACGGGCATACCGACACGGTGGTCATCCGCTTTCCCGATGCCGCCGCGGCCGCCGCCTGGTACCGCTCGCCGGCCTACCAGGCCCTCGTCCCCCTGCGCCGGGAAGCCGCCGAGGTGGACCTGATCGCCTTCGATGCCGTCTAGCGGCGTAGCCACCGCCCGCTACGGGAAGTCGGTGTAGCCGAGGCGCAGGGAGAGGCCGGCTGCGGCTTTTTTCAAGGCCGTCACCACCGGCCCTTCCGGATTCATGTCGAACATGCCCTGCACCCCCACCACCAGCATGGCGATAGTGATTTCGTGCTTGAAGTTGAAGACCGGCGCCGCCACCGCTTCGACGCCGGGCACCAGGTGATAGCCTGAAACGCCGGCGACGCCGGTCTCGCGGATGCGGGCCAGCAGGGCGTCGACGTCGGCGCGGTTGTGCAGGTCGGCGGGCAGGTCGAGGGTCTTGAGTTCGCGCTCGATGATGGGATTGACCGTCTCCTTGGGCAGCCAGGCGGCGAAGACCCGGCCGCTCGCCGAGGTCAGCAGATCGAGGGCGGTGCCGGTCACCACGTTGACCGTGATCGGCCGGCGGGGCCGCTCCCAGCGCACGATCACCGGGCCGTTGTCGCTCCACACGGCAAGGGCCGTGGTTTCGTTGATCTCGTCACGCAACTGGGCGATGGCCGAGAGGCCGAGGCGGATGCGGTCGAGGCGGTCGATGGCGACGAGGCCGATGTTGAGGGCGAAGGGTCCGAG
The DNA here is from genome assembly GCA_009469675.1 of Azonexaceae bacterium. Taxonomy (GTDB): domain Bacteria; phylum Pseudomonadota; class Gammaproteobacteria; order Burkholderiales; family Rhodocyclaceae; genus SSSZ01. Next base: position 59,216 of record SSSZ01000112.1, on the reverse strand, counting down.
GTCGTAGCGCGAGGTCAGGGGATCCTGTTCCACCAGGCCGGCCCGGATCAGGCTGACCAGGTAGCGGTGGGCCTTCGAGGCCGGCATGTCGGCGGCGGCGGCGATGTCCTTGAGCATCATCGAGCGGTGGCCGTTGACCATGGCCCGCAGGATGCCCATGCCGATTTCCAGGGATTGCACCCCGTGTTTGCCTTCGCCGGCCCTGCCTTCGTTTTCGTCAACCGCGGCCATATGCAAAATTCCTTATTTTGTAACGGCTTTTATTTTATAGAATGTTGGGGTTCTCTGTCAGGAAGCCCCCATGAATTCCCTTCGCGTTTACGCCATCGACGGCATCGTACCGGTGGTTGACCCCACCGCCTACGTCCATCCCTCCGCCGTCCTCATCGGCGACGTCATCGTCGGCCCGGGCTGCTACGTCGGCCCCTGCGCCAGCCTGCGCGGCGATTTCGGCCGCCTCATCCTGGAAGCCGGCGCCAACCTCCAGGACACCTGCGTCATGCACGGCTTTCCCGGCACCGACACGGTGGTCGAAGCCGACGGCCACATCGGCCACGGGGCGGTGCTCCACGGCTGCCGCGTCGGCAGGAACGCCCTCATCGGGATGAACGCGGTCATCATGGACAATGCCGTAATCGGCGAATCGTCCATCGTCGCCGCCTCGGCCTTCGTCAAGGCGGGGGCCGAAATTCCCGCCCGCAGCCTGGCGGCGGGCATGCCGGCCAAAGTCCTGCGGGCGCTCTCGGACGAGGAAATCGCCTGGAAGGTGGCGGGCACCCGCACCTATCAGGATCTCACCCGGCGCTGCCTGGCCACCCTGGTCGAGGCCACGCCCTTGAGCGCCGTCGAACCGGATCGCCCGCGGATTGCCCTACCCGACGTGGTGCCGCTGGTCGAATTGAAGAAGACCCGGACTTAACCGCTGGCCTCGGCGCCGGCCGGCCGCTGCCCGCCCTCCTTGGCGGCGTACATGGCATGGTCGGCGGCGGCCACCAGGCTGGCGTAGTCGTCGCCGTCCCGGGGGTAGAGGGCGATGCCCAGGCTGGCCGAACAGCGGATTTCATGGCCGTCGACCAAAAAGGGTTCGGCCAGGGCGGCGCGGCACTTCCCGGCGACGACCTCGGCATAGCCGTCGTATTCCAGTTCCGGCACGACCAGGACGAATTCGTCGCCGCCCAGGCGGGCCAGGGTGTCGGTCTCGCGGATCGCCCCGCGCAGCCGGGTGGCCACCGCCTGCAGGAGCTTGTCGCCGGTCTCGTGGCCGTAGGTGTCGTTGACCGGCTTGAAATTGTCCAGGTCGAGAAAGAGCACCGCCACGCCCTCGCCGCTCCGGCGGGCGGCGGCGACGGCCTGGCCGAGGCGGTCGGCGAGCAATACCCGGTTGGGCAGCTCGGTGAGGGCGTCGTAGTGCACCACGAAATGCAGCCGCCGCCCGTCGAACTTCCTCGCCGTCGCATCGGAAAAGATACCGATGTAGTGGGTGATGGCCCCCGCAGCGTCGCGCACCTCGTTGATCGACAGCCATTCGGGGTATTTTTCGCCGTCCTTGCGGCTATTGCTCACCTCGCCGTGCCAGGCCCCGGTTTCCCGCAGGCTCCGCCACATGGCCTGGTAGACCTCCCGCGGGGTATTTTGCGCGCTCAAAAAGCGGGGATTGCGTCCCACCACCTCGTAGGGGGCATAGCCGGTAATGGTGGTGAACGCCCGGTTGACCGCCAGGATGCGGTTGTCGCCGTCGCAGATCATGATGCCGTCGCTGCTTTCCTGGAACACCTTGGCCGCCAGGTGCACCTGCTCCCGGGCCTGGTAGGCCTCGAGTTCCGCCTGGTAGAGGTGGGTGGACTGGCGATAGAGAAAGGCCGTCAGCAGGACGACGACCAGGGTGACGACTCCACCCAGGACGAGAAGCTCGCGACGGCGCTGGTCGAGTTCGGTAAATACCTCCTTTTCCGTCATGCCGACTACGACGACCAAGGGGTAACGCTCCATGACGCGGTAGCCGTAGAGGCGGCCCACCCCGTCGATGGGACTCGGTCCGCGAAAGCTCGCGGCGGGCTGTCGGTTAATCATGGCGACGAACCCGGGGCCGGCGATTTCGGCGCCGTCGCTGTCGCTGGCGCCGCCGGTGACGTAGCGGGCCCGGACGACGCCGTCGAGGCCGACCAGGGAGACGCTGCCGCCCGCCCCGAGGTCGAAGCCCGAGTAAAAGCGGGTGAAATACCCCGGCGCCACCGAGGCCAGGACGACACCGCCGAAACTGCCGTCCGGGCGGGAAAGGCGGTGGGAGAGCTGGATCGACATGCGGCCCGGCTGCCGTCCGGCCATCGGCGGGCTGACCAGCAAACCGCCGTCGGGGTGGTCGCGGTGGCGGCGGAAGAATTCCTGCTCGGCGATGCTCGGCCCCAGGCCGCGGATGGTGCTGGTGGTGATGCGGCCGGCGGCGTCGGCCACGGCGACATGGTCGAACAGCGCATCGCCGCTGACGGGGGCGCCGAGAAGCTGGGTCAGATCGGCGGGAAGGCCCTGGTGGCGGGCATTTCGGGCAACCAGCGAGAGAATCTGATCGATATTGTCGAGGGAGCGGGCGACGTGGCCTTCAAAGGAACGGGCCAGGTTGGCGAGGACGCGGCGGGCGCTGCTTTCCTCGGCCCGTTCCACGGCCGTCAGACCAAAGGTGATGACGACCCACAGCACGGCCACGGCCGCCAGGCCGAAAACCACCGACAGCAGCGGCACGTAGCGCAGGCGTGGGGCAGGGCCGACGGGGTGGGCGCCGCCGTGGTTCCAGGCCGGGCCGGAAATGCCGTCTCCATCGTTGGGGTCCGCGTTCATGGTCGCTCCCCTTGTCATAACCGTGACAGGCTACTCCTCCCGCCGCCCTTAGGGAAGGGGAAGGGGCGCCCGGGCGGGCGGTGGCGCCGGACACCCGGTCAGAGGGAAATCACCGACAGGGGGTCGTCGTCGGGAAAGCGCTCGGCGACGCCCGGCCCGGCGGCGGGGACGGTGCCGTCGGCAAGACTCAAAAAGCGGTCGAGGTGGCGTTCCGAGGGGGCCGCCAGGCGGCGGTAGAGTTCCTTGCACAGGAGGCGGGCTTTCTGCCCGGGCCAATCCCGGGGCAGCAGCACGTCGGGGAGTTCCGGGTCGCGCAGGAGTAGGCGCCGGTAGTCGTGGATGAGCAGGGTGCGTAGAAGAAAGGCGTCTTCCTCGGCGACTTCGACCTGGCGGTCGCGGCGCAACTCGGCGAGGATGGGCAGGTAGGTGGCGACGAAGCCGGAATAGGCCGTGGCCAGTTCATCGAGATTCCAGGCCCGGCGCACCAGGTCGGCGTCGTTGGCCGACAGGCCGGAGCGGGAATCGGCGGCGAGGAGCGGCATGAGCCGGTCGAGCTGTTCCGCCAGGCCCTCCGCCACCAAGGCGTCGAGGGCCGCCGTGAGGTCGGCCGAGGGGTGCACGAAACAGTCGGCGCCGAGGATGCCGAAACCCTGCCAGAAGAGCGCCCGGCGCACCTGCTCCCGCTCCTTGGGATCGAGGTCGCCGACCACCAGGATGAGGCGCCAGCGGCGGTCCCAGAGCGGCGCGTGGGCGGCGTAGATGTGGCGCGACGCCTCTTCGAAGCGGCGCCGGCCGGAATTGGTCAGGACGTAGTCGGAGCGCCGCCCGATCGCCTCGGTACGCAGCCATTCCTCCTTGGCGAGGCGGAAAACCGAGGTGCGGATGAGGCGCTCGTTGAGTTCCAGGGGTTCGAGGAGGCGGATCAGGCTGCCCAGCCAGATGCGTCCGCCCCGGGGCAGGACGGCGTCGCCGAAGACGGAAATGATGAGCGACCCGGCCTGGACGCGGCGCTGCTGGCGAAAGGCCTCGAGACGGCGATGGATGGGCGGGATGACGGACATTGCCGAAGCGGCGGAGGCGGGGAAAGCGCGCATCTTAGCGGCTCCCCCCGGGCCTGGATAGGGCGCCCGACGATTCAGGCGGGGAGCAGGTGGTCGGCATCCGCCACGGTCGGCTGCTGTTGGGCGAAGAACCCCTCGGTGTGGATCAGTTCGTCCTTGGCGCCGAGTTGCTTCACGGTGGCGACGCAGGCGTCGACGAATTCCGGGCTGCCGGCGGCAAAGATCGTGTGCCTGGAGAGATCGGGGAAAAGCCCGGGCAGGACGGCGTCGATGCGGCCGGCCAGGTAGCCTTCGGCGGTTTCGCGGGTGAGGGTGATCTTGTAGTCGAAACTGCGGTGCTTGGTGCGCCACCAGGCCATCAGGCCCTGGCTATAGACGTCGGCCTTGGTGCGGGCCGAAAAGACGAGGGTGACGGGTTTTCTGAAACCCCGGCGCAGCGCTGCCTCGGCCAAGGACAGTATGGGCGCCAGGCCGGTGCCGGCCGCCAGGCAGAGTACCGGGGTATCCACCGAAGGATCGCCGATGAAGGTGCCGTAGGCGCCGGAAATCTTGACCGACTCGCCGATCGCCAACTGGTCGTGGATCCAGTTGCTGGTCGTGCCGCCGTCGGCGCGGGCGACCTGGAGGACAAGTTCGCCGTCGGGGCGGGGGGCGTTGGAAATGGAATAGGCCCGCGCCGGAATGTCGGCCCGGGGATTGCCCACCGTCACGTACTGGCCCGGCCAGTAGCGGATGGGCTGGCCCACCGGACGCAGGCGCAACTCCATGACGCGGTCGGCGATGGGGCGCTTGTCGGTGACCACGAAGAGGGCGTCTTCCCGCGGCGGGAAGAGCTTGGGCTTGGCGTCTTCGGTGCCCCACTCGATGACCAGTTCCTCGGAAATGGGCTTGGCCATGCACATCAGGCCGTAGCCCTGCTTGCGCTCGTCCTGGGAAAGGGCCATGTCGAGGACCATGCCCTGGTCGAACTGACCGGCGGTGACCTTGACCTTGCATTCGCCGCAAGCCCCGGCGCGGCAGTTGTTGGGCAGGGCGTAGCCGGCCTTTTCCAGGGCCATGAGGACGGTGTCCCCGTAGGCACAGTCGACGGCCTTGCCCGAGGGTTGCATGACGATGCGAGCCATTTTATTTCCTTCTCCAGGGGGAAGCAGGAAGGGAGAAGGCCGGCGCAGCGTCGCCGCACCTTCCCCCGCTGCTTCGTGTTTTCTTATTGCAAAAAGGGGTTGGGCCAGGGAAATTCTACCCGCCGCCCTCCCCTTTTGCTGCCATTAGAAGACGGGAATGATGTCTTCCATGTCGATTTCGCTGACTTCCTTGCCGGTGATGCCGACTTCCGGAATGGCGGGAAACTCGATGTTGTAACGGTCGAGCACGCCCTTCAGGTTAATCATGGCGTTCTTCCAGTTCTGCAGCTTCATGTCGTAGGTCGGAATGCCGAAGCCAGCGCCCCGCGCCACTTCCTCGGCTTCGCGCTGGTTGGCGATGAAGTCGGAGGGCAGATCCCAGAATTCCATGGGCGGCTCGAAGAGCACGGCGGAGAGGAAGAGGTAGCCGGCGCGGATCTGCTTGGTGACGACAGCCTTGGTCTCGTCCTTGAGGCCCGGGTAGTCGCGCTCCATGACGGCCATGCAGATGGCCATGTGGCGGCCTTCGTCGCGGCCGATGTTCTTGAAACCCTCCTTGAACACCGCCTCGCGGGAATTGTCGTACATCTGCTTGAAGATGGTGGCGGCGGCGATTTCGCCCATGAGGAAGGAGCTGAACAGGACGGCCAGGTCGTACTTGGGCACGGCCTGCTTGTAACCGGTCCAGTAGCGGCCACCGTTGAAGTACAACCAATGGACGTTCTTCTGCAGGCGCTTGCCCAGTTCGGTCTTGGGCTGGTAGGTCAGCGGATCGGGATGGCCCAGCATCTTGGTGATGGCCAGGCCGCACATGATTTCGTGGTTCTGCTCGTCGCGGGTGACGGAGAAGAAGCACTTGCGCACGGGATCTTCCTCATGCACTTCGTAGGTCTTGATGAGCGCCTCGGCGAACACCGGGGGGGCGGAAGCGTCGAACACCGACAGGAGGCTCCACCAGTAGGCGATGGATTCGCGCTCTTCCCAGGTGTAGCTATCCACGTCCAGGGTGTCCCAGGGCAGCTTCTCCGGATCCCAGTTCTCGCGCAGCGCCGCTTCCCACACTTCCTGCAGCTTCTTGGTCTTGGAATTCCAAGACAACGGGTAGATGTTCGGCTGCGGGGTGGCCGGCGGCAGATCCATCTTGTCAGCAAAACGTTCCTTGTTGCTTGCCATATCTCCTCCTAGGTTTCAGTCATCGGATCAAGGACCAGCCCAACCGCGGGTGGCCATGGATGAATCATGTTACATTTCATCGCGCCGTGTCAACATTTTTTGTATCACATTGAACAACAGCGCGCCGGATTGCCCTCAAGAAAAACCGATTTACCGAGAGAGTTGAAGCAGTGAATTGTTGATTTACTATTGTTTTATATGGCCTATTTACAATGATGCGGAACCTGTTCCGAAATACAAAATCCGAAAAATCACGACTTGAAACGATACACTGTATTGACACAATATCGATAAGTTTGTAACGTAACGACTAATCGGATGCCTTTGGCGATCCCTTTCGACTCGAACGCGCCCCACCCCAGGAGAAACCGATGTCCCACCCCCTGCTTGAGAAACACCGCGCCACCCTCGACGGCGCCCTCAACGCCATTCACACCCGCGGCTACTGGGCGGCCTACAACGAAATGCCGAGCCCCAAGACCTACGGCGAAACCGCCGCCGACGACGGCAAGAAGGCGTTCGACGCCCACCTCGGCCGGCAGTTCCCCCTCGACCAGCCCGGCCAGACCGGCTGGCACGGCGGCGAGGTTTCGCCCTACGGCATCGATCTCCAGGTTCAGTATCCGGTGTGCGAAGCGGAAGCCCTGATCGCCGCCGGCCAGGCCGCCATGGCCGACTGGCAGGCCGCCGGCGCCGAAGGGCGGGCGGGCATCTGCCTGGAAATCCTCGACCGCCTCAACCGGCAGAGTTTCGAACTCGCCCACGCCGTCATGATGACCACCGGCCAGGGCTGGATGATGGCCTTCCAGGCCGGCGCCCCCCACGCCCAGGACCGCGGCCTCGAAGCCGTCGCCTACGCCTACCGGGAAATGAAGTTCGTTCCCGGCGAAACGGTTTGGGAAAAACCCCAGGGCAAGAACCCGCCGCTGGTTATGAAGAAGCACTTCGAGGTCGTGGGCCGCGGCGTCGCCCTGGTCGTCGGCTGCGGCACCTTCCCCACCTGGAACACCTATCCCGGTCTCTTCGCCGCCCTCGCCACCGGCAACGCGGTCATCGTCAAGCCCCACAGCAACGCCATCCTGCCCGCCGCCATCACGGTCAGGACCATCCGGGCCGTCCTCGCCGAAAACGGCATCGACCCCAACCTGGTCAGCCTGTGCGTCGCCGCCAAGCGGGAAACCACTCAGCGCCTGGCTACCCACCCGGCGGTCAAATCGGTCGATTTCACCGGCAGCAACGTCTTCGGCCAGTGGCTCATCGACAACGCCCGCCAAGCCCAGGTTTACGCCGAACTGGCCGGGGTCAACAACATCGTCATCGACTCCACCGACGCCTACAAGGCCATGCTGCGGAACCTCGCCTTCACGCTTTCCTTGTATTCCGGCCAGATGTGCACGACCTCCCAGGCCATTCTCGTCCCCGCCGGCGGCATCGACACCGAAGACGGCCCCAAGAGCTACGACGAGGTCTGCGCCGACCTGGCCAAGGCCGTCCAGGGCTTTCTCGCCAAGCCGGAAGTGGCCCACGCCGTGCTCGGCGCCATCCAGTCCGCCGATACGCTGTCGCGCATCGAGCTCGCCTCCGGCGGCGAGCTCGGCAAGGTGATCCTGGCCTCGACCCGGCTGGAAAACCCGGAATTCCCCAAGGCCGAAGTCCGTACCCCGGTCCTCCTGGCCTGCGATGCGGCCGACGAAAAAGCCTACATGGAAGAGCGCTTCGGCCCCATTACCTTCGTCGTCAAGGTGGCCGACACGGCCAGCGCCATTGCCCTGTCCGAGCGCATCGTCAGCACCCACGGCGCGCTCACCGTCGGCGTCTATTCCACCCGGGCCGAGGTGATCGACGCCATGACCGCCGCCACCTGGCGCGCCAAGGTCGCCCTCTCGATCAACCTGACCGGCGGCGTTTTCGTGAACCAGTCGGCGGCCTTCTCGGACTACCATGGCACCGGCGGCAACCCGGCGGCCAACGCCGCCTACGCCGATTCGGCCTTCGTCGCCAACCGCTTCCGGGTGGTGCAGCGCCGGTACCACGTTTAATTCGAACCGCCAAGACGCAAAGGACGGAGCAATGCCAGTTCGAATCCGGACGTTTCCGCCCCGCCCTCCGCGTCTTCGCGTTGAAAGGCCTGTATGAACTTTGCAAACATCCAATATGAAGTCGCCGCCGGCGTTGCCCGCCTCACCCTCAACCGGCCCGACAAGCTCAACAGCTTCACCGACGACATGCACGCCGAGCTGCGCGTCGCCCTGGATCGCATCCAGGACGACCCGGCGGTGCGCGTCCTGGTGCTCACCGGGGCCGGCCGCGGCTTCTCGGCGGGCCAGGATCTGGGCGACCGGGCCATGCAGATCCAGTCGGGCAAGATGCCCGACATCGGCAATACCGTCGAACGCAACTACAAGCCCCTCGTCCTGCGCCTGGCAAACCTCCGCGTCCCGACCATCGCCGCCGTCAATGGCATCGCCGCCGGCGCCGGCGCCTCGGTCGCCCTCGCCTGCGACCTGGTGATCGCCGCCAGGTCGGCCTCCTTCCTCCAGGCCTTCTCCAAGATCGGCCTCATCCCCGATACCGGCGGCACCTGGTTCCTGCCCCAGCGGGTCGGCATGGCCCGCGCCATGGGCCTCGCCCTCCTGGCGGAAAAGCTGCCCGCCGAAAAAGCCGCCGAATGGGGCCTGATCTGGCAGTGCGTCGACGATGCCGAATTCGCCGCGACGGTGGACAGGATCGCCGCCCAACTCGCCACCGCCCCCACCAAGGCCCTCGTCCGCACCCGCCAGGCCATGCACGCCGCCCCCGGCCACACGCTGGAGCAGCAGCTTTCCATGGAAGGCGGATTCATGCGCGAACTGGGCTGGAGTCCGGACTACGCTGAAGGCGTCGCCGCCTTCATGGCCAAGCGGGCACCGAATTTCACCGGGGAATAAGACCATGAACCGCAGAGCCGTGCCGGCCGCGAGAACGGCAATGACCCAGGGGCGTTCTCCCCGGCTGTGCACCGCCGCCGTTTCAATCCACTTCACATCATGACTAGCCAACCCCTTTCCCCCAGCACCGTCGTCGCCGTCGTCGGCAGCGGCGCCATGGGCGCCGGCATCGCCCAGGTGGCGGCGGCGGCCGGCCATCCGGTCAAGCTGCTCGACAACCGCCCCGACGCCGCCGCCCGCGCCGTGGCCGGCTTGGGCGCGCAGTTCGCCAAACTCGCCGACAAGGGCAAGATGAGCGCCGCCGCCGCGGCCGCCGCCACAGCGCGGCTGAGCGCGGCCAACAGTCTGGCCGACCTCGCCGACGCCGGCCTGGTGGTCGAAGCCATCGTCGAAAACCTGGAAGCCAAGCAGTCCCTTTTCCGCGATCTCGAAGCCCTCGTCGGCCCCGACTGCCTGTTCGGCACCAACACCTCGTCGATTTCGGTCACCGCCATCGGCGCCGCCCTGAAGCGCCCCGAACGCCTGGCCGGCCTGCATTTCTTCAACCCGGCGCCGCTCATGGCCCTGGTCGAGATCGTCTCGGGACTCGCCACCGACCGCGCCGTCGCCGCCACCCTCTTCGCCACGGCGGCGGCCTGGGGCAAGACCCCGGTCCATGCCAAGTCGACACCCGGCTTCATCGTCAATCGCGTCGCCCGGCCCTACTACGCCGAGGCCTTGCGGCTCCTGCACGAAGGCGCCGCCGATTGCGCCACCCTCGACGCCTGCTGCCGCGAAGCCGGCGGCTTTCGCATGGGGCCCTTCGAACTGATGGACATGATCGGCCACGACGTCAATTTCGCCGTCACCAACTCGGTCTGGCGGGCCTTTTTCCACGACCCGCGCTTTTTGCCCTCGCTCCTCCAGCAGGAACTGGTCGATGCCGGTTTCCTCGGCAAAAAGAGCGGCCGCGGCTTCTACGACTACCGCGAAGGCGCCCACCCCCCCGCCCCGCGGAGCGAAGCGCCCCAGCCCCCGCCGGCCGGCATCGCCCTCTGCGGCGACTCGGCCGCCGCCACCGCCCTGGCCGAGCGCCTGGGCGCCGCCGGCCAGGCCTTCATCCGCCGTGCGTCCGCCGACGGGCGCATCGCCGAAGCCGGCGGCGCGGTCCTCTTCGTCACCGACGGGCGCAGCGCCACCCGGTGCGCCGCCGAAACCGGCATCGCCAACCTCGTTCTGGTCGACCTGGCCCTCGACTACGGCAAGGCCACCCGCCTCGCCGTCGCCGCCGCCGAAGCCTGCGACCCGGCGGCCCTGGCCGCCGCCGTCGGCCTCCTGCAGGCGGCAGGCCTGGCAGTCTCGCGCCTGGCCGACGTCCCCGGCCTGGCCGTCATGCGCAGTCTCGCCATGCTCGCCAACGAAGCCGCCGACGCCGTCAACCAGGGCGTCTGCGACGCCGCCGGGGCCGACGCCGCCATGCGTCTCGGGGTCAATTACCCGCAGGGGCCGCTGGCCTGGGCCGACCGGGTCGGCCTGCCCGCCATCCGCGAAACCCTGGTCAACCTGGGACAGGCCTATGGCGAAGACCGCTACCGGATCTCGCCCCTCATCCAACAGCGCTTTTTTGCCGGAAAGGCATTCCATGACTGACGACGTCATCGCCAAAGACTCCCCCGAAGTCATCGCCGAGGAAGTGGCCCGCGCCATGTGGCCGCGGGACCGGGCGGGCCAGTTGCTGGGCATCCGCATCCACACCATCCGGCCCGGCTATGCCCGGCTCGTGATGACGGTCCGCCTCGACATGCTCAACGGCCACCACATGTGCCACGGCGGCCTCATCTTCACCCTGGCCGACACCGCCTTCGCCTACGCCTGCAACAGCTACAACAAGAACACCGTCGCTTCGGCCTGCCATATCGATTTTCTGGCGCCGGCCAAGGAGGGCGACATCCTCGAGGCGGAGGCCATGGAACAGTCCCTGTCCGGCCGCACCGGGGTGTACGACATCACCGTCCGCACCCGTACCGGCAAGACCGTGGCGCTCTTTCGCGGCAAGTCCTACCGCATCAACGGCGAGGTGATCGCCGGACTCGAAAAGGCCGACGCGGCCCACTGACCCGAACCCAAGAGAGGAGACCCAGATGCCCGTAAAATTTTCCCGCCCCGAAGAGCTTGAACCGATCGAGCGCGCCAGCCGCGACGAAATCTCCGCCCTGCAGCTGCAGCGCCTGCAGTGGTCGGTCCGCCACACCTACGACAACGTCGCCCCCTACCGCAAGAAGTGCGAGGAACAAGGCGTCCATCCCGACGACCTGAAAACCCTCGCCGATCTCGCCAAGTTTCCCTTCACCACCAAATACGACCTGCGCGACAACTACCCCTTCGGCCTCCTGGCCGTGCCGCGCCAGCGGCTCGCCCGCCTGCACGCCTCGTCCGGCACCACGGGTAAACCGGTGGTCGTCGGCTACACCCTGCAGGATCTCGACCACTGGGCCAATCTCGTCGCCCGCTCGCTGCGCGCCGCCGGCGTGCGGGCCGGCGACATGGTCCATAACGCCTACGGCTACGGCATGTTCACCGGCGGCCTGGGCGCCCATTACGGCATCGAACGGGCCGGCTGCGTGGTGGTTCCCATGTCGGGCGGCCAGACGGAAAAGCAGGTGCAGCAGATCATGGACTTCAAGCCCGACGCCATCATGGTCACCCCCTCCTACTCTCTGGTGATCGCCGAGGAATTCGAGCGCCTGGGCATCAAACCCGAAGAAATCTCCCTCAAGGTCGGCATCTTCGGAGCCGAACCCTGGGGCGAGGGCATGCGCGGCGAGATCGAGGCCAAGCTCGGCATCGACGCCATCGACATCTACGGCCTGACCGAAGTCATGGGACCGGGGGTCGCCAACGAATGCATCGAAACCAAGGACGGCCCGGTCATCTGGGAAGACCACTTCTACCCCGAAATCATCGACCCGGAAACCGGCGAGGTGCTGCCCGACGGCGAAGAAGGCGAACTCGTCTTCACTTCCCTGACCAAGGAGGCCTTCCCCGTCATCCGCTACCGCACCCGCGACCTTACCCGGCTGCTCCCCCCCACCGCCCGCGCCTTCCGCCGCATGGGCAAGATCACCGGCCGCTCCGACGACATGCTCATCATCCGCGGCGTCAATGTCTTCCCCACCCAGATCGAGGAGCAGATCCTGCGCGACAAGCGCCTGGCCGGGAACTACCAGATCGTCGTCACCCGCGACGGCCACCTCGACAACCTGGAAGTCCGCTGCGAAGTCCAGCACGAAATTTCGGGCAAGCTGGGGCCGGCGGAAATCCAGACCATCGGCAAGGAATTGCAGCAGCGCATCAAGACCATCATCGGCGTCAGCACCCGGGTCACGGTCATGGAATTCGACTCCATCCCCCGCACCCAGGTGGGCAAGGCCCGCCGCGTCCTCGACGAACGCCCCAAACAGAACTGAGAGAAACGATGACCCAAGCCTTTATCTGCGACGCCATCCGCACCCCCATCGGCCGCTACGGCGGGGCGCTGGCCGGCGTCCGCGCCGACGACCTTGGCGCCGTCCCCATCAAAGCCCTCGTCGAGCGCAATCCCGGCGTCGATTGGCGCGCCGTCGACGACATCATCTACGGCTGCGCCAACCAGGCCGGCGAGGACAACCGCAACGTCGCCCGCATGTCCGGCCTCCTCGCCGGCCTGCCGGTGGAGGTGCCGGGCACCACGGTCAACCGCCTGTGCGGCTCGGGCATGGATGCGGTCGGGCTGGCCGCCCGTTCGATCAAGGCTGGCGAAACGGCGCTGATGATCGCCGGCGGCGTCGAAAGCATGTCCCGCGCCCCCTTCGTCATGGGCAAGGCCGAATCGGCCTATGCCCGCAACGCGGCGATTTTCGACACGACCATCGGCTGGCGCTTCGTCAATCCGCTGATGAAGAAGCTCTACGAGACCCACTCGATGCCCCAGACGGCCGACAACGTCGCTGCCGATTTCGCCGTCGGCCGGGCCGACCAGGACGCCTTCGCCCTGCGCTCGCAGCAGCGCTGGGCCGCCGCCGACGCCGCCGGCCGCTTCCAGGACGAGCTGGTGCCGGTGGTCATCGCGCAGAAGAAGGGCGACCCCAAGGTGGTCGGCCGCGACGAGCACCCCCGCCCCGAAACCACCCTCGCCGACCTGGCCAAACTCAAGGGCGTCAACGGTCCCGAACTTTCGGTCACCGCCGGCAACGCTTCCGGAGTCAACGACGGCGCCTGCGCCCTGCTCCTCGCCTCCGAGGCCGCCGCCGGCCGTTACGGCCTCTCCCCCCTGGCCCGCGTCGTGGGCATGGCCACCGCCGGAGTCCTGCCCCGCATCATGGGCTTCGGCCCGGCGCCGGCGGTGAGGAAAGTGCTGGCCCAGACCGGCCTCACTCTCGACCAAATGGACGTTATCGAATTGAACGAGGCCTTCGCCGCCCAGGCCCTGGCGGTGCTGCGCGACCTCGGCCTGGCGGACGACGCGCCCCACGTCAATCCCAACGGCGGCGCCATCGCCCTGGGCCACCCCCTCGGCATGAGCGGCGCCCGCCTGGTGACCACCGCTGCCTACGAACTCAAACGCCGTGGCGGGCGCTACGCCCTGTGCACCATGTGTATCGGTGTCGGGCAAGGCATCGCCCTGGTGATCGAGCGCATCTGACCCTAAGACCAACCCTGGAGGAGAGAACACAATGAAGCTCAGCATCCGCAAACTTGCCGCCGGCGCCGCCCTGGCCCTCGGCGCCCTTTCAGCCTGCGCCGCCGACCCGATCAAGATCGGTTCGGTTCTTTCGGTCACCGGTCCCGCCGCCTTCCTCGGCGACCCGGAACTGAAGACCCTGCAGCAATACGTCGAAGACATCAACAAGAAGGGCGGCGTCCTCGGCCGCCAGCTCCAGCTCGTTCATTACGACGACGGCAGCGACGCCAACAAGGCCAACGGCTTCGCCAAGCGCCTGATCGACGACGACAAGGTCGACATCCTGGTGGGCGGCACCACCACCGGCTCCACCATGTCGATGGCCCCCCTCGTCGAAAAGGCCGGCGTGCCCTTCGTTTCGCTTGCCGGCGCCGTGGTGATCGTCGAGCCGGTCAAGAAGTTCGTCTTCAAGACCCCCCACACCGACCGCATGGCCGCCGAAAAGGTCTTCGAGGACATGAAAAAACGCGGCCTGACCAAGGTGGCGCTGTTCTCCGAAACCAGCGGCTTCGGCCAGTCCGGCCGCAAGGAAACCGAAGGCGTCGCGGCCAAGTACGGCGTCACCCTGGTGGCCAACGAAACCTACGGCCCCAAGGATACCGACATGAGTCCGCAGCTGACCAAGATCAAGAACACCCCGGGAGTCCAGGCCGTGTTCATCTTCGGCCTCGGCCAGGGTCCGGCCATCGCCACCAAGAACTACAAGCAGTTGGGCATGAACCTGCCGCTCTACCACGCCCACGGCGTCGCTTCCGAAGAGTTCATCAAGCTTGCCGGCCCCGCCGCCGAAGGCGCACGCCTGCCCGCCGCCGCCCTGCTGGTGGCCGACAAGCTCGACGCCAAGGATCCGCAAAAGCCGGTGGTGACGGCCTACACCAAGGCCTTCCAGGAAAAGTGGAAGACCGACGTGTCGACCTTCGGCGGCCACGCCTACGACGGCCTGATGATCGCCGTCGATGCCATCAAGCGCGCCGGCAGCACCGACAAGGCCAAGGTCCGCGACGCCCTGGAGGCGACCAAGGGTTACATCGGCACCGGCGGTGTGGTTACTATGTCGGCCACCGACCACATGGGCCTCGATCTTTCGGCTTTCCGCATGCTGGAAATCAAGAACGGCGACTGGTCCCTGGTCCAATAATCACAATTTCCCTGCCTTTGGCTCAAGGCCGCCAGGGGTTTCCCCGGGCGGCCGTTTTTCTGGAGAACAGACATGACCGCAGTAGTCCTCAGCGAAGTCCACGGCAAGGTGGGCCTCATCCGCATCAACCGCCCCGAGGCCATGAATGCCCTCAACAACGCCGTGGTCGACGGCATCGGCGCCGCCATCGACGCCTTCGAAGCCGACGAAGCCATCGGCTGCATCGTCATCACGGGCAACGAAAAAGCCTTCGCCGCCGGAGCCGACATCGGCTTCATGAAGGATTTCGACTACATGCACGCCTACAAGACCGACTTCATCACCCGCAACTGGGAGCGCATCAAGACGGCGCGCAAACCCGTCATCGCCGCGGTGGCCGGCTTCGCCCTGGGCGGCGGCTGCGAAATGGCGATGATGTGCGACATGATTTTCGCCGCCGACACGGCCAAATTCGGCCAGCCGGAAATCAAGCTCGGCACCCTGCCCGGCGCCGGCGGCCCCCAGCGTCTGCCCCGCGCCGTCGGCAAGGCCAAGGCCATGGATCTTTGCCTCACGGCCCGCATGATGGGGGCCGACGAAGCCGAAAAGAGCGGCCTCGTCGCCCGCGTCATCCCGGCCGAGCAACTGCTGGAAGAGACCCTCAAGGCGGCCCAGACCATCGCCGCCTTTTCGCTCCCGGTGGTGATGATGATTAAGGAATCGGTAAACCGCGCCTTCGAATCCTCCCTGAACGAAGGCCTGCTTTTCGAACGCCGCGTCTTCCACGCCGCCTTCGGCCTGGAGGACCAGAAGGAAGGCATGGCCGCCTTCGCCGAGAAGCGTAAGCCGAGCTTCCGGAACCGCTAGGACGGGCAAATCGCCGGGCCGGGCGCCCCGTCCCCGGGGCCCGTCGCCCGGCCGGCCCTGGCCGCGCCGGTCAGCGCTTTGCCGGCGGAATGCCCCGGATTGCCGCGGCGAACCGGGTGTGGGCCTCGACGTCGACCGGCCGGTGCTTGACCCGGGTACTCGCCGCATCCTTGCCGAGATAATTGTCGTTCTTCCAGTTGCGCGCCGGCCGCACCGGCCGCGGCACGAAGCCCCCGCCGCAGTTGGGACAGACGTTGCCGAGGACGGTATCGACGCAGTCGGCACAAAAAGTGCACTCGTAACTGCAGATGCGGGCCTCGGTGGCCTCCGGAGGCAGGGGCTTGTTGCAATGCTCGCAGCTTGGGCGAAGTTCCAGCATGGCGTTTCCTCGGCAGGGGTTGTGGGGGGTTTGACCGCCCCGGAGACCCCTGGTTTCGCAAAAAAACTTCAGCGGCGGCGCCGCCGTCCGGCACCCCGGGCCGGCCTCCATCAGCCATGGCGCAGAATTCTGCGGCGCGGCGGCCGGTCGCTTGTTACCATTTCCACCATGACCGGCCCGTTTCATCTCTTTGTCGACATCTCCAGCCACGGTCTTGGTCACCTGGCGATCACGGCGCCCGTCCTCAACGCCCTGGCCGAGCGCTGCCCCGGTCTGCGCCTCACCCTGCGCACGGCGCTTCCGGGCGTCGTGCTGCGCCGACGCCTGCGCCCACCCTTCACCCTCGTCGCCACCGCCAGCGACTTCGGTTATGTCATGCGCGATGCACTGACCATCGACCTCGACGCCAGCGCCGCCGCCTACCGCCAGGCCCACGCCGACTGGCCGCGGCGCGTCAATGCCGAGGCGGCCTGGCTGGCGGCGCTGGCTCCGGATGGGGTGCTCAGCAACGTCAGCTACCTGCCGCTGGCCGGCGCCGCCCAGGCCGGAATCCCCGCTGCCGCCCTGTGCTCGCTCAACTGGGCCGATCTGTTCGCCCACTTTTTCGGGAACCGGGAGTGGGCTGCCGCCATCCACGCCGAAATCCTCGCCGCCTACCGCTCGGCCGCCCTCTTCCTCCGCGCCACGCCGGGAATGCCCATGGCCGACCTTGGCAACGTCGTTTCGGTCGGGCCCATTGCCGCTCGCGGCAAGCGGTGCGACCTGGGGCTGGGGGCGGGCGTGCGAAGCATCCTGGTTGCCCTGGGCGGCATCGCCCACCGCCTGCCGGTGGACGCCTGGCCCCGGCTGGAAGGCATCCGCTGGCTCGTCCCCGCCGCCTGGAACTGCCGCCACCCCGATGCCCTGGCCAGCGAATCCCTCGGACTCGACTTTCCCGACCTGGTGGCTTCCGTGGACGCACTGATCGGCAAACCCGGCTACGGCACCTTCACCGAAGCCGCCTGCAACGGCACGCCGGTACTTTTCCAGCGGCGCGACGACTGGCCAGAACAGGCCTGCCTGATCGACTGGCTTCAGGAGCAGGGGCCGAGTCGGGAAGTTTCCGGCGCGGCGCTGGCATCAGGCCAGATCGCCGGCCCCCTGGGCGAATTGCTGGCCTTTCGCCGAAGCAGCGGGATCAGCGCCTCGGGGGGTGAGGCGGCGGCTGAGCAGCTGCTTCAACTAATCAACGGCCAGGTATCCCGGCCTACCGGAATTGCAATTACGCGGGCATAATCCGGGCTGATCTAACAGCCTCAGGGAGAGTCAATTGATAAATAAACTGAAAATTCGCCTGCTTGTCGGATCGCTTCTGTCGCTGGCGGCCGCGGGCGCCGCTGCGGGGGACGCGATGGAGTTCGTCCGGGTACCCGCCGGCTGCTTCGACATGGGAACCAACGGCGGGGAAATCCATGAACGACCGGTCCACCGGGTTTGCCTCGACAGCTTCGAAATCGGCAAGACCGAAGTCACTCAGGGCCAGTGGAAGGCCGTGATGGGGATCAATCCCTCCCGCTTTTCGGCGTGCGGCGACAACTGCCCGGTCGAGCAGGTATCCTGGGACGACGCCCAGGAATTCATCCGCGCCCTCAATGCAAAAAAACAGGGGACGTACCGTCTGCCTACCGAAGCGGAATGGGAATACGCCTGCCGAAGCGCCGGAAAGGACGGCGCCTACCCGAACGGGATCACACCTGAAAGCGTCCAGCGGGTTGCGTGGTCGAAGGAATTCAGCGGCGGGCAGTCCCACCCCGTTGCCACCCGCGAACCCAATGGACTGGGCATTTACGATATGAACGGCAATGTCTGGGAATGGGTGCAGGACACCTTCGCCACGCCCTACGACACCGGCCTCACCCCCAACAATCCGGTTCACGAAACGGGCGAAAAGCGTGTCTTGCGGGGCGGTTCCTGGGACGGCAAAGCCCCCTACGTTCGCTGCCAGATTCGCAATCGCAACCTCCCGGACCGCCGCGACTGGCGCTTGGGCGTCCGCCTCGTGCGGCAGCCCTGATTGGCAGCGGTCGCCCGCCACCCGAACCACCGTCGGCTCACCCGACGGTGCTGCCCTCAGTCGGCCCCGACGGGCAGCGCCGTCTTGTCCACCACCCGCCGCAGGACGAAGCTCGAGTGGACGCCGGTGACGCCCGCGATGCGGGTGATCCGGTTGAGGAGCAGTTCCTGGTAGGCATCCATGTCGCGGACCACGACCTTGAGCTGGTAGTCGGCCGACTGGCCGGTGATGAGCAGGCACTCCATGACTTCGGGAATGCCGGCCACAGCGCCCTCGAAGGCGCTGAAGCGTTCGGGCGTGTGCTGGTCCATCGAAATATGGATGAGCGCCATCAGCGTCAGCCCCAGGGCCTTGGCGTCCACCAGGGCGCGATAGCCCGCGATGACCCCCGCCTCTTCCAGGGCGCGTACCCGGCGCAGGCAGGGTGAAGGCGACAGGCCGATGGCGTCGGCCAGCTCCTGATTGCTGATGCGTCCGTCAGCCTGCAGCCGCGCCAGAATCTGGCGGTCGAAGCGGTCCATCGTGATTGGATTGCCCATATTTTTCAGCCGTGACAATTTTATATCCACAAGTTTAACATTATCGCAATTTTGTGCCTTAATTTTCGGAATTCATGCCTAAATACGCAAGCACCTGCCGGGCGATATTCCGTACCATGGAGCCATTCCAAACTGCTGCCCAACCCCGGAGCCCGCCATCATGTTGTCAGACCCCAGCCGCAAATATTCCGCCTTCCCGCCGGTCGGCCTCACCGACCGGCAGTGGCCGAACCGCACCATCACCCGCCCGCCGGTGTGGATGAGCACCGATCTTCGGGACGGGAACCAGGCGCTCTTCGAACCCATGAACGGGGAGCGGAAGATGCGCATGTTCCGTACCCTCTGCACCATCGGCTTCAAGGAAATCGAGGTCGGCTTTCCCTCCGCCTCCCAGACCGACTTCGACTTCGTCCGCCAGCTCATCGAGGAGGACCACGTCCCCCCCGACGTCACCATCGAAGTCCTCACCCAGGCCCGCGAGCACCTCATCTGCCGCACCATGGCGTCGCTCCGGGGCGCCCGGCGGGCCATCGTGCACGTCTATAACGCCACCTCGCGGCCTTTCCGGGAAATCGTCTTCGCCATGAGCAAAGCCGAAGTGGTCGACATGGCCGTCTCGGCGGTGCGCCTCGTCAAAGAACTCGCCGCCGAGCAGCCGGAAACCGAATGGGTGCTCGAATACAGCCCCGAGACCTTCACCGCCACCGAACTCGACTTCGCCCTCGAGGTATGCGACGCCGTCACCGCCGCCTGGGGAGCCACGCCGGACAACCGCGTCATCCTCAACTTGCCGACCACGGTCGAGGTCGCCACCCCCAATATCTACGCCGACCAGATCGAGTGGATGCACCGCCATCTTGCCCGTCGCGACAGCGTCATCTTGAGCCTCCATCCCCACAACGACCGGGGCACCGCCGTGGCGGCCGCCGAATTGGGCCTCATGGCTGGCGCCGACCGCGTCGAAGGTTGCCTCTTCGGCAACGGCGAGCGCACCGGCAACGTCGATCTCGTCACCCTCGCCCTCAACCTTTACACCCAGGGCGTCCACCCCGGACTCGACTTCTCGGACATCAACGCCGTCGCCCGCACCGTCGAGCATTGCAACCAGTTGCCCATCCACCCCCGCCATCCCTACGTGGGTGACCTCGTGTTCACGGCCTTCTCCGGCTCCCACCAGGACGCCATCAAGAAGGGTTTCGCCGCTCAAAAGGCCGGCGAACCGTGGAACGTGCCCTACCTCCCCATCGACCCCGCCGACGTCGGCCGCAGCTACGACTCGGTGATCCGGGTCAACAGCCAGTCGGGCAAGGGCGGCATCGCCTACCTCCTCGAAACCGAACACGGGGTGGTTCTGCCCCGCCGCCTCCAGGTCGAATTTTCCAACGAGGTACAGCGCCATACCGACAGCGCCGGCGGGGAGATGAGCGCGGCCGACCTCTGGCGCCTCTTTAGCGCCACCTATCTCGAAACCGCCACGCCGGTACGCTACGTCGAGCACCATCTCTTCGAGCACGGCAGCGCCCAGGGCATCCGCCTCACCGTCGAGATGGCCGGCGCCACCCATCTCCTGGTGGGCGAAGGCAACGGCCCCATCGACGCCGCCGCCCACGCCTTGCGCGGCCTCGGCGTCGCCCTCCAGGTGCGCAGCTACGAGGAACGCTCGATGGGGTGCAGCGCCGACGGCGGCAACGCCCGGGCCTGCGCCTTCCTCGAGGTGGCCCGCCCGGGGGGCGGTGGCGAACGCTTCGGCGTCGGCATCGATGCCAATATCGTCACCGCCTCGATCCGCGCTCTGGTCAGCGGTCTCAACCGGCTCTGGCAAGATGCCGCCGAGGAAAGCGCCAGCCGCGCCGCCTGACCCGGCAGCCCAAGGGTGAACCCCGGGGTTCGCACCCGGGCGCGGGGCCGGCAGGAATCCGGCGCACGATAGGGCGGACAGTGACTCGGCCGGCGAGGTAGAATGATGGGATTATTTCGCACCTCGACCATCGCCGAGTTCCCGCCGGCCAGTCCCCCGGTCGGATTCCACGCCCCTGTCATGACCGAGACCAAGCATCCACACGAAATCGCCCGCGAAGCACTGAAACGGCTCGCCGCCCGCAAAGAAGCCCCGACTCCGGCCAACTACCAGGCGTGCTACAACGAAATCGCCAATCTTCCCAACGTGGTGCCGTTTCCCGAGCCGCCGCTGCGCCAGATTGCCGCCGCCCTCGGCGCCAAAACCGACGACCAGAAAAAGCAGCTCCAGCTCCTCGACCGGGCCATCGGGCGCCGGAGTTGGCAGGGGGTGCAGGAAGCCCTGGTCGGTTTTGCCGCGGCGGGCCACGAGGCCGGCCCCCAGGTCGTGGTCCTGGGCGGAGGCGGGACCGGGCCGGATTTCACCACCCAGGTCGCCCGCCTGGTCGAAAACCTGCTTCCCGCCATCGGCGAGGACGACACTCGCACCGCCGAGGCGGCGCAGGAAGTGCTCACCCTCCTGCGCCGCCCCGACGCCGACCCCCGCAGCCTCGTCGCCAAGCTGGGCGCCTTCACCCACCAGCTTTCCTTCGCCGCCGAGGAACAGGCCGAGATCAAGGCCAGCCTCCTCCATCTCCTGCAGCTCATCGTCGAAAACATCGCCCAGCTCAGCATCGACGACAGCTGGCTCAAGGGCCAGACCGAGGCCCTCCTCTCGGCCGTCGAACCGCCCATCACGCTGCGCCGCCTCGACGACGTCGAACGCCGCCTGAAGGACGTAATCTTCAAGCAGACGGCGGCCAAGGAACGCTCCATGGAAGCCCAGGAGCAGGTCCGCCAGATGCTCGCGGCGTTCATGGAACGGCTTGCCACCATGGCCGAATCGAGCAGCACCTTTCAGGGGCGGATCGAGGAAAGCGCCCGCCAGATCGAGCAGATCGAGCGCATCGAAGACCTGGCGCCGCTTCTCAAGAACGTGGTTGCCGCCACCCGGGCCATGGCGGAAGACACGGCGGCCACCCGCACCCAGCTCAAATCCCTGCAGGAAAAGGTGGTCGCCACCGAATCGGAACTCGTCCAGCTCCACCTCGAACTCGATTCGGCCAGCGCCATGGCCCGCCACGACCCCCTCACCGACGCCCTCAACCGCAAGGGGCTGGACGAAGCGCTACGGCGGGAAATCGCCAATATGCGGCGCAAGGAAACGACCCTCTGCGTCGCCTTGCTCGACATCGACAACTTCAAGGCGCTCAACGACCGCCTCGGGCACCATACCGGCGACTCGGCCCTGGTCCACCTCGCCGACATCACCCGCCGGTCGCTGCGTACCGTCGACACCCTGGCCCGCTACGGCGGCGAGGAGTTCGTCATCCTCATGCCCGACACCCCCCTCGACCAGGGCGTCGTCGCCATGCAACGCCTGCAGCGCCAGCTCACCAAGGATCTGTTCCTGGCCGGCAAGGAAAAGCTGCTCATCACCTTCAGCGCCGGTGTCGCCCAACTCACCCCGGACGAAAGCGGGGAGGAGGCGTTGCGCCGGGCCGACCAGGCGATGTATCTGGCCAAGCGGGCGGGCAAGAATCGGGTGATGGCGGGGTAAGCCGCCCGCCGGCCTCAGAAGCGCCAGCCAAATCCCTTGAGGAGTTCCGTCGTTTCGCACACCGGCAGGCCCATGACCCCGGTGAAGCTACCCGCCAGATGTTTGACGAAAACCCCCGCCCGGCCCTGGATGCCATAGGCGCCCGCCTTGTCCAGGGGTTCGCCGGTCTGGACGTAGCGCCGGATTTCCTCGTCGTCCAGGGAGCGGAATCGGACCTCGCTGGCCGACAAGACGTATTCGGTACGCCCGGCGAAATGCACCGCAACGCCCGTCAACACCCGGTGGGTCTGGCCGGAGAGGCGGCGCAGGATGGCGATGGCGTCGTTGTCGTCGTAGGGCTTGCCGATGATGCGCCCCTCGAATTCGAGGGTGGTGTCGGCGGCCAGCACCGGCTGCGCGGCGAGATGGCGCCAGGCGACGATACGCCCACCGTGGTCGGCCTTGGCGCGGGCCACCCGTTCGACGTAGGCGAGCGCCGCTTCGCCGGCCAGGGGCGTCTCGTCGGTTTCCGGGTCGGCCCGTTCGCCGGTGCGGAAAATCATGGTGTCGAAGGCGATGCCGATCTGACCGAGGATTTCACGGCGGCGCGGGCTGCGGGAAGCAAGGTGGATGCGCATGGGCAAGTCTTCCTAAATAGCGGTGAAACGGCTGCCGGGTGACACGCCCTAACCCTCCCGGTGATAGGGGTGGTTTTTCAGGACGCTGACCGCCCGGTAAAGCTGTTCGCACAGCAGGAGGCGGGCCAGGCCGTGGGGCAGGGTGAGGCTGGAGAGCCGGATGCTGTCGTCGGCCCGGCGCTTGAGTTCGCTGTCCAGCCCGTCGGCGCCGCCAATGAGGAAGACCGTGTCGCGCCCGTCCTGCATCCAGGTTTCGAGACGACGGGCGAGCTGCAGGGTGGTCAGGTCGTCGCCTTTTTCGTCGAGCACGACGAGCCGGCTCCCCGCCGCCACCGCGTCGCGGATGCGCCCGCCCTCGGCGGCCAGCAGCTGGTCGCGGGTCTTGGAACCGCGGGGTTCGGGCTTGACCTCGATCACCGTCGCCGGCAGCTCCCGCGGCAGGCGCTTCAAGTATTCGGAACAGCCGGCGCCGACCCAGGCCGGTTGCCTGTGGCCGACGGCGACCACGGCGAGTTTCATGCCGCCGGCGACTCGCCGGTCTCGGCCGCGGCCCGGCGGCGCTGGGCCGGCGTCACCTGCCACAGTTCCTCCAGGTTGTAGTAGCGGCGCACCGCCGGCTGCATGATATGGACGACGATATCGCCGAGATCGACCAGCACCCATTCGCCGTTGTCTTCGCCCTCGACCGAGACGATCTCGGCGCCGGCCTCGCGCACCTTGTCCTCGACGCTGCGGGCAAGTGCCTTGACCTGCCGGTTGGAGTCGCCGGAAGCGATGACGATGCGGTCGAAAAGCGAGGTGAGCTTGGTGGTGTTGATGACTTCGATATCCTTGCCTTTGATGTCTTCAAGGGCGGATACGACGATTTTTTGTAATTTGCGGACGTCCATCAGGAATTTCTGTAGAGGTGGTGGCGTTCAATATAGTCGAGAACGGGTTGCGGCAGCAAATAACGGGCGCTGGCGCGGTGGGCGAGGAGGTGGCGGATCTGGGTGGCGGAAATGGCGAGCTGGGTCATCGCGAAGCTGACAATGGCACCCGCCGCCGACTGCCCCAGGGTGTTTTTGTCGGGGCGGAGGCGGGCGGCGAACTGGGCGCCCAGTTCGCCGGGCAGGCGGTCCGCGGCAACGGGAAACCCGGGGCGGTGGAATACGGCGATATGGGCCAGATCGAACAGTTCACGCCAGCGGTGCCAGGTCGCCAGGCCGGCAAAGGCGTCGGCCCCCACGAGCAGGACGAGGGGGCGAGACCCGGCCTCGGCCCGCAGGCGTTCGAGGGTGAGCACGGTGTAGCTGGGAGCGGTGCTTTCGACCTCGGCCCCATCGACGGCAAAGTGGGGATTGCCGTCGATGGCCAGGCCGACCATGGCCAGGCGGTGAGCCGGCTCGACCCCCGGGCTGGCCCGATGGGGCGGCCGGCCGGCGGGAATCCAGCGTACCGCGGCGAGTTGCAGGTGTTCCCGCGCCTCTTCCGCCAGGCGCAGGTGGCCGAAATGCACCGGGTCGAAGGTGCCGCCGAAGACCCCGAGCGGATCAGACGCTGGTCGAGACACCGAAGACGTCGCGGTAGCTGACATAAAAGCTGGCAAAGACGATGGGGGCCAGCAGGAGCACCATGGGAAGGGTCATCACGACGGCGAGAAAACCCGCCGCGCCGGGGAAGACCAGGAGCACCAGGCCGAGCACCAGCCCCGGCCCGATAACGCCCACCAGGGCCAGCCCCAGGCCGTAGGCGAGAAAAGCGCGCCAGTTGAGCCAGCAGGCGACCAAGCTGAAGAAGAGCGACTTGCCCATGGGCAGGCGGTGCCAGGCGGCGAGGATCGGGGCAAACCAGTAGGCCATGAGCAGCGGGGTGAGCAGCCCCATAACGAGGGCGGCGGGAAGAACCAGGCGGCCGCTTTCCAGAACCTCGCGCTCCACCGGCTTGCCGGAAAGCATGATCCGCATCAGTTCGCCGTCGTCGGCCAGGGACGACGCCATGAGGATGCCCAGGGTGCAAGCCAGGTAGAGCGCCCCCAGGGCGAGCAAGGTGCGGGGGTTTTGCCGCAGGCCGCCGAAGAGGGTCTGGATTCCCGGCACCTGCCCCCGCTCGAGGCTGCGGCAGGCCTGCATGAGTCCCACCGAAAGGCCGGGGATCATGAGCGAGGCGGCCACCGTGCCGAGAATCGGCACTGCCGAAAGGATGAGCACGGTGAACCAGTAGGTCACGACGAGCATGGCGAGGATGGGCGGGTTGCGGCGAAAAATCGCCAGGCCGCCCACGATCCAGCCCCAGCCGGCGGCGGCGGGAAGACTCTGGGCGCGCACTCAGCTCCCCGCGAAGATGTCCCGGTAGGACGCGTAGAGCGCTCCGGACAGGACGGGAACGAGAACCAGGAAGCCCAGGCCGATGGGCAGCGCCGCGAAAAACCCGAGAACGCAGAGGATGACGCCGTAGACCAGGAAGACCAGCCAGTTGGCGAGGCAGGCGGCAAAACTCGCCTTCATGGCGTCGACGGGTGCCATGGCGTTGAAGAAGACCAGGGCCGGGGCGAACCACATGGCCATCATGAGAGGCGCCAGCAGGACCGACAGGAGCAGGCCGCCGAGAAGGAGGCTGCCGAACATCATACCCAGCCCCAGACCGATCCCTCCGGGCCGCCCGCCGGCCACGCCGAAGAGTCCGCCGGCCATGCCGCCGCCGACGATCAGCCCGACCACGACAACGGTGAGGACGAGTCCGACGGTGTAAAGCGCGCCGAGGACCACCAGATTACCGGTGTTACCCCGGAATCCGGCGAACAGTTCGTTGATGTCAATCGCCTGTCCCTGGGCCTGGCGCCGCGCCAGATGGACGAGGCCGGCGGCAAGGACGGGGGCGAGGAGGTTGGCGGCGATCTGGCCGACCAAGGGGACGATGGTCATGCCGAAATAGATGACCAGGACGAGGACCGTACACCCCAGCCAGATTCCCGGGTCGGCGATGAACATGGCCCAGCCCTGGTGCAGCCAGTCGAAGCAGGCGCCCGGGTCGACCTTGCGGTAGCCGCCGTCGAAGGGGCGGGGGGCGAGGGGAAATTGCGGAAAGTCGTCCATAGGCGGCATGCTAACGGTGGGGCTGGCCGGGGGCAAGCCGCAGACTTTCGAGGAGGCGGCGGAAATGGTCGGGATCCTTGACCGTGACCATTTCGCCGGGCCGGGGGTAATGCCGGATTTCCAGGCGCAGCAGCCAGAAGCGCAGGGCCGCGGCCCGCCGCAGCGCCGGCCAGGCGGCCTGTTCGGCGGCGCTGAGCGGGCGGCCGGCGGCGTAGCCGGCCAGCAGCGCCTCCACGGCGGCGGCGCCGGCGCACCAGTCGTTGGCCGCCACGGCGAGGTCGAAGAGCAGGCTGTCGGTGCCGGCAAAATAAAAGTCGACGACGCCGGAAACCCGTCCCTCCCGCCACAGGACGTTGTCGCGGAAGAGGTCGCCGTGGATCACCCCACAGGGCAGGTGCGAGTAATCCTGGCGCTCCTGGAAGGCCAGTTCGTCGGCGAGCAGACGGGCCTCGGCGGGCGCCACCAGGGGCAGCAGCCGGCCCCCCGTGGCGGCCCGCCAGGCGGCACCGCAGGGATTGGGCGGGGCATCGGGCACTCCGGCGGCGGCGGCGTGCAACGCGGCCAGGGCGGCGCCGACGGCGCGGCAATGGTCCAGGCCCGGGGTTTCAACCATGGCCCCGGGCAAGCGGCTGACCAGAGCCGCCGGCTTGCCGGCCAGGGGCCGCCACAGCCGCCCGCGCCCATCGGCCCGTGGGTTCGGGCAGGGAACGCCGCGGGCCGCGAGATGGGCCATGAGGGGCAGGTAGAAATCGAGTTCCCCGGTCCTCAGACGCTCGAATATAGTGAGCACCCACTCTCCGTCGGCCGTGGTGACGAAATAGTTGGTGTTCTGCAGGCCGGCGGCGATGCCGGCAAAGTCGACGAGTTCGCCGACCGCGAGGGGCGCCAGCCAGGCCGCCAGTTCATCGCGGCCGACCGCAGTGTAGACCGACAACGGGGTGTCCCTAGGGGCGGATAGTTACCAGCTGTGGATGACCCACATGGGCGGCTTGGTCACGGCACCGACCATGCCCGCTTCGATGAAATTGCCGTCGCCCTTGTGGTCGACCAGATAGAACGGCGCCCCTCCGATGGGGGTGACCTTGACCATGTAGAGCTTGCCGTTGGCGCGGAATTCCTCCCGCGTCTCCTTGTCGTTCCGGATGATGGTGACCTGCGGCTCAAGGGCGGCGTCGAAGGCCTCCATCCCTGGCGGGGGGGGCGGTACGGCCGGCAGGGGCTGCAGGTCGGCGGGCTTGGCCGACTGGCCCCAGACGGGCAATGCGACAAGAAGAAGGAGAGGCAGCAGACGGCGCATGGATTTTCCCGGGACGGACTAAGACTTCGATACCAGCATTCTATTATAGGTTCAGCATCATCTCGCGCTCGGCCGGCAGCGGGCCGAAGGGGCGCGACTCGTAATGCTTGAAGATGGCTTCGACGACCTTTTCCGGCTCGTCGATGAGCTGGATGAGGTGCATGTCGCCGGCGTCAATCATCTTCTCGCTCACCAGGCGCTGGCGGAACCAGTCCACCAGGCCACCCCAGAAATCGGTGCACACCATGATGATGGGAATCTTGCGGCTCTTGCCGGTCTGGATGAGGGTGAGCGCCTCGAGCAGCTCATCCAGGGTGCCGAAGCCGCCGGGCATCACCACGTAGGCGCTGGCGAAGCGCACGAACATGTACTTGCGGGCGAAGAAGTGGCGGAAGGTCTGGGAAATGTCCTGGTAGTGATTGGACTGCTGCTCGTGGGGCAGCTGGATGTTGAGGCCCACCGACGGGGACTTGCCGTCGAAGGCGCCCTTGTTGGCGGCTTCCATGATGCCCGGCCCGCCGCCGGAGATGACGGCGAAGCCGGAATCGGAAAGGAGCCGGGCGATGCGTTCGGTGAGCTGGTAGTAGGGCGACTCGGGGGGCACCCGGGCGCTGCCGAAGACGGTGACCGCCGGCCGGATGGCCGACAGCCGTTCGGTGGCCTCGACGAACTCTGACATAATGCCGAAGATACGCCACGATTCCCGCGCCGATGCCGCCTGTATGAGGGCGTCGGCTTCCGCCGGGCGAACGAATTTATTGTTCTCAGTCATATGCCTCTGCTCTTGTTGGTGGACGGATCGTCCTATCTCTACCGCGCCTTTCATGCCCTGTCAGACCTGCGCAATCAGGCCGGCGAGCCGACGGGCGCGCTCTACGGCGTTCTTGCCATGCTACGCCGCCTGGAAAGCGACTACAAGGCGGACTACAAGGCGGTGGTCTTCGACCCCAAGGGCAAAACCTTCCGCGACGACTGGTATCCCCAGTACAAGTCCCACCGCCCGCCCATGCCCGACGATCTGGTCCGCCAGATCGAACCCATCCACGCCGCCATCCGGGCCGCCGGCTGGCCGCTCCTCATGGTCGACGGGGTGGAAGCCGACGACGTCATCGGCACCCTCGCCACCCGGGCTTCGGCGGCCGGGCTGGAAACGCTGATCTCGACGGGCGACAAGGATCTCACCCAACTGGTCAGCCCGACGGTACGCTGGTTCAACACCATGAGCAACGAACTCCTCGACCCCACCGGGGTGGAGGCCAAGTTCGGCGTGCCGCCGGAACGCATCGTCGATTACCTGGCCCTGGTCGGCGACACGGTGGACGGCGTTCCCGGCGTTGCCAAGTGCGGCCCCAAGACGGCGCTCAAATGGCTCGGCCAATACGGCAGCCTGGACGGCGTCGTCGCCCACGCCGGGGAAATCGGCGGGGTGGTCGGCGAAAACCTGCGCCAGCACCTGGATTTTCTGCCTCTGGGCAAAAAGCTCGTCACCGTAGTCTGCGACCTGCCTGACCTGCCCGCTCCCGCCGACCTCGCGCCCCGGGCCGCCGACCAGGAAGCCCTCAAAGGCCTGTATTCCCGCTACCAGTTCAAGACCTGGCTGAAGGAACTGGAAGCCGGCGCCACCGGCGCCGCGACGCCGCCTCCCGCCGACGCCCCGCCGGCTTCCGTCGCCCTCGATGGGTCGGGCGCCCACCGCGCCGGCTACGAAACCGTATTCACCTGGGAGCAACTGGAACACTGGCGAAAAAAAATCGACGCCGCGCCGCTCACCGCCCTGGACACCGAAACGACCAGCCTCGATTCCTTTGCCGCCCGCATCGTCGGCATTTCCCTGGCCACCGCTCCGGGCGAAGCCTGTTACATCCCGCTTGCCCACACCGCCCCCGGCGCCCCCGACCAGCTCGACCGGGAGCAAGCGCTCACTCGCCTCAAGCCCTGGCTGGAAGATTCCGGCAAGGGCAAGGTGCTGCAGAACGCCAAGTACGACCAACATGTCTTCGCCAACCACGGCATCGCCCTGGCGGGGATCGCCCACGACACCATGCTGCAATCCTACGTCCTGGAATCTGACAAGGGCCACGACCTGGGTCAGCTGTCCAGCCGCCACCTGGGGCTGGCCACCATCGCCTACGAGGATCTGTGCGGCAAGGGGGCCAAGCAGATCGGCTTCGACCAGGTCGATGTCGAGCGGGCCGCCGCCTACAGCGCCGAGGACGCCGACCTCACCCTGAGGGTACACCGGGTGCTCCATCCGCGCTTCGCCGGCGAGGCGGGGCTTTCCTACGTCTACCACAGCCTGGAACTGCCGGCCCAGCAGGTCATCTGGCGCATGGAGCGCAACGGCGTCCTGGTGGACGCCGCGGCCCTCGCCCGCCAGAGCCACGAACTGGGACAGAAGATCATGGCCCTGGAAGCCCAGGCCTATGAACTGGCAGGCCAGCCCTTCAACCTGGCGTCCCCCAAGCAGCTGGCCGAAATCCTCTTCGAGCGCCAGGGCCTGCCGGTCAAGAAAAAGACCCCTTCCGGCACCCCTTCCACCGACGAGGAAGTGCTTTCCGAGCTAGCGCTGGACTATCCCCTGCCCAAGCTGCTCTTGGAACACCGCAGCCTCTCCAAGTTGAAGGGCACCTACACCGACAAGCTGCCGCGCTCGGTGAACGCGGCCACCGGCCGGGTCCACACCCACTATTCCCAGGCCAGCGTCGCCACCGGCCGGGTCGCCTCCAGCGACCCCAACCTGCAGAACATCCCGGTACGCACCGAGGAAGGCCGGCGCATCCGCACCGCCTTCGTGGCGCCGGCAGGAAGCGCCATCGTCTCCGCCGATTACTCGCAGATCGAACTGCGCATCATGGCCCACCTGTCCAAGGACGCCCGCCTGCTGGAGGCCTTCACCCACGGCGAAGACGTGCACCGGGCCACCGCCGCCGAGATTTTCGGCGTCACCCCCCTGGAAGTCGGCCCCGACCAGCGCCGCGTCGCCAAGACCATCAACTTCGGCCTCATCTACGGCATGAGCGCCTTCGGCCTGGCCCGCCAGCTGGACCTCGAGCGGGGCGCGGCGCAGACCTACATTGACCGCTACTTCGCCCGCTACCCGGGCGTCGCCCGCTACATGGAGGAGGCCCGCCAGGCGGCCCGCGAGCAGGGGTACGTCGAGACCGCCTTCGGCCGCCGCCTGTGGTTCCCCGATATCCGCGCCAGCCAGCAGGGCCGCCGCCAGGCCGCCGAGCGCGCCGCCATCAACGCCCCCATGCAGGGCACCGCCGCCGACCTCATCAAGCTGGCCATGATCGCCGTCCAGAACTGGCTGGATGAGCAGCACATGGCCTCAAAACTGGTGCTGCAGGTGCACGACGAACTGGTGCTGGAAGTGCCGGACGCGGAGGTGATGCCAGTCCGCACCCACCTGCCGCGGCTGATGGGGCAGGTGGCGCAGCTGGCGGTGCCGCTGGTGGTTGAGGTGGGGGTGGGGGCGAACTGGGAGGCGGCGCACTAGGCCGCTCCGGTCCTCGCCGCGAGCCGGTGATAGGCGTCCAGGGCCGCATCGACGCTAATGTCGTTGACGTCGCCGGATGGCTCTTGCAGCAATTCGTAAGGCACTCCCCAGGGATGCCAGCGACTGGCGTCCGAATTGCCAAAGAAACAGACGATTGGCAGCCCCAGTCCGGCGCCGATATGCATCGCACCGCCATCGGAACAGACCATTGCGTCACAGACTGACAGGCCGCCTATGAGTTGCTCAAGGCGGGCCGTTGGATAGGGAAGCACCGGAATATCCCGAGTAGCGGCCAGTATTTCCCCGGCCTTGCGGTCGTCACCGGGATGGAGCGGGTTGTCTTCATCGCCCGGTGACCAGAAAAGCATGAAGCGGGCATCGACCTGCCGATGCAACCGCTGCATCAGTTCGATGAATCGCTTCGCCGGCCACCGTTGCGGCACTTTACGAGCGCTGACATGAATCGCAAGGAGCCGGCCGGCCGCACCGTCCAGGATCGGATCATCTCGCCACGCTTGCCGTGCCCGCTCCCGCTCGACTCGATCAGGCGATAGTCTAAGCGCTGGAGGCGTCCCGGCTATCCCGATCGGTGCCAGGAGGCGATAGGCGATCTCGACAGCGTGTTCTGGCTGCTCTACCGGCGGCACCGGGATGTCAATGCCCGTTGCGTTGCGCCCCGGCTTAACGAAAGCGATCACCCGAGCCGGCGCGAGCCATCGCGCAAACTTCAGGGCTCGAGCCGTATCTCCGTCATTGGCCAGGATCACCGTATCGTATCCCTGGCGCCGCAGGTCAACCAACAAACCGATCCGGCGCAGATAAACGCCGAGGGCACTTTCCCCAGGCTCGCGGTGCTTCGCCTTTGTATAGGAAAAATATTGGTTAATATCGGGATTGTTCCGCAGGACGGGACCGTTATAGCTATTAACCAGGGCATCGATGCGCCCATCGGGATAGCGCGCCCGCAAGGCTCGAAAAATCGGCGTCGTGCAGATTAAATCGCCGATATTGTCGCGGCGGATGATGAGAATCCGGGACGGATCCTTCACGCGCTGTCCTCTGTCAGCCCCGCCAGGGCGAAAAAACCTCCCAGCAACAGCCAGAACAACAGGGCCACCCCATGGTACATAAAATCGTCGGTCAGGTTCTTGCTTACCATCCCGGCTATCAGCGCGATCCCACCCAGGGCGGCGGCGCGACTTTCCGGCACCAAGCGACGCCCCCAGAATCGTCGAACAAAATCCACCAGAAGTCCGCCATAGGCAAAGAAGCCTAGAAGTCCTAGCTGAACGGCCAACCCGAGGAAAATATTGTGGGGATGAAAAATCCCTTGTTGCACCCACTGGGGCAGCCGCTCCCGGGCAATCTGATGGGTAGAGCGCAGCCCATAACCATATCCTGCCCAGGGACGTTCGACGACCAGTCCAGTCCAATCCCGCCACAAATCCCAGCGGACGTCTTTTTTGACCGTATCGGCCACCACCTCGCCAGGAACGTTTTGGGCTGCGTACTTTAGTGAAGCCGAATAGTATGCCCCCGCCCCAACCAGCAGAACCCCCGCCAAGCCGAGCACGACGAGAACCCGGCGCGACAGACGGAACATGAACAAGCAGGGTATCAGCGTAACCAACATCGCAATCCAGAACATCCGATTCCAGTTTTGCAAGCCGGCAATCACCGTAACGGCAAACAATCCCAGACCCAGGTTGCGCCTTCCGATTGCGATCAGCCATACTGCAAGCGGCAGAATCATGATGGCCAAGGTACTCAAAACACCTCGCCCTGGCCAATAGTTCTCGTAAACCCGTTCGACGACCCCGTCATCGCCACCGTTCGCGAGATGTGCAAAGCGCAGAACCATGAGGGCCACGAGTGCAAACAACAGGGGGAAGACCAACCCGACGATCGCGTCAATGTGACGCCTGATCCAGAACGCCGCACCAAAGGCGCACAACACCGGAAGCAAGGCCGAACCCAGGGCATCGCCAAATGACAACCCTGGCGCAACCGACCATAGCGTCGACACCAAGCAAACCGCGATCCAGGCCACCAGCCAATAGCCGGGAATGGCTAGTTTCCGGTACCTGAGGGTCCAGCCGATGACCAATAACGCCAGCAACCCGGCCAAGGTATTGCGCAACCCGGTCGTATGGGCCGTGGGAATCACCGCGGTGAGACAGGCAATCAAGGTGAGGCCGATACGATCAGCGGTCATCGATCAAAATACGCCGGAAGGGCGGGATACAGACCCGACGATTTGAAGGCTACTGCTATCTGAAGCCCTCGTCGGACAAGAACCTCGTCCCGTAGCGCTTGGATGGCGGCGGCGATGGTGATGGCACCAAATTCCGGATCGTTGGTTTTGTGGGTTGTGTCCGCCGGTTTCAAAGCAGGAAGCCAGTAACCCTCTTGCGCCAATACCGCACGGTCTCTTTCGAAGAAATAGTCCGCATTGTTGAGATCAATGCCGCAAAGGACAACCTGTCTATATCCGGCACGCAGCGCCAACATCAAGAGGTAAAAAACCGAGGCGCGCTTGCGCAGCACCGGGGTAGCATCCGAAAGCAAAAGACCGCTGCGATCGAGGTAGCGCAAATAACGACGAAAATGCCCGAGACGCTGGTCATGAATTTCCCAGTCCCAAGACAGGATCACCTGGGGGAGCAGCCTCTCGGGCATGGCTTCCAGCACCTGCCGCACCTC
This sequence comes from Azonexaceae bacterium, assembly GCA_009469675.1. GTDB lineage: Bacteria > Pseudomonadota > Gammaproteobacteria > Burkholderiales > Rhodocyclaceae > SSSZ01. The sequence continues at coordinate 25,699 of SSSZ01000112.1, read as the reverse complement.
ATCGTAGCGGTATTTCTCGACGTCCTTGAGAAGGATAGGAACCTTCGCCACGCCATACCCCCGCCGTTCCAGATTGCGGTATTCCAGGGCCAGTTCAGCCAGATCCTTCCCCGGCTCTGTGACAAAAAAGGTGGGGATAAAGGGATGCAGGCTCCAGTTGTTGAATCCGACGGAATCGGCAGCGGCAATGGCTGCCCATTCTGTTTCGTTCAAATCATGGATGGAGGCCCCGCTGCCGAGAACAAACAAGGTGTCGCTCTTGCGCTTTGCCCCCCAGGGATTTCCAGACAGGGGTTGGAGTCCATAGGCCCGCGACAGCCGCCGTAGACGCAGACGGGACGACGCCCATTTGCGCACCACTTTGAGCCAGCGCGGCCGGATACGTTCCTTGAGCCGCTTGAGGGCCGACACCTTCGCCATCGCCCCGGTCACCAAACGGTGCGGCCGCCGTCCATGGAGAGAATGGCGCCGTTCATGTAGCTCGATGCGTCGGAAACCAGAAAGCCAACCGCCGCCTTGTATTCGTCCTTGTGGGCCATGCGGCCCAGGGGAATCAGGTTGGTCAGGCGCTGCACGAAATCCTCCCCCTGACCGGCAAAAACTCCACCCGGGGCCAGGGTGTTGGCGCGCACGCCGGCGTGGGGCCAATAGGTGGCGAGGTAGCGGGTCAGGCCGATGAGTCCCGCCTTGACCACGGAATAGGTCACCGGCTTGACGCTCTGGGTATCCACGGTTTCGCCGGGATTGCGGTAAATACGCTGATCCGGGGCGATCAGCCCGAGATCGGAGGCAATGTTAAGGATGACGCCGCCACCGGCCGCCGCCATGCGGCTGCCGAAAACCTGGCTGCAGAGGAAGGCGCCGGTCAGGCCGACAGCGATATCCTGGTCCCACACTTCCAACGGAAAATTCTCGAAGCGCGACCAATGCTTGCTGCTGGTGCCGGCCTCCACCTTGGGATTGTTGGCGGCGTTATTGATAAGTATGTCCACCCGGCCGTGGCGGGCGACGATGTCCTCACCCAACCGAGCCACCGCTTCCGGCGAGGTGATGTCGGCGGCGACTCCCACCGCCTCGCCGCCATAGGCTTGGCTCACCCCGGCGGCAGCGGCCTCGGCCCGGGCCGCATCGATATCCACCAGCCAGGGAATGCCTCCCAGTTCGGCTATCGTTTCGGCGTGCCGCACCCCCAACAACCCGGCACCGCCGGTAATCACCGCCACTCGCCCATCGAGAGTGAAGGCGTCGCGCACCGAAAAGGGTTTGTCACCGCTCACTTCGCCTGCTCCAGCGGTTTGACGTGCCCGAGGAGGAGAAGGCGATCCTCGATCAACTCCATCAAGGCATGACCAGCCGTGATATGGGCCTCCTGGATGCGGCCGGTGACAGAACTCGGGGCGACGAAGGCAAAGTCGCAATCGGCCAGGGCCGGCCCGCCACCGCAGCCGAGGAAGGCCATGGCATGCATCCCCCGGGCCTTGGCCGCCCTCAGGGCGCGGATGACATTGGGCGACTTACCCGAAGTGGTGATGCCGAGCAGCACGTCGCCCCGATTGCCCAGGGTATTGACCATGCGTTCGTACAGCGCGTCAAAGCTGTAATCGTTGCCGCAGGCTGTCATGGTGGAGGACTCCATGGCCAAGGCCAGGGCCGGGATGCCGTCACGATTGACCTGGGGCCGCAGGCGCACCAGCAATTCCGCCGCCAGATGCTGGGCATCTGCCGCCGAGCCGCCGTTGCCGCAAAACAATAGCTTGCCGCCAGCGGCGATGGCGTCGGCAATCACTTCGGACATGCGCACCAAATGGGCGATGTGGTCGCCTTCAAGCAGCGCCTTCTTGACTTCCAGGGCTTCCTGGAAGAGGGCGCGGGTACGTTCGGCGGGGTTCAGGGTGTCGGATGGCATGGGGTGGATTCGCTATTCAGGCAAGGAAAAACCAGCAATGAGGGTATCGCAAAGACCCAGAGAAGCCAAAGATGCCTCGTAGGCCCGCTCCAATTCCGGGGTATCGAGAAAGCCCCAGGCCTGGTGTCCGCCCGGACCGCCAGCGGCGAGCCAGTGCAAATGATTGGAAAGAGGGTAGCGCTGGACCTGGCGGATAAAGTTAACCCGCAGTCCCGCCTCTTCCCCAAGCCGGCGCAGGGTCGCGGCAGTAAAAAGATAAAGATGGCAACTCCAGTAGGTGAATTCGGCGAAGGCCCGGCTGCCGTAGAGCGTCAGCAGCGCATCGCTGGCGGCCGGCACCTCGACGACCAGCTCGGAACGGCCGTCGACCAGCCGCCCAGACAATTCCCGCAGCGTTTTCCGGGGGTCCGGCAAATGCTCGACGACATGAAAAGCCGTGATGAGATCGAAACGACGGTCCGGCTCAAGATCATCGAGACCACCGACCACCTCAAGGCCAAGGGACTGGAAGTGCCCGACCAGACGACGCTCGGGTTCGATACCGGTGACGCTTGCCGCCCCGACTCTGGCGTGAGCCAGGAATCCGCCGGCCCCGCAGCCGAAATCAAGCACCCGGCGACCGATCATTTTGGCGGCCAGGAATTGTGCCCGCCGCCAATCGTCCCGCTCGCCCTCGCGCAGCCAAGCCCGGGCATCCGGGGCAGTATCGCCATGCATGCCCGAATCGGCATAAAAATCGCTGCTGCGCTGGGCCGCTTGGCCCAGATAGACCAAGCCGCAATCCAGGCATTCCCAGATCGGCAGCTCCGGTGCATCCCGTACCTTGCCATCCCGACGACGACGCTCGCCACTACCGCACAGATAACAAACCGTTGTCATAGGCGCCCTTAAACGGAGCGTAGCTGACCGCCGTCAGCCGCCACAATGGCGCCGCTGACGAAGCTGGCCCGGGTGGAGGCCAGGAAGACCACGACGTCGGCGATCTCCCGGGGCGTAGCGAAGCGACGCAGAGCCACTTCGCGCTCGATGTACTCGGCAAACAAGGCTTTCTTTCCGGCATCCTCGAACTTCCGGGCCCAGGAGCCCCCCGGAAAGAAGACATTGCCCGGCGCCACGGCGTTAACCCGTACGTTGGCGGAGCCCACTTGCTGAGCATAAGCCTTGACCGCCATGTTGAGGGCCGCCTTGGCCGCGGCATAGGGAATCGGGGCGCGAATAGCCTCGCTACCGGCGATGGAAGAAACGAATGTCAGGCTGCCCAGGCGGCGGGCAGCCATTCTCGGCAAGAGGGCACTCGCCAGCAGGGTAGCCGGATAGAAATTGGCGTCGAAAGCGGATTGCCAGTCGGCCCGGCCCAAATCGACGCCCGTCCGGGCGGCGCCGCTGCCGGCATTGGCCACGGCGGCACGAATGGGGCCGAGTTCGGCCTCGGCACGGGCCACGGCTGCCGCCACCTCGGCTTCGTTCCCCATGTCGGCGACGATGGCCAGGATTCGTCCGGCACCGGCAGTGGCGGTGAGCCGCTCGGCGGCCGCCGTCAGGACAACCCCGTTGCGGGCCACGATGGCGACCTTACAGCCTTCGGCCGCGAAGGCTGCGGCAATGGCGAAGCCGATGCCCCGACTGGCGCCGGAAACCAGTACCACCTGGTCGGCAAGGCCCAGGTTCATGCCAGCGCGGCCAGTTGCCGCTCGACGAATTCGCGGTTGTGGCCGGCCCAGGTCACCTCGTCGCCATCCTGACCGCGTGCCGCCTGCAGAATGAAGGGGCGGGCGTAGCCGGCAGCCTTGATGAGCCGGAAGCAGGTGGGAAAATCGGCATTGCCGGTGCCCAGCGCCACGGTGGCGCCCTTCAGGACGCGGTCCTTGACGTGGACGCTGCCCAGCCAGGGCCTGAGCAGTGTCAACTCTTCCTCCGGATCGAACCCCAGGGAGGCGCTGTTGCCGATGTCGTAGTTGGCCTTCAGGAAAGGATGGCCGATTTCCTGCAGCAGCCGGGCAAATTCCTGGGGGGGCAGATCGGTCTCGAGATGGATCTCGACTCCGAGGTTTTGCGCCAGGGGCAGGACTTCGGCCAGGATCGCCCGAAGCGCCGCCGTGTCGGCGGCGGTCTTCAGCGATGAGGCATCGACGAAGGGCAGAATGACGTACCAGAGTTGCAGTGCCGCCGCCTGGCCGAGCAACCATTTGAGGTGATCGACCCTGGCCTGCTGGGCTTGGCCGTCTCGCACCAGAGGGGATTGCATGTAGTAGTCGGCGCAGATGGAGCGAATCTGGACGCCGGTTTGCGCCATCAGGGAACGCATTTCGGCCAACCCCTCGTCGCTGCCAAGCGGGTTGTCGGCTTCGTGGGGCACTTCGTAGATCCATTCGATGCTGGCTAGGCCAGCCGCACTGGCGCCGTGGAATTCGTCGCGCCACGCCGCCGCAGGAAAGGTCTGGAAACGGCCTTCGAAGGGGGGCAAGAGGCGCCCCTGCATGATTCCGACGGGATGGCTCATTTGGATTTGAAGCGATAGGGAGTGGGGGCATCGGCGGCACCGCCCTGGCGGACGGCGTCCCAGGCCTTGATCTGGCCCTCGATGTCCACCCCGGTGTTGGCGCCCCACTGTTTGAGCAGTTTGGCGAAAACCCCGCCCACCTTTCCGTCGCCGATGGCACTGCCGTTAAGGCCGGTGACCGGCAGCATGCAGAATGGCGTGCCGGTCATGAAGGCTTCGTCCGCTGTCTGCACGTCGTAGGCGTCGATATTGGTCTCGACAACGGGAATGCCCAGCTGCGGGCACAGTTCCTCGATGACGTAGGCCCGCGAGATGCCGCGCAGGATGTTGCGGCCTTCCGGGGTGATGACCTTGCCGTTCTTGACGATGAAGAAATTGTCGCCTGTCCCTTCGGCGATGAAGCCATCCGGGTCGAGCAGCAGCGCCCAGTTGTTGTCGCCGGCGATCTGCGAGGCCTCGATGTTGGCCATCAGGTAGTGAATGCGGCTACGGTTCTTGATCTTGGGATCGAGAAGGCTGGCTGGGATGGCGCGCTGGGAGGTGATGACGGCATTGATGCCGGTATCGAAGAGCTTGCCCATGCCGGCGACGGTCCAGCGCAGCGGAAAGTCGGCGATGATGACGTTCGGGCCCTTTTGCAGGCCTACCACATCCTGGTAGATGCCGAGGAGCCCCCGGGAGACGTCGATCATGATGCGATGCTCGTCATCGGCGGCGAAGAGGTGATCGTTGGCCTCGATGGTTGCCTGCACCGCCTTTTCCATCTCTTCCGGCGTCATCGCCACCGGAATGCGCAGAATCTTGATGCCGGCGTAGAGGCGGTCGATATGCTCCCTGAGCTTGAACTGCTTCTTGCCGAAGGAACGGGTCATCTCGAAGACCATGTCGCCGAACATCAGCGCCGAATCGTAGATGGAGATGCGGGCTTCGGCTTCCGGCACCAGTTGCCCATTGAAATAGACGACGCGACCAGAGGGGTTCATCCGCTGAATTTCCTTTCCAGAATGAGGGTTTCGGCTTCGCTGGCAAAGCCGTCGCGGCGCCAGGTCAGGGCATTGATGGCCTTGTCGTCGACGTAGACGTCGGCGGAAGGCTTGCCGAGGAAGAGAACATGGTAGCGCACGCCCCACTCGCGCATCTGGCGCTCGGTGGTGGGGCGCCAGTCGATACCGGTGGTGGAGCCCCGGGCGGTAAGCAGCATGATGGTGTGGCCGGCGTCGTACAGCCGGTTTACCTCGGCCACCACGTCGGGGTAGGGTTCGGCGGCTTCGTAATCGCCCTCGGTGTTGGTGCAGAGGGTGCCGTCGATGTCGAAACAGTAGGTCAGGGGTTGGCCCATGGCGCGGCTCAGGTGTTCGGGTGGGACGGCCGGTAGACGGTGTCGTACCAGGCGATGATGTCGGTGATGTGAAATTGCGGATTCCGGGGGTAGAGCGCTTCGTACAAGGCGCGCATGAAGATGTACTGGGCTTCGGTATTCACGTCGAGCACCAGATCCGGCCGGGCGAACTCGCGGGGGCAGGGAATAGTGCTGATTGGGCACCAGGCTGCGTCCACCGGGGTCTGGGTGGAGTAATCGAAAAAGTTGAGGTGCACGTGTTCCCGTTGGCGCGGATCGGTGTGTTTTTCCCGGGCCTCGGCCAAGAGGGAGAAATCGAACATCTCGGCGCCGATACCGTCCGGATAGCCGTTGTCCCCCACCAGGGTCAGGTTGGAGGAAAATCCCGGCCGCGAAAGGCCGCGATGGTGGTCGGCGATGCGATCGATCTCGGCTGGCTCCGGCGTGGCGTTGTCGGCCGGCAGGCGGCCGACGATATCCGCCCCGGCGGCCAGAACCGCCTGGTAGTAACGCTCCACTAGGTCGTTTTCCGAGCCGGCAAAGACCGTCACCCCGTATTGCCGACCCACCTCGCCGAGCACCGCGTCGGTCGGCGTATCGGGAATGGCCAGGACAATCTCGTCGATGCGCCGGCAGCGCTTGACGCGCTCGAGAATGCGCCCGACCAGGGGAGCGCCGGTCAAATCCATCATCGATTTACCGGGCAACCTGGTCGATCCCATCCGCGCCTGGATGACCAGGACGACACGCTTCTCAGCCACGCTACCGCCTCACTGAGCCGGTTTCCAGTAGCGCAGCTTGTCGGCAACACCAACTTCCTTGGCCGTAATGCGCTTCTCGCCGTCGCCCAAGACCACCGGAATCTTGCGGATCATGGCGACCATGTCGCGCAACCCGGCCTCTTCCAGGGAGGCGGACTGATCGCTGCCGTACATAGCCCGGTCGAGTGTGATATGCCGTTCGATGGCGACAGCGCCCTGGGCGGCCGCAATGATGCTCGGCGACACCGAGGCCTCATGGCCGCTGTAGCCCACCGGGAGGCCATAGCGGTCCCGCAGTGCATGCATGCATGCGATATTGAGCACTTCCTCCGGCGCAGGGTATTCGGAAACCGTGTGCAGCAACGTCAAGGCGCAAGCGTGCTTCTTGAAAATCGCCACCGCCCGGTCAATCTCGTCATAGGTGCACATTCCGGTAGAGAGGAAGGTGGGGCGTTTCTCCTCTGCTACCGCCTCGAGAAAATCCGGGTGGGTGACGAGGGCCGAAGCGACTTTGTTGTAAGGCAGGTTGTACTTCCGAAGAAATTTCTGGCTAGGGATATCCCAGGCCGAAGCGAACCATTCCAGGCCCTCTTGTTTGCAATAGGTATCGATCTGGTCGTAATCGGCCTCGTCGAATTCCAGGCCCTCTTTTTGCTGCCGCTGGGTGGTGCCCCAGGGGCTTTCGCGGGGGGAGTCGAGCAACTCCTGGGTATAAACAATGTCAAGGGTGCGCTTCTGGAACTTCACCGCATCGCAGCCGCAGCGCTTGGCCATGTCGATGAGTTGCTTGGCAATGCCGAGATCGCCGTTGTGGTTGATGCCTATTTCACCGATCACGTAGACGTGTCGCGGAATTTCCAGGTTGGTAATACGCACGTTTTTCCCCAATCCAATTCAAAAACCGGACCCTAAGGCCCACCAACAAATCACCCGTCACCCATCAGGGCTTCGGAAAAATCCAGGATACGCCTGGCGCGCTCGACCCAATCCAGCGCCCGGGCCTGACTGCGCGCCGCCCGGCAAGCCCGGTCGTAGGCACTGGCGTCCTCGAGCAGCTTTATCACCGCTGCCAGCATTTCGTCCATCCGCCCCGGCGTATAGTAGATACCCGCCTCGCCCAGGACACCCCGCGTGCTCGGCAGATCGGAGGCAACCACGGGTAGGCCGAGGGCAAGAAAATCCAGTGCCTTCACCGGACATGTCAGGTTGCGATTGTAATAGGTATCCTCCAAGGCGACGATACCCACGCTCACTGTCTCGGCAAGAGCCGGGAACACCTGTGCCGGAGGCACAAAAGGATGCCAGTTTAGGCTGCTGACGCCCCGTTCGCCGCACTGTCGTCGGTAAGCGGCAATCTCCGCCTCACTGCCGCCGAACAATTCGACCCGCACCCCAGCTTCGCGGAGCTGCCGGTCGAAGCCAACCAGAGCGTCAATTCCCTTGTAGCCGTGAAGATGTCCGATATAGCCAAGTGCCCGACGATCACGCCAATCTGGAGTGCATTGCTGTGTCGCCGGCAAGGTTTTGACCCCCAGAGGAACACTTACTGTGGGCAGAGCCGGCATCGCCTGCCGATATAACCTATCCTGCTCACCCGTGATGCAGGTCAGACCGTGCACCAGGGGCAGATAGCGGCGCTCGAGATCGCCACGCCGTCGATCACCCAGGGAAATGTCTGTACCGCGCCAAGTCTGGTCCACGAAGAAATAGTGCGGCTCGAACAAGGCGACCGTGTTGGGCAATCGGGCCAGTCTCGCCAAGTAGGGCAGAAAGCGCTGCTCCCGGGTCAGAACCACAATCGGTTCCGGCGGAACGCTCCGCCGCCTCAATTCCTCGACGTAGCCAAAAGCCTGGCCGTAGAACGGATGATGCCAGTGCCACCATTTGCGCTCGGCGGTAATCCGATGGATATCAAGCTGAGGATGTGGATCGAGACCGTAGTGATGCCGCAACCCCTCCTCAATCGGCGCATCGGCCCGGCGCGCCGGCATGAGCAAATGGCTTTTTGCTCCCGCTTGGGCAAAGGACCAGGCGTTATGCACCCCGACGTAGGAAATCGCGGCTTGCGTCAGCCAGCCGCCGGAATGAACCCAAACCACCTGGGTCACGGAGCTGCCCCACCAAGCGCCGCGACCAGGCGGTCGAAAACTGCGTCCACAGTAATCTCGGCCATGGGAATGGATTCGTCGCACGACAGACCAAGGCGCGGGTGATCGACGCCAAAATCAAAAGGGTGATCGAGAGGCCCGTAGACGCTGCGCGGCAGGCAACAGTGATAGAGACCCACAAGTGGAATGTCGAAGGTTCCCATGAGGTGCGTCGGCCCGGTATCGACGCCGACATAGGCGCGTACCCGGGACATCATCGCCGCCGTCTGCCGCAAGGTCAGACAACCGGCCAGAAGCGCCGCCCGGTCGCCGAGGCGATCCTTCAGCCAGCGGGTACGCTCCCGCTCTTCCGGGCCGCCGAAGATGAGAAACCCGGCTTCGGGCCAGAAAGCCAGAATCCGATCACAAAGCGCGGCGAAATGCTCCACCGGCCAATCCCGATAAGCCTTGGTGGGGAAACTGGCAACCTGCAGACCGATAAGAGGACGGGCTCGGGCCAATCCCTCCGCCATCAAACGCTGTTCGGCCCACTGCCGCTCCTCGTTACGCAGCCGCAGGGACAGTCGGCGCCCCGCCCGGGGCACGCCCAAGGCATCGGTCAGCCGTAGCGCACGGTCCACTGCATGTTCGCCATGGGGTGACGGCTCGTCCACGGCGCGAAAAAGCTGTGCATTAAGGATGGGGTCGCGTTGACGGAACGCCACCACCCGGGTCGCCACCCGCAATCCGTAAGCGACCAATGCGGCATCATGGCCGAAAACCAACGCCAGATCATAGTCTTTGCCCGGCCAACGCCCCCGGAGAATGGCCCGGCGTTTCTCGATGCTGCACACCTGGGCAACGAAAGGCAAGTTCTCCAGCACCTCAGCCCGCTTGGGATGAGCCATTACGGTAATTGCCGCCCCCGACCAAAATGCCGCCAGTGCCCGGAGCACCGGCGTAACGAAGAGCGTGTCACCGATACGGGTGACATTGATTACCAGTATGCGGCGCGGCGCTTCCATAGCTCAGTGCAGGCGGGAATAAAGCCGACCGAGCAACGGTCGGGAGTAGATGCCGGTGCGGCTGAGCACCCAACTCCCGGGCCGTGCTTTGGTAACGAACCGCCCGATATGGTGCGTATCGCGGGCTGGCGTATTGATTCGGGAATGGGTCGTATAAAGGTGATCGAATCCGGTTGCCACGGCAACCCCAACGTACGCTTCGTCGTAATAACCCTGGGGCCAGCACAGATGCCTGGACACTTGCCCGAGACGCACTTGCAGCACCCTTCGGGATTCCTTGAGATCGTCCGACAGCCGTTCAGCCCGGTTGGCGGGGTCAACAATTTCTCTATCCCATCGGGTATGGGAGTGCGTATGGGAGTGAAACTCGAAGGTACCTGCCGACTTCATGGCTTCGATCTCCGACCACCGCAGCATGACTGCATCGGACTCACCGACGCCGATAAGCGCTTTGCAGCGGTTGTGATCGGCGGCCACCATTCGAGATCGCACGACGCCATCACCGATCCACCCGGTGACGATAAAGAGAACCGCCATCATGCCGAATTCCGCAAGAACGGGATGGGCATAGATAAAATTATCGAGATAGCCGTCGTCGAAGGTAATAACGCAGGTTCGCGGCGGCACCGGCTTACCGGTGAAAAATCCTTCGATCTCACTCGCCCCCGCGCTGCGCCAGCCCGCCCGCGCCAAGGTAGCGATGTGATCGCGGAAAATTTCCGGCGATACGGTTACCAGCCCCGGAGCCGGACTCACATGGTGATACATCAGGATAGGCAAAGCCTTGGCCAAGCTCATCCTGCGGCCCCCAAGCGCCGGTACAGCGCCGCCATGCCTGCGGCCATCACGTCCCGAGAATAACGTCTCCCAACATGCTCTAGCGCCGCCCTCCCCATGGCCATACGGCGTTCCGGATCGCCGAGCAGCTCAAGCAGGGCTTGCGCCAGTGCCATACTATCCCGGGGCGGCACGAGCAGACCCGTCTCGCCATCAAGAATCACTTCCGGTACCCCGTCAACCTGTGTTCCAATCGCCGGCAGCCCCATGGCTGCCGCCTCGATGAACGCAGTGCCAAGGGCTTCCTGGTGGGTTGGCAAAACAAACAAGTCGAGGGACTGCAGGACATTGACCACGTCGCGGCGCAAGCCCAGTAGGTGCACCCGATGCCCCAGACCGAGTTCAGCGATTCGCGCCGCCAGACTGTCCTGTTGCGGCCCGTCGCCGGCAAAGACGAAATGCGTAGCGGGAAACCGCGCCAAAACCGCCGGGATGGCGGCCAGAAGATCGGCATGCCCCTTTTTCTGCCGCAGGATCGCAATTGTACCTACAAGCAGTGTGTTCTCCGGCAACCCCAGCTCCCGACGCAGACCGCCGCCGTCCGGCGTAGCCCGGTAGCGGTCAAGATCAATGCCCGTCGGAACAGCGGTAATACCCTCCGTCGGAACACCTGCCGACGCCAGGTAGCGTGCGACATGGCAGCTCACCGCGACGACATGATCGGGCAGCACGCTGTAGGTAAATCTTGAGGTGATCGGCAGGGCCAAGTGGCGGGTCCGGACAATCCGCGGCCTATCCCGACCCAATAGGCGGGCCGCCATTCCGGCCAACTGTGTATCGCGGCTGCTATGGGTGTTGAGCACGTCGGCGGAAAATATGGTGATGATTCGCCGCAACCGGGCGATGGCAGCAAGGTCCAGTGCGCCCCGCATGGGCACTTCGAAGACGTTGAATCCCGCCTCCCGCGCCCGCTCGGAGAGCCTGGCGCCGGGCTGGCAGACGACGGCCATTTGATGTCCGCACGCACGCATGCCGATCAACTCGTTGAGCGTCCGGTTCTCCTGCCCGCCCCAACCTTTTGAGGATTCGCTATGCAAGATACGCATCAGGATTCGACGCCCTCTTCCGCCTTCTGCATGCGATAAAGGCGGGCGTACAGACCGTCTCGGGCAAGTAGTTCGGAGTGGCTTCCCTCTTCTTGCTTGCGCCCATGGGACAGCGTAATGATGCGGTCGGCGCGTTCGATGGTGGACAATCGGTGGGCGATAATCAGGGTCGAACGCCCCACCATCAGTTCGTCGAGAGCCGCCTGAACCTGACGCTCCGATTCGGTGTCGAGGGCGGAAGTGGCCTCGTCGAGTATCAGAATCGGCGCATCTTTCAAGAGCGCCCGCGCAATGGCCAGGCGCTGGCGCTGGCCGCCAGAGAGCTTGACCCCCTTTTCGCCGATCCGGGTATCCAGCCCCTGGGGCAGCGCATCGATAAATTCGAGGGCGTGCGCCGCCTTGGCCGCCGCCCTGATCTCTTCCCGTGAAACGCCACGCTGCAGACCGTAGGCAATGTTAGCCGCGATGGTGTCATTGAAGAGGATGACTTCTTGGCTGACCAGCGCGATGCCGACGCGCAGACTGGCCAGACGGATATCGTCCAGCCGGTGCCCATCAACCCGGATTTCGCCATGGTCTACGGGATAGAACCGGGGCAGCAGATTAGCCACCGTAGTCTTGCCGCTTCCAGACGGCCCCACCAAAGCGACGCATTCGCCGGGCCTCACCGTGAAACTCAGATCTTCCAGCGCCTTGCGCTCCGCCCCGGGGTAACTGAAAGTCACCCGGTCGAACTCGACGAGGCCGCTCGCCCCGACGAGTTCCTTGCCGCCGCAATCCTCTTCCGCCTTCTCGTCGATCAGGGAAAAGACGCTCTCCGCCGCCGCCAACCCCCTCTGGATCGGTGCATTGATGTCGGTGAGGCGCTTGAGCGGCGCCAACACCATGAGCATCGCCGTGATGAAAGACACGAAACTACCGACGGTGGTCTGGTCGCCGGCCGCCTGCTGTAGCGCGACCCCCATGATGACCGCCAGCGCGATGGCCGCGAAGAACTGGACTATCGGTCCCTGGGCGGAGGACGCAACGGTATTGCGCATATTCAGCCGGCGCTGTTCCTGGACTGCAACGCGGAAACGATCGACCTCATAGGCTTGCCCGCCGAATATCTTGATAACCTTGTGCCCTTCGATGGCCTCCTGCAGCACCTGGGCAATATTGCCTTGGGACTCCTGGATACCCCTTGCCACCCGTCGCAGGCGTCCGCTAAAGGCACGCACCGCCAAGGCGATGAAGGGGACCATCGCCAAAGTAATAAGTGTGAGCTTCCAGTTGAGGTAGAGCAGCCAAGCCATAAGGCCGACGATGGACAACGTGTCCTTGACCAATACGGTCAGGGCTCCGGTGGCGGCCTGGGCGACGTTGGTAACGTCGTAGGCGATGCGCGACATCAAGCGCCCTGAGGCATGGTCATGAACGTAGCGGATCGGTAGCGCCACCAGGCGGGCGAACATGGCTTGGCGCAATTCGGTGATCACATTCTGGGCCACCCAGCTCATCGCATAATCCGCAATGAAGCCGAACAACGCACGCGAAAGAAAGATGGCGAAAATCGCCGCCGGATAAATGAGCCAGTCCCAACCTCCACGGGCTTTCGAAAAACCGTCGTCGAGAAGGTATTTCATGAGAGCCGGGAAAAGCGGCTCGATCAGCGAAGACAGACCCATGCAGATCAACGCCGCGACGAAGGCCACCCAATAGGGGCGCACGTAGGTCAGAAGGCGGACATAGAGCTGGCGGCTGTCCAGTTCGGGATGGGCGCTCATAGAATGGAGAAGGCAGCAGCGCGGGGCAGAACGGGGCGCACTACAACTCCATGACGAAAAACGAAAAGACGCGAATTATACCCGCCCGCCGCCCGCTGCGCCGAGCCGCCGATAAAGCCCGAGCAGTCGGTCCGCCATGGCAGGCAGCGTCAAACCTTCCACAGCACCCCTGGCAGCGGGCGCTGCTGTCGAGCTGTCGCCCAGGTCAATCAATGCCCCGAGCCGAGCCGCCAACGCCACGCTATCGGCCGCCTCCACCACCCCCCCATTCTCCCCCTCCCGAATCCACTCCTTGGCGCCGCAAGTCGTGCTGGTCAGCGTCGGCAGGCCGCAGGCGAGGGCTTCGAGGGCGGCGTTGGGGCAGGGGTCGTAGAGGGTGGGCAGGACGAAGCCGTCGGCGGCGCCGTACCAGGGCCGAACGTCCTTCAGCGGCCCGGTGAAATGGACCCGTGCCGCGATACCGAGCCGACCGGCCAGGCCCTCCATGGCTTTTCGCTTGCGGTCGGCGCCGACGATCACCAGGCGGGCATCGCGCCGTTCCAGGGCAGCGAAGGCCCGCAGCAGCTGGGGTACACCCTTTCTTTCGAAGCCGCTGCCAACGAAGAGCAGCACCGGGGCGTCCTGGGGCAGGCCGGCGGCGGCGCGGGTGGGGACGCGGAATTCTTCGCGCAGCCGGGGGTGGAAAACCTCGGTATCGACCCCGTTGTAGATGACTTCCAGCTTGGCGGCCGGCACCCGGTAGTAGCGGGCGACCTCGTCGGCCACCATACGCGAGTTGCAGATCACCGCCTTGAGAGCGGGGTGGGCGAACATGGCCGCCTCCGCCGCCAGCACGTAGCGGTGGTAGGGGGACCAGCGCTGGGCCAGGCGCTGGGCCGGCGGGAGAATCCGCGCCCGGTGGTCGAGCCAGGCGGCGTGCACGCCGTCGCCGGCGCGGAACAGGGTGCAGCCGGGAATACGCTCGTGGGACTGGACAAGGTCGTAGCCGCCGCCGGCGATTTCCGCCTGGACGGCGGCGGCGAAGCTGCGGTCGCGGCCGGCGCGCCCGCCGAGCAGCCGGGAATAGGACGGGTCGCAGGTGACCTGGCGGAAGCCGGCCTGGGGCGCGCCCTCCCAGCTGCGGGTGATGAGGGTGATCTCGGCCCCCTGGGCGGCGAGGGCGGCGAGGGCCCGCTCGACGAAACGCTCTGCCCCGCCGTAGGGGTTGTAGCGCTGGCGGACGAGGGCCAGCTTCACCGGGCCAGGAGTTCCTGGGCGGCAGCGTAGACCTCGTCGGGCGAGAGGCTCAGCAGGCAGTCGCTGACCTTGCCGCCGCCGCAGCCGTCGATGCCGCAGGGGCGGCAGGGATGGTTGCGGCTGGCGACCACCCGGCAAGGCACGCCCCAGGGGCCCCACTGTTTGTCGCCGGAAGGCCCGAACAGCGCCACGATGGGCGTCCCCATCGCCGCCGCCATGTGCATGGGGGCCGAATCGACGCCGATAAACAACCGGGCGCGGCCGGTCAGCGCCGCCAGTTCCTTGAGGTTGAGCCGGCCGGCCAGGCTCGCCGCGGGCGTCGGCAACAACTTCTGGATGGCATCGACCATCTCGGTTTCGGTCCGGCTCGGCGCCGCGGTCAGCAGCACGGGGTGGCCGTCGGCCTGCAGGCGGGCGATCAGCGCCGCCATGCGCTCCACCGTCCAGCACTTGAAAAACCAGCGGGACGCCGGGTGAATGTGGATGAAGGGCGTCGCTTCCAGCCCCAGGTTGCGCAGATGGACGGCCACCTGGGCCTCGGCCTCGCGGCCCGGAACCAGGGTCAGGGCGCGCTCGTCGGCGGCGGGGTAGAGTCCGATGCGCCGCAGGGCGTCGAGGTTGGCTTCGACGACGTGGCGCAGGGCGTTCTTGGGATGGCTGAAGCGATGGGTGAAACTCTTTTTCCAGCGCTTGCCCGAACGGCTCGGCCCCACCGCCCAGCGCGCCCCGAGCAGGCGGGCGATCCAGGCGCCGCGCCAGTGTTCGGTGAGATGGATGACCAGGTCGTAGTCGCCGGCTCGCAGCAGCGACAGGAGATGCCATTCCTTGCGCAGGCGGGCGAACCAACCGAGATCCTTCCAATCACGGTCGATGCGATGCACTTCGGAAATCGCCGGATGGAGGGTGAGCATGGGCGCGGTGTCGGCGTAAACCAGGGCGTCGATGCGCAGGTGGGGGGCGTGGCGCTTCAACACGGAAAAAACCGGCGATGCCAGCAGAACGTCGCCGTGGTGGCGCAACTTGATGACCAGCACCCGCTTGACGTCTTCCAGGGGCACGGCGTCCCAGACGCGATTAATCGTTTCCATGGGCGGCCATTCTACCTATTCAGGCGGATTATCGCCGCTTCTCCCACCCCGACCGCCACCGTGGTCACCGAACCGTAGGCAAAAACCAGGCGGCACCAGGCTTCCGGCGGCAAGCCCTGCCACCGGGCGAGCAAGACCCGGATGACGCCGGCGTGGGTGACCGCCACCGCCTCCCCCGGGGGCATCTCGGCCACCCAGGCCAAGGCCCGGGCCTGGAGCTGGCGGGCCGATTCACCTCCCGGGGGGACGTAGCCGGCGACATCGGCGGCCCAGGCGTCGAGCTCCGGCCTGCCGATGGCATCCCAGGCCCGGCCTTCCCAGGCACCGAAATCCATCTCGGCAAGGCGGGAATCGACGCGGGGTTCGGCGTGCAGGCGGCCGGCCAGCTCGCGGCAGCGAACCAGGGGGCTGGACCATACCGGCAGCCCCGGGGGCAACAGGCCGGCGAGGCGCTGCGCCGCCGCCTCGACCCCCTCGGCCGCCAGGTCAAGGCGGCCGTAGCAGACGCCCGGCTCCACCCGGGGGGGCGGATGGCGCACCAGATGGAGGATCAGACCGGCCACGCCGCCACCAGGCCGAGATAGAAGGCAAGCTCGGCCACCTGCTGCGTCGCACCCAGGCAATCGCCGGTGTACCCGCCCAGCCAGCGCTTGTACAGGCGCGCCAGCCAGAAGGTCGCCAGGGCGGCGAGGAGGCAGGCCGCCAGGCCCTTGCCCAGCGGCAGGAGAAGCAGGCCCAGGGCGGCGAAACCGCCGGCCACCGCCAGCGCCCCGGGGGAGAGCCGGGTGGCCAGGGGCTTGGCCTTGGCCTGGGCGTCTTCCCGCACGTAGTCCAGGGTGGCGAGCAGCGTGGCGGCGGCGAAGCGCGAGACGGCATGGCCCGCCACCAGGGCCGCCGGCACCCAGGCCTCCTTCAATTCGACGAGCAGCATGAACTTGCCGAGCAGCGCCAGGGTCAGGGCCACCACGCCGTAGCTACCGACCCGGGAATCCTTCATGATTTCCAGGATGCGCCCCTTCTCCCAGCCGCCGCCCAGGCCGTCGACGGCATCGGAAAGGCCGTCCTCGTGGAAGGCGCCGGTGGCGTACAGGGTGGCTGCCATGGAAAGCAGCACCGCCACCGTCTTGGGCCAGAAGAGGGTGGCCAGGGCATAGACCAGACCGCCGATCAGACCGACCACCAGCCCCACAGCGGGAAAATAGCGGGCGGCCTGGTTGAGGGCCGCGGGCGAATGGCCGACCCAGGCCGGCACCGGCAGGCGGGTGAAGAAACGCACGGCCCCCAGGAAATACTCCAGTTCCCGGCGCAAGAAGCCGAAATTCACCCCGCCCTCCCGCCGGGCAACGCCCTGACGGCGCGCCGCCCCCCCATTGCCCCCCGCCAGCCCGCCCGCCCAGACGGCAGCGGACGGAGCGGCGGCCGCCCGGCGACCGCCGCCGCGACGGCGTAGCGGACGTGCTTTCCCACCTTCAGCACTTGTCGGCGACTCCCGCCGATTCGAAGCTCGCCATGTCGTTCAAGAAGTTGGCGGCGGCGGCCACCAGGGGGTAGGCCAGGGCGGCGCCGGTGCCTTCGCCCAGGCGCAGGCCCAGGTCGAGCAGCGGCTCGGCGCCGAGGGCCGCCAACTGGGCGCGATGCCCCGGTTCGGCCGAGCGGTGGCAGAAGACGCAATAGGCGGTGAGCGCCGGCGCCAGGCGGGCGGCGACCAGAGCCGCGGCGCCGACGATGAAGCCGTCGATGAGGAGGACCATGCCGGCGCGGGCGGCGGCAATCATGGCGCCGGCCATCATCGCCACCTCGAAGCCGCCGAACTCGGCCAGCACGGCAAGGGGGTCGTCGCCACCGCCAGCCTGGCGGTAGCGTTGCAGCGCCCGGTCGAGGAGCGCGTTCTTGCGCGCCAGGCCGGCGTCGTCCAGGCCGGTGCCGCGGCCAACGCAGTCGGCCAGCGGCACGCCGGTCAGGCAGTGGGTGATGAGCGACGCCGAGGCCGTGTTGCCGATGCCCATTTCGCCGAAGCCGACAACGTTGCAGTCCGCCGCCGCCAGCCGGCCGACAATGCCGGCGCCGTGTTCGAGGGCGGCGGCGCATTGCTGGGCACTCATGGCCGGTTCCACGAGGTAGCTCGCCGTCCCCCAGGCCACCTTGGCATTGATGAAGGCGGGGACGGCGCCGTCCCCGATGGCGCCGAAGTCGTGGGCCACGCCCGCGTCGACCACGGTGAGGGCGAGGCCGTTCTGGCGGGCGAAGACGTTGATCGCGGCACCGCCGGCGAGAAAATTCCCGACCATCTGCCAGGTCACCTCCTGGGGAAAGGCCGAAACCCCGTCCCGCGCCGCGCCGTGGTCGCCGGCAAAAACCAGAAGATGGGGCGCCGTAAGGGCCGGCGTCAGGGTCTGCTGCACCAGGCCGAGCTTGAGCGCGAGGGCTTCCAGTTGCCCCAGGGCACCCTGGGGTTTGGTCTTGCGGTCGATCTTGTGCTGCAGGGCAGCGGCCAACCCGGTATCGGGGGCGGCGAGTTGAAATTGCGAATGCATCCGATTCATCCTGGAAAAAAAGAAAAAGAGCTTCGCAGCGGCGTCGACGGACGCTGCCGCGAAGCCCTGTCCACAGGCTCCCTGTCCACGGCTCGGTAGGTCTTCTGGCTTTCGGATCGACCGGCTCGCCGCGCCTTCCCGGCAGGTTTGTTTCCCCGCCCAGTGGCCAAATGCGACGTCCGTCCCCGATTACAGCGGCGGGCCCGCCCCGGAATTGAATGGCTCGCACCGGGTTCCGTTTTACCGAGTCGGGAGCGATTATCCGGCTTGCCGTCGCCGGGCGCAATCGCCTAAGCTTCGCCCCATGAACGAACTGATCTTCGGCGGCGCCCGCTCGGGCAAGAGCCTGCTGGCCGAGCGCCGGGCGGCGGAATCGGGCCGGCGGGTGATCTACGTCGCCACGGCCCAGGGCCACGACGGCGAGATGGCCCGGCGCATCGCCCACCACCGGGATCGCCGCCCCCCCGCCTGGGGGCTGGTCGAGGAGCCGCTCTACCTGGCCGGCCAGCTCGAACGGCTGGCCGCCCCCGACACCTGCCTCCTCGTCGACTGTCTCACCCTCTGGCTGTCCAACCTCCTCTTCGCCGGCCGCGCCGCCGCCCAGGCCGAAGCCGGCGAAGCCATCGACTGTCCCCTCCTGCGCCACCAGACCGCCGCCCTCGCCGCCGCCCTGCCCCGCCTCCCCGGGACCATCATCCTGGTCTCCAACGAGGTCGGCTGGGGCATTGTCCCCATGGCCCCCGTCTCGCGGCTCTTCGCCGACGAACAGGGACGCCTCAACCAGCGGGTGGCGGCCGTGTGCGACGCCGTCACCCTGGTTGCCGCCGGCCTCCCCCTGGCGCTCAAAGCGCCGCCTGCCTGATCGTCCGGCAACAGTAGCGCCGCCGTCCGGTCTCGGAGTATGCTTTTGCTGCCGACCCCTTCGGCGTTCCGGGAGGAGACCGATGCATCGCCTGCTCGACGTGCTCGCATCCGGCGTCCATGACGCCAAGAACCAGCTCTTCGCGGCGGAATCCATGGTAGCGGCGGTCGAAGCGGCCCACGGGGTCGATCTCGGCGAAGCCCGCTACGCCATCGAAGCCGCCGCCGGCCGCCTCTCCCGCACCCTGACCGCCTACCGCCTGCTGCGCCACGGCGCCGCCCTGGCGGTCGTTCCGGCGGTGGTCGGCGATCTCCTGGCCGAAGTCCGGCTGGCCCAAGACAAGCACCTGGCCCGCAACGGCATCGACCTCGAAGTGAACTGCACGGTGGCCGACGAATGGCCCCTCGACCGCGACCTCATCGGCGACGTCCTCAACAACGCGGTGCAGAACGCCGGCCGCCACGCCCGCCGGCGCGTCCGGCTCGGGGCGGACATCGCCGGGGCCGAACTGGTCTTTACCGTCGAGGACGACGGCCCCGGGTTTGCCGACCCGGCCACCACCAGCCGCGGCGGCGGCGCCGGCCTCCTCATCGCCGAACGCCTGGCCGCCCTCCACACCCGCCACGGCCGCCCCGGCCGCCTTACCCTGGGCAACGGCGGCGACCTGGGCGGCGCCCGTTTCGAGCTGCGGCTGCCCTGATGTCGGCCTACGCCAACAAGCGCTTTCTCGTCATCGACGACCAGCCCCTGGCCCGCGAGGCCCTGCGCACCATCGCTCAGAACGTCGGCGCCTTCGCCGTCGAGTTCGCCTCCAACTACCAGGACGCCATCTACCGCATCCGCAACAACGCCCCGGACATCATCCTCTGCGACTACGTCCTCGGCGAGGGCCGCTCGGGCCAGCAACTCCTCGAGGAATTGCGCCGCTTCAACCTGCTGTCCGACGACACCATCTTCATGATGGTGACCGGCGAGCAGGCCTACGAACAGGTGGTCTCGGCGGTCGAACTGGTTCCCGACGACTACATCATCAAACCCTTTTCGCCCGACAAGCTGCTCCTGCGGCTCGACCGCATCGTGGCCAAGAAGAAGTTCTTCGCCGGTTACTACCAGGAAAAACGCAAGCAGGACTACGCCGCCGCCCTCGCCCTCCTTGCTGCCGGCCGCGACAGCGAGGCCGGCCGCCCCTACCGCTACGAAATCCTGCGCCAGGAGGCCGAGGTGCACCTTGCCGCCGGCGACGCCACCGCCGCCGAAGCCGCCTACCGCAACATCCTCGACAATTACGAGTTCCCCTGGGCGCGGGCCGGCGTAGCCCGGGCCCTGCACCACCAGAACAAGCTCACCGAAGCCCGCGCCGAAATCGACCGGGTGGTCGCCTCGACCCCCCATTATTTCGACGCCTCCGACCTCAAGGCCAATATCTGCATGGCCCAGGGCGACAACGAGGAAGCCCAGCGGGTGCTCGACGAGGTGGCCAAGAAGACGCCGCGCAACTACCAGCGCAAGCGCCTGCTCGCCCAGGCCGCCACCCTCAACGGCGACACCGCCACGGCGACGGCGATGATGGCCGACGTGGTGGCCAACGACACCATGCCCGGCGCGGTTTCCCCCGACGACCAGCTGACCCTGGCGCGCAGCCAGGTCAATGGGAACGACCTGATCGCGGCGGAAAAGGTCTTGCTCGGCTTGCGCGAATCGACGGTGCAGAACTTCAGTCTGGCGCAGCAGGCGAGCTACAGCGCGCTCCTCGCCCTGGCCTGCCCGGAAAAAGGCAAGGCCCGTTTTGCCGGCCTGCGCCCGGCCCTGCTCGCCACGCCGCTGCCCGGCGAAATCCGCCTCGACGTGCTGCGCGCCGCCCTCGCCGCCGGCGACCTCGAACTGGCCGACGGCCAGGCGCGGGAACTGATGGCCGGCGAGGAAGCCAAGAAGGTGTTTTCGACGGTGCGCAAGCTCTACGCCCTGCACGGCCGCGACGCCGACCTGCGGGAAATCCAGCGCCAGGTCGCCCTGCTGCGCATCCACCACGACGAACCCGGCGCCGCCCCCGGGTGAAGGCTGCCGGCAAGGCGACAAAACGAGGGCGTCCGGGACCAGGCCACGCCAGCCATCCCCACGCCGGCCGCCAGCGGGGTGTCACCGCGGCTCGGGTCTGGATTTTGCCGCCCGACCGGGCAAATCCCCCGGGGACCGCTACAGGATCCCGGCCAGTTTTTCCCAGTCCAGCGCGCTTTCGACCGCATCGGCCAGGCGGTCCAAATCCGCCTCCCGGCGGGCGGCGAAATCGACCCGCTGGGCATCGACCAGGCCGGCCCAGGCGAGCAGGCCGGCTAGGGCGTCGGGATGGTCGAAGACGCCGTGGCAATAGGTGGCGAGAATCTGCCCATCGGGGGAAATCGCGCCGTCCGGGCGGCCATCGGCGAAGTAGAGGGCCGGTTGCGCCAGGGCCGGCCCGGCGGTGACGCCAAGGTGGATCTCGTAGCCGGTCAGGATGGGTTCCCCCGGCAGCCCGAGGCGGCCGCTCACGTTGCGCAACTGCTTTTCCCGTTCCAGGGTCGTGGTGCAATCGAGCCAGCCCAGCCCCGCCGTCCTGCCCGGCGTCCCCTCGAGACCCCGCGGGTCGTCGATGGCCCGGCCGAGCATCTGGTAGCCGCCGCACAGGCCGATGACCTTGCCGCCGTAGCGCAGATGCCGTTCGATGGCGGTGTCCCAGCCGCCGGCCCGCAACCATTCCAGGTCGGCCCGCACCGCCTTGGAGCCGGGCAGGACGATGAGGTCCGCCGGCGGCGGGGCCTCCCCCGGCCCGATCCAGCGGAAATCGACCTCGGGATGCAGGCGCAGGGGGTCGAGGTCGTTGTGGTTGGAAACCCGCGGGTAGGCCGGCGCCACGACCGTGAGCCGGGCCTGGGATTTATCCGCCGTGGCCGTGGCGATGGCATCCTCGGCGTCGAGAAAAAGGCCGTGCAGGTAGGGCAGAACCCCGAGCACGGGCTTGCCGGTACGCTCCTCGAGCCAGCGCAAGCCGGGTTCCAGGAGACTGATGTCGCCGCGGAAGCGGTTGATGACGAAACCCTTGACCCGGGCCTGTTCGGAAGCCGAGAGCAGTTCCAGGGTGCCGACCAGATGGGCGAAGACGCCGCCCCGGTCGATGTCGGCGATGAGGATGACGGGGCAATCCACCGCCTCGGCGAAGCCCATGTTGGCGATGTCCCGGGCCCGCAGGTTGATTTCCGCCGGCGAACCGGCCCCCTCCACCAGAACGCACTCGTAGGCGGCGGTCAGGCGCTCCCAGGAGGCGAGTACGGCGGCCATGGCCCGGGGCTTGTATTCCTGGTAGTCGCGGGCGTTGAGATCGGCCGCCACGCGACCGTGGATGACCACCTGGGCCTTCTTGTCGGTGGTCGGCTTGAGGAGCACCGGGTTGAAATCGGTATGGGGTTCCAGCCCGGCGGCCAGGGCCTGCAGGGCCTGGGCCCGGCCGATTTCGCCGCCGTCCACCGTCACCGCCGAATTGAGCGCCATGTTCTGCGGTTTGAAGGGCGCCACTCGCCGCCCCCGGCGCCGCAGAATGCGGCACAGGGCGGCCACCAGGGTCGATTTGCCGGCATCGGAGGTGGTGCCTTGGACCATCAGGGATTTACAGGGCATGGGCGGACCAGGGGCGAAATGACGGGGGCGGATTATCCCACGGGGCGCCGGCCGGGCCGGCAGGCCGCCGGAACTACGGCAGATCGGCGTCCTTCGGCCCGTCGGCGACGCGGGCTCCGACCACGCCGAGGCGGGCCTTGAGGGAATCCGGCCGGCCGTTGAAGAGCGCCGAGTAATAGACCGAATTGCTCATCACCTTCTTGACGTAGTCGCGGGTTTCGTTGAAGGGGATGGTTTCGGCGTAGATGGCGCCTTCCAGGGGGGTGTCGGCCCGCCATTTGCGCGCCCGGCCGGGGCCGGCGTTGTAGGCGGCGGAAGCCAGGACGGGATGGTTGTCGAGGTTTTCCAGAACCATGCGCATATAGCTGGTACCGAGCAGAACGTTGGTTTCGGTGTCGTTGACCCGGCCCTGGTTAAAATCCTTGAGGCCGATTTTCTTGGCCACCCATTTGGCGGTGGCCGGCATCAGCTGCATCAGCCCGGATGCGCCCACCGTCGATTTGGCGTTGGTGATGAAACGGCTTTCCTGGCGCATCAGGCCGTAGACCCAGGCGTCGTCGAGGGACTGGTTCCGGGCCGCCGGCCGGACGTGGTCGTCGAAGGGGGCGAGGTAACGCAGGCTGTAGTCGTGTTCGTTCTTGGTCTTGTCGGCGGTGTTGATGGCCCGGTCGTAGATCAGGTGGCGCTTGGCCAGCTCGGCGGCGGCCAGCAGTTCCCGGTCCTCCATGCCGCGCAGGGTCCAGTTCCATTCCTTGACCGCTTCGGTGCGCAGATCGAGGCGAAAGAGCGTCAGGGCCCGCTTGAGGCCGGCGTTGTTCAGCGCCGCCGCCTGCTCGTCCTTGGTCAGTGGGGCAGCCCGGGGCGGCGGGGCGAGGGGGCGGCCCAGTTCCTCGTCGGCCAGGTTGCCGTAGAAATTGGGCTGGCCGGCGATGCGGCGGAACAAGGCCTCGGCGTCGGTGGTGCGCCCACCCGCCTTGTGGGCGCGGCCCAGCCAGTAGGTCCATTCGGGCAGGGCCGCGAGGCGGGCCGGCATGGCTTCGATGGTGTTGTGGACGACGCCCCATTCCTGGGCACGCAGCGCCGCCCGCACCTTCCATTGGAAACCGTCGTCGGAAAGCGGCGCCTTGCCGGCCTTGGCGTACCACGCCACGGCGTCGGGGATGTGGCGCTTGGCGGCGTTGAGGCCGATCTGGCTCCAGGCCCACTGTTTTTCCGGCTCCTGCAGTTTGCCCTGGATTTTTTCCAGCTGCTCCGCGGCAACGCGGGGATCGTTGGTGGCGACGCGCTGCACGGCAAGGGCGGCGACCTCGCGGCCGGCCCGGTTGGCGGCCCAGTTGCCCGGCAGTTTGACGAGGTAGGCCATGGCGTGGTCGATGGCCGCGTCGACCTGCTTCAGGTCGGGAGTCTGGCTCTCGGGCAGGTAGTGCATGGTCGATTTCGCCCAGGCCGTGCGATTGGCCTCGAACTGGCGGCGGATGCGGCCCCAGACGTCGTCGGCCAGCACCTTCTTTTCCCAGATCAGGGCTTCGAGGACCGGGATGCAGGCCTCCGGCGGCTCAAGAAGCGACTGCCAGAGGGGCAGCGCCTCGTCGATGGCGACGGCGTCCTTCCTGGCCAGACGGGCCTGCAGGTTGAGGCAAACAGTTTCCTGTTCGGGACTGAGGAGGCCTTCGTGGGCCGCCTCGACCTCGCTCCACTGCTGTTTTTTGGCGAAGAGGCGCAGCCAGTCGCCGCGCAGTTTTTCGGCGACGTAACTGCGGTCGTAACGTTCGAGGAAGGCGCGGACCGTGGCGGCGTCGGCCTGTTCCAGGCGCAGGCGGAGCTGGAAGTATTCGACGTAGGGGGCCAGTTCATGGCCCCCGCCGAGGGCCGCGGCGGCCCGTTCGAGCTTGGCGGCGTCGCCGTTGCGGAAGCCGTCGCGGGCGGCGAGAAAGGCGGCATCGCGACTCTCCTGGGCGAAGAGGGGGGCGGCAACCAGGAAAGCGAGCAGGAGAATGCGGTGCTTCATGCTAGATTTGAACCATGAATCGGATTACAGCGACATCGCTTGAGGATAACACGGCCTGGCGGCGGGCGCTGCGCCGGGACATGGCGGCCCGCCGCCAGGCCCTGGCGCCGGCCGAGTACGCCGAACTGTCGGCCCGCCTCGTCGCCGCCCTGCTCGCCACCTTGCCCCTGGAGGCCGGCGCCGTGGTCGGCTTCTGCTGGCCGGTCAAGAACGAACCCGATGTCCGGCCGGCGCTTGCCGCCTGGCGCCAGCGCGGGATCGCCGCGGCGCTGCCCGTGGTGGTCGCCGCGAATGCCCCTCTGGCTTTCCGCGCCTGGCTTCCCGACACGCCCCTCGCACCCGACCGCTACGGCATTCCGACGCCCACCAGCGGCGCCTGGATCGCCCCCTCGGTGCTGCTTCTGCCCCTTAACGCCTTCGATGGCGCCGGCTACCGCCTGGGCTACGGCGGCGGCTATTTCGACCGCACCCTCGCCGCCCTGACGCCACGTCCCCTGGCGGTGGGGGTCGGCTTCGAACTGAACCGCGTCGACTCCATCCGCCCCCAGGCCCACGACCAGCGCCTCGACTGGATCGTCACCGAAGCCGGCGCCCGTCAGCCGGAGTTCTGACTCCGGCGCAGACCGAGGACGGCGGCGGCGAACGACAGCCCGGCCAGGGCCGCCAGCAGCGCTTGGCGCAGATCGTAGAGGCCGGTGCGCAGGCCGAGTTCCAGGGTATAGCCGTGATGCAGGGCGAGCAGGCCGGACCCCAGGGCGAGCGCCAGCCAGGGGCGGCGATAGGGCCTGGCGAGAGCGACTTCGAGGGCGACACCGGTAGCCACCGACTGGGCGGCCAGGGCAGCGACCAGGGCGCCGAGGGCCAGGGCGTAGGCGCTCATTCGGCACCCCTGGCGCTACGCGCCTCCCCGCCGGGCGGGGACGAACCGGGCTTGGAGCGGTCCGGCGCCCGGCTGCGGGCACCCCTGGCGCTGCGCGCCTCCCCGCCGAGCGGGGGCGAACCGGGCTTGGAGCGGTCCGGCGCCCGGCTGCGGGCACCCCTGGCGCTGCGCGCCTC
>SSSZ01000111.1 GCA_009469675.1 Azonexaceae bacterium | reverse complement strand
TGTTTCAACCCACGCCCCCCGTTTCCGGGGGGCGATGCACCTGGAGCACCAGCGCATTCCTCAACATCAGCGCGATGTTTCAACCCACGCCCCCCGTTTCCGGGGGGCGATGCCGGTGCCGGTGTTGTTGACCAGCACGTCGGTGGTGTTTCAACCCACGCCCCCCGTTTCCGGGGGGCGATGCTATGAATTCCTGCGCGCCACCGCCGCTGCGCCGGTTTCAACCCACGCCCCCCGTTTCCGGGGGGCGATGCGACTACAGGTGATCTATGGGGATCCAGCCACCAAGTTTCAACCCACGCCCCCCGTTTCCGGGGGGCGATGCGGTGTAGCTCTCTTCTTCGAGATCCTCTTCATATTTGTTTCAACCCACGCCCCCCGTTTCCGGGGGGCGATGCCTTCGCGGAAGGCGTCAAGTCCTGGAAGGGGGGCAGTTTCAACCCACGCCCCCCGTTTCCGGGGGGCGATGCGTCGGAAGACTCGCCGGCCCGCATCGTCGCCTTCATGTTTCAACCCACGCCCCCCGTTTCCGGGGGGCGATGCCATCGATGGCGCGGGCACCTTCTACGCCCGCGAGTTTCAACCCACGCCCCCCGTTTCCGGGGGGCGATGCCATGCAATCAGGCGAAGACACCATCAAGTTCTATTTGTTTCAACCCACGCCCCCCGTTTCCGGGGGGCGATGCAGAAGGAAAAACCATGCCAGCCGTAACCCAGGCCGTTTCAACCCACGCCCCCCGTTTCCGGGGGGCGATGCCCCAGGATGTGACCTGGAAGGGCGTCACCATGAGGTTTCAACCCACGCCCCCCGTTTCCGGGGGGCGATGCCGGAGGTGATCGCCGCCGTCCGCGCCGCCGACCAGTTTCAACCCACGCCCCCCGTTTCCGGGGGGCGATGCCCGTATCAACCCCAAGAACGTCGCCGCCCATGAGGTTTCAACCCACGCCCCCCGTTTCCGGGGGGCGATGCCGACAACCAGCCGGGCCGGTCGTGCATTCCCACCGGTTTCAACCCACGCCCCCCGTTTCCGGGGGGCGATGCGCGGTTGCCCAGACGTCGGCGGCGGGGCTTACGGGTGGTTTCAACCCACGCCCCCCGTTTCCGGGGGGCGATGCCGTGTTCCTTGTCGGATGTTAGGTAAGGCGGATTTAGTTTCAACCCACGCCCCCCGTTTCCGGGGGGCGATGCTCGTTGATTTTGTCTCGGATCCCGCGAATATCGATGTTTCAACCCACGCCCCCCGTTTCCGGGGGGCGATGCGGAATCCTGCAATCTGTGGCGAACTGGGACATCTCGTTTCAACCCCCGCCCCCCGTTTCCGGGGGGCGATGCCAATGGACAACGTTGTATCCCCCCCCGAAAAGTCGCCGTTTCAACCCACGCCCCCCGTTTCCGGGGGGCGATGCCCCACGCCGGCGAAGAAAAAGATTGCCGCATAAAGTTTCAACCCACGCCCCCCGTTTCCGGGGGGCGATGCTGTTCCTTGTCGGATGTTAGGTAAGGCGGAGTTAGTTTCAACCCACGCCCCCCGTTTCCGGGGGGCGATGCTTCTCCACACGCGAAAAAACGAATGGAATCCTTAGGTTTCAACCCACGCCCCCCGTTTCCGGGGGGCGATGCCTCAGGATGCGGCCGATGAGCGGACGCAGCAGGCGTTTCAACCCACGCCCCCCGTTTCCGGGGGGCGATGCCGGTTTCATCATCGAATGTACCTATATGATATAGCTGTTTCAACCCACGCCCCCCGTTTCCGGGGGGCGATGCCCGCCAGATCAGCCAGACCGGCACCTACTGGGTGGGTGTTTCAACCCACGCCCCCCGTTTCCGGGGGGCGATGCAGGACGTTGCCGGATACCGACCCCATGCCCTGCTCGTTTCAACCCACGCCCCCCGTTTCCGGGGGGCGATGCGATGCGGTAAACGGCACCTCGTCGGGCAAGTGGTCGTTTCAACCCACGCCCCCCGTTTCCGGGGGGCGATGCGCCTCAAGGTGACGCCATGACAATCAAGTACGTCGAGTTTCAACCCACGCCCCCCGTTTCCGGGGGGCGATGCCTTCGATCTGCTCGTCGTCGAGGACGAGCATCTCGTTTCAACCCACGCCCCCCGTTTCCGGGGGGCGATGCGCGTGCCGACCGGACCGAAGAAACTACCGACAACACGAGCATCTCGTTTCAACCCACGCCCCCCGTTTCCGGGGGGCGATGCTCTGGCGAAACGGCATTAGCCTGCGAACCGCCAGGTTTCAACCCACGCCCCCCGTTTCCGGGGGGCGATGCGAGGGCTACGGCGGCTTTATCCTGGCTGGCCGGGGAGTTTCAACCCACGCCCCCCGTTTCCGGGGGGCGATGCTCGTCTTCCGGCGCCCATCGCCCTACGAAGTCGCCGTTTCAACCCACGCCCCCCGTTTCCGGGGGGCGATGCCATGATCGCCGACGCCGTCGCCGCCGACCTCATGAGTTTCAACCCACGCCCCCCGTTTCCGGGGGGCGATGCATGGCACTGGTCTCGACCGGCGTCTATCAGCTGCAGTTTCAACCCACGCCCCCCGTTTCCGGGGGGCGATGCGCGGTGTAGGTGCCGTCCGGGGCGCCGGTGAAGGTGTTTCAACCCACGCCCCCCGTTTCCGGGGGGCGATGCGCACGCCTGCGCGAAGTAGGACTGCTTCAATTCCGTTTCAACCCACGCCCCCCGTTTCCGGGGGGCGATGCTACATCGCCAGCATTTCGCCGCGCGTCATCACGCCGAGTTTCAACCCACGCCCCCCGTTTCCGGGGGGCGCTGCCCGCTCCGCTGCAACCATCGAACGTACGACATCAGGTTTCAACCCACGCCCCCCGTTTCCGGGGGGCGATGCTCATCTTCCGTAACTACCGGAAGTAACGGCACAAAATCGTCGCGTTGCGCGAACCTCTCTTGCCGTTGGCGGTTGATATCTTACTGCTGCAAAGGCCTCGCAATAAATATCAATTATTTCAGTGGCTTTTGCCAAACGCGAACCTGACGGGTTTTCGCCGATGCTTGGGGTTCGCGCCGAATCAGAGGACCAGCGGCCCATCAAAATCGGTGGCACGGAACCGGCCATGTTCGCGCACTTCGTAGCCCCGTAGTTCGGCAATGCGATAAAAGCGCAGGTTGTCTTCTTCCGCCTTGATTTCTGCGACCAGGTCGCGCTCCAGTGCCTCGAAGCGGGCGCGGTCGATCTGGCATTCGAAAACGGATTTCTGTACCCGTTGGCCTATTCCTTCGCAGAGCCTGGCAACGCGACGCAAGCGGCGGCGCCCTTCGCGGGTTTCGGTATTGACGTCGTAGCACACGATGACCAGCATCAGCGCACCAAAAAAGGGAGATATTCCGCAGTATCGCCTCGCAGAGCGCGCCCCATCAGCCGTGCCTGGATATGGGGCAGGAGGCCGAAAGGAACAGCCTCGGCAAGCAGCGGGTGGGAGAGGTTTTCCTGCTTGCGTTCCTGGTAGGCGACCAGTACGGCCTTGCGTGCATCGCCTTCGAGCAGGACGGCGCCGCCTTCCCGTTCGACAAAGTCAGCGGGGCCGACCTGGCCGCGATTGATGAGCGAAAGTGCCAGGCGATCGGCAAAGAAGCGAAACTCCTCCATGAGATCCAAGGCCAGTGCGGGCCGCCCCGGTCGCACCGCATGCAGGAAACCGACCTGGGGATCGAGTCCGGCGGCTTCAAGTGCCGAACGGCAATCGGTCATGAGCAGCGAGTACAAAAACGAAAGCAGCGCATTGACCCGATCCCGGGGCGGGCGCCGGCTACGTCCGTCCATATAAAAGCCTTGGCGGGCCGGGGGCCGGATCAGGCGATTGATGGCCCCGAAATACTGCCGTGCCGCCTCGCCCTCCAGACCTCGCAGCGTGTCGAGATCGCCGGCCCCGGGCAGGGCGCGCAAGGTGGCGGCAAGATCGTCAGCCCCACGGGAAAGAACGGCCTCGTCGTCGGCACCTTTGGCCTCCCGGGCGCCTCTTTGCAAGACGTGGCGGCAGTTGCGCACTTTGCCGGCCACGCAGTTGCGGGCAAGGTTCAAGGCAAACGCCGGGTCGCCAGCCAGCCGGTGCTGCGCCTGGCGCAACAACACGTTGCCTGATACGGCGCCTTCCAGCCTCGCCTTGAAGCGGCCGTTGGCATCGAGGAGAACAAGGGCAATGCCCTCGTCCGCCAGTCGATGCATGAGCGGCAGCGAGACCGCAATGTGCCCGAAGCAGACGACTGCCCCCAGGTGGTGGAGGGGTACCCGCAAGCGGGTTTCGCGCTCGATATCTAGCCGCAGGGTATCGTTGTCCAGGTGGACGTAGCTTTCCGGCGTGGTGAGGTAGAGGGTATTGAGGATTTGCATATCAGGATTAGGGATCGAAGAGGCCCGCCAGTGCGGTTTCCCGTCCTTTGGCCGCGGTGAGCGCTCGGGGTTGGCAAAGATCGACCAGGGAGCAGGCCTGGCAGCGCTCGTCATTCAAGGGTCGCGGCATGTTGCCGCCGATGAGCAAGGCCTTCACCGCCGCAACGGCCAGCGCCAGCTTCTCGCGAAGGACGAGGTCAATGGTGACGATTCGCCGACGGCGGGAGGTGGCGTAGTAGAGGGCGCCCTCCGGGACCGGGCGGTGGAACATTTCTTCCAGGCAAATGGCCTGGGCGGCAAGCTGGATGTCGTCGCAGGCCGCGATATCCGGCCGCTTGTGGCGCGACCCATGTTTGTATTCGACGGGATAGGGGGTTCCGTCGGGCAAAAATTCCACCACGTCGGCTTTGCCGACGAGGCCCAGGCGGTCGCTGAACAACGGCAGCGCCCGCTCAACCCGCAAGCCGCCCCGAATTTCGAAGCCCGGATCGTCTACCCGCTTGTGCAAGGCCTGCCCCCGTTGAGTGAAGATGTTTTCGGCGAATACCTGCTCGACATGGATCAGGGCGCATTGACGGGGACAATAAGCCCAGTGCTGAAGCGCTGATAGCGGAATAGGATCGGGCGCTTCTTCGGCCATGATTCAGCTCTGCCGATAGCCTTGGCAACTTGCTTCGTTTAGCATTGCCCAAGCATTACTGGAGGTTTCCATCATGACCAATTCACCTCTCGAAGACATCGAAGCCGCCGCGTTGCAATTTTCTTTGAGCGAACGGACCAAACTGGCCGAGCGTCTGCTGCTCAGCCTGGAGGAAGACGACGAGATCCTCGCCGCCTGGGTGGAAGAAGCCGAGCGCCGGGCCGACGCGTACGAGCGGGAAAAGGCCGCGGCCATCGATTTCGACGAAGCCATTACCTTGGCACGCGCCAGAATCGTTAATCGCCCGGTGGCCTGAAGGTCGTATTTCTCGCGTCGGCGCAGGTAGAATTGAATGCCGCCGTCGACTACTACGCTGAACACGCCAGCGACCGGGTTGCCGAGGCATTCCTGCAGGACGCAATCCATACGCGCCAGCGCTTGAGCGAGCGATAACCCCGAAATCGGGAAAGCCATCTCGAAACGACTGCGCACCTTCTCGTTCAAACATTTTCCTTACGTCCTGATCTATCGCATTTCCGCCAACACCATCGCAATCCATGCCGTAGCCCACCAGCGCCGCCACCCCGGCTATTGGGCGGGGCGGCGATAGGATTGAGCCGATCAGATACGCTCGATCAAGCTGACGCCGCCGGGCAAGCCGGCCTTATTTACCGATACGGCGTAGTCGGCAAAGCTGCGCGCCACCTCGACACCGGCCCTACGCTCGACCTTGATGCGCTCGAACAGGGCATGGGCATGGGCGTTGCCGAGTTCGGAATCGTGCTTGAAGATATAGAGACCGCGAGTCGCCATTTCGCCCCGCGCCGCCGAACGGTCATGCTCGAACATGTGTTCCAGAGCCTGCCAGAGCAGTTCCAGGTCTGCCTCGCCAAAACCGGTCTGTTTGGCAAGGAAGGACGAAACGAACCCATGGGCGACATAGACGCCGTAAGGCACGGTGTGCTTGCGACCCATGGTTCGGTTGTCCCCCTGCTGCTTCTCGGCCTCGGCTTCCGTCGCCACCGCCATGCGGGTGATGGAATGTTCCTGGGCGACGATGGGATTGACTGAGCGGGCGAAGGTCAGTTGCACCGGGCCGCGTACTTGGCCGCAGTTCACCCCGGTGGACATCACCGCGCCAAAGGTCCGCACATCGAAGAAATTGGCGCACATCCATTGCCGCGCCTTGTCCACGGTATCGCCGCTACCCTTGCGCTTCTTGTCGCCCTTCAATTCTTCCTCGGCCCCCACAGCAACGTAAGCCTTCTCATGGGTCTGGTTGAGGATGGCCTTTTCCTTCACATAAATGTCGAAAGGGGGGGTTTGACCTTTGATGAGACCGACGAAATTGCGCACCTTACGCTTGAGCGACACATCGGTTACCAGTCCGTGGCCGGATTCGGCGTCCAGGCGCGGCAGATTGCCGGCGTCGGGGTCGCCATTGGGGTTGCCGTCACGGACATCGAAAACGAGAACAAAATCGTAGCGGTTGGAAAGGCTCATTTGGATTCTCCCTGGGTGGATTCGTCGGATTGGCTGGATTTGCTGAAAAAGTCCTGGCGCTGGTGGTAGTAGCCCAACGCGAAATGCCCCTGCTCCGGCAGGCTGAGATGTTTGGGAAAATCGCTCAACCCGCCCATGATTTCGCCGATCAAGCGCTCGAAATTGACTGCCCGCCCACGGTTGCTCAGTTTGGCGAGGTGGTGCTGCTTGAGACGCAGGAGTGTCGTGAACACGCTGACCGGGGTACTGGAAGCCGCGCCGTAATAGCGTTCGCGGATGGTAGCATTGAGGCTGGGGCTGGCTTCTTCCTGGATTTTTTCCAGGGCGGCGAACAGGCGGCCCAGACGATAGGCCGGGCGGACATCGTTAAGGTCAAGCATGGAACTGAACTCCTTTATGGCGATGGAAGCATCGGATTGGCGCGCCAGCCGGTTAAGGCAGGCCTTGATGGCGGCGGCGCGCAGGTAATTGACGTTCTGTTCGGCCCGGCAGCGCTGCACCGCCGCGTTGAACCAACTCATGGGGAAAACGCCACCGGAGAGCACGGCGCGCATGATGTCGCCACCGAGGTTGGGCGGCACGTTATCGGCCTTGCGCTGCGCCGCGCACGCCGTCAGCAGCCGGAACAGGCTGGGAAATTCCGCATCGTTTGGCCCGCGAACCAAGCGCAAATCCTCGAACCAGTCG
The DNA here is from genome assembly GCA_009469675.1 of Azonexaceae bacterium. Classification (GTDB taxonomy): domain Bacteria; phylum Pseudomonadota; class Gammaproteobacteria; order Burkholderiales; family Rhodocyclaceae; genus SSSZ01. The sequence continues at coordinate 40,794 of SSSZ01000111.1, read as the reverse complement.
CCGATCCTTCGGCCGACTTCTCCAACCGTACCGGCATGCCAGAAACGCACGGCGAGGCGGGCGGCATTGGGGGCCAGGCCGAGAACGAAGAACCTGTCCTGCCCTTCCCCACCGTCGAACTGGCCGCTTTGCACGGCGCCCAGGAGGCTGCGGATACGATCGGTGCGGGCGTCCGGATCGTCATGGGCGGGTTCGCCAAAGACATCGCCGAACCCCTCTTCGATCGTCGCGCCGCCCTTTTGCGCCCAAAAAACCGTGGAGGCGTCGCCCACCTGCAACCGCTGGCGTGAATTGCGGTCGAGCAGATGATTGAGCGCCGTGGTGTAGGCAAAGGCAGCGGCTGAACTCACCGGCGCATTGTCACCCTGGGCCTTGTTGAAAGACGTAAAGGCATCCAGGTTGAACGATACTAGCGAAGCACCAGAGCTTTGCGCCCCCCAAACGCCTTTGACGGCGGTGTGTAATCGCTCGATTTCGCCCGCCTCACCGGTGACGAGACAAATACCACCGGCGGCCCGACCGCCCTCCTCATCCCCTATTCCGAAGCCACCGGCCACCGCGGGCCGCTGGCAGATCAAATCACTCTCGGGGTAAAGCCGGAACGTCAGATTGGGGTTGGTTTCGAGAATTTCCGGCCAGCTCGGGTCATCGACCAGCAAGGCGCTTCCCCCGGCAGCGTAGAACGCCTCGATGGCCCGCAACCCCGCATCGGCCCGCGCTGCTTCCGGCAAATCCTGCAGGCGCTGACGAAAAGCCGCGTGCTGCTCGGCCACGCGCTCCGGCTTGCCCCGTGTGTCTACGCCCAAGACATACTCGGCGGTATCCCACAGCAGATTGGCCGCCACGCCGGAAGAACGCTTGACGCCCTTGGGCACGAGATAGCGCCGCGCCACCTTCTTCTTGCCGTCGGGCTGGCGGGTATCGGCAATACCCAAGGGCTTGCCTTCCGCCGTCAACTCGACGACGAAGGGAATTTCCTTGTCCTCGAAGCCGAACCGCGGCAGGCGGCGGGCCGGATCGGGATCGTCGGCCTTGCGCTGGTAGTAGTCGTACAGGGCTTGCAGAATCATCCCATCACCTGCGCAGCAGAAAGATCAACGACCCCGGATTGCATCTGGGCACGGAAAAATTTCGGTTTGGGGTCTTCCGCGGCAGAAAAATCCATGTCGTAGAGCATCCAGCCGAGATCGCGGGTTTCGGCGATGGGCGCTTTGGCGTTTGCCACGGCTGCCGCCAGTTGGAACCGGGCGGCGAACTCGCGGCAGCCGAGGTAGGGCTGATTGACGCACTGCCCTTTTTCCGCCCGGCGCTGGAACATTTCCCGATACTTGGCCGGGTTCTTGAGCGCATCCTCGTCCACCGGCACGAGATCGGCATGGATGCGGTAGGCCACGTCGCGCAAAAACAGCCCGGCCCGCTGCTGGCGGTCCTCCTCGACGTACAGCGCCAGATTGCCGCGGCCCGCCCCCATCGCCGCCTGGGCGTTCCGCACCGAGGCCTTGGAAGCCACCTCGTTACGCCGCACACTGATCCAGCGGATCGGGTTTAAGACCTCGATCTTGCGCACCTCCCAGCGAATTGCCGGCTTCCAAAGGATCGCCTCGAACACGGCCCGCGCCGCCGAGGGCGTCATCACGTCGTAAGACACGCGCTCGACCTTCATCTCCGGACGCGTAAAACAGGCGAAGTCGCCTGAGACTTCAAGACAGAAATTGTTCATTAACCCCTCTTCGATAATGCCTATCTGGGAAACCAACCGTGCAGCAGATAAAGCAGAACACCCCAACCAACTCCACGAGGCAACAAAACCAACAGCCACACCGCAAAAAAACGATGGGTTGGCTGATCTTTCATCAAGCGCAACTCGCGCAGCAATCCAATCAGATTGTTCATTAGCAAAGCTCCTGGCCAGGAAGTTCTGCCAACTAAAATCAACTTCTTAATAGTATAGTTGTCGTTGCATATAAATCGGCATTGGTTCGCATGTTATCATTCGATCGTCGCTGAATACCAGCGCGGATTGAAACTTAATGGTCAACGTTGTCCGTTGAATCACTGCATCAGAGGGCCGGGCTTGTCCCGGCCCTTTCCAATGTATTCATCGGCCCTGTCACTGTACGAAACTTCCCGGATCACCCGGCGCACCATCCACATTCAGGCCAAGGACCGGGTCGTAGAGCACGTCGTTCTCCGGCGACTGGATGTAGATACCGGGGAAGTCGTCCCCCAGCGGCACGACGTCGCGGCTGTCGAGCAGGCGCCGCAAATCGTTGGCGTAGACGCTGACCCCATAGCCTTGCAGCTTGCGCAGCAACCAGCGCTGCAGGCCTTCCGTCTGCAACTTGGCGAGAAGGATGTCGATTTCGTCGTCGTCCTTGGTGCGGCGATAGCGGACGAAGACGGTGGCGCCATCCTTTTCATCAATGAGGCGGAATTTTTCGGCAGCCGTCCTGAAATTGACCTCACCTTGCCCGGCAACCCGCAGCAGATCGACGATGCCATGCCTGTCGAGTTGGGCATCGCCGTAGAGGCGCTGGAAGTAGCTGGCGAAATGCGCGACGGCCAGCGGGTCGGCATCCGGCGGCAGCATGCTCCACTGCACGCGGGTCGCGCCTTCCGCTTGGCGCAGCAAGCCCGCCGGGGCTGGTTTGGGGGGAACAAAGACGTAAACCTGCCCTTCTTCCAGCCGCCCCTCGCGGTTGCACCGCCCGGCGGCCTGGGCGATGGAGTCGAGTCCGGCGAGGGCCCGGTAGACCACGGGAAAGTCGATATCGACCCCAGCTTCGACGAGTTGCGTGGAAACGACGCGAACCGGCCTTGCGGCTTCGCCGCGGGCGAGCGCCAGCCGGCGATCGGTCAGCGCCGCCTTGATCTGGCTGATGACGTGGCTGCGATGGCGGGCGCACATCAGGCCGGAAAGGTGCCAAAACCCACCCTCGCCGGAACCGTGCCGCCCCAAGGCGCGATAGAGATCCCGGGCATCGGCGCGGCGGCTGACTATGGCGAGCACGGCTTCATGGGCGGCAAGCTGCGGGGCAAGCGCCGGCCAGTCGGGCAAGGGCGTCAGGTCTGCCGGGCGCTGGACGCGCACGCGGCGCAGCGCCTGGTATAGCGCCGGCACGTCGTCGATGATTTCGCGGACTTCGTTGGCGGCAAAGCTGCGTAGGCCCCGTGCCTGATCGAAGCCGATGCGGCTTTCCAGCGTTGGCTGGGTGGCGGTGCAAAGCACGATACTGACGCCGTAGTCCTGGACCAGCAGGCGAAGCACGTCGACGACGGGTTGCAGGAAGTCCACCGGCAATAGCTGTGCCTCGTCGAGCACAATGACGCTCCCCACCAGGTTGTGCAGCTTGCGGCAGCGCGACGTGCGGCGGGCGAAGAGGCTCTCCAGCAGTTGCACATTGGTCGTCACGATGAGCGGCGCGTCCCAGTTTTCACAGGCGAGCCGCGAGCGATGGGTTTCCTCTTTGGGATCAACCTCGACGCTGCTGTGGTGCTCGACGACGTTCTCGTCGCCGAAGATAGCGCGAAAGATGGCAGCGGTTTGGTCGATGATGCTGGTGTAGGGGATGGCGTAGATGACCCGCCGTCGCTGGTGGAGCACCGCATGGCGCAGCGCGAAGGCGAGGCCGGACAAGGTCTTGCCGCCGCCGGTCGGCACGGTGAGGCTGAAGAAGCCCGGCACTTCGGCGGCCTTGGCCAGGCAGCAGTGCAAAACATGTCTTCTTTGGCGGTTCACCGCCGAATCGGCTTCGCCCCGCCGGGCAACCTCGCCGGCCATCTTCTCCTGATGATCGGCCAGCCGTATGTCCATCTCGGCCAGACTTAGAAAGCCGCCGCGTCCTTCGGCCTTGTCCAGCGCCATGAAACGCTCGGTGTCGAGAAAATCCGCATCCACCAGGCAGGAGAACAGCATGCGCACCCAGAGGGCGAAACGTCCGGGGATGTAGGTTTCAAGTGCCTTGGGATTTTCCACGTGGGCTTTGAGGGTAGCCAGATCCGGCAACTCCCCGCGGGGTTCGAGAATGTGTTGCGGAATGTCGGCGGCCTTGGCTTCGGCCAATTCGCGTTGACTGTCCTCTTTGGCGAAACGAACCGCCAGATCGTCCTGCCAGTCCCCCAGCCCGGCATGATGCCCGGCGATCAGATAGGCCAGCACTCGGGCCATCGCTTTGCCGCCCTGCCGGTCGCGCTGCGCCAGATGCTCCATCGCCCACAGGGCGCCGGCCGCGGAGTGGCTTTTTGCCGGACCGGCAATACGCCCTTCGATATGGGCATCGAGGTCGTTGCATTGGCGGATGTAACGCTGAAACCCATGCCGATACTTGCCGAGATCGTGCCACAGTCCGGCCAGGGCGGCCCAGGGGGCGGCGCCGAAGGTAATGGCAAAGGCGGCTGCAAGTGCCGAAACCTCCTCCAGGTGCTCTTCCAGTCGGTGTGGAAGAGCTTCCTTGCCGTCACGGCGAATGTGGGCAAGATATCGCCCGTCCCGCGAGTCCGGGCTTTCACTCATGGTCGTACCTCGCGGCTGCAGCCCGCAGGAGTTCCCGGACCTTTCGGCGCAACGCCGCCGGCGCCTCGACCTCGCAGTCGGGACCGTATTTGAGGATATCCATGACCAATTCCGGGTCATCGCTATAGGGAACGCTCAGTTGATAGCTCCCATCCTCCAGAAAGCTTCCGTGCTGGTCGGTATGCCAGCATTCGACTGCGACCCAGCGGGCACGGGCCGGGGTAAAGCGCAGGGTGGCCCGCCGATTGGCCGGGCCGGAGAAGATGCCGTAGCCCGAATCGAGCGCTGCCGCGAGTTCAGGCTCGGCGACGTCGTGGGCCGGCTCCGGCAAGGCCTTGGCGGTCTGCATCGCGTCGACGGAAAAGCTCCGCAGTTCGTGCCGAAGGTGGCACCAGGCATCGAGATACCAGTTGTCGCGGTAATGGGTCAGCCGCAGAGGCGACACCTCTCGACGTGTAACGCCTTGGCGGCTGCGGGCGGCGTATTCGATGCACAACCGCCGACGCTCGAGCAAGGCGGCGGCCACAACCTGAAAATGTTCCGGGGCGTAGCGGCGGGCGGCGGCGGTCAGGATATGGATGCGCCGGGCGACGTCGGCCGCCGGGTGGGGACCGCTTTCAAGCAGCCCGGCGAGACGATCCTTCAGAGGGTCGAGGTGGGGGCCGAGCAGCCCCCCGGGATCGAGACTGGCGAGCAAGCGTTGCATGGTCAGGAGCGCATGGATCTCTTGCGCCGAAAACCACAGCCCTGGCAGTTCTGCCCGGTCGGAGCACTCATCGAGGCGATAACGGCCCGTTTCGGCGTCGCGCAGCCAGGGCACCCCGATGCGGTCGCTGAGGTAGGTCAAATCCCGGAACACGGTAGAACGGGATACCTCCAACGCCTGCAGCATTTCGCCGAAAGCGACACCCCCCCGTTGGCGCAGCAGGCGCTGCATTTTGACCAAGCGCTCGTTTTGCGCCATGTTCTTCTCCGCATTTTTGTTGGCTTCTTGCTTTCCGTCATCATAGCCAGATGGAATTCTGCCGGCTATCTGACGAAAGGCATATCACCAGGGATAGCAACTCACCAGAAAGGCAAGCGCCGCGGTTTGCAAAACCAGTTTGTCCAAGCTGTCGGCATCGGGCATGGCAGTCTCCTGAAGTTTGTCGGGAACACTTTGCCAGACCGCAGTCCCAGGGCGTGAGACTGGATCGACAACCTTCGTAGGCGTTTTCCACGCTGCCTGGGTCAAACTACCGCCTTGACGGGGATTGTTGTCTTTGAGACCGGTCTATGCACTGGTCTATTGCGGGCCAGCCTGGAGAATGCCGCGACAACCCCTACTGAAATTGGTGGTTGCAAAGCGAAAGCTCACTTCCCGGAGGTGCCGCGCAAGGTTCAGGCGGGCAGCAGCTTCATCATTGCCCTGCGGGGCAAACCGATTGCCGACCTGTCGCCAACTCACGCCGCAGCCAGACGCGATACCTCGGCCACGGGCCGGAAGACCGCGGTTACGGCGTGCAGGTTCTTGCCGCGATGGAAGCGCACGGCGCCGAGGCAGTCGTTCCGTCGTTGTGGGAGCTGGAGGCGGCGAACGTCATGGCCCATGCCGAGGCCCGGGGGCTGCTGACGGTAGCCCCCAACGCGGCATTCCTCAAGCAGTTGTGGGAAATGACCACTGCCATCGGCAACGCCCCGCCCTCGACGCCCCCCTGCCCAAGGCCCGCCGATTCGGCCTCTTCCCCTTTCATGCCGCCTGGCTGGAGCCGGCCCGGCGGGAGGGCTTGCGCCTCGCGACGGTGGGTGCCGAATTGAGAAAAGCGCTCGCCACGACGGCGGCCAGTTTTTTGCCCGCGACACCGCGTATAGTTACTGGTTTGCCCCACTCTGCCGAACCCCCATGGAAGAAATCCGCATCCGCGGTGCCCGCACCCACAACCTGAAGAATATCAACCTCGATCTACCCCGGGACAAGCTCATCGTCATCACGGGGCTTTCCGGGTCCGGCAAGTCTTCGCTGGCGTTTGACACCCTGTATGCCGAGGGGCAGCGGCGCTACGTCGAATCCCTTTCGGCCTACGCCCGGCAGTTCTTGCAGTTGATGGAAAAGCCCGACGTGGATCTGATCGAGGGCCTTTCCCCGGCGATTTCCATCGAACAAAAGGCCACCAGCCACAACCCGCGCTCGACGGTGGGCACGGTGACCGAAATCCACGATTACCTGCGGCTGCTTTTCGCCCGCGCCGGCACGCCCTATTGCCCCGACCACGGCCAGCCTCTGGAGGCCCAGACGGTTTCGCAGATGGTCGATCACGTCCTGGCCCTGCCGGCAGAGACCAAGCTCATGATCCTGGCGCCGGTGGTGGCCAACCGCAAGGGCGAGCAGCTCGACCTCTTTGCCGAATTGCGCGCCCAGGGCTTTGCCCGGGTGCGGGTGGACGGCACGGTGTACGAGCTTGACGCCGTGCCCAAGCTGGCCAAGACGCAAAAACACGATGTCGATGTGGTGGTGGACCGCCTCAAGGTGCGCGACGACATGCGCCAGCGCCTGGCGGAATCCTTCGAGACGGCGCTGCGCCATGCCGACGGCCGGGCCATCGCCGTGGAAATGGATAGCGAAAAGGCCCATCTCTTTTCCGCCAAATTCGCCTGCCCGGTGTGCTCGTATTCCTTGCAGGAACTGGAGCCGCGGCTCTTTTCCTTCAACAATCCGATGGGCGCCTGCCCCAAGTGCGACGGCCTGGGGGTGATCCAGTTTTTCGACCCCAAGCGGGTCGTGCTGCACTCCGACCTGTCCTTGGCCGCCGGCGCCATCCGCGGCTGGGACAAGCGCAACCAGTTCTACTTCCAGATGCTGCAGTCCCTGGCCGCCCATTACGGCTTCGACGTGGAAACGCCCTTCGAGAAGCTTGCCGACGAGGTGCAGAAGGTCATCCTCTACGGGTCCGGCCGCGACGTGCTGCCCTTCCACTACCTCAACGAGCGGGGCCGCATGGTGGCGCGGGAGCACAGCTTCGAGGGCATCGTGCACAACCTGGAGCGGCGCTACAAGGAAACCGACTCGGTGGCGGTGCGGGAAGAACTGGCCAAGTTCATCAGCAACACGACCTGCCCCCATTGCGCCGGCACCCGGCTGCGCACCGAAGCGCGCCACGTCAAGGTGGGCAGCCGCACCCTGCACGAAATCAGCCGCCTGCCCCTGGGCGAAGCCCGCAATTACTTCAACCTCCTGCAGCTGACCGGCCAGAAGGCCCAGGTGGCGGAAAAAATCCTCAAGGAAATCACCTCCCGGCTTTCCTTCCTCATCAACGTCGGCCTCGATTACCTCTGCCTCGAACGCTCCGCGGAAACCCTCTCGGGCGGGGAGGCCCAGCGCATCCGCCTGGCCAGCCAGATCGGATCGGGCTTGACCGGCGTCATGTACGTTCTCGACGAACCCTCCATCGGCCTGCACCAGCGGGACAACGCCCGCCTCCTGCAGACCCTGCAGCAACTGCGCGACATCGGCAACACGGTGATCGTCGTCGAACACGACGAAGACGCCATCCGCTGCGCCGATTACGTGGTGGACATCGGCCCCGGGGCCGGCGTCCATGGCGGCATGATCGTCGCCGAAGGCGAACCGGAAGACGTCGCCACCAACCCCAATTCGCTGACCGGCGCCTATCTTTCGGGCAAGAAAAAGATCGCCGTGCCGAAAAAGCGGCGCCGGCCCGACCCCGCCAAGGAACTGCGCCTCGTCGGCGCCTGCGGCAACAACCTGAAGGAAGTCACCCTCGCCCTGCCGGTCGGCCTCTTTACCTGCATCACCGGCGTTTCCGGCTCGGGCAAATCGACCCTCATCAACGATACCCTCTACGCCGCGGCCGCCAAGCACCTCTACGGCTCGTCGGCGGAACCGGCCCCCTACGCCGAAATCGAAGGCCTCGATCTGTTCGACAAGGTCATCAACGTGGACCAGTCGCCCATCGGCCGCACGCCGCGTTCCAACCCGGCCACCTACACCGGGCTGCTCACCCCCATCCGCGACCTTTTCGCCGGCGTGCCGGAATCCCGCAGCCGGGGCTACGGACCGGGGCGCTTCTCGTTCAACGTCAAGGGCGGGCGCTGCGAAGCCTGCCAGGGCGACGGCCTCATCAAGGTCGAAATGCATTTCCTGCCCGACATTTACGTCCCCTGCGACGCCTGCCACGGCAAGCGCTACAACCGCGAAACCCTGGAAATCCACTACAAGGGCAGGAACATCCAGGAAATCCTTGCCATGACCGTCGAACAGGCCCGGGAATTCTTCGACGCCGTGCCGGTCGTGGCAAGAAAGCTGCAGACCCTGGTGGACGTCGGCCTCAGCTACATCACCCTGGGCCAGAGCGCGACGACGCTCTCCGGCGGCGAAGCCCAGCGCGTCAAGCTCGCCCTGGAACTCTCCAAACGGGACACCGGCCGCACCCTCTACATTCTGGACGAACCGACCACCGGCCTGCACTTCCACGATATCGAAATGCTCCTCACCGTGCTCCACCGCCTGGCCGACCACGGCAACACCGTGGTGGTCATCGAGCACAACCTCGACGTCATCAAGACCGCCGACTGGCTGATCGACCTTGGCCCCGAAGGCGGCGACGGCGGCGGCCGCATCCTCGTCACCGGCACGCCGGAGGCCATCGCCGCCGAGCCGGGCAGCCACACCGGGCGCTTTCTCCAGCCCCTTCTCGCCCGCTGAGGCCGGCCATGGCGCCCCCCGGCAGTGCCGCTCCGGGCCGGCGCCGGCTGGCCTTCGATTAGTCCGCTGGCGGCCCGGCCAGCGCCGGGCGTTGCCCAGCCGCCTTCCGCCAGGAGACGGCTCTGGTGCCCGTCCTGAAGCGCCGGCGCACCTCGCCCGGATCAGTCCAGGGAGTCGAGAATGCTCTCCCGCGGGGCCGGCCCGGTGGCCGGCGGATCGATCTGGGTCATGCCGCCGCCCAGGGGCAGCTTGGCATCCTTCAGCAGGGCGGAGATATCGGGCATCGTGTCGCTGTAATTGATCTTGCCGTCGAGACCGTAGGTGGGGTAAAGCGTAAAGGGTAGGGTCGTCACCGGATCCTTGCCCGGCTGGGTGACGTGCACCACCAGGCGCTCGGGCGCCGGCTGGCCGACCACCACGGGCTTACCGGGATCGAACAGGGCACCGGCCGAGCGGGGGCCGCCGAAAGCCCGGTCGGCGCCCATGGAACCCCAGGCGGTACGGGGGATCTGGTCGGCGGGAAGCGTGCCGCTCTCCAGCAGCCGGGAGCCGCTGCCCCAATCGCGCCAGCCGGTATCGTGGGTCTTGCGCCACGGGCCGCCATCGACGCTTTCGTAGCGCTGAATGCGAATCTTGGCCCACCAGTCCTCCCAGATTTCGTAGTGCAGCCACTCGACGGGTTCGGCCACCTGCAGGTCGCAGCCGCCGTCGGCCCGGGGCTTCAGCCGTTCCAGGCTGGCCTGGTGGACGACGCCCTTGTCTTCGGCCTTGTCGACATCGATGCTGACCAGTAACTTGCCGTCCGGCCGGTATTGGGCGCCGACCTTGATGGCGGCCGCGCCCCCCGGGTCGGCGAAGGTCTGCTTGGCGCGGATCGGATCGTCGGCCAGGCTGGGTTTGTCGCCCCCGGCACCGCCAAAGGGCGAGCCACCGCCCCCGCCGCCGCCCCGGCCGCCGAGGAGACCCCCGAGCAGCCCGAACGCCGCCTTGCCGATTTCCGCCGCCTTCTGCTCGCCGCCGTAGCCGAACTTCTCCCGCGAACCGATGATGACCGGCTGCGCTGCCGGGAAGGCACAGGCACCGCCGGCGCCTTTGTCGATGACCGCCGCCTTGCGTCCATCAGCGGGCGGGGGGCACGACGTCTTTTCACAGTCCTGCCGGGCCTTGCCCAGGCGCTCTGCCTCGCGGTCGAGGTCGGCGATTTCATCCACCAGCCGCCCGATCTGACGCCGCCTCTCCTGCAATTGCCCGGCGTCACCCGGACGGGCCTTGCCATCCAGGGCGCGGCCGCTGATTTCCTGGGCTTCCCGGGAGAGCCGTTCGACCTCACCCTCCTTGGCCTGCCGCTGGCGGGTCACCTCCCTCTGCTGCCGGGCCATGTCGTTGCAAGCCGGGCAGCGGGCAGCTGGCGCCCCGCCGGCAGCAGGCAGGGCAGTCCCCGGACCGCCGGGGGGCGGACCGCAACGCCGGTTGCAGCTTTCCAACTGACGTTTGGTGTCGTCCACTTGCTGTTCAAGGTCGGCAACTTTTTTGGCCTGCCGGCGAATGGCCGCCTCCACCTCGGCAACGAGGTTCGCCGCCAGGCGGGAAGCGTCGGCGCCTTCCGGCGTGCGGCGATCGAGGCCCCGCCCCGCCGTGGCGTCGGTGTAATTCTCGCGCTGCCGGGCGAGTTCTTCGCTTTCCTTCTGCAGATCGGCCTGCTGGCTTGCCAGACTGGCCGCCAGGGCGCTGCAGTCGGGGCAGGCCGCCCCGGCCGCCGGACCGCGGTGGGCCGGAGTTTCGTCCAGGGAATCGAGGATGCTTTCCCGGGGCGGTGCCGGGTCGATCTGCTGCATGCCTCCCCCCATCTTGTCCCGGGGCAGTTCGAGGCGCAGATCAGGGCCGGCATCGGGGCGCTTGTCGGGAATGACCTTGCCCCCCGGCCCGCCCTTGGCCGGCGGCTCGCCGTCCTTGTTGACGACGCGGCGCTCTTTTTCTGCCGCGTGTTTGGCCGAATCGGCCCGCTTGTCGTCAAGCCGTGACGACTTGTCGCCACCCTTCTCGGACTGCCGGCGGCAGTCCCGCAGACAACGCTCCAGGGCGGCCCGGGCCTCGGCGGCTTCGCGTTCGGCCCGTTGGCGGGCGGCCACCGCCCGGTCGAGGGCGGCGCGGGAGGCCGCAGCGGCTTGCTCTCGCAGGGCGGCGCGGTTACGCACCACGGGCAGGTCGCGGGTGGCATCGGCCAGCCGGGTCCGGGCTTCGTGCAGATCGAGGTCGGCGTTGCTCTTGCCATCGGCGCTCGGCCCGATCCGCCGCGAGAACTCCTCCCGCCGGTTGAGATCGGCGCGGGCGCTTTCCAGGCGGGCCTCGGCCCGGGCGAGGTTTTCCCGTTCGCTGGCCAGTTCACGTTCGTCTTTTTCGAGCTGGGCACGACTTTTTCTTTCGTCGCTCTCGGCGTCGTACTTGGCCCAGTCGGCCCGTTGCACGGCTGCACTTTCGCGGGCGCATCGGCGGGCGCAGATTTCGTCGTCGATGGTCCAGCCGGGCCGGGGCGTAAAGGATTGGCCGCCGGCCGGTTCATCCCGGGCCGGCGGGGTACCTGCCGGCGGCGCCGCAGCGACGGCCGTCCCCGGTTGGAGGACGCCCTGACAGGCCCGCTCGACCCGGCTCAGGAGATCCTGGGCAGCAGCGATGAGCTGGACGGGCGGATCGAGAAAATCCTGCACCACCAGGCGCTGCAGTTCCTGGCGAAAGGAAATGATCCAGGCGCTACAGATCAAGGTGTCGCTGCTTTGCAGTAACTGGATCATCGGCCCGCTGGCGCCGCGGGTGGCCTCGCCCCGGGTGGCGAAACTCTCGAGTTCGCTTTCGACGGTGTCGATGGCGTTCTGGATTTGCGGGTCGCCGCTGAATTTGTCGGAGAGACCGCCGGCCTGCGCCACCGCCGGCAGGAACAGAAAAATCGCGGTAACAACCAGGGTGCGGCACCAGGGCAAAAGCTTGCGCATGATTCCCTCCGTCGGCTCGTTGTTTTTTCCTTCATCCGGGCGCCGCCTACCATCCCGCGCTCATCTTGCGTGGACCGGAAACCGCCGGGTTGCGTTCCGGGCTTCTGCAGATTTTCTGACCGGGCGCCGGGGGGCCAAAGCAAGCGGTCAAGCCGGCACAACCATGCCGCGTAACTGCCGCGCCGCGTCCGTCCCGGGCGGATTTCCGCCAGCCCGGATCGCGCGGCCAAAATGGCCGGTGCCCCGGGCCGCAGCCCCCGACGGTGGTCCGCAGCCATCGCGACCAGCCGGGGGCGTAGCCGCGTGCAGCACGGCGCCGCCAGCCGCCGCCGGCCTCACTCCCGGGCCGAGACAGGAAAATAGCCGGAACCGGCCCAGGGCCACAGCGTCTTCCAGGGCGAGATCCCGGAAAAAATGCCCGGCCGCCGCTTACGGCAGCAGCCGGCTTTCGGTCCCTCCTCTGCCCACCCGGCAGCCTTGGTGTCGCCCTTGTGGCCAAGAGGTCCGTATCAACGATTCGAGATCGATGCCTCTGTCGTAGAATGGCGTTTCTTCCGCCACAAAGCTTCCATGGAACCCCACGCCATCGCCCTTCTCATCGACGCCGACAACTGCCCTGCCGGCAAGATCGGTGTCATCCTCGACGAACTGGCCAAACACGGCAGTATCAATATCCGCCGCGCCTACGGCGACTGGAAGAGCCAGAGCCTTTCCGGCTGGGCCGGCATCCTGCACGACCACGCCATCCAGCCGGTGCAGCAGTTTGCCTACACCAAGGGCAAGAACGCCACTGACAGCGCCATGATTATCGACGCCATGGATTTGCTCTATACGCAGAAACTCGGCGCCTTTTGCATCGCCTCCAGCGATTCCGACTTCACGCCTCTGGCCATGCGCATCCGCACCAACGGCCTCAAGGTCTTTGGTTTTGGTGAGAAAAAAACGCCAGAAGCCTTTGTAAACGCCTGTAGTAAGTTTCTCTTTCTTGAAAGCCTGGCGGGTGAGGCGCCCTGTGCCGATACGGCCCTGGGGGCCGCCCCGCCGCGCAAAACCTCGAGCGAACTCAAAGGCGACACCAGCCTGGTCAGGCTGCTTCGCAATGCCGTAACGGCCGCTTCGGACGAAACCGGCTGGGCGGCGCTGGCGACGGTCGGCGCCCATCTGTCGCGCAGCTCGTCGGCCTTCGATTCCCGCAACTATGGTTATACCAAGCTCTCTGCCCTGTTGGCGGCGACCGGCTTGTTCGAATTCCGCCAGGACAACACCCACTACTACCTGCGCGCCAAGGCCGCGACGCCGAAGACCGGAGCCGGCCGCCCTTGACCCTCCACCTCTGCGCCACCTCCCGTCTTACCCAGTTCCTGCGCGCCCGGCCCCCCGCCCCGGGGGCGGCGGTCTGGCCGACCTGCCGGGCCTTGACGGTCAACGCCTGGCTGGAGCAGGTGGTCGAGGAGGCGGTGCTGTCCGGCACGGCGGCGCCGCTGGCGGCCCTCGACTCCCAGGCCGAGCGCCTTCTCTGGGAACAGGTCATCGCCGATTCCCTCGACGGTGCCGCCGCACCCCTCTTCGACCTTACCGGGCTGGCGGCGGCCGCCGCGGAAGCCAACGCTCTGTGCGAACTGTGGCAGATCCTGCCGGGCGACGGCCCCCTGGCCGACGAGACCCGGCTGTTTCTCGCCTGGCGACGCGAATTCCGCCGCCGCGCCGCCCCCCGGGGCTGGCGGGAAGCGGCCCGGCTGCCCGCGGTGGCGGTCGATCTGATCGAAAAGGGCGACGTCCCGCTCCCCGCCGCCGTGCGATTTGCCGGCTTCGACCGCTACACGCCTCTGGAAAAGCGCCTCTACGCCGCCCTTCAAGCCCGCGGCGTCGAGGTTTCCCCGCTGCCGGCCGGGCGCGGGCGGGAGGGGGAGGCCCGCACCCGGGCCTGCCCCGACCTGGCCGCCGAATGTCGGGCCGTGGCGGCCTGGGCGAGCCGCCTTCGGGCGGCCGACCCGGCGGCCCGCCTCGGCGTCGTGGTTCCCGACTTGGCGGCGGTTCGGGACGCCCTGGCCTTCGTCCTCGACGACGCCTTCCACCCCGAAGCCTGCCGCCCGGCCGGCGCCGAGGCCCCGCGCTGCTACAACTTATCCCTGGGAACGCCCCTGGCCGGAGAATCCCCGGTGCGCACCGCCCTCGCCCTCCTCGCCCTGGCCGCCACCCGGCAGCACGAGCAAAGCGCCATTTCCGCCCTGCTTCTCGACCCCGGCTGGTCGGCCGGGCAGGCCGAAGCCGACAGCCGGGCCCGCATCGATGCGGCGATGCGCCGGGAACTGGAATATTTCACCGACCTGCCGGCCCTCGTCCGCCTCGCCAAGCGCCTTTTCGCCCGCGACCAGCTGCCCTGCCCGCAACTGGTGCGCCACCTCGAAGCCTACGGGGCCGCCCAGGCGGCCGCCGGTTCCCGCCGGCGGCCGCCTTCGGCCTGGGCCGGCCTCTTTCGGGAATGGCTGGAGAGCCTGGGCTGGCCCGGCGACCGCCCCCTTTCCAGCCGCGAGTACCAGGCCCGTCAGGCGTTTCTTGAGACCCTGGCCAGCCTCGCCCGCTTCGACGACCTGCTGGGCGGCATCCGGGTCGACGAGGCCTGCCGCCGCCTCGCCCGGCTCTGCGGCGAACGCATTTTCCAGCCCGAGACCCGGGGCCGGCCGGCCATCGAAATTGTCGGCGTCCTAGAAAGCACCGGCCTCGAATTCGACGCCCTCTGGGTGATGGGCATGAACGACCACGCCTGGCCGCCCCCGCCCCGGCCCAACCCGCTGCTGCCGGCGGACCTGCAGCGCCGGGCGGGCAGCCCCCACGCCAGCGCCGAGGTCGAACTGGCCTTCGCCACCGCCGTGCACCGTCGCCTGCTGCAGGCCGCACCGGACATCACCTTTTCCTACAGCCAGGCCGACGGCAACCGTATGCTCCGGCCCAGCCCGCTCCTGGCCGGCATCGCCGCCGCTCCCGGCGGGGCGGTGCCGCCCCCTGGGGCCGCCCCCGCCCGGCTGGAACGGGTGGCTGACGCCGTCGCCCCGGCCGTCGCCCCGGGGGAAAAGGTTTCCGGCGGCACCGGCCTGTTGAAGGCCCAGGCCATCTGCCCGGCCTGGGGTTACTTCCGCTACCGCCTGGGCGCCGAAGCCCTGGGGGAAGCGGTCGAGGGCCTCGACGCCACGGCCCGGGGCACCCTGGTGCACGGCGCCCTGGAACACTTCTGGGGCGCCGCCGGCAGCCTCGAGGGCCTGCTCGCCCTCGACCAGTCGGCCCTCAACGCAGCCATCGCCGGCGCCGTCGCCGCCGCCCTCGATGCCTTCGAGGCGACGAGCCACCGCCAGTTGCCGCCCCGCTTCCGCCGGTTGGAAGCCGAACGGCTCAAGCGGCTTCTCGCGGTGTGGCTCGATTTCGAGATGACACGCTTTCCCGGCTTCACCGTGGCGGCCTGCGAGCGGGAAGCCATTCTCGACCTGGCCGGCATCCGGGTGCGCACCGTCATCGACCGCATCGACCGCCTCGACGACGGCCGCTATCTCATTCTCGACTACAAGACCGGCCAGAACATCGACACCCGCAACTGGGCCGAGGCCCGCATCACCGAACCGCAGCTCCCCATCTACGCCGCCATTGCCGTGCCCCAGGAGGGCGACGGGCCAGTGGCGGGGGTCGCTTTCGCCAAGGTCGTGGCGGACGCCCCGGCCTTTGCCGGCATCGCCGACAGCAAGGGCCTCCTGCCCGGGGTCGCTGGCCTCGACGACGACAAACGCAAGCTCTTCCCGGCCGCCGCCTTCCCCGACTGGAACGCCGTCCTCGCCCACTGGCACGCCAGGCTCCACGCCATCGCCGAAGAAATTCGCGCCGGCGACGCCGGCGTGCGCTTCGCCGACGAAAGCGCGCTGCGCTACTGCGACGTGCTGCCCCTGCTGCGCCTGCCGGAGCGGCGGCAACAACTGGAGGCGCAGTCATGAGAAGAGGGGAAGAGTGGGCGCGGCCGGGGCGCCGGGGCTTAGAAAACGTCAGGTCGGTGGGCCTTTCGGCAATCCGCCCGCCTCGGCCGGCGCCGCACGACAGGGATTTCCGGGCACTCCTCGAGCGCGGTGCCAACCCCCCCGCCTCAAGGTTCCCCCAATGAGCGACGAACTTCTCCTCGCCGACGCCGCCGCCCGCCGCCGCGCCCTCGAACCGGCCTCCTTCATCGTCGAGGCGCCGGCCGGGGCGGGCAAGACCGAACTGCTGACCCAGCGGACCCTGCGCCTGCTCGCCCTGGTGGACCATCCGGAAGAAGTGGTGGCGCTCACCTTCACCAACAAGGCCGCCGCCGAAATGCGCGACCGCATCCTCGGCAGCCTGGAACTCGCCGCCCGGGGCGAGCGGCCGGGGGACGAGGCGCCCCATCGGCAGATCACCTACGATCTGGGACAGGCGGCGCTGGCCCGCGACGGCGAGCGGGGCTGGCAGTTGCTGCAGCATCCCGGGCGCCTCGCCGTGACGACGCTGGATGCGCTGTGCGGCAGCCTGGCCCGCCAGATGCCCTACCTGTCCCGCTTCGGCGCCCAGCCCGGGGTAGCCGAGGATGCCGCGCCCTACTATCGCCAGGCCGCCAAGAAGACCCTGGCCCTGGTCGAGGCAGGCGATGCCGACGGCGAAACCGTGGCTGCCGCACTGGCTTTCATGGACAACGACGCCGGCCGGCTGGAAGCGCTCCTCGCCGCCATGCTGGCCCGCCGCGACCAATGGCTGCACCACGCCGGCGGTGTTTCCCGCGCCGCCGCCGAAGCCGGCCTGCAGGCCCTGATCCGCCGCGACCTGGCGGCGGCCCGGGCGGGCCTCGACGACTTCGCCCAGCACCGCCTCTTGCCGCTCGCCCGCTTTGCCGGCGCCACCCTGGCGACCGAGCGGCCGGACGCCGCCATCGCCCGCCTGGAAACCTGGGAACGCCCCCTCACCGACGCCCCCGCCGACCTCCCCATCTGGCAGGCCCTGGCCGACCTGCTCCTGACCGCCGCCGGCACGCTGCGCAAGCGCCTCGACAAGAACTGCGGCGTACCGCCCTCTGCCAAAGAAGAAAAGATCGCCCTCCAGGCCATCATCGACGGCCTCGGCCCCGCGGTCGAAGCCGCCCTCGCACCCCTGCGCGACCTGCCGCCGCCAACCTACACCGACGCCGAATGGGCCACGGTGGAAATCTTCGCCCGCCTGCTCACCCTGGCCGCCGGCCATCTCTGGCTGGCCTTCCAGGAAGGCGGCGAAGTCGATTTCAGCGAAATCGCCCTGCGCGCCGAAGCCGCCCTGGGCAGCGACGAAGCTCCGACCGACCTGGCGCTGGCCCTCGACTACCGCATCCGCCATCTGCTGGTGGACGAATTCCAGGACACCAGCCCGACCCAGGTTCGCCTCATCGCCGGCCTCGTCCGCGGCTGGCAGGAAGGCGACGGCCGCAGCCTCTTCCTGGTGGGCGACCCGATGCAGTCGATCTACCGCTTTCGCAAGGCCGACGTCGGGCTTTTCCTCAAGGTGCGCGACGCCGGCATCGGGCCGGTCCGCCCCGAGCGCCTGCGGCTCACCCGCAACAACCGCTCCCGCCCGGCCCTGGTGGAGTGGGTCAATGGGAGCTTCCCCGGCATTTTCCCCGGCGCCGACGAGCCGCTCCACGGCGCCGTGCGCTACAGCCCATCGAGCGCCACCCGGGAGGCCCACCCGGTCGCCGGGGTCGGCATCCACCCGGTGCTGGCCGGCGAGGGCGACGACGGCGAACGGGCCGAGGCCCGCACCGTCCTCGCCCTGGTCGCCGCTGCCCGGGAAGCCCGGCCGGAGGGCAGCATCGCCGTCCTCGTCCGGGCCCGCCACCATCTTGACGCCCTCGTCGCCGAAATCCGCCGCAGCACGCCGGACCTGGCCTTCCAGGCCGTCGAGACGGAGTCCCTGTCCGGGCGCCAGCCGGTGCAGGATCTCCTTTCCCTCGCCCATGCCCTCTTTCATCGCGGCGACCGCGTCCATTGGCTCGCCGTCCTGCGCGCCCCCTGGTGCGGCCTCAGCCTGGCCGATCTGCACGCCCTGGCGGGCGACGACCACGCCAGCACGATCTGGCAGCTACTCGCCGACCCGGAGCGCCGGGGCCGCCTCTCTGCCGACGGGCAGGCCCGGCTGGCCCATGTCGCCGCCGCTCTGGGCGAAGCCATCGCCCACCGCGGCCGCTCCCACCCCCGGCGCTGGATCGAAGGCACCTGGCGCGCCCTGGGCGGACCGGCCTGCCTGACGGCGGCCACCGACCACCAGGACGTCGCTGCCTTGTTCGCCCTCATGGACAAACTCGCCGCCCAGCGCCGCCTGACCGCCGACATCCTGCAGGACGAGGCGGAGCGCCTCTACGCCCCGCCCGACCCCAGCCCTGCCGCCCTCGGGCTGCAGTTGATGACCATCCACAAATCGAAGGGCCTGGAATTCGCCACGGTCATCCTGCCTGGCCTGCACAAACGCGGCCGCGGCGACGACCCGGCCCTCCTCCTGTGGGACGAAATCCCCGACGAGGCGGCGGGCGAGCGCCTGGTGGCCGCCCCGCTGCGCGCCCGTGGCGCGGTCAGGGCGCAGCCCACGGCCTACGATGCCTTGCGCCGCCTGGAACAACAGCGGGCCATGCATGAAACCCAGCGCCTGCTCTACGTTGCCGTCACCCGCGCCAAGGAATCGCTGCATCTCGTGGGCGTCGCCACCGTCGCCGACGGCCAGCCCAAGGCGCCGGCCGCCGGCAGTCTCCTGGCCCTGCTCTGGGAAGCCGGCGTCGGCGAGCGTTTTGCCGCCGCCGGCGCCGCCCCCCCCGCCCCGGCGGCCCCCCCAGGCGTCGATGCGGCAAGCTTCGTCCCGGCCGTGGTCCGCCTGCCGGCCGCCGCCCTGCCCCAGCCGCCGGCCTCTCCGCCCGCCGCCGAGCGCCCCGCCCCGCCCCACGGGGAGAAGGCGGACCCAGGCGAACCGGCGGCCGCCGACGCCGCCATCGGCAGCCTCGCCCACCGCTGCCTCGAGATCATCGCCCGGGACGGCCTCGCCCGTTGGCCGGCGGAACGCGTCGCCGGGCGGGAAAATGCCTTTGCCGCCTGGCTGGCCAACCAAGGTCTGGATGCCGCCGGTGCCGCCACCGGCGCCCGCCGGGTGGTGCGGGCGGTGCAGGGCGTCCTGGCCAGCCCCCACGGCCGCTGGGTGCTGGCCGACCGCCCCGGGGCCGCGGCCGAACTCGCCTTGAGCCGCTGCGCCGACGGGGAAACCACCCAGCATGTGGTGGATCGCAGCTTTATCGAGGGCGATTGCCGCTGGATCATCGACTACAAGATGGGGGGAGGCGCCGTCCCCGACCGTGAAGCCTGGCTGGCCGAGCGGGTCGCCGCCTACCGCCCGCAACTGGAACGTTACGCCGGCCTCTTTGCCGACGAGGGCCGGCCCCTTCGCCTCGCCCTCTATTTCATCGAACCCGACCGCCTGATCGAACTCGGCGCCGGCTGAGGGCCGCCCGGCCCTTCAGACGAGGACGATTTCGGTGAGCGACACCGCCACCCGCATGTTGCCGCCGTAGCAGATGAGTTCGCGCATCGGCCGGTTCACCGCCCCGACGACGAAACAGTTCTCGATGGCCTCGCCGGAGCGGGCGGCCCGCTGGGCGATCTTCTGAAAGGTGGTCTTCTTGAGGCGGACGATACGCCCCACGTAATGCTGTAGCTTCTTCTTCATGTTCGCTGCCTTCGGTTGTCTCCGACCCGGATCGGGATCTTTTCTGTCTGCTGGGCCTCGTCGGGGGACTGCTCACCGCACCCGGGCTGCCACGCTGGGAAATCTTCCCCAGTACTCTGTTTAGCGCAGACCCGGGTATTTTCCAGGGCGACGATTACGGATTCGTGAAGGATTTCCGCATCGATGAAAAAGAAAGAGTCCGGCGCCCCTTATACCGATTCGTTTTCAAATCGAGACGCGAAGACGGTGCTGGAGCACGGCCAGGCGAAGTCGACCAAGGATCGGTTTGGAAGCGAAGGAGTATTAACCGCCCGCCGCGGCAACCATCTGGATTTCGATGCGCATGGCCGGATCGGTCAGGGGGGCGTGGAGGCAGGCCCGCACCGGCGCCGTCCCGGAGGGAATCCACTCGTCCCAGAGGGCGTTGAAGGCGGCCAGGTCGGCCGGGTCGGGGAGATAGATGGTGGCGTTGAGGATGCGGCCGCGACCGCTCCCCGCCGCCGTCAGCTGAGCATCGAGCTGGGCCAGCACCTGGCGGGCCTGGGCCACGATGTCGCCGGCCGTGTCGGCGGGGACTTCGCAAAGAAAGAGCAGGCCGCCGTAGGCCACGGTATCGGACCAGCGGCGGGTGGTGCCGGTACGCAGGATGTCTGCCATGAAATGCTCCGGGGTGGCAAAAGAGGCTCAGTCTACCCCGGCGGCGCGGGGGGCGGGTGCGACTTCCGGGGGCGGGCGGTTCAACCCCACTGGGCCAGGATTTCCGCCGCCGCGAGGGGGCGGGCGTGGAGACGCCCCTGGAGAACGTCGCAGCCCGCCTGCCGCAGG
Source organism: Azonexaceae bacterium (assembly GCA_009469675.1). GTDB lineage: Bacteria > Pseudomonadota > Gammaproteobacteria > Burkholderiales > Rhodocyclaceae > SSSZ01. The sequence continues at coordinate 20,042 of SSSZ01000111.1, read as the reverse complement.
AAATCGGCCTGGTCCTGGCGCTCGACGCCTTCGGCAACCACATCGAGGGCAAGGCTGTGGGCGAGCGCGATGATGGCCCGGGCGATGGCTTCGTCGTTGGGGTCGCGGCCGATGTCGCGGACGAAGGAGCTGTCGATCTTGAGCCGGTGCACGGGCAATTGCCGCAGGTAGGCGAGGGACGAATAGCCCGTGCCGAAGTCGTCCACCGCCAGAAAGACGCCGAGCTGGCGCAGGCCCTCGAGGACGCCGATGGCGGTGTCGGTCTGGCGCATGAGAACCGATTCGGTGACTTCCAGTTCAAGCTGGGCGGGTGCGATGGCCCACTCGGCGAGGAGGCTGGCCACTTCGGCGACCAGCCCTTCCCGCTCGATCTGGCGCATCGACAGGTTCACCGACATGCGCGGCACGGCAAAGCCGTCCTGCCGCCACTGGGCGATCTGGCGGCAGACCTGGCGCAGCACCCAGCCCCCGATCTCGCCGATCAGGCCGATTTCCTCGGCCACCGGGATGAAGCGCCCGGGCGAGACTTCGCCCAGTTCGGGGTGTTCCCAGCGGACCAGCGCCTCCATGCCGACGAGGTCGCCGCTGGCGATGCGGAACTGGGGCTGGTAGACAAGGGACAGCTCGCCCCGCTGGACGGCGCCGCGCAGGGCGTTCTCCAGCCGCATGCGGGCCAGGGCGCCGGCCCCCAGGGCCGGCTCGTAGTACTGGAAGTTGTTGCGCCCCTGCTCCTTGGCCCGGTACATGGCGAGGTCGGCGTGTTTGAGCAGGGTGTCGGGGTCGGTCCCGTCGCCCGGGAAGGTGCTGATGCCGATGCTGGCGGTGAGAAAAAGCTCATGCCCGGCCACGGTGAAGGGGTGGGCGAAGATTTCCACCAGCTTGCGCGCCACGGTGCCGACGCTGCGGGACGATACGTCCCGTTCGAGGACGATGATGAATTCGTCGCCGCCGACCCGGGCGATGGTGTCGCTGCCGCGCAGCTGGGCGGCCATGGCGTTGGCGGCGAGCTTGAGGATTTCGTCGCCCACCGGGTGGCCAAGTGAATCGTTGATCTGCTTGAAGCGGTCGAGGTCCACGAAGAGCACCGCCACCCCCAGGTCTTCCCGCTGGGCGCGCTGCACGGCGTGTTCGAGCCGGTCGCGCAGGAGAATGCGGTTGGGCAGGCCGGTGAGGGGGTCGTGGTGGGCGAGGAAGCGCAGGGCCTCCTGGGATTCCTTGACCACCGTGATGTCGCTGAAGACGGCGACGTAATGGGTGGCGACGCCGCGGCTGTCGCGCACCGAACTGATGGTCAGCCATTCGGGGTAGATTTCGCCATTCTTGCGCCGGTTCCACAGTTCGCCCTGCCACTGGCCGTGGCGCCCCATGCCGTCCCACAGGGCCTGGTAGAACTCCGGTTCGTGGCGACCCGAACGCAGGAAGCGGGGATTGCGCCCCAGCACCTCGGCTTCGCCGTAGCCGGTGATGGCGGTGAAGGCCGGGTTGACGGCGACGATGTCGCCCGCCGGGTTGGTGATGACGATGCCCTCGCCGGCGGAGGCGAAAACCCGGGCCGAGAGCCGCAGCATCTCCTCGTTCTGGTGCCGTTCGGTGATGTCGCGAACGATGGCCCACATGCCCTGCGGCCCGCCTTCGTCGTCGCGGATGAGATAGGTCTGCAGCTCGACGGGAAAGACCGAGCCGTCGCGACGCCGGTAGGCCTTCTCGTAGAGTCGGGAATGGCCCTGGACCATGACCTCGTCGCCGAGAATTTCGGCCTCGGCCTCGATCCATTCGTCCGGAGTGATGTCACGATAGGTCAGCTGCGCCAGTTCCTCCGTGGAATAACCCAGCATCTTGCGGAAGGCGGCGTTGCTCTCGACGATGCAGCCTGCCAGGTCCACCCGGGCGTAACCGTCGAGCATGCTGTCGTAGAGGCTGCGATAACGCGACTCGTTGCGCCGCAGCGCCTCTTCCGCCGCCTTGCGCTCGGTGACGTCGACGGTGAAGCCGAGGATATGGGGCTCGTCGTCGAGGTCGATCACCTTGGCCGAGATGCGTACCCAACGCGAGCCGCCGTGGCGGTCGTTCCAGCGCGTCTCGTAGTCGATCAGGGTGCCGGCGGCGAGGAGCCGGGAGACCCAGGCGTCGCGGATCGCCCGGTCGGGCCACAGGCCGATCTCGGCCGAGGTGCGGCCGACGATCTCGTCCCGGGCCCAGCCGAAGTCGGTGAGGTAGCGCTCGTTGACGTCGGCGAAGCGCCCGTCCGCCACCCGCGCCACCGAAGCCGCCACGGGACTGGCATGGAGGGCGATGTGGAAGCGCTCCTCGGTGTCCCGGGCCGCCTTTTCGGCGAGCTTGCGGTCGGTGATGTCGACCTCCATGCCGACCAGCACCGGGGAGCCGTTGTCCCCGGGGATGGAAAAAAGCGAACTCATCAGGTAGCGTTCGGCGCCAGCCCGGTGGCGGGTGCGATGTTCGAGCGGCCCCCGCGGCCGCCCGTGTTCGGCGAGTTCTTGCACCGCCGCGGCAAAGCCGCCTTCGCCGTCGGCGGCGGGAATCAGTTCGCCGATCGGCCGGCCCTGGGCTTCCGTCTCGCTCCAGCCGAAGAGGCGCTGGGAGGCCGGGTTCCAGTAGAACACCCGGCCGGCGGCATCGAACCACTGGACGGCGACGTTGGGCACCTGCTCCAGCGTGGCCAGGAGCCGCGCCTTGGAGGCCGCCAGGGCGCTGGCCGAGCGCCGGCGCTCGGTGATGTCGCGGCTGATGCCGAGGACGCCGATGAGATTGCCGGCGCCGTCGAACATCGGCGACTTGATGGTTTCGAGCAGGACGGTGCGGCCGTCGCCGGCGTAGCTACCCTCTTCTTCGTAGGCGCTCGTCGTCCCCTGGGTCGCCGCCTCGAAATCCTTGCCGCGGTAGAAATCGGCCTGTTCCCGGGAAACCAGGTCGTAGTCGGTGCGGCCGACGATGTGGGCTTCGTCGGCCCCGAAATAGCGTTCGAATTCACGGTTGCAGGCCAGGTAGACGCCGTTGCCGTCCTTCAGCCAGACGAGGTCGGGCAGGGTATTGACCAGGGTGCGCAGCATGCGCCGCTCTTTTTCCAGTTCCGCCGTGCGGCGGCGCACCTCGCGCCGGGAAAAAACGACGAGGACGGTCATCAGGACGCCGATCAGGACGGCGACGGCCAGCGCCCAACTGAGACTGCGGCGGACGGTTTCCAGGTCGAGCCCGGCGTCGGCCAGCGGCAGGGCCGCGCCCCAGGCCAGGGACGCAAAACCAAGGGCAAAGGCGGCCCCGGCGGCGGCACCGATCGATGTTCTTCTTATCCTCGCCGCCGATCCCATCAATTCTCCATCCTGCCTGCACCAATCAACAACCGCCCCCCGACGGTCCACCCGGCCCTGGGGCCGCTCCCAAAGCAGTTTGGCGCAAACCCGGCGGATTCGCCGGAGTTGCGCCAAGATGCCCCGGAAAACCCGACCGATCGGCCAGGCTTCAGGATGAGAACAATTCTTAGCTGCTAGGTTCCCGCAAGATGGGTGCGCGCCTCGTCCCTGGTTTCATAAAGATGGGGCACGACCGCCTGCCGCGTCAAGGCCTCGCCCAGTTTCAGGCGCAAAAACGTGCTGTTGGTATAGCGGGTGACGTCGTGGTAGTGGCGGTCCATCAAGCCCTTGACCATGGCGATGTAGTCGTCGACCAAGCGGGGGAGGATGGTGAAGCGGTCGTAATTGACGATGGCCTTGACCTTGTGGCCGACCGGCGCCAGCTTGGCTTCGACGGCCTGCCGGATGCGGGCGATGTCGTCCGCGCTGTCCACCGCCAGCCCTTCGAAATTGACGAAAAAGAGGTTCTGCCCGGGATCGTAGGACAGACGTTCGGCCAGGGGGATTTCCAGCAATTGGCTGCGGATGCCCATGGGTTGGTCGACGAAAATGCGGGCATCCATGAGCGCCGGCGGGCGCTTGATGACCGGCGCGAAGTCCATCTTGTCGAGAATATCCCGCTGGAGGTCGATGCCCGGGGCGATCTCGACGAGTTCCAGGCCCTCGGCACAGAGCCGGAAGACGCAGCGCTCGGTGACGTAGATCACCTCCTTGCCCCGCTTGGCCGCCTGGGAACCGCTGAAGGTGCGGTGTTCGACTTCCTGGACGAATTTTTTTGCCTTGCCGTCCTGGAGAATCCTGAGTTCTCCGCCCTCGACGGCGATTTCCCCGTCACCGGCGGTGAAGGTGCCCACGAAGACGACCTTTTTGGCATTCTGGGAAATGTTGATGAAGCCCCCGGCCCCGGCCAGCCGCGGCCCAAATTTGGAGACGTTGAGGTTGCCCTGGCGGTCGGCCTGGGCCAGGCCGAGAAAGGCGAGGTCAAGGCCGCCGCCGTCGTAGAAGTCGAACTGGCTGGGCTGATCGATGATCGCCTGGGTGTTGATGGCGGCGCCGAAATTGAGGCCGCCGGCCGGGATGCCGCCGATCACGCCGGGTTCGGCGGTGAGGGTGAGGAGGTCGATGATGCGCTCCTCGGCGGCGACGTTGGCGACCCCCTCGGGCATGCCGATGCCCAGGTTGACCACGGCATTGGCCTTCAACTCCATGGCTGCCCGGCGGGCGATGATCTTGCGTTCGCTCATGGCCATGGGGCGGAGAGCCGACAGGGGCACCCGGATTTCTCCGGAAAAGGCCGGGTTGTACTGCTCGATGAAGGTCTGCATGTGGTATTCGGGTTTTTCCGCCACCACCACGCAATCGACCAGGATGCCGGGAATCTTCACCTGGCGGGCGTTCAAGGTGCCGCGCTCGGCGATGCGCTCAACCTGGGCGATGACGATGCCGCCGGAGTTCTTGGCCGCCATGGCGATGGCCTGGGCCTCCAGGGTGAGGGCTTCCTTTTCCATGGTGATGTTGCCGTCGGGGTCGGCGGTGGTGCCGCGGATGATCCCGACGTGGATGGGAAAGGCCTTGTAGAAGAGGTATTCCTCGCCATCGACCGGCAGCAGGCGGACGATGTCGGCGGTCGTGCGGGCGTTGAGCTTGCCGCCGCCGAAGCGGGGATCGACGAAGGTGCCCAGGCCGACCCGGGTCAGGGTACCGGGCTTGGCGGCGGCGATGTCGCGGAACAGGTGGGCGATCACCCCCTGGGGCAGGTTGTAGGCTTCGATGCGGTTCGACACGGCCAATTCCTGCAACTTGGGCACCAGGCCCCAGTGGCCGCCGATAACCCGCCCCACTAGGCCGTCGTGGCCCAGATGGTTGAGGCCCCGTTCCTTGCCGTCGCCCTGGCCGGCGGCGTAGACCAGGGTCAGGTTGCGCGGGCTGCCGAGGCCCTGGGGATCGGCCTGTCGGGTTTCGAGAAAGAGTTCTTCGATGGCGACGGCGATATTTTCGGCGAAGCCGATGCCGACGAAGCCGCCGGTGGCGACAGTGTCGCCGCTGCGGATGAGGGCCACGGCCTGGCGGGCCGAGACGACCTTGCCGGTGTCGGCGGCGATGGGATGGCTTGCAAGGGGCATGACGGGAACCTCCGGTTTGCCGGAATTATGCTTAAACATCGCCGTTGCGTCATGGAGTTTGCGAACCGGCAGGGAAAACCCCTAGTCCGGTGCCGGAAGCCGGGAACCGGAGCGGCGCCCGGTCCGGCCGCACCGTCACCCCGCCAGGCGGCGCAGGGCTTCGCCGACGCAACTTAGGGCGGCGCGGCTGTCGGCGGATCTGATCCGCTCCAGGAGGCTGCCGCCGGCCTCGCCGAAGACCGCCAGGAAAACCGGCTCGGCCTCGCCGGCCAGGCTGCGGGCCAGGGCACCGTCGCCCTGCAGCGAGTCCGCCATGCGCCGCAGGAGGTCGATCGCCGTCTGCCGCTCGGCCACGGAAGCGCCAGCTCCAGCCAGCGGCGGCAACCAGGCGAGGACGCGGGTGAACAGCACGTCGGGATCGACGGGTTTGGGGATGTGGTCGTTCATGCCCGCCGCCAGGCACCGCCCCCGGTCGTCTTCGAAGGCGTTGGCGGTCATCGCCAGGATGGGGACGTGGCTCCAGCCGGGCAGGCGGCGGATCACCCGGGTGGCGTCGATGCCGTCCATGACCGGCATCTGCATGTCCATGAGGACGAGGTCGTAGCAGGCCTGCCGCGCCTTGTCCACGGCCTGGGCGCCGTCGTCGGCGATATCGACGACGAGGCCGGCCTCCTGCAGGAGTTCGACCGCCACCAGCTGGTTCACCGGGTTGTCCTCGACCAGGAGGATGCGGGCACCGCGGTGCTCCTCGATCAGCCACTGCTCGGCCGGTGAAACGGCCCAGGGGGCGGCCGCCGGCGCTTCCGGCACGGGCGCCGGCGCAGCCGGGAGGACGGGGCTGGAACCCCGCCCCAGACGGGCCGTCAGCCAGAAGACGCTGCCCTTGCCGATGTCGCTTTCGGCGCCGACTTCGCCCCCCATCATGGCGGCCAGGCGCCGGTTGATGGCCAGCCCCAGGCCGGTGCCGCCGAACCGCCGGGTGGTCGAACTGTCGGCCTGTTCGAAGGCATGGAAGAGGCGGTGCAATTGTTCCGGGCTGAGGCCGACGCCGGTGTCCCGTACTTCGATGCGGACCAGGACGTCGCCCGCGCCGCTTTCCAGGAGGCGGGCGGCGATCACCACCGACCCCCGTTCGGTGAATTTGATGGCGTTGCCGACGTAATTGACCACCGTCTGCTTGAGCCGCGTCGGGTCGCCGCGCAGCAGGACGGGGCCGGCCAGTTCGGGCGCGATCTCGTGGCGGAGGACGAGTCCCTTGGCTTCGGCCCGCTCGCCGAGCAGGGTGCACACGCCGTCAAAGATGGCGTCGAGGCGGAATTCGACGGATTCGAGGGTCATCTTGCCGGCTTCGATCTTGGAAAAATCGAGGATGTCGTTGATGATCTGAAGCAGATGGGCCGCCGCCTCGTTGATCTTGCCCAGCTTATCGATCTGCTCGGGTTCCGTGGCGCCGCGCTGGAGCAGATGGGTGAGTCCGACGATGGCGTTCATGGGGGTGCGGATCTCGTGGCTCATGTTGGCCAGGAAGGTGCTCTTGGCGCGGCTCGCCGCCTCCGCGTCCTGGGCGCGGGAAGCCAGGCGGGCGTTGAGTTCTGCGATCTGGTGGGTACGCTCGGTGACCAGTTCTTCCAGGTGGTCGCGGTGGCGCTCCAGTTCCTCGACCGCCTCCTTCCTTTCGCTGACGTCGGCGATCACGCCGACCAGCCCCAGCGCCTTGCCGTCGGCCCCGATCAGCCGGCGGCCGGTGAGGTGGCCCCAGAAGACGGTGCCGTCGCGGCGCCAGTAGTGGCGTTCGAGATCGACGCTGTCGATGTGGCTGGCCATGAGCTGGAGCATGCGGCCGCGGCCGACGTCCCGTTCGTCGGGATGGATGAGGGCGACGTATTCGGTACCCACCAGTTCCTCGGGGGCATAGCCGAACATCGCGGCCATGCGGAAGTTGGCATGGCTGATCCGGCCGTCCAGGCCGATCAGGAAGATGGCGACGCTGGAGGCGTCGTAGATGGTGGTGAGCAGCCTTTCCCTTTCGGAAAGCGCCATTTCGGCGGCGTGCCGTTCGCTGATGTCTTCCTTGATGCCAAGGAAATGGGCAATTTTGCCGTCGGCGTCCACCACCGGGGAAATCTGCACCGCCTCCCAGTAGAGCTTTCCGTCCTTGCGCCGGTTCTTGAGCACCCCCTGCCAGCTCTGCCCCGAGGTGATCGCCCCCCACAGCTCGCGGTACAGGTCGGGGGGCGTCTGGCCGGACTGGAAGAGGCTGGGCTTCCGGCCCAGCACCTCGCTCACCCGGTAGCCGCTGGTCACCTCGAAGCGGGGATTGGCGTATTCGATACGCCCCTCGGGATCGGTGATGACGATGGACACCGGACTCTGCTCGATGGCGGCGGTGAGTTTCTTCATTTCCCGGGCCGAGGCTTCCAGGCGCCGATCGGCTTCGAGGCGCTCGGTGACGTCCAGCCCGGAGGACAAGGTGCCTTCGACGCGCCCTTCGGCGTCGCGCAGCAGGAGGTTGGCCCAGGCGATGGTGCGGCGCTGGCCGGAGCGGGTGAGGATATCGTTCTGGTACTGCTTGACCGGCTCGGTGTCGCCGGCCACGAGGGCGGCGAAGGCCTGTCTCAATTCGCCGTGGGCGGATTCGGGGACGAAGTCGGCAAACCAGTCGGCGCCGACGATTTCGCTTTCCGGTGCCTCCAGGAGTTCGCACCCGGCCCGGTTGATGCGCACCACCCGGCCCGCCGTATCGAGGACCAGGATCATCACCCCGGCCACGTCGAGGTAGCGCTGGGCCAGGAATTTCTGCGCCTCCAGTTCGCTCGTCCGGGCCGCTACCTCCTTGGCCAGGGAGCGATGCCAGTTCTCGACAGTCTGCGCCATGTCGTTGAAACTTTCGGCCAGGGTTATGAGTTCTTCGCCGCCGCGGATCTGGCGGACTTCGACCCGGGCCGACAGATCGCCCGCCACGACGCGCCGGGCCGCCCCCGCCATGGCCCGCACCGGCGCCGTGGCCCGCCGGGTGACGGCGCCAACCAGGAAGAGGGTGAGAACGACGCAGCCCAGGCCGAACAGCAAGCCCCGGCGGAACATCTGTTCACCCCGTTCGAGGGCCTCCGCCTGGTCACGTTTGACGACCAGGGTCCACCCCTGGCTGGCGCCGATGCGGACGAAGCGGTAGGTGGTGATCGTGACCGGTCCCCCTGGTTCGCCTTCGAGAAACGTCCCTTCGATGCCATGGCGGCTGGCGCTCTCCGGCGCCACGGCAGCCGCGGCCGGGCGCCCCGCCCGGCCCGCCGCATGGGCCAGCCGGACGCCAAGCCCGTCGTAGAGGGCGAGGGAACCCGAGGCACCGAGCACGATTTCGTCGCTGCGGGAAAGGCTGCCGAGCATCTGGTCGGTGCCGACGGCGGTCACCACCAGGGCGCTGGGCCGCCCCTCGGCATCACGCATTTGGCGGACAAAGAGGAGTTCGATGGCCTCCTTGCCCTGGGCCAGCTCGACCGTCTCGACGCTGCCGCCGGCCTGGGCACCCTGCAGCCAGGGTGTCGCGACCCGTTCGTCCCGCTCGCCGGGCCGGCTGGAAGCAAGAACGCGTCCGTCCTGGGGGGCGAGAATCTGCAGCCGCGCATAGCGATCGGGGTGGGCGGCCTCCAGGGTGGCATAGAGCCGCTGCAGGGTCTCCTGCAGGCGGTCCGCCGCCCCCGCCCGCCCGCCCCGCAGATCGTTCACGTCGCCCAAGAGGGCGGGCGACTCGGCGAGAACGCGGGCGTCGCCCCGGCGTTCGACGAGATCCCTGGCGATGGCTTCGACGCGGGTATCGGCCAGGAGCTCCTGGGCGTTGATGACCTCCTGCAGGCGCAGTTCCTTGGCCCCCAAGATGCCGAGAAAGGGCACCCCGCCGTACCAGGCCCAGACCAGGGCCAGGATGACGGCGCCGACGCAGGCCCCCAGCATGAGGCCGATGCGGCCGGCGATGGTGGGGGGAGAGAACACGGTCCCGGCGCTCCGCCTATTGGTCGTAGTCGAAGGTGGACAGGCGGTAGCGGAGCGGTTCCGCCGTAACCTGCCGCAGGCCCTTGTAGCCGAAGGCCGATTCGACCCGTTCCCAGGGGCTGTCCTTGGCGATCTTGCCGAGCCGCTGGAGGAAGCGGAATTCGCTCGCCAGGAGCGGGTTGGGGCCGCTGGCCGCCGGCACCGCCGGGGCCGACGGGATGTCGAGGATTTCGCGGCGCACGATGTCCACCCCCTGCGGCACCGTCACCTGGGCCGGCCGGCCGCTCAGGGCTTCGCCGTCGGTCATGGCCCACCGCACGGCCTGCTCCTGGTTGCGCCGGCTGCGGCGCAGCCATTCGACGGCACGCACGAAGCCGGCGACGATCTGCCTTGCCACTTCAGGGTGTTGCTCTTCGAAGCTGCGGGAAAGAATGAAGAAATCGGTGCTCTGGCCGCGAAACACCACCCGATGGCTCATCGACTTGGCCAGCGCCACCGAGGGCGCCGGTTCCCAGGCGGAAAAGGCCTCGATGCGCTTTTGTTCGAGGGCTTCGGGCATTTCGTCGACCCCCATGGGGATCAGCTCGACGTCCCGTTCGCCCAGACCGGCCGAAGCGAGGCCCTGGAGCAGGGCGTGATGGGCGCTCGACCCCTCGACGTAGCCGATGCGTTTGCCCTTGAGGCGCTCGAAAACGCCTTCTTCGCGGGAAACCACGGAAGAAAAGGTGAGCTTGACGAGGCCGACGATCCAGATCGGTTCGCGGATGGCGGTGGCGATGGTCGGCATGTCGCCCATCAGGGCGCCTGCGAGGCGGCCGCCGCCGACCAGGGCGACCATGTCGGGGCCGCGGCGGAAGGCGAAGGTGTTGAGGGTCTGCCCCTGCTTGGCGAGTTCCTCGCGCAGCACCCGGTCGCGCCGCATGACCGCGCCGACCACGCCGGTGGGGTAGCCCAGGGGCTGCAGGCCGATATGGACGACGCCGGCCCGGGGCGTCAGGTCGTAGCGTTCGAAATACTCTTCCGCCGCCGCCGGCGATGCGGCCAGCCCGATCAGCAGAAAACCCAGCAGGCGCAGCATGATCCCCCCTTGTTCCGCGCAGCGTGCCCATGATAGCTCGTTTTGGGCGGCGCAGCCATGACATGCGGAACAGCCGCGGGCAGGAACGCTTCTTGCGGTAGCCCTCGTGACCCTTTCAAGGACAGATCATGAACCCCACGACCGAATCCCCCGATGCCCTCGAAGAATACGTCGCCAACGTCGGCCAGCTCAAGGAAAAGCTGCTCCGGGTCACGGCCGGGCAGCAGGCGCTGGCGGAAAACCTGGCGCGGGCCGCAGCCGCGCTCCGTTCCATCGGCCAGGGCCGCACTCCGGCCTAAATTGCGGCCGGTCCGGCCGCTCCCGTTTGCGGGAGAAATTTTTCCAGCTTTGGGAACGGCGGGGTGTCACCCGGCCGGCCCGATTCAGCTGGGAAACGCCTGCAGCGGGCCGCCCGGCGGCACTGCCGGCGCCGGTGTGCGGGCCACGTTCATGAGCCATGAGACGGCGGCGAAATAGCCGATCAGGGCGGTGAGTTCGACCACTCCCTGCTCTCCCCACCGGGCCACCGCCTCGCCGTAGGTGGCATCGCCGACGCCGTGGCGGTGCAGCAACTCGCTGGCGAAGTCGTAGGCCGTCGCCTCCTCCTCAGCCATGCCCCGGGGGCGCCGCCCGGCGGCCAGCTGGGCAAGGGTTTCCGGCGCCGTTCCGGCGGCTTCGGCGAGGGGATGGTGGATCGCCCATTCGAATTGATTGGAGACGTGGCGGGCCACGACAAGGGTGACGAATTCGTTGATCCGGGTCGGCAGGATCGATTCGAAGCGCAGGTATTCCCCCACCTTGGCCATGCGGTCGAGGAGGACGGGACTGCGCAGCAGGGGCACGAAAGGCCCCTTCACGCCTCGGCGCGGCCCGGCGATCAGGGCGTCGGCGGCGGCCCGCTGGGCCGCGTCGAGACGGTCACCGGAGGGTAGCGGCAGGCGTTCTGCCGCGTCGGCGGAAAAACCCTGGGAAACGGGGGCGGTCGGCGAATTCATGGCGTGTTCTCCGGAAGCGGTTGGGGATGCGGCCAGGGGGCCTGCAGAAGGATACTGCTGAGGGCCAGCCCGGCCGCTGCCGCGGCCAGGGGCCAGGTACTGCCGCCGCCGACGGTGGTGAGCAGCGGCCCGGCCAGCTGGCCGAAAGCGAAGGCGGCGGTCATGGCGGCGATCAGCCGCTGCACGGCGTGGCCCGCCACGGCCCGGGCCTCCTGCAAGCCGAGCAGGGTGGCCACCAGGAAGGTTCCGCCGACGCAGACCGCCGCCACGACGAGGGCGGCGAGATGCCCCCACAGCGCCGGCAGCAGCACCCCCGCCGCCATCACCCATTGGGCCTGGGCCCACAGGCGACGGCGTGGCCGGGTGGCGGCCAGGCGGCCGACGGCGAGGGTGGATATCATCGCCGCCAGCCCAAAGACCGGCCACACCCAGCCGAACACCGCCGGGTCGGGGATCATCAGCCGGGCCTGGGCGGGCAGGAAGGTGGCGGGCAGAATGTAGCCGAAGCCGAGCAGGCCGTAGCACAAAACCAGGCGCCGCTGGCCGGGGGACAAACCGGCGGCGGCGGACGTAGGCCCCGCTCCGCCGCCGGCCGCGGCGCCCTGCCCCACCGCCACCAGGCGCCCCCAGATCGCCACCGTGCCGGCCAGGCCGAGGCCGGCCAGGGCCGCCCAGCCCGTCGCCGCGCCGCCGCCGGCGCCGGCGATGAGCAGGCAGATCAGACCGGCGCCGCCGATTCCCATCCCGACGCCGGAAAAAACCACACCGGAAAGTCCGGGGTGGCCGAGTTCCCCCAGGCGGGCAAGGCAAAGGGCGGCGGTGCCAACCAGGGTAAAGGCGCTGGCCACGCCGGCCGCGAAACGCACTGCCAGCCAGAACCCGAAGGCGGCGGGCAGGGCCATCAGGGCGGTGGTCGCCACCACCACCGCGAGGCCGGAACGCAGCAGGAACTGAGGGCCGGCGGCGACCCGCCCGGCCGCCAGGGCGCCCATCAGATAACCGAGATAATTGGCGCTGGCCAGCCAGCCGCCCTGGGCCAGGGACAGGCCGGAATCGACCTGCATCAGCGGCAGGAGCGGCGTAAAGGCGAAGCGCCCGATGCCCATGGCGACGGCCAGGGCGACCAGGCCGGCGAGGGCGAGGGGCAAGGCGGGGGTGGGTGGAGGGCTAGGCATGCCCCACTGTAATGCCCTAGAATGTTTTTATCCATTGAATAACCATGAACGATTATTCTCCAAATGGGAAACATTGAACTCGACGTGCTCCGCATGTTCCAGGCCGTGGTCAGCCATGGCGGCGTCGCCCGGGCCGCCCAGGCCCTGCACCGCGTCCCCTCCAACCTGACGACGCGCATCAAGCAGTTGGAAGAGCGCCTCGGGGTGGCCCTCTTCGTCCGCCGCGGCCGCGGCCTTGCCCTCACGGCCGAAGGCCGGGTACTGCTGAGCTACGCCGAGCGCCTTCTGCGTCTGGCCGACGAGGCGGAATCGGCGGTCCGGTCCGGCCGCCCGCTCGGCACCTTTCGCCTCGGCTCCCTGGAAAGCACCGCCGGCGCCCGCCTGCCGCCGATTCTTTCGGGCTATAACCAAGCCCATCCGGCGGTCCGGCTCGAACTGGTCACCGGCACCACGGGGGCGCTCATCGCCCGCCTGCTCACCCACGACATCGAAGCGGCCTTCGTCTCGGAACCCTTCACCGCGCCGGGCCTCGCCAGCCAGGCCGTGTTCGAGGAGGAACTCGTCCTCATCAACCGCCGCGGTCTGCCCCCCATCGCCGCCGCCGGCGACCTCGGCCGCACCACCCTGATCGCCTTCGCCAACGGCTGTTCCTACCGCAAACGCCTGGAAGACTGGCTTGGCGCCGCCAACGTGCTGCCCGAGCGGGTGCTCGAATTCGCCTCTTACCCCGCCATCGTCGCCTGCGTCGCCGCCGGCACCGGCGTCGCCGTCGTTCCCCGCTCGATGCTGGCCGAACTGCACTCCGCCGCCGCCGTCCAGGCCAACGAACTGCCGCCCCACCTGCGCTGCAACCGCACCCACCTGGTCTGGCACCCGCAACAGGAATCCCTCGCCCTGCAAGGCCTGCGGGCGCTGCTGCCGAAGCTCGGCACCAACCGGCCCGGCCACGGCGCCGAAGCACTGGCCCCAGCGGCCTGAGACGACCACCGCAGCACCATGTAAAAAGCCAGCGCGAGGCTGGCTTTCCGAAGATATGGTGGTGCTTGGTTTACTACCGAACTATGCGCTATTGGGGTTAATGAGCACTGCTGCGGTCATCTGCGCCCCTTCGGCCGTCAAGCCCCAAGCAGGCGACGCGCCAAGAGCGACTGCATATCCCGCCGGCTATCGGCGATCACATAGATGTAAACCTTGTGCGCCATGACACGGTAGATCGCTCGATAGGGCTTGAAAGCGGTCTGCCGATAATCCCGGATTCCAAGGGCCACCAATTCTTTCGGATAAGAACCGCGTTCAGGAAAAGCTGACAGGCTCTCGACGACTTCCAATAGCCGATCGAGCACGTGGTCGGCATTGGCCTTGCAATCGAATTCCGCGATGTAGTCGTAGATCGACTCCAGATCCTGCTCGGCCCCCGCGGTCAGCAAGACCTCGTATTTTCGCCCTGCCATTACTTGGCTGCCTGTTTGGCCCGCAATCTTGCGACAACGCCAGTCACGGGCTTGACCTTGCCCGCTTCGATCTCCGCATTGCCCAGCGCAAGAATTTTCAGCAGCGCCAGCGTTTCCTGCGTTTCTTCGTAGGAGGCGACGTCCTGAATGACCGCCTTGGCCTCCCCGTTCTGGGTGATGACCAGCGGCTCCCGCCCCTCGGTCAATTGGGTCAGGACTTCGGCGGCGTTAGCCTTGAGGTAACTGATGGGTTTGACTTGCGATGAGTAGCGCATGACCTGACTCCTTGATCCGGCAAGGACTCAATATAGTCTTTATTCAGTCCTGCCGCAACAATTGATAAAGACAAAAAACCCGCACTTGGCGGGTTTTCTAAAACGCCCCAAGATATCTTGGGATGGGTATTTGGTGGACCGAAGGAGGATCGAACTCCCGACCTCTGCATTGCGAACGCAGCGCTCTCCCAGCTGAGCTATCGGCCCGTAGGCTGCGGATTCTAGTGCACTCCCCGGCCGATGGCAATCAGGCCTTGCCGGCGCCTGCGGCGGCGCGGCGCAGGCGGTCGGCGACGGCGGCCCAGGCGGGGTCGTCGGGGATGGCTTCGACGGCGATCATGTCGACGCCGGCGTGGTCCATGTCGCGCAGGGCGGCGTAGAGGTCGTGGGCGTAGCCCACGGGGTCGGCGGGGAGCATGCGCCAGGCGTGGGGCATTCCCGCCTGGGGCGGCTGGCTGTGGCAAAGGGCGGCGCAGCGGCCGCCGCGATGGCGGTGGGCGTTGAGAAAATCGAGGAGGCGCCCGGAGGCCACCAGGCGCATGGGCGTCAGCGGCGCGTAGTGGGCTTCGAGGGAACCCGAGACGCGGGGGGCGCCGACGGCGTCGGCGACGGGCGGGCGCTCGCCGAGGACGGCTTCGATGTGGGCCGGCAGGATGTGGCCGGGACGCAGGATGGCCGGTTCACCCCGGGAGCAGTCGATGATAGTCGATTCGACGCCGACTTTGCAGGGTCCGCCGTCGAGGACCAGCGGAACGCGCCCGCCGAGTTCCTCCCGAACGTGGTCGGCGGTGGTCGGGCTGATGCGGCCGAAACGGTTGGCCGAGGGGGCGGCGATGCCGCCGGACCCACCGGCGGCGGCAAAGCGGCGCAGCAGTTCGAGAGCCACCGGATGGCCGGGGACGCGCAGGCCGACGGTGTCCTGGCCGCCGGTCACGGCGGCGGGCACCCAGGCCTGCTTTTTGAGGATGAGGGTGAGCGGCCCGGGCCAGAAGGCTTCCATCAGTTCCCAGGCGGCGGCGGGAACCTTTTCGGCCCAGCGTTCGACCCAGTCGTGGCCGGCGACGTGGACGATGAGCGGGTGGTCGGCGGGGCGCCCCTTGGCGGCAAAGATGCGGACCACGGCGGCGGGGTTGGCCGCGTCGGCGCCCAGGCCGTAGACGGTTTCGGTGGGAAAGGCCACCAGTTCGCCGCCTTTGAGCAGGTCGACGGCGCGGTCGTAATCGGCGTCCCGGGGCGTCATTCGTCCCTGATGCCGATCGCCGCCCGGGCCGCCAGGGCGCTGGCGCGCACCGCCGCCGGATCGTCGCCGATCACGGTGAAATGGCCCATCTTGCGGCCGTGGCGGGCGTGGTGCTTGCCGTAGAGGTGGAGTTTGAGGTTGGGCACGGCGTAGAGAACCGACCAGTCGGGTTCGCGGTAGTGGCTGCCGGCGTACCAGAGGTCGCCCAGCAGATTGACCATGGCCGCCGCCGAATGGGCACGGGCCTCGCCCAGGGGCAGGCCGCAGAGAGCGCGGACCTGCTGCTCGAACTGGTTGGTGACGCAGGCATCCAGGGTGTAATGGCCGCTGTTGTGGGGCCGCGGCGCCATTTCGTTGACCACCAGCCGGCCGTCGCTGACAAAGAATTCAACGCCCATGGTGCCGACGTAGTCGAGTTTTTCGGCAATGCGGGCGGCGATGGCTTCGGCGTCGCGGCGGATCGCTTCGGGCGCCCGGGCGGGAACGCAGGAGACGTCGAGGATGCCCCGGGTGTGGCTGTTCTCGCCGGTGGGGAAGCAGCACACGGTGCCGCCTTCGTCGCGGGCCAGAACGACCGAGACCTCGTAGTCGAGGGCCAGCTTCTTTTCCAGGACGCAGGGTTCGCCCTTGAAATGGGCAAAGGCGGCCAGGGCCTCGTCCCGGTCGCCGACCACGGCCTGGCCCTTGCCGTCGTAGCCGAAGCGGGCGACCTTGAGGATGGCGGGGAAAAGGCCGGCATCGACCTCCCGCAGGTCATCCTCGCTGCCGATGGCGGCGAAGGGGCCGTGGGGCAGTCCGTTGACCTGGAGAAAGGTCTTCTCGTGGATGCGGTTCTGGCACACCGCCACGGCCGCGGCCGAGGGCCGTACGGGAACGAACTTGGCGAGGTAGTCGAGGGTGTCGGCGGGAACGTTCTCGAATTCGGTGGTGATTGCGGCACAGCCCTCGGCCAGGGTGTCGAGGGCGGCAAAATCGCCGTAGGCGGCCTGCAGGTGGCGGTCGGCGATCTGGCCGGCAGGGCTGTGGGCGTCCGGGTCGAGCACCCAGACCTGGTAGCCCATCTCGTGGGCGGCGGCAACGAAGAAGCGGCCGAGCTGGCCGCCGCCGAGCATGCCTAGCGTGGCGGGCGGGAGGATGGTTCCGGGGCGCATGGACGGTGGATGGCGAAACGGCAGGAAAGAAGCGGGAAAGCGGAAGAAGCGGCCGGCGCCGGGGCGGCCCGGCGGCGCGGCATCATACCTCGGGCAGTTTCATGGCCAGCACCTTGTCGCTCTGGTTCTGGCGGAATTTCTGCAGGCGGGCGGCCAGTTCGGCGTCGTCGAGGGCCAGCATGGCGACGGCGAAGAGCGCAGCGTTGGCTGCCCCGGCCTCGCCGATGGCGAAGGTGGCCACCGGAATGCCCTTGGGCATCTGCACGATGGAAAGGAGCGAATCCTGGCCCGACAGCGCCTTGGACTGGACCGGTACGCCGAGCACCGGCACCGTCGTCTTGGCGGCGAGCATGCCCGGCAGGTGGGCGGCGCCGCCGGCGCCCGCGATGATCGCCCGCAAACCCCGTTCGCCGGCCATGGCGGCGTAGTCGAAGAGGAGGTCGGGGGTGCGGTGGGCGGAAACCACCCGCGACTCGAAGGGGACGCCGAACTCCTTGAGGATGACGGCGGCGGCCTGCATGGTCGGCCAGTCGGAGTCGGACCCCATGACGACGCCGACCAGGGGGTGCTTGGCGAGGCTCATGGCGCTTTCCTTTCGGCCGCTTCGATGGTGTTGGCGAGCAGCATGGTGATGGTCATCGGGCCGACGCCGCCGGGAACCGGGGTGATCTGGCCGGCGACTTCGGCGCAGCGGGCAAAATCGACGTCGCCGCAGAGTTTGCCGTCGGGGAGGCGGTTGATCCCGACGTCGATGACCACCGCCCCGGGTTTGACCATGTCGGCGGTGACGAAACGGGGCTTGCCCACCGCCGCCACCAGAATGTCGGCCCGGCGGGTGTGGGCCGCCAGATCCCGGGTGCGGGAATTGCAGACGGTGACCGTGGCGCCGGCGTTGATGAGGAGCAGCGCCATGGGCTTGCCGACGATGTTGGAGCGGCCGATGACCACGGCTTCCTTGCCGGCCGGATCGACGCCACCCTTTTCGAACATCTTCATGACGCCGTAGGGCGTGCAGGGGATGAAGCGGGGATTGCCCTGGGCCAGAGCGCCGACGTTCTCGGCGTGAAAGCCGTCCACGTCCTTTGCGCTGGCGATGGCTTCAAGTACGGCAGCCTCGTCGAAATGCCGGGGCAGCGGCAACTGCACCAGAATGCCGTGGATGGCGGGATCGGCGTTCAATTCGGCGATCTTGGCGAGCACCGTGGCCTGATCCACGGTCGGTTCGTAGGTGATCTTTTCCGAATGCATGCCGACATTGAGGCAGGCATTGACCTTGTTGCGCACGTAAACCTGGGAAGCCGGGTCTTCCCCGACCAGGATCACCGCCAGACCGGGGCGCTGCCCCCGGGCCGCCAGGGCCTCGACCCGAGCCTTGAAGCTCTGGCGCAATTCCTGGGCCAGGGCGTTGCCGTCGATTGTTTGAGCCGTCATCGTCGCATCCAACAAAAAATAAAAGGGGAAAGGCGACGGCCTTTCCCTTTGAACTTGCAGGATTTTACCAGATTCCGGCAGCGCTTCGCCGGCCGCCCGCCCCGATTCCGCTAGGCAAGCGCCCGGGGACAGGCCCGGCACAGGCCGCCTTGCCGGGCGCCGGCCAGGAGTTCCCGCCGGGTATGGCGAAACGGCTGGCTGTTCCAGGCTTCGACGAATTCGGTTTCCTTGAGATCGGCGACGAAGGACGAACCGACGGTGTCGTGGCTGCACACCACGAGATGGCCGTTGGCCCGCACGTTGGCCTCGACGAACGGCCCCCAGCACAGGCAGCCGCCGCCGTCGCAGGAGCCGGCGGCCTGGAGGTCGTGGGCGTCGGGCAGCCATTCGACGCTGAAGTTGTCGGCCATTTCGGCAAGCTTGGCGATTTCCGGGGTGAGCGCGTGGTGGGGCAGGGTCTTGCCGGTCTGGACGAGCTTGATGACGCAGCGCCGCTGGCTGCGGCCGTGGGCTTCGTCGCGCTTCTGGACGAGGTGGCCGAGCCAGGCGGCGAAATGCCCGGGGTTCACGGCGTTTTTGGTTTCGGCCTGGCAGCGCCAGTGTTTGCACGCCAGGTTGAGATCCACCACCAGGCAATCTAGGCCCCCCGCCAGGGCGTCGACCACCTGGTCGCTGCAGGCGGTCAGGGGATCGACCCGCAGGCTGACCTGGGGCAGGCGGGCCTGCTGCCGGGCGAAACGGACGGCCTCGCCGACCCAGGGGCAGCGCCCGGGGGCGCCAAGGTGGGAAAGCACCAGTTCCTCCGCCCCCAGCTTGCCGATCTCGGCGGCGATGCAACGGAAGAATTCCCAGCTCATGGCCTCCTCCGCCGCGTCGGGAAAACGCAGGCTGCGGGCGGTTTCCTGGGTGGTGAGATCGACCCGCACGGTGGCCGGCAGGGGCGGCGCCTCGTTGAGAAAGAGCGACAGGTAACGTGCGGTGCTCGCCGGTTTGGCCGGCTCCCGGGAGGGAACGGCGGCCGCCGCCGGCCGCCGCAGCGGGGCGGCGGACCGCGGGGCCGGCCGGCCGTGGCTTTGGAGTGGCGCCGGCGATCGGCGGGGGCGCCCGGCCTCGCCGGTCCATTCGCGGTCGCTCCAGGGGTCGGCCGGACGGCCGGGCCGGCCGCCCTCGCCGGCCATGATGGCGGCCGCCTCCGCCTCGCTCAATTGTAGGCGGGCGGCGCTGTCCATGGCCCGCACCCGGGCGTTGATCTGGGCGATGAAGACCATTTCCTGGGCAACCTCCGGCGGCAGGCCCTGGCGCTGACCTTCGCGGCTGTCGAGCAGCAGGGCGTCGACGAAGCTGTCGAGATCGCGGGAGTTCCAGAGGGAACAGAGCTTTTCCGCAAGATGGGGCAGCCCTTCGACCGCCGCCCGGTCGTCGCTGCGCTGTACAGTCGCCACCATAGTTCCGGCCTTTCAAGAAATCACACGACGGACCGGGCGTCGGCGCTGGCAGTACCAGCCCCGACGGACCACGGCCTCACTGGTGGCGGGTCAACGCAAGACCTGTGCCGGAACGGCCGGGAGCCGTTCGGCGCCGGCCCAGGGCAAATTGCCGCGGCCCGATTCCCGTTCGCGGGAATCGGGCTGGAAATTTTCCGGATTTCGGAAAATCCGCGTCGTGCCAATTCGCGTTCGAATCGAGGCGCGAAGCCGAACCGAAGACCGGGCTGCAGCACGGCAAGGCGAAGTCCACAAGGGATCGGATTGCCAGCGAATGGGTATCA
>SSSZ01000110.1 GCA_009469675.1 Azonexaceae bacterium | reverse complement strand
CCGGGGATTCGGATTCCGCTTCCTCGGCTTCAACCATCACGGTGACCCCGCCGTCGGCCTGCGTTCCGGTGACCTCGATCATGGCGCTATCCCCGGGCTTCGAGAGACCGAGGGCCCGGGCGACCTCGGGAGGCAGGACGGCGTTCATTTCACCGCATCGTACACCCGAAAAGGGGCCGGAGTCGTGGGACAGATTTGTCACATCCTCGCCCTGCTTTGCTTCGTTTTGGGTGTGACATTCTTGTCATCTATCCAGTCCGCGGGGTCGGGGTACGATCCCACCATGTCTGGATTCGGCACTGTCTGCGAAGTCAAGGTCGGCAATTCGTACAACACCTGCGGCACGGTCACCCGGTCGAACATTGCGACGCTGACCCCGACGCAGATTCAGGCGCTCTACAACCCGTCCTCGGGTGTGTGGGCGGAAATGGACGCCCTTTTCCGGCACCAGATCGAGATGAAGGCGTGCGGCGTCCGGCGCTCCAGCCTCTACGACTGGATCATGTCGAGCAACAAGCCGGGCCTCAGCTCGGCGGTGTCGCTCCAGAGGATCAACAAGGGTCCGTCCCTCGTCGTGCCGTACATCCTCGGCCGCCAGCAGTCGATCGTGAACAGCGATCACTGGTACGTGACCGCCAACGTGGCCGCCGATGCGTCGAACGCGGACGACCACATCGTCGAAGATGGCGGCGTGGCCGGCACCTCCGGGAACCGCATCCTGACCGTCAAGTCGTCCTTCGCCAGCACGCTCACCCCGAGCAAGGACTACTTCCTGCCCGGCAAGAACATCCACTTCCTCAGCAAGAACGGCAGCGGCCAGTGGACGATCACTCAGTTCAAGGTGATTCAGGCCGGCGTCGGGACCGGAGTCACCGACGAAATCGACATCGAGGTCAAGCTGAACCAGGGCACGACCAGCACGATCCCGACCAACGCCACGGGCACCTCCGGCCTCGTCTTCGCCGGCATCAACAACGTCAAGGACATCGAGTCCTGGTGCTACAACATGGTCAACACGACCAACACCAAGCTGGTGCCGTTCTGGTACCAGACTCGGCGTTGGCAGCGGTGCATCGACTCGGAGTACCGGAAGATTTTCGAGAACCTCATGGCGAACAATGCCTGGTTCGCGAAGTTCCAGGAACTTCCGCTGGCCGAGCGCAACCGGCAGGACGAGGTGCGCGACCAGAAGGAGTGGATGCATGCGTTCTTCTTCGGGGAGAAGATCAGCGACAACCAGACGGTCACCGGCTACGCCAGCCTCGACCAAGTTTCTTCGGCCACGGGAGCGACGGTAGACCCGGGCACGGGGAGCAAGTTCATCTCCTATCGGGCGAACATGATCGGCGTCGTCCCGCAGCTTCACTCCTGCGGTCAGTTCAACGACAACGCCGGCGCGGACTTGGAGATCAAGACCTGGCTGGAGACCGAGATTTACAACCTCTGGCGGGCCCGCGACAGCCGCGGTCGTCCTGCGAACGAGATCGACGTCTATACCGATCAGGGTACGGCGGACGAGATCATGCAGGCGTACATCGGCTACTCGAAGGAGAAGCTGGGCGACATCGTTCGCCTGAACATCGACGAGGGCACCACCTCGATCGGCTTCCCCTTCCGCCGGTTCAAGCTCTACAAGCCGCACGGCGTCTACCTGAACGTCCTCACCGATCCGTTCTTCGACGACATGGTGGCGGCGGCCTCCGGGAACCCCGGCCCGAACTATGCGGGTCTCGGCAAGTTCCTGATGACGCTCGACCTCGGCAGCGGCGGGTCGATCTACCCCGGCATCCTCGGGTCGAACCGCAAGCAGTACACCACGGGTGAGATCGACCAGCTCGCGAAGATCGACAAGACCTTCGCCTGCGTGATGGAGAACCCGACCATCGACCGGACGCTGGTGAGCACCACGACCACGGCGATCGTGGAGTGCCCGTACGACTCCCTCGTCGAAGCCAACTTCGCCAAGGTGAAGCACTCGAACGCCCTGTAACCCACGAGGACCCCAGAACACCCAGAAATGAAGAACACGATGAAGACCCTGCTTGTGGGCGCCGTCACGGCGGTCGCCCTGATCCTCGCGGCCCCGGTCGCTCGGGCCGATGCGTCGGAGCCGAAGGACATCGGCGTGACGAACGTGCTGGCCGGGAGTGCCACCCAGACGGCGAACATGGGGACGTACGTCGACCTCCGGAACTGGGAGTACCCGTCCATCGCCCTGACGTTCTACGGGGCGCGGGAGGCGGGGAACGACGGCGTGGCGACCGGCAACGTCACCGTCACGTTCGCCCGCACCACCGGGAACCCCACGTCGTCCACGGCGCTGTGGGAGACCACCCCGAGGTTTACGTGGATCGTCGCGGCCAACGGCACGAACACCGTCGTCGGCGTCACGAATCTCCCGAGGGATTCGATCAGCGCCATCACGGGGCTCAAGGTCGTCTCGATCCAGAACGGCACCACCAACCGTCTCGACGGCGTGGCGCTCCAGGTCACGGCCAAGAACTTCCACCCGTAGCCAATGCGCTACTTCGAGAGCAAGACCCCGCTGGTCAAGGTCTCCGCGATCGGCGGGGCGCTCATCAAGTGGGAGACGTACGATGGCGAAGTCGGGTGGTATTCGACCGACGACGCCAACGCGATCAAGACCCTCGACCAGTGCATCGAGCGCAAGGTCGGGGGCCTGATTCGGGTGGGCACCCAAGAGGAATACGAGGCGTTCCTGGGAAAAGCCAAGGGGCGCCCCGTGTTTCGGCGGGAGCGGGAGACAATCGGACCCGAGGGGCTGGTGGCCCCGCCAACATTGTCCCTCGCCGCCCCGCCCCCGTCCGCCAGCCCCGTCGTAGCTGTTGCGGAGGGTAACGTGGCGCCCCAGTCCGGCAAGCCGGTGGAAGACCCGCCCAAGCCCGTTCTCCGCTCCCGAGGGCGACGGGCCCCCGAGGCGTGACCTTCGCTCAATTCAGGACCAGAGTTCTCGCGGCATCCTTTCCGCTGGGGGTGCCCGAGAACTTGACCCTTGACGACTATGTTGTCTCGGGACTCATCGAGGCCCAGCGGTGGATCAAGTGCTTCCGGTACCGGCACGACGACGTAACCCCCGCCTGCAATTCCTTCTGGCACTGCGGCACCACCGTCATCACCGCCCCGCGGGGGCGCATCCTTCGCGCCTACACCGTCGAGCGCGGCGAGGACGGAACTGACTGGTGCCACCCGGTTGTCCTGAATCCGGTCAGCCTCGGCGAGCTTCGCCGGTGGCAGGCCAGCTTCCGGGGCCGGTGGGACCCCGAACTCTACGCGGCGCCGGCGAGCGGCCGGAACCTCCCCCAAGGATTCGACGTCCCGACGGCCAGCTCGGACTCCATCTCCGGCCGGGCCCTGACGGGCGTTTACGCCATCGACCCGACCGCCTGCCGGCTCTACGTCGCCCCCTGGCTCCAGACCACCGAGTCGCTGGTCGTGGAGTGGCAGGGCATCAAGCGGACGTGGGGCGACGCGGACCTCGTTCCGGACGACCCGGACTTCCTCCGCCTGATCTCCGCCTTCGTCGACCGGGAGTACGGTCGCAAGTGGGCGAGCGCGGACCTCCTGACCCGGGAGCGCGTGTGGGCCGACACGCTGGCCGACATGATCGTCACCTGCGAGGAGGAGACGAAGCTCCACGGCGAGCCGCGGTCGGCGGCCGAGGCGGAACTCGGCACCTACGGCGCCTACGTCGCGCCGAGCCCGGTCCCGGTGACCGAGGACGCGGCCGAGTCGATCATCACTTTCGTCGGCGACATCGGAGATGCTGGCAGCGACGCGCAGGCGGTGGCGGCGAGCGTGCTGGCAGACAACCCGGACGGCTGGGTGGTCACGCTCGGGGACAACAAGTACCCGCCGAACGACGCTATCGTGGGGCTGGACCCCTACGAGACCTACGTCTCGAACGGGCGGCTCCGGGCGGCGCTGGGTGACAACGACCTGAACGACGGGAATCTCGGGGCGGACGTCACCTCGTACGCCGGGAACCCCGGCAACGGGCGGTACTTCGTCTCCAAGATCGGCCCAGTGTCGGTCTTCGTGATCGACGGCGGCCTGACTACGGCGGGGACGCTCGTTGAGCCGGACGGCAACTATCCCGGCAGTCGCCAGT
>SSSZ01000109.1 GCA_009469675.1 Azonexaceae bacterium | reverse complement strand
GCCGGGGATGTCGTCGGCCCGGCGCCGCTCGTCCCACACCACAGGCTGATCGGGAGGCAATGTCACCACATCGCAATAGTCCGGATCTGGGGGCAGGAACAGCTCGATCGGCAGCGGCCCCACGCGGTAATACTCGGACGGATGTTGCGGACGATTCATGCCTGCACCTCCTGCGGCTGCTGCTGGTGGGGTGGATCGAAGATGTCTGGGCGCAACTCGTGGCGCTTCACCGCGCCGCCGGTCACGCGCTCGATGTCACCGCACCGTTCGATGGGCACACCGCGCTTGCGCCAGTGCAGCACCGCCATGGGAGTGAGGCCGAGCGCACGGGCAAGACCGGCCCAGGAATCCATGGCATCGGCGGCTCGTTCGAGAGGAGTTGACTTGTCCACGCGGCGAATTAAACATCGTGTTTAGTTGCGATGTCAACACGACGTTTAGCCGTCCCATATACAGTCTGTATATGACAAACACCGAGACCCCCCTGGACCGGCTGCTGTCCGAGGCAAAGCGTCGCAAGTGGAAGGACGTGGAGTTGTGTCGCCGTTTGGGGATCTCGCCTCAGCGGCTGAACAACTGGAAAGAGCGCGGGCTGCCAATTAGCGTTGCGCCGGAGATCGCGGCCAAGCTGAACATGTCCCTGGATCACCTGATCATGGGACGACAGCACCAGCAGCACTCCGAACACCGCACCGAAGAGCCGCTCGCGCTATATCGGACAGAGCCCTCGATGCAGAAGCAGCTGCTCGAGTTGTTTGACCAGCTCACTCCCAGCCAACAGGAGACCGTCCTGGACGAGCTGCGGGCCCACGTAGCCGCCAATCTGGCCGTGGTTCAGCACTTCCAAGGCAAGAAGCTCCGCCACGCAGAGAATCGGCGGGTCGAAGAATCGTACGGCCTGCCACCGAGCCGCAAGACCGTTCGCGTTCCCCAGAAGTAGCCCCTAATCCTGCCAGGCAGTCACAGTTCCATTGGTCGTGTAAATGTACGCGGCGTGAATGGCGCCGATCTCTCGGTAGACGTGCTGGATTCGTTCACCGTTTGCCGTCACTGTGCGGTTCTCCCGGTAAGGACGTCCGAACTCAGCGTACATCGCGCACAACGACATGCCGATGAAGATGCCCCGCTGGTCGATTGCTCTCCATTCCTTTTCTGACAGCAGGTTCCGTCGGACCAATTCCTCTCGGTAGGCTTTCGCGCCTCCCGAAAACGCCGGCACCCGGTGCGTCGCGCCGTGCTGAGCGCACAGCGCCAGATCTGGCAGCGTGCCAGCGTCACCCCCGGTGACCATTGCGCACCCCGCCACCGTCACCGCAATTCCTACCAGCGCTCGTTTCATCGCCCCTCCGTTGTGAGGTATGCGCGACCAGAATAAACACGGTGTTGACTTTTCAAATAAACGCCGCGTATATTCCGCTCCGTCGCCCCGCGCGGCGGTAGTCCCAGCCTCAGCAACGCCATTCAGGCGCCAGGCTCGCGGGGCGACCCTCATCACAGGAGGGTCGCGTGAACCATCTGCATCATCTTAAAGCAGCGCTCGACCAGTCGCGATTCCCGAGCGGCTCGATCCGCGCCGCCGTCGCCCAGTGGGGCGACAACTGGCCGCTGGCCTTCGACGACCGCTGGCGGTCGCCGCTGCGCGATGCGGTCGTCGACGAGCTGATTTTCGAGCGCGCCGACATCCGGCGCGGCCTGCTCCGGCGCGACGTGGGCATGCTCACGGCCCTGCCGGCCGTCGCGAGGAGGGGACTGTGAACCTCCCTCACCACCGCCACCATCCCCCAGGCCGCGACCTCGAATGGGTTCTGCCCATCACCGTCGTGGCCAGCGCGATCGCCATGGTCGTGCTCGTCGGATTCGGATTGAGGAACCTGCCATGGTGAACCGTCCTCTGTTCCTCCGCGGCCTGCGCCGCTTCGCGGTCCGGTTCGACGTCAACGTCGTCGAAGTCATCGGCACTGTCGTGCTGCTCGCGCTGATGTTGGCTATCGGCATCACGATGGCGCTCGCCGCACCGCGTCAGGCCGTCGATTGCCCGCCGCCGTCCGAGCACCAGGTGCTGGTGTGGGCCTGGACCACCGACGGCGCCGCCAGCTGCCAGTACATCGACCGCTCGCCCGTCCGAGAGACGCGGCGGCGGATCACCAAGAACACGTGAGGTTATGCGTGGAGGGCTCGCCGGAGTGTGGCGCGTGTGCGATGGCGAGTCGCCGGACGGTGTGCATCGACCCCGGCATTCCGACCCAACAGCGCCAGCGG
>SSSZ01000012.1 GCA_009469675.1 Azonexaceae bacterium | reverse complement strand
GGGAACCTCCTCAACCCTCGCGACCCGGACATGGTGAATCTCTTGATTACCTTGTGGGACGGCAAGTCGCGCATCGACAAAGAAACCAAGATGTCGGGGAACGAAACCATCTCGGCGCCGTGGGTTAACCTGGCGGGGTGTACGACTCCAGACTGGATAGCGAACAACGTCCCCCCAAGCATGGTTGGCGGCGGATTCGTCTCCCGCTGCATCTTCATCTACCGCGACGAGAAGGAGAACTTCGTTGCATGGCCCGACGAGGTGGCGCCGAGCGAAGTCGCCTCTCTCGAGGAGGACCTTCTTGCCGACCTCGAACACATCGCAGTGAACCTCATCGGGCCGATGACCCTTACCCCGGCGGCCCGCAAGTGGGGAAGGGAATGGTACGAACGCCTCTGGGGAGTCGAGGCCAAAGCCGCGAGCGATGATCAAGTCAAAGGGTATCTCGCGCGCAAGCAGGGCCACCTCGTGAAGACCTCCATCGTGCTGTCGGTCTCCCGCGGCGACTCAATGCTGATTGAGGAAGACGACCTCAAGCTCGCCGACCTCATGCTCAAGGACGTGGAGTCGAGCTATTCGAAAGTCTTCTCCCGAATCGGGATGAACGACTTCTCCGCGAGAGTCTCTCGCGTCCTCGAGGTAGTGAAGCGGGCAGGGCGAATCACCTACGTCGATTGCTACCGCCAAGTCCATGCGTGGTTGGCAGACCCCAAGGAGTTCGGCGCCGCCATCGACGGGCTGGTGAGGTCGGGCCAAATCAAGATCGACGCGGCCGGGGCGGCGGAGCCGATGAAGTGGTCCCTGGTGTACGTTGACCGGGTATAATCCCGCAATTATACCCGGCAATGGCACGCCCGACCGTGATCTCCCTGGTGACCGAAGGGCTCGGCTACTGCTGTACCTGGTTCTTCTTCAAGCATTTCCGCCAGACCTCCCTCATCGCGGCGAGGCTCGGTGTCTCGGATCGCGCCGTGAGGCTGGCGAAGGAGCGGGTCGACTCGGGGGAAGATGTGTGCAAGAGGTGCGAGCGGTGCCTCCACGCCCGCATCACCCTTGAGAAGTCGCCTCGTCAGAAGCTTCTAGAGCGCTCGAACCAGGCGGAGGAGTGACCGGAGAACTTCTCGAGGACGAGGAAGCCGCCCGCCGGAGGGTTGGCGTTGGTCGCCCCCTTGAGGAAGAAGTTCGTCCCATGTTGCAGCGTCGTGTTGGCGTCGCCGAACATAAGGTCGACCACCCCGCTGGTCTGGCTCGCGGGAAGGGACAGGTTAGTCATCGTCGTCGACGAAGCGTTCGTGACGTATCCGTAGCTCCCGCCGAGCGTCGGGGTGGCGCCGGTCACCGCCGAGCGAGGATAGGACTGCATCCCGCCGATCTGGAGGCCAGTCGCAAGGGCGATGTTGAAGTAGGCTCGCCTCGCCCCCATCGTCATGCCGACGGTGAGGTCGGAGGTCAGGCTTCCCACACCGTAGAACTCGACGTCACCGTCTTCCCATCGCTCGGAGAACGTCGAGTCGATGTTGATGGCGGGGAACTTGTAGTCCCAGACGCACGAGCCGTCGGTGATCCCTGTTCCCGTGCCGGTGGGAGCGGAGCTTCCACTCGTCCCGCCCGTCGTCGCGAGGTAGATCTTTCCGCTGTCGGAGGCTACGTAGTCCCCCAGCGAGTACGCCGTCCCGGCGGCCCACTCTTGTGGGTTCTTGATGGCGACGGAGTAAGGGGTGTGGACCCTCTCGCTTATCATCCAGCGGTTCGAGCTCTCGTCCTTCTTGTGCTGGCGGACGAGCGTCGTCAGCAAATCGTTCTCGTAGTTCAGCCCAATGGCGAACTGCTCCGTCGCGAACCTTCCCGTGCCGGAGGTTGTCCCACCGCCGAGGTTCATGTAGGTACGGGCGGGGTGATGCTTCGAGGCGAGGATGTCGTTGAAGTCGTCGCTGGCAGTGTCGCCGGAGAAGACGATCCGCACCTTCTGCACGCCGCCCGAGGAGTGCCCGATGTTGACGCTCGACTCGTCCACCAGCACGATGCCGGTAGGCACCGCCGCGTAGACTGTCGTCATGGTGAACTTCGTGCCGTAGGAGATGTACAGCACCCCTCTCCATCCGGCGGTCCCGAGGGTCCCGAGGAGACTCACCATCGCCGCGGTCTGGTCTGTGCCGTCGGCGAGGATTCCTCGCGAGTAGACGTCGATCCTGCCAACGCCGGAGACGTTCTTCTTCAGGTACGTTGCATCGTTGACGTCCTGGGCCCAGGCGGCCTCCATGACGGTGCGCTTGTCGGTGAATGTGGTGCTGCTCATCAGGTCCTCGGATCGTTGAACCAGTCGTCAATTGGGGGCTCATACCCCACGATGGAGCAGCCGACGATCGCCCTTCCGACGACCGCCGACCGCCCCGCCAAGGTACAGACGTCCTCGACGAAGACGTCAGGGGGATTCCGGACAAACTCCGGCGTTGGGTTTTCCTTCACTGCCCGCACGAAGTCTTGGGGATGGCGAGGTTCCCAGTGCTCGGGACACACCATCCACCCATTCCACTGCTTGCGAAGCTCGCTTCCCTTCCTCTTCGCCCCGCAGCGGTCGCAGCGAGCGTTCCAATCGCCGAGGCGGAAGTAGTCAGCCTTGCCCATGGAGGTCTCCTAGTTGAGCTTCTCGCTCTCGCGTTGCTTGCGCTCTTTGATCTGCTCGTCGCGCTTGTTCGCGCGTTCAGCCCCGCCGAGGGCTCGGTTGTAGATGAGCTTCCCTACAAGAGGAATATACTGGACTCCCTTCGGATTCGCCTTGGGATCGCCGGCGGCCCACTTTCGAAGTTCGTCCGGCGTCGAGGCGATGTCGTCGAAGAGCTTGTACGG
>SSSZ01000108.1 GCA_009469675.1 Azonexaceae bacterium | reverse complement strand
GGGGAAACGCCGGTTCGCAGGCTATCTGCTTGTTCCTGCGCTACAATCCCGTGCCCCTATCGCTTTCCGGAGACCCCGATGCCGCTTCGCCCCGCCGCCCTGGCCGCCGCCCTCCTGCTGGCCGCTTCCGCCCACGCCGCCGACAAGGTCAAGGTCGGTTTCGTCTCCACCCTTTCCGGTGCCGGGGCCGGCCTCGGCGTCGATATCCGCGACGGCTTCAACCTCGGCGTCAAGCACCTGGGCGGCAAGCTGGGCGGCCTGCCGGCCGAAATCCTGGTGGCCGACGACCAGCAGAACCCGGACGTCGCCAAACAGGCGGCCGACAAGTTCCTCAAGAAGGACAAGGTCGATTTCATGACCGGCATCGTCTTCTCCAACATCATGCTGGCCGTGGGGCCAACGGTGTTCGAGAACAAGACCTTCTACCTTTCGGCCAACGCCGGGCCGTCGCAATACGCCGGCGAGCAGTGCAATCCCTTCTTCTTCAACGTCGCCTGGCAGAACGACAATCTCCACGAGGCGGTGGGCAAGGTCGTCCAGGACAAGGGTTTCAAGAACGTCGTGATCGTCACCCCCAACTACCCCGGGGGCAAGGATGCCGTCTCCGGCTTCAAGCGCTACTACAAGGGCAAGGTGGCGGAGGAGGTCTACACCAAGCTCGGCCAGCTCGACTACGCCGCCGAACTCGCCCAGATCCGCGCATTGAAGCCCGACGCCCTGTTCTTCTTCCTGCCCGGCGGCATGGGCATCACCTTCGTCAAGCAGTTCGTCGCGGCGGGCCTTTCCAAGGATGTCCAGCTCTTCGCCCCGGGCTTTTCCGCCGACGAGGACGTCATCAAGGCGGTGGGTTCTTCCATGCTCGGCATGTTCAACTCGTCCCACTGGGCCCACGACATGGACAACCCGGAAAACAAGCGTTTCGTCGCCGATTTCCAGAAGGAATACGGGCGCATCCCGTCGCTCTACGCCTCCCAGGGCTACGACACGGCGCTCCTGATCGACGCCGCGGTGCGCGACGTCAAGGGCAAGGTCGAGGATAAGGAGGGCCTGAGAAAAGCCCTGGAAGCCAAGCGCTTCAAGTCGGTGCGCGGCGACTTCAAGTTCAACGGCAACCACTACCCGGTGCAGAACTACTACCTGCGGGTGATCGGCAAGGACGCCGAAGGGCGGATCACCAACAAGACCATGGGAAGCATTTTCACCAACCACGCCGATGCCTACGCCAGCCATTGCAAAATGAAGTGAGGCGCCGGTAGGCATGGAAACCCGATATTAGGAGAGACTGCTGATGTTGACCCGGTTGAGAATCAAGAATTTTAAGCGCCTTGGGTTTGCTGATATCGAATTGGCGCAGTCGGTGGTGTTTATCGGACCGAATAATTCGGGAAAAACGTCTGCCCTTCAGGCTCTAGCGCTTTGGGAAGCGGGCATGCGGGCCTGGTTGTCTAAGCGGGGTGGCAATCCTCAGGCAATGCGGCGCTCTGGGGTAACACTTAATCGGAAAGATTTGACGGCTATTGCGGTACCTAATGCCAATCTCCTTTGGCGAGATTTGCATGTGCGAAGTGGAGAGCGTCAGGAAGATGGAAAAAATAAGACCAAGAACATCTTCATTGAGATTGTCGTAGAAGGCGTTACTCGTGGAAAAGTTTGGCAATGTGGACTGGAGTTCGATTATGCAAATCCTGAGTCCTTCTATTGTCGCCCGCTAAGACTTGCGGCCGACGGTTCGGAGCGAATGCCATTGCCGGATGCCGAATTGTTGTCCGATGTAAAGGTGGCTCTGCTACCGCCGATGTCCGGGCTGGCTTCAACTGAACCAAAGTGGGAACTTGGTCGCATTAATGTCCTAATTGGGGAGGGGCAGACGGCTCAAGTATTGCGAAACCTTTGTTACCGCTTGGCGGAAGATTCCCCGGAGGCTTGGGTTGAGCTTCAGCGAGATGTAAACAGCCTATTTGGCGTTCAGCTTGACCGTCCCCAGTTTAATGCGCTAAGGGGCGAGGTCACTATGGGCTACCGCGAGAAAAGCGGTGTTGAACTCGATCTGTCGTCGGCCGGGCGCGGTTTGCAACAAACACTCCTTCTGCTCGCCTATCTTTACGCAAATCCGAATACTGCGGTGCTATTGGACGAGCCGGACGCACATTTGGAAATATTGCGTCAGCGTCAGATATATCGGGTAATCAATGACGTGGCCCGAAGCCGAAATGGGCAGATTATTGCGGCGAGTCATTCCGAGGTGGTTCTTGAAGAAGCGGCCGACAAGGATCAGGTCGTCGCTTTTTTGGGTCGGCCCCATACTATCAATAATCAGGGAAGCCAACTCAAGAAGGCTCTAAATAACATTGGTTTCGATCACTACTATCTGGCGGAGGAGCGCGGCTGGATACTATATCTGGAAGGATCCACTGATCTTGATATTCTCCGTGCGTTTGCCCAACGACTTGGGCACCCGGTAACCAAGGCGCTTGATGCGCCATTCGTTCATTACGTGGGGGAAAACAGGCCTCAGCCTGCACGGGAGCACTTCCACGGGCTTCGGGAGGCCCGGCAAAACTTGGTGGGGTTTGCACTGTTTGACCGAATAGGAAATCCGCTGGCGACGGAAGGGGGGCTGACTGAGAAATCCTGGACAAAGCGTGAGATAGAAAACTATCTTTGCCGTGAAGATGTGCTCCAGGCCTGGGCTAAGGGCAACGGGCCCAGCGATCTCATCGAAGCGATGGAGGCGCCGCATCGGGTTGATACCATGCGGGAAGCAATAGCGGAGATTGCCAATGCACTGGAAATTACGGGCAAGGGGAGTCCTTGGTCGGACGATATCAAAGCCAGCGATGATGTTTTAATTCCGCTGATGCGGAACTATGCGCGCAAACTGGGGTTGCCTGTACAGACAGAAAATAAGGCGAGATTCCATGAGCTTGTCGCGTTTATGGCGTTTGAGTCTGTCGATCCGGAAATTGTTTCCGTCCTTGACGCAATTTTTGCCGTTGCCCAAAGTGCCGTGTTGAATGCCGAAGAGGGCGATTAGTTTGGTTCCCCCAGATCTCGCTGTTCAATGATCCAGCTTGTCTTCGAGCAGGCTCTGAACGGCCTGCAGTTCGGCTTGATGCTCTTCCTTCTCGCGGCTGGCCTGACGCTGGTCTTCGGCATCATGGATTGCATCAACCTGGCCCACGGTTCCCTGTACATGGTGGGCGCTTACTTCGTCGCTGCCGCCGCCCAGGCGACGGATTCGTTCTGGATCGGCCTGGCGGTTGGAGTGGCGGCGACGGCCCTGGTCGGCCTGGCCCTCGAACTTACCCTCTTCCGCCGCCTCTATCGCCGCGACCATCTTTCCCAGGTGCTGGCGACCTTTGCCCTCGTTCTCATCGCCAACGAGGCGGTGCGGGTCGTCTGGGGCGCCCAGCCGGTTCTTCTCAACCCGCCGGAAAGCCTGGCCGGGCCGGTGGAGTTCGGGCTGTTCGGCGAAACCTTCTTCTACCCGGCCTACCGCCTCCTCATCATCGCCTTCGGTCTGGCCGTGGCCCTCGGGCTTTACCTCCTGGTGGCGCGCAGCCGGGTCGGCATGTGGGTGCGGGCGGGAGCCGCCAACCGGGAGATCACCGAGGCCCTGGGGGTCGATGTCCAGGCGCTGTTTACCGCCGTCTTCGTCGCCGGCGCCGGCCTCTGCGCCCTGGCCGGCGGCCTCCTCGGGCCGCTCCTCGCCGTCCAGGTGGGGATGGGCGAAAGCGTCCTCATCCTCGCCTTCGTCGTCATCATCATCGGCGGCATCGGGTCGATCCGCGGCGCCCTCGTCGGCAGCCTCATCGTCGGCGTCTGCGACACCCTCGGCCGCGCCCTGCTGCCGACGCTGCTGCGCGCCCTCGTGCCCGCCGACGCGGCGTCGACCCTGGGTCCGGCCCTGGCTTCCATCCTCATTTACGTCCTCATGGCCGGCATCCTCTTCTTCCGGCCCCAGGGCTTGTTTCCGGCCCGGGCCTGATGGGCTTCTACCAGCCTGCTCCCTATCAGAAGGCCGCTGCCCGGCTGCTCCTGGCTGCCCTGGTGGCCCTCCCCTTCGCCCTCGAAGCGGCCGGGCAGGGCTTTTACATCGGCCTGGTCAGCCGCATCATGATCTTCGCCCTGGCAGCCACCAGCCTCAACCTGGTGCTCGGCTTCGGCGGCCTTTTCTCCCTCGGCCATGCCGCCTTTTTCGGAGCCGGTGCCTACGCCAGCGCCATCTTGATGGCCGCCGGCGTCGGCGAGGCCTTCGTGGCCTGGCCGGCGGTCATGGCGGCGGCGGGGCTGCTCGCCCTGGCGGTGGGGGCGATCAGCCTGCGCACCCGGGGCGTCTATTTCATCATGATTACCCTGGCCTTCGCCCAGATGGTCTATTACCTCTTCGTATCCGCCCGCGCCTGGGGCGGCGACGACGGCCTTCCCCTGGCCGGGCGGGCCAGTCTGGCGGGCCTCGGCCTGGGGGGCGACCGGGCCTTTTATTTTGTCGTCCTCGGCTGTCTGGCGCTCACGCTGTTCGGCCTCGGCCGACTCGCCCAGGCCCGCTTCGGCCGGGTCGTCCAGGCCATCCGCGAGAACGAGGCGCGCATGGAGGCCCTGGGCTACCCCGTGTTCC
The DNA here is from genome assembly GCA_009469675.1 of Azonexaceae bacterium. Classification (GTDB taxonomy): domain Bacteria; phylum Pseudomonadota; class Gammaproteobacteria; order Burkholderiales; family Rhodocyclaceae; genus SSSZ01. Next base: position 20,692 of record SSSZ01000108.1, on the reverse strand, counting down.
GCTATCGCCTTGCCTGTTTCGCCCTGGGTGGCGCCCTGGCCGGCCTGGCCGGGGCGCTGCTCGCCAACTTGACCGGCTTGGCGAGTCCCAGCCTGCTGCAGTGGACCCAGTCGGGCACCCTGCTCGTCATGGTCATCATCGGTGGCGTCGGCACCCTCTACGGCGGCGTCGTCGGGGCCGTCGTCCTGCTCCTGCTGGAAGAGGCGCTGGCCGGGCTGACCCTGCACTGGCACATCGGTCTGGGCGGCCTGCTGCTGGTCATCGTCCTGTTCGCCCCCCGGGGTATCGCTGCCCTCTTCGGCGGGCGCCGTGGCTGAACCGCTGCTCGCCGTCACCGGCCTGTCCCGGGCCTTCGGCGGGGTGCAGGCCCTGGCTGGCATCGATTTCTCCGTCGACGCGGGCGAAATCCACGCCTTGATCGGCCCCAACGGCGCCGGCAAGACCACCTTCATCCACCACGTTTCCGGCGCCCTACGGCCCGACGCCGGCAGCATCCGCTTCGCGGGCGCCGACGTTACCCGGCGCAGCATGCACCAGCGGGTCCACGCCGGGATTGCCCGCTCCTACCAGATTACCAACGTCTTTTCCCGGCTCTCCCTGGTCGACAACGTGGCGCTGGCCGTCCAGGGGCGGCGCGACAGCGGCACGAGTTTTCGCTTCTGGCGTCCGGCCGCCAGCGAGGCCGGGGTGTTCGCCGAGGCCGCGGGGTATTTGCGCCAGGTCGGCCTGGCGGACCTGGCCGCCCGGCCGGCCGGCGAACTCGCCCACGGCGAGCAGCGCGCCCTCGAGCTGGCCATGGCGCTGGCCACCCGGCCGCAGCTCCTGCTCCTCGACGAACCGATGGCCGGCACCGGGCCGGAGGAGGCCGAACGCATGGTGGATCTGATCGAACACCTGGCCCGCCACGTCACCATCCTTCTTGTCGAACACGACATGGACGCCGTGTTCCGCCTGGCCGACCGGATTTCCGTCCTGGTCGGCGGCCGCCTGGTGTTCACCGGCGAGCCGGAGGCCGTGCGCCGGCACCCCGAGGTGCGCCGCGCCTACCTGGGGGACGGGGCGTGAACGCGCTTCTCGAAGTCGAGGGCCTGGAAGTCGCCTACGGCCTCTCGCAGGTGCTTTTCGGCGTCGAATTCGCCATCGAGGAAGGCCAGGTGGCGACCCTGCTCGGGCGCAACGGCATGGGCAAGACCACCACCATCCGCGCCATCTGCGGCCTTGAGCCGGTGCGTGGCGGGCGTATCGCCCTGGCCGGTGCCCGCCTTGACGGCTGGCGCGCCGACCGCATCGGCCGCGCCGGCATCGCCCTGGTTCCCGAGGGGCGCCAGGTTTTTCCCAACCTGACGGTGCGGGAGCACCTCCTGGCCTTCGCTGCCAACCGCAGCGGCCGCCGCGAACCGTGGACCCCGGCCCGGGTCTTTGCCCTTTTTCCCCGCCTCGCCGAGCGGGCGGGCAATCTCGGCAACCAGCTTTCCGGCGGCGAGCAGCAGATGCTCGCCATCGGCCGTGCCCTGGTCACCAATCCCCGGCTGCTTATCCTCGACGAGGCCACCGAAGGCCTGGCGCCCCTGGTACGGGAAGAAATCTGGGCCTGCCTGGCGAACCTGCGCCAGGCCGGGCAGACCATCCTGGTGGTGGACAAATACGTCGATCGCCTGATCGCCCTGGCCGACCGCCACACCATCATCGAGCGGGGCCGCGTCGCCTGGCGGGGCAGTTCGGCGGAACTGGCCGCCGACCACGGCATCTGGCACCGCTACCTCGGCGTCTGACGGCGCCCGTGCTCAGAAGAACGAAGCGCTGTGCGGCGACTCGAGGCGGGGCAGGTCGCCGGCCAGCAGTTGGGCCTCGAACTGGTCCGCCGACATCCGCCGCCCGACGAGATAACCCTCGAAGGTGGCGCAGCCGTGGCCGGCCACCTTTCAACCGGACATTTCTGCTTGGGATTGACACGGCAAATGCTTGCCGTAGCAGGGTTTTCCGGCGGCCGGCTCAGTTCGACGAAAGAAGTCCGACTTCGCGGTTGAGGATGGCCTCGTCGCCGACGTTGAGTTCGACCAGGCGGCGCAGGTGGGTGATGCTGTCGAGATCCATCTCGCGGCAGTAGAGGCCGTAGTAGCCGCTCAGGCGGTGGACGATGGTCGCTTCCATGCGGATCGTCGTGCCCATTTCGTCGAGCCGGATACGCAGGGTGCACGGGCTGCCCACCGTGACGAAAACCTCGGCCGGGGCGGCGATGAGGGCGCCGCGCAGGGAGAGGTCGACGACCTCGACGTCGGTTTCGCCGTTGGGGAGATAAAGCCTCGCGTCGGTGCGGAAGCGGATACGGGAGAACTGGCGGCGATTTGATGGCATGGCTTCTCCTCCGGCTATTTTCCCTGCATGTTACCCCAAAGGAGCTTGTGGAGCTGCAACTGGAAGCGCACGGGCAGGCCGTCTTCGAGTATCCAGCCGGCCAGGGCCGCCGGTTCGACCAGCCCCTGGGCCGGGGAGAGCAGCACCGGGCAGCGGGCGGCCAGGCCGTGCTCGGCGAGGGCTTGCCGCGCCCATTCGTAGTCGCCCCGCGAGGCGACGATGATTTTCACTTCGTCGGTGGGGCGCAGCTGGGCCAGGTTTTCCCAGCGGTTGCGGGCGCTTTCGCCGGACGCGGGGGCCTTGAGGTCGACGATGCGGGCGACCCGCCGGTCCACCTCGGCGATGTCCAGGGCGCCGGAGGTTTCCAGGGAAACCTCGTAGCCGGCGTCGCAGAGGGCGGTGAGCAGCGCCAGACAGGCCTTCTGGGCCAGGGGTTCGCCGCCGGTGACGCAGACCTGGCGGGTGGGGTGACGGGCGACTTCGGCCAGGACGGCCTCGATGCTCATCGCCGTGCCGCCGGTGAAGGCGTAGGCGGTGTCGCACCAGACGCAGCGCAGGGGGCAGCCGGTGAGGCGGACGAAGACGGTGGGCAGGCCGACGCGGGAGGCCTCACCCTGGAGGGAAAAGAAGATTTCGCTGAGACGGAGCATGGGAGAAATGGGGCGGACCGGCCGGCCCGCCCCCGGGAACTCACTTCTTCTTGAGGCGCTGGCGGGCGGTTTCGGCGGCCGGGGCGGCGGGATACTTGGCCACCAGGGTTTCCAGGCTGCGCTTGCTGCCGGCGGCGTTGCCCATTTCCTGCTGGCAGGTGGCGATGGCGAGCCAGGCGTCAGGGGCCTTGGAACTGTCCGGCCACTTGCTCGTCACCGCGCTCTGGGCTTCGATGGCCTTCTTGCAGTCGCGCTGGGCGTACCAGGCGTTGCCCAGCCAGAACTGGGCGTTGGGCGCCAGGCTGCTGTCCGGGCGTTTCTGCAGGAAGGCGCCGAAGGCGGCGGCGGCCTCCTTGAATTTGTTGGCCTTGAAGAAATTGAGCGCTGCTTCGTATTCCTGGCCCTCGGCGACGGGGTCGCCGGCCGGCTTGGCGGGGGGCTTGTCGCCGCCCTCGGCGGCGGCCTGGGGTTCGAGCTTGCGCAGCCGGGAGTCGAGGTCGAGGTAGAAATCCTGCTGCCGCTTCTTGGTGGTTTCCAACTCGTAGCTCAGGGTTTCGATCTGGCCGTGCAGGCGGGCAATCTCCTCGGCCTGCTTCTGGATCTGCCCGGCCAGGTCGAGCTGGGCGCGGGCCTGCTGGTCGAAACGGGCGTCGAACTTGGCCTTGATGTCGGCGATCTGACGGCGGGCCTCGTCGTCGTCGAAGAGGCCGGCCTGCGCCGGGCCGGTCCCGAGCAGGGCGACGAGTAGGGCAATGCGCAGGGGGCGGGTCCAGGCCCCCCGCCGGGCCGCCTCAAGGGGGACCGGCGCCCCCTCGGGGGGCAGCGAATGAAGCGAGCGTGGGGGCCGTGTCATTGTCAGAACTCGCCGGCGCCGGTGGGGCCCTTGTAGAGGATGTCGGCGCGGCGGTTCTTGGCCCAGCAGTCCTCGGAGGATTCGGTGCACGACGGCTTTTCCTTGCCCAGGCTGACCGACTCGACCTGCTCTTCCTTGGCGCCGAGCAGGATGAGGGACTTCTTGACGGCGTCGGCGCGCTTCTGGCCGAGGGAGAGGTTGTACTCGCGACTGCCGCGCTCGTCGGTGTTGCCCTGCAGGAGCACCTTGAAGCCGCGGTTGGCGGTGAGGAACTTGGCGTGGGCGGCGACCAGATCCTTGTATTCGTCCTTGACGTCGTACTTGTCGAGGTCGAAGTAGATGCTGCGCTTGGAGAGGATGCTCTTGGGGTCGGTCAGCACGGCGGGCAGGCCGCTGCCGTCCACGTTGCCGGCGGTGACTTTGGCGACGTCGGTGCCGCTGCGGGATTCGACCGGGGCGCCGCCGGTTTCGGCCGGCGGTGTTGAACTGCAACCGGCAATCAGGGCGGCAAGAAGAGCGGGAATAAACAGTTTTTTCATGGCACAACTCCGGTGTGGATGGTGGATTACTGGATGAAGGGGGCCCAGGCCGGTTCGCGCACGTCGCCGGCGGAAATCGACAGGCGCTGCTTGATGCGGCCGTCGGTCGACACCGCCGAGAGGACGCCGCGGCCACCCATTTCGGTGGCGATCAGGATCATGCGGCCGTTGGGGGCGAAACTCGGGGATTCGTCCTTGTGGGAATCGGTCAGCACCTGCACCTGGCGGCTCGCCAGGTCCATCACCGCCAACTGGAAGCGGCCTTCGCGGCGGGTGATGTAGGCCAGGGTCTTGCCGTCCGGCGAGGGGCGCGGCGAGACGTTATAGCTGCCGTCGAAGGTTACGCGCTGGGCACCGCTGCCGTCGGGGCCGGCGCGGTAGATCTGGGGGCTGCCGCCGCGGTCCGAGGTGAAGAAGAGGCTGGCGCCGTCGGCCGACCAGCGCGGCTCGGTGTCGATGCCTGACGAGGTGGTCAGGCGCTGGACGCCGCTGCCGTCGGCACCCACCACGTAGATCTGGGAATTGCCGTCCTTGGTGAGCACCACCGCCAGCCGGCGGCCGTCCGGCGACCAGGCGGGGGCCGAATTGGAACCCTTGAAATTGGCCACCGCCTGCCGTTTGCCGGTGGAGAGCGAGTGCACGAAGATGATCGGTTTCTTGTTTTCGAAGGAGACGTAGGCCACCCGCGTCCCGTCCGGCGACCACGCCGGGGAAATGATTGGTTCCTTGGAAACCAGCGCCGCCTGGGCGTTCTGGCCGTCGGCGTCGGCGATCTGCAGTTCGTAGCGGCCCGCCGATTTGACGACGTAGGCAATGCGCGTCGAGAAGATGCCTTTTTCGCCAGTCAGCTTTTCGTAGATGGCGTCGGCGATGCGATGGCCGGCGGCGCGCAACTGGGCGCTGCTGGTGACGTAGGCGGCGCCCCCCAGGCCCACCATCTTCTGCGTGTCGTGCAGGCGGAAGCGCGCTTCCAGGCGGCCGTCCGGGGTCGAGCCGAGGCTTCCCACGGCCAGCGCGTCGGCCCCTTTGCCTTTCCAGTCGGCGTAATTGACCGAGGAATTCTCGTTGAGGCCGGTGCCGTCGGCTTCGACCAGACGGAAGAGGCCGCTTTTTTCCAGGTCGCCGCGAATCACCGAGGTGAGGGCGCGGGCCAGGCCGGGTTCGCCGGCAAAATCGGCGATGGCGACCGGGATGCGGTTGGCGCCGGCGCCGGTGATCTCGATCGAGAGCTGGGCGCGGGCGCTGCCGCAAGCGACCAGCGCGAGGCAGCAGAGCAGGGTGCGGAAGAGTTGGCGCATGGCGTTCAATCTTTTGAAAATTTGGAGGATTTTACTCTTCATAGGGTTTGTATTTGATGTCCAGTTGGCGGCTGAACAGCGCCGGATCGTCGGGTTTGGGTAGGGGCGACGACTTGAGGATGGCCCGTTCGATGGCGGCGTCGAGGCCGGCGTTGCCGCTGGATTTCTTGAGCTTGACGGCGAGGACTTCCCCCGAAGGCAGCTGGGTGACGTCGAAGGTGGCTTCCGGATTGCCCTGGATTCCCGGCGGCAGGACGATATTGCCGCGCACCTTGCCGCGAATCTTGGCGGCGTAGTCGGCCAAGCCCCGGCGGCCGGCGGCGGCCCGCTGCTCGGCGTCGGCGGCGGCCTTCATCTGGGCCTCGCGGTCGGCCTGGGCGACGGCGGTGCGCTGCTTCTGCTCCTGGTCGAGCATCTTGGAAAAATCCATGCGCGGCGGCTCGGGTTTGGGTTCGGGCTTGGGCGGTTCGGGTTTTTTCGCCTCGGGCTTCTTTTTTTCTTCCTTGACCGCGATGTCCGGCTTGGGCGGCGGCTTGACCTCGGGCTTCGGCTCCGGCTTGGGTTCGGGCTTGGGTTCCGGCCTGGGTTCGGGCGGCGGCGGGGGGGGCGGAACGGCGGCGGGGGTGGGGCGGGAAGACCAGAGTTCGACCTCGACGGCGTCGGGCTGGCTGCGCTTCCACTGGACGCCGAAAAAGAGCACGACGACGAGCACGACGTGCATCAGTACGGCCAGTACCAATGCCTTTTTCTTGCCCGGCTCCTCGCGCTTTTCCGGAATCATTTTCCTTGCGGCTGCACGAGCAGGCCGACCCGCTTGACCTGGGCCCGCTGCAGTTCATCCATGACGGCAAGAACGGCCTCGTACTTGACGTTCTTGTCGCCGGCGATGAGGACCGGCTGGTCCGGGTTCTTTTCCTGGGCGGCGAGGATGGCGGCCTTCAACTCGCTGCGGCTGACGGTCCGTTCGACGCCCTTGCCGGCGCGGTCGGTGAGGGTCAGGGTCTGGTCCGGCTTGATGCCCACCTCGAGCGGCGCCGTCGGCGCCTGGGGCGCCTTGCCCACCGAGGGCAGGTCGATGCTGCCGGTGGTCATCATCGGCGCCGCCACCATGAAGATGACGAGCAGCACCAGCATGACGTCGATGTAGGGGACGACGTTGATCTCGTTTTTCAGGCGGCGCTGGCGCATTTACGCCCTCCCTGCAAGGGATGGGGCGCCGTGCGGGCCAGCCGGCGGGGGAGGCAGCGAAGTCGGCACCAGGGCAAGCATGTTCACCGCATCTGCCTTTGCAGGATGTTGGAGAACTCCTCCATGAACGACTCGTAGCGGGTGGCCAGGCGGTCGATGTCGTGGGAGAAGCGGTTGTAGGCGAGCACCGCGGGAATGGCGGCGAAGAGGCCGATGGCGGTGGCGACCAGGGCTTCGGCGATGCCCGGGGCGACGGCCGAGAGGGTGGCCTGGCCGACGTTGGAGAGGCCGCGGAAGGCATGCATGATGCCCCAGACGGTGCCGAAGAGGCCGATGTAGGGGGAGACAGAACCCACCGAGGCGAGGAAGGCGAGGTGGGATTCCAGGCTATCCATCTCGCGCTGGTAGGTGGCGCGCATGGCCCGGCGGGAGCCGTCCACCACGTCCTTGGGGTCGAGGTTCTTCTGGCCGCGCAGCTTGGTGAATTCGCGAAAGCCGGCTTCGAAGATGCGCTCCATGGAACCGGCGTGGTGGCGGTCGTTGACCGCGCTGTTGTAGAGGCTGTTCAAGTCGCCCCCCGACCAGAAGTCCTTCTCGAAGGTCTCGGTCTGGCTGCGGGACTGGCGCACCGCGAACCATTTCATGAAGATGTAGTACCAGGACATGAACGAGACGCCGGCCAGCAGCGCCATCACCGCCTGCACGACGGCACTGGCGTTGAGGATGAGGTGGAGGATGGAGAGGTCTTGCGTGACGTTCATTGCAGCGCTTCCAGTTTGGACCGCAGAAAATCGGGGATGGGGGCGGTTTTCATCTTGTCTACATTGACGCAGACGATTTGCACGGTGCCGGTGACCAGTTCTTCCTCGCCGCGGCGGACGTGCTGGCGGAAGACGACCTGGGCGCGGCCCAGTTTTTCGACTTCCAGGCCGACCGTCAGGGGGTCGTCGAGGCGGGCCGGCTGCAGGTATTCGCAATGGACCGACTTGACCACGAAGGCGATGCGCTCGTCCCGGGCGAGGTCGGACTGGTCGTGGCCGACCCGGCGCATCCACTCGGTGCGGCAGCGTTCGAAGAATTTCAGGTAATTGGCGTAATAGACGACCCCCGCGGCATCGGTATCCTCGTAGTAAATCCGTACGGGGATGGCGAAGGCGTTGGCTTTGGGCTGGTATTTCATGGGCCGCCATTCTACCTTACGCGGTTCGACCCTTTTGTAACGGCGTGTTGCTATCCCATTGATATTTATTGGCTGGCAGGAGCCGATCCCAGAGCGGAACGAGGGGTGCCAGGACGAGCAGCGCCCAGAGTGGCCCGTGGGGGTGGTAATAGAGGAACTGCCAGGCGGCGGCCCCGCAGGCGACGAGGACGACGTGGAGCCGCCGGGCGACGGGGTGGTCGGGCAGGGTCATGGGGTCGGAGATCATGAAAAAGGCAAAAAGCAGCAGGGCGCCGTTGGTCGCCTGGTGGCACCAGATTTCCCAGGCCCGTTCCCAGGAATAGCCGAGGAGTCCGAGGCGCAGGGCGGCGATGCCGAGAAAGGCGGCGAGAAAAAGCCAGGCCGCGTCGTCCCGCCGCGCCCGGCCGGCCACCACGGCCCCCAGGCCGACCAGCCAGACCGCAAGGCCCAGGTCGTTGCCCCATTGCCCCGGGGAAACCCAGGCCCCGGGCAACAAGAGCAGGGCCATGCCGACGCCGAAATTGGCCGGGTTGAAGACGTGTTTGCCCCGGATGCGCAGGACAAACTTGCCGCTGATGGCGAGACAGGCCACCAGCGGGTGGAGCCAGAGGGTATCGGCCCGGAGCAGCAGCGATAGCCCCAAGCCCGTGATGACCGGGCTGAGATAGCCCACCTGCCGCAATCGCAGGCGGCGCAGCCAGAAGGCCTGGGTCGCCGCGGCGCCGCCGATGGCCAGGGCCATCTGGGCGGGGAGCAGGCTGAAGTCGCGGAACAGCACGCCCAGGGTGAGCAGGGTCGCCTGGAAGGCAAGCTGGAAGAGGCGGGGGTCGCGCCGGATCGTGATGGTCATGGCGGGCCGGCGGGGGCTTTGATCCAGTCGGTGATGAGCCGCACCGCTTCGGCCTCCATGCCGATGTAGCCGTGCCAGTGCAGGGCCTCGCAGGCGTCGCCGCTGGGGCCTTCGCCGCCGCTTACCACCAGGCGCCGCTTGACCGGCGCCCGGCTGAGGCCGTCCATGATCCAGCCCAGTTCGTGGGGGCTGCAGGCCCGGCAGGCATCGCGCTCGTGGTGCAGCACCAGGACCGGCAGGCGGACGGCGCCCAGGTTCTGGGTCGGCACCGCCCCGGGAATACGATAGGCGGTGACGCTCGAAGTCAGCACGATGCCCGCCTGTTCGTCGCCTAGGGCAATGGCGGCGGCGGTCGCCGAAATGGTGCCGCGGCTCGTCCCGACCAGCCAGACCGGCAGGCCGGTCTGGTGGCGCAGGTGGGCGACCACCCGGCGCAGATCCTCGAGATGGTCGGCGCCGATGCGGTAGGCCGGGTCGAGGTCGGCGCGGTCGGACGGGCGCCCCAGGATGAACACGCTGAACCCGGCGGCGGCGAAATGGTCGCGGCTGCGCACGAGAAAATTGAGCGAGGTGGGGACGCCGTCCCGCAGGCCGATACTGCCGCTGCCGCCAGTGAGGAGCAGGAGCACCGCGCTGGCCCCCGCCCGGGGCATGAAATAGGAGGTCAGCGTCACCCCGGGCCGGGTTTCCAGGGTGACCGGGCCGTCGGCCGCCGCCGCCGGTGCCGCGATGGCCGCCGCCAGAATCAAGGCGGCGAGGAAGTGCCCCCGGTGGCTCACTCCCCGCTCCCGCGGGGGCGGGGGGAGGATGCAGGGCGCCGCTCCGGGGGCGGGAGTCTTTCCCATGTCACTTCCACAGGCCGTCCCACCAGGGCTTCTGCGGCGGGGCCGGGGGCAGGGCGAGTTTTTGCCGGATGGCGGTGATCTCGCCGCCGGTGAGGGTGGCGAGCTGCTGCGCTTCGGCCTCCTGGCGCCTGGCGACGCCCTCCAGGTAGGCTTTGGCCTCGGGACAGGCCTCCGGGGCGACCTTGGCCGGATGGCGCAGGACGTAGCGGGTCTGGAAGTTCTGGCGGTCCTTGGTTTCCTGGAACATCAGGTCTTCCGGGAAGGTTTCCCGGGTGTAGCGGACGTGCAGACGGGTCAGCATTACCGGCTGGGCACCGCCGAAAGCGGGCCGCGGCAGGAGGGCGGACGGGGCCGCGGCGGCGGCCCCCGGGCCGGCCGCCGCCGGCGCCGGGTTGACCCAGAAGACCCCGGCCCGGCGCAGTTCTTCCGGCGAAAGCGGATCGGCGGCGCAGGGGTCGCACCAGCTCATGTCCCAGAAATATTCGGTGAACACGGCGCGGTAGCCCTCCTTTTTCGCCTGTTCGCCGAACAGGGCCTTGTAGAAATTGCGGAACTCGTCGCCTTCCTTGAGGAAAACCGGCAAATCCATATTGGCGGGCAGCTTCACGGTACGGTAATTGGTCGTTTCGACCCGGCCGTTCCGGGTCAGCAGGTAGGCGATCAAATCCTGGGGGCCGGTGGCGTTGGCCATGCCGAGGCGAATGGGCAGCATGAATTTTTCCGACTCGTAGGCGAACTGCAGGGGCCGCAGCATCTGGAAGCCGGTCTTGGCCTGCTCGGCGAGATTCACCTTGGCGACGAAGAACTTCATGTTCTGGCGGATGTAGGGTGCCAGGGCCTGGGCGGCGTTTTTCGGAATGCGATAGCCGGACTGCTTCAACCAGGTTTCCAGGCCGTCGGACTGGGTGGCGGAAAGGATCACGATGTCGTATTCGCCCACTGAAAAGCTGGCCTCGACCGTAACCCCGAGGGCCTTGGAAGAGGTCGCCGCCGCGGCGGCGGGGGCGGCTGGCAAGGCCAGATCCTTGCTGCGCATTTCGTAGAGCCGCCGGTCGCAGGGGTTGGGATCGTAGTATTCGGCCAGGCGGGGGGCGGAATAGGCGTCGAGGCGGTCGAAAATCCTTTTTTCCCCGACATGGACCTGGCCTTTTTGCAGCACCGTCGGAACCGGCACCACGACGGCGAACTCCTTGAGGTCGCCTTGGTAGTCGTTCAACATGCTGACCACCGTCCTCTCGCCGTCGCGTACGACGATGACCTGGGAGGCTTCGTTGAAAAGCTTGGCGTCGGCCTTGCCCACGTAGAAGCCGCAAAACCCGTGAGCGGCGGTGGATAGGGTGAGTGCGGCGGCGATGGCGAATCGTTTCATGGCGTCTCCTGGCGGGCCCGATGCCCGGATCGTAACGAGTAAACGGTCGACGCCCGCATTCGGGGTTAAGGGCGGCAAAAAAAGTTGCGGCCCGCTGCCGCCGCCCGGCGGGGAAGGGCGGTAGCTTGCCGTCAAGGGCTTCCGGGAGCTTCACTGGCGGCGCCGGGCCGGACTGCCTGAACCGGGGGGCAGGCGCCGGCCTCAGAATATGGTTGGCGGGTCGGCGGGCAAGGGTGAAAGCGCCCACGGCCCAGGGCCGCAGGGCCGGCTCCCGGCGGCCGGCCGGCGTTTTTTGTCGGCCGGCGCGACCCGGCGTTCGCCATTATTTGACGGGGTTTTCCGGCTCTTCGGCCTTTTTTCGCTTTTTCTTTTTCGGCTGGGGCGGGGCGACCTGGTCCTGGGCCGCGAAGAAATGGGCCACCGCCTCGAGGTCGGCGTCGGAAAGGCCCTTGTAGGCTTCGTCCTGGAGGAAGCCGAACTTCCTTTTGCCGCTCACGAAGAGGCGAATCTGCTTCAACATGTAGGGCAGGTTCTGGGCCGCCAGGCGGGGGCCGTCCTTGTCGCCTTCGCGCCCGTTGTCGGGGTGGCATTCCTCGCAGCGGTTGCGGAAGACGACCTCGCCTCGGGCAACCTTTTGCCCGTCGGCCTCCTGCTTGGGGCGGCTTGCCTTGCTGCCGGCGTAGAACTCAGCGATGGCCGTCAGTTCGGGCAGCGACAGCCTGGCCGGAACGTGGTCGGGCACTTCCGTCGGGAGCTTGCCCTTCTGGTGCTTGTCCAGGGCATCGAGCAGGTAGCTCGCCAGCTGGCCGTCCAGGTGCGGCGTGTCGGGCACCGCCGCGACGCCGTTGTCGCCGTGGCAACGGACGCAGGTGCGCTGGACGATTTCCGGCGGATCGGCCGCTCCGGCGTGGGCCGTGGCGGCGCAGAAGAGGGCGGCGAGCAGCGCTTTCGCTTCCATCGGGGGCTCCTTCTTCGTTCTTGGTGGCACAATTCGATACGTTGTCGCAATTGGCGAAAAAAAGGATAGCACCGGAGCCCAAAACCGTGAGCATAACCACCAAACTCGCCGCCGGCCTTGCGGCAACCCTAGTTTTTGCCCTGCCCGACCCGGCCGGCGCCGAACCGTCGCGCTACGAAGAACCGATCCGCTACCGCCGCGCCGTGATGACCATGGTCAAACGCCACTACGACCAGGTGGCGGCCATGGCCAAGGGCACCGTCCCCTTCAACCGCAACGAATTCGGCCGGCACGCCGCCTACCTCGAAATGCTCTCTCGGGCCAGCCTGGACGGTTTCGTCCCCGGCTCCCACGAAGGCGAAACCAAGGCCAAGCCGGAAATCTGGAAGGAATGGAGCCGCTTCCAGGGCCTGGCCGAACGTTTTCAGAGCGAAACGACGCGGCTGCGCGACGTGGCCCGCGGCGATCCCCCCGACAAGCTCAAGGCCGCCGTGGCCGACCTGACCAAAGTCTGCAAGACCTGCCACGACGACTTCAAGGCGCCCGCCGTCGGCGGCTGAGCCAGGCCGGGGCGGCCCTCGCCCTGCAGTTTTTTCCCGGATGCCCTGATGGCTATCGACTTGAAGCACTTCGCCCGCCACTACCTGATCGCCGACACGCCGCCTCTGGCCGCCGGCGAGCGGCGCAAATCCGCCCTTGGCGCCCTCGTCGGCCTGGCCGCGGCGGGCAGCCTGCTCGCCCTGGCGCCGGCCGGCAGCGTCTGGCTGGTGGCCGCCCTGGGGGCCACGGCGATCATCCTCTTCGCCCTGCCCCACAGCCCCCTGGCCCAACCCTGGTCGGTCCTCGGCGGCTACCTCGGGGCGACCGTATTCGCCCTGGCCGCTGCCGCCCTCGTCCCATCGGCCATCGCCGCCGGCGCCCTGGCTTTGGGCGCCACCGTCTGGTTCATGACGCGGTGCCGCTGCATCCACCCGCCGGGCGGCGCCCTCGTCCTGCTCGTCGTCGCCGAGGGCGCGCCGACGGCCGACCACGCCCTGCAGCTCATGGCGGTGGTCCTGGCCAACGCCCTGGCCGTCCTTCTGGCCGCCGTCGTCATCAACAACCTGCTCCTGCGGCGGCGCTACCCCCATTGCCGGGCCGACCCCCCGGCCGGCCGCCACGCCACCGCCGACGCCCCGCCCAGCGAACGCACCGGCCTCAGCCACGCCGACCTCGACCACGCCGTGCAGGCCGTCGGCACCTTCGTCGACATCCAGGAGCAGGAACTGGTCACCATCTACAACCTGGCCGTGGGCCACGCCTTCGAACGCCACCTCGGGCTCTCCTGCGGCGACATCATGGCCCGCGACGTGGTCAGCGTCGAATTCGCCACCGAACTGGAGCAGGCCTGGAACCTGCTGCGCCGCCACAAGATCAAGGCCCTGCCCGTGGTCGACGGCTTCGGCCGGGTGATCGGTATCGTCACTGTCGCCGATTTCCTGCGCCAGCTCGACGACACCACCGCCGCCGGCCTGGCCGTCCGGCTCCAGGGCTTCCTCCGCCGCACCCCGGGCGAATCGTCGGAAAAAGCCGAAGTCGTCGGCCAGATCATGACCCAGGACGTCTACACCGGCACCGTCGCCACGCCGGTGGCCGAACTCGTCCACCAACTCTCGGACAGCGGCCTGCACCACATTCCCGTGGTCGACGAGACAAAGAAGCTGGTGGGCATGGTCACCCAATCCGACCTCATCGCGGCGCTCTATCGGCGGGTGGCGTTGGGGGTGGCGTGAGGGCGAGATGTTTAGTCCTTGGCCGACCACCAGCCCCTCCAGCCCACAATCCGCCGCCACATCCAGCCCGCTCCTCTCCGGCCACCCGTTACTCCCTCCGCCTCACATCGCACCCCACCCCCCGTAGCGCATTGCTCCCCGAAACCCGGTCGAAGGTCTCGCCGTCCATGCTGGCGTTGTAGTTGATCGGTTGTTCGTCGTCCCACCAGCCGTAGTGGGACCAGACGGTGCCGGGGGCGAGTTTGGGGTTGAGGCGGGCGGTGGAGTGGAATTGGCCGTGGGCGGTGCGGATGGCGATGGGGTCGCCGGGGGCGATGCCGCGGGCGGCGGCGACGTCGGGGGCGAGTTCGGTTTCGGGACCGGGCTGGCCCTGGCGCAGGGAGGGCAATTGGCGGAACTGGCTGTGGCAGTAGTGGGCGGTTTTGCCGCAGGTGAGGGTGAAGGGGAGATCGCCGTCGGCCGGGGCGGGGGTGAAGACGGGCAGGGCTTGGCCGCCGTGGCGGGCGAGGTCGGCGGACCACAGGGTGATGCGGGGCAGCGCTGGGGCGTCGGTGAGGAGGGGGGCGCTCAGGCCCCGGGGCGCCTGGCGCAGGGCGGCGGCGTCCAGGCCGCTGGGGGCGAGGACGTGGGCGAGGCCGGCTTCCGGGTCGCCACCGAAGAAGTGGTCGGCGAGGCCCAGGGCCTTGGCCAGGTCGAAGACGATGCGGGTGTCGCCCCGGGCCTGGCCGGGGGGCGGAACGACCGCCGGCCGGAGCTGGAGGTGGGCGTCGGCGGCGGGGCTGACCTGGAAGCCGGCCTGCAGGCCTTCTCTTTCCCAGCAGGAGGCGGCGGGGAGCAGGAGGTCGGCCCAGCGGGCGGTGGGGGTGGCGAAGAGTTCGGTCTGCACGAAGAAATCGAGCTTGGCCAGGGCGGCTTCGGCGTGCCGGGTGGCGGGTTTGGAAACCAGGAAATTGCTGCCGAAGGCGACCAGGGCGCGGATGGGGTAGGGCTGGCCGCTAACGATGGCGCGAAAAAGATCGCGGCTGGTGATCCAGCCCCGGGCCGGCGGGCCGAGGGGGCGCTCGCCAAGGCCCAGGGTATGGCCGCGGGTTTCCGGGGTGACGGCGGCGAAGGCGGCCACGTCGTTGATCTGCGGCTTGGGGTAGGCGCGGTTGCCGCCGGGCTGGCCGAGGCTGCCGGTGAGGGCGTAGAGGATGTTGATGGCGCGGGTGGCGGCGGTGGCCTCGGCCTGCTGGCAGGTGCCGGTCCAGGTGGCGAGGGCCACCGGCTTGGCTTCGGCGAGGATTTCGGCGGCCCGCCGCAGGTTCGCTTCGGCGATGCCGGTGACCCGGGCGACGCGGGGCGCCGGCCAGGCGGCGGCCGTTTCGGCGAGGCGTTCGAGAACGCTGCGGTCGCCGTCGGGGGCGGGGGTGAAGGCGTCGGAATGGCGGCGCAGGAAATCCAGGTCGGCGCCGCCTTCGTCGAGCAGCAGGTGGATGAGGCCGAGGGCGAGGGCCGCGTCGGTGCCGGGGCGCACCGCCAGCCAGAGGTCGGCGCGGTTGGCCAGCCCGCCCTGGCGGGGGTCGACGACGATGAGCCGGGCGCCGCGCCGCTGGGCGGCCCGGACGCGTTCGGCGAGGGGCAACCAGGTGACGGCCGGGTTGCTGCCCCAGAGGACGATGGTGGCGGCCTGCTCGGTGTCGGGCATGGCGAGACCGCTGCCCCAGGTCAGGGCGGGCCCGAAATCCCGGTGCCAGTTGCAGTTTTCCGTGGCGAAGACGAGGTTGGGGCTGCCCCAGTGGTGGGCCAGGCGGTGGATCCAGGCGAAGGCGTCGGCGACGGCGGTGCCGCTCGGGGTGGCGACGGCAAAGGCGGTGCCCCGGGGGCCGGCGGCGCGCAGCTTGTCCCCGGCCAGGGCGAGGGCTTCGTCCCAGGAGATGGGGCGCCAGCCGGGGTCGGCGGCACCCTTGGGGCGGGTGCGCAGGAGCGGCGTGGTCAGGCGCTCGGGGTGGGCGACCAGTTCCGGCGCCGCCCGGGCCTTGACGCAGATGGCCTGGCCGGTGGGGTGGGCGGGGTCGGGGTCCACCCGGATCAGGCGGCCGCCTTCCACCGTAGCCAGACAGCCGCAGCGGGCGATGCAGAGGGCGCAGTAGGTGGGGACGACGGTGGGGGCCATGGGGCCATTCTAGGCCGGCGGCATCGACCGGCGCAGTAAGCCATCGGGGTTAGGCCCCTCGCACTACCCCGGGGCGCCGGTCTTTTTGCGGCGGGGTTTGGCGGTGGCCGGCCGGCGGCCCCTCAAAGCGGCGGCGAAACCGAGGCGGGCCAGGCTGACCAGGTCGTTGCGGTCTTCTAGGGCTTCGGCAGGGACGGCGTGGTAGGCGATGGTGACCGTCTTGCCGCCCCGCTCGTAGAGAAAGGGCGGCATGGCGCGGGCTTCGAAGGCGGCGCGGTTGGCGGCGTCGGCCTTGACGTAGAGCACGTCGTCGGCGATGAGGGCGAACATCAGGCCGTCGAGGTAGAGGCCGAAGCCGCCGAACATGCGTTTGGCGGTGACGGCTCCGAGGGGAGCGAGCAATTCGACGAGGTAATCGGCGAATTCCCGGCGGGCCATGGTTATTCTTCGGCCAGCAGGTCGCGGACGACGGCGCTGTTGGGTTCGGCCAGCCCCAGGTGGCGGTAGATGGCGGGGGTGGCGATGCGCCCGCGCAGGGTGCGCTGCAGGTAGCCCTGCTGGATGAGGTAGGGTTCGAGGACGTCCTCGATGGTGTCGCGGGCTTCGCCGATGGCGGCGGCGAGGTTGTCCACCCCCACCGGGCCGCCGCCGAACTTGTCGATGACGGCAAACAGGAGTTTCCTGTCCATGACGTCCAGCCCGGCCGGGTCCACGTCGAGCATGGCCAGCGCCGCGTCGGCGACCGGGCGGGTGATCTGGCCGTCGGCCCGGACTTCGGCGTAATCCCGAACCCGGCGCAGCAGGCGGTTGGCGATGCGGGGCGTGCCGCGGGAACGGCGGGCGATTTCAAGGGCGCCGTCGGGGTCGATGGGGGCGTTCAACAGGGTCGCCGAGCGGCCGACGATGCTCTGCAATTCGGCGGCGGTGTAGAACTCCAGGCGGGCGACGATGCCGAAGCGGTCGCGCAGGGGGTTGGTCAGCATGCCGGCCCGGGTGGTGGCGCCGACCAGGGTGAAGGGCGGCAGGTCGAGCTTGACCGAGCGGGCGGCGGGGCCTTCGCCGATCATGATGTCGATCTGAAAATCTTCCAGGGCCGGGTAGAGGATTTCTTCCACCACCGGGGAAAGGCGGTGAATTTCGTCGATGAAGAGAACGTCGTGGGGTTCCAGGTTGGTCAGGATGGCGGCCAGATCGCCGGCCCGCTCGAGCACCGGTCCCGAGGTCTGGCGCAGGTTGACGCCCATTTCGTGGGCGATGATGTGGGCCAGCGTCGTTTTGCCCAGGCCGGGGGGGCCGAAGAGGAGCACGTGGTCGAGGGAATCGGCGCGTTTCCTGGCGGCTTCGATGAAGATTTCGAGCTGTTCGCGAATCTTCGCCTGGCCCGTGTAGTCGGACAGGCGTTTGGGCCGCAGCGCCCGTTCGAGGGCTTCTTCCTGGGCCGATCGGGTTTGCGGGGCGATGATCCGGTCGGCGGCGAGCTTGTCGGTTTCAATCATGGGCGGAGGCTCGGGTGAGGGCCGGGGCGTCGTCGGCCAGCCATTCGCGCACCAGGGCCTGGCCCAGGGCGAGGAGGGCGGGGCCGAGGAAGAGGCCGATGAAACCGAAGACCAGCACGCCGCCAAAGACGCCGACGATGATGAGGATGAGCGGCAGGGCGGCGGTACGGGAAATGAGGATGGGTTTGACGAAGTTGTCGACGCCGCTGATCGCCAGTATGCCCCAGAGCGCCATGAAGATGGCCCAGCCGCTCTGGCCGTCGCTGTAAAGCCAGGCGGCGGCGCCGCCCCAGATGAGGGTGGGGCCGATCACCGGCACCATGGAAAAGATGAAGGTGGCGAAGGTCAACACCACGACGCCGGGCACCCCGGCGATCAGGTAGCCCATGCCGCCGACCAGGGCCTGGGCAGCGGCGGTGCCGACAATGCCGACCATGACCCCGGTGACCGTGCCGCGGGCCAGGTTGAGCATGCGTTCGCCCAGTTCGCCCCCCAGCTTGTAGGCGGCGCTGCGCAGCAAGGCGGCGAACTTGGGGGCGTCCCGCAGGATGAAGAAGACGAAAAAGATGACGAGGAGCAATTGCAGCAGGCCGCGGCCGAAAACGGTGACGGTGGCCAGCAGGAACTTGCGCGTCGGCTCGAAGAGCTGCTGCAGGAGTTCGTTGAGTTCGGCCCGGCTGGCCGCCACCTTGTGCCAGTAGGCGGCGATCTCCGGGCCGGCCAGGGGCAGGCCGGCGAGCCAGGCCGGCGCTTCCAGGGGCAGGCCGTCGGCGATCAGGGGCTTGACCGTGCGGATGGCGGCCTCGACGGCGCTCGCCAGGCTGCCGGAGAGGACGATCATGGGCAGGAGGACGAGGAGGACGAGGAGGAGGCAGGCGGTCAGCGCCGCCAGGTTGGGGCGGTTGCCCACCAGCCGGAGGAGCCGGGTATAAGCCGGCCAGGCGGTGACGCAGATGACGGCGGCGAGCAGCAGGGTGCCGACGAAGGGCAGCAGCACGGCGACGCAGCCGATGATGAGGAGCGCCGCCATGGCGATGCGGACGAGGTGGGTGTTGGCCGGGTTCATGCCTTGGAGAGCAGCTTCAAGGCCTGGCGGATGCCGTCGGACGTGCCGATGCCGGCGGGCAGGGGTTTCATCGCCGCCGCCGCCTCGCGCTCGTTGTAGCCCAGGGCGAGCAGGGCGTTGAGGATGTCGTGGCTGGCGTCGGAAGCGGCGGGCAGCGCGGCCGAGGTGGTGTCGGCGAGCTTGCCCTTCAATTCGAGCAGCAGGCGCTCGGCGGTCTTTTTGCCGATGCCGGGAACCTTGGTCAGCCGCCCGGCCTCCTGGCGTGCCACGGCGGCCGCCAGATCGGCCACCGAGAGGCCGGAAAGCACCGACAGGGCGGTGCGGGCGCCGACCCCGGAAATCTTGAGCAACTGGCGAAAGGCGAAGCGCTCGGCGGCGGTGAGAAAGCCGTAGAGAAAATGCCCGTCTTCGCGCACCGCAAAGTGGGTGAGCAGCGTCACCGGCTCGCCGGCGGCGGGCAGGTTGTAAAAGCTGCTCATGGGCACGTCCAGCTCGTAGCCGACGCCGTGGACGTCGAGCACGATCTGGGGCGGGTTTTTTTCGGCGAGGATGCCGGTCAGTCGTCCGATCATCCCACTATGCTACCCGATAAGGCGCCCGCCGCGGACGCGATAGCCGGCCGCTTTGGCCAACCCGCCCAGCGCCCCCAGGCCCAAGCCGCCATGGGCGTGGCAGATGGCGCAGGCCAGGGCGTCGGCGGCGTCCGCCGTCGGCGCGCCGGGCAGGGAAAGGAGCTTGACCACCATGTGCTGCACCTGCTCCTTGGCCGCCTTGCCCTGGCCGACCACCGCCTGCTTGACCTGCAGCGCCGTGTATTCGGCCACCGGCAGGCCGGCGTGCACCAGGGCGGAAAGGGCGGCCCCCCGGGCCTGGCCGAGGAGCAGGGTCGACTGGGGATTGACGTTGACGAACACCTTCTCCACCGCCGCGTGGTCCGGCCCATAGGTGGCGATGACCTCGCCGAGGCCGGCGAACAGGGTCTTGATGCGTTCGGGGAGGCCGTCCTTGTCCTTCGACTTGATGCAGCCGCTCGCCACATAGACCAGCCGGCCGCCGTGTTTTTCGATGACGCCGAAACCGGTCACCCGCAGGCCGGGGTCGATGCCGAGGATGCGAATCGTGCTCACTTTGCTTTGGCCACCAGATAGACGCCGCTCACCGCCAGGATCATACCCGCCATGGCGAGCGGCGACAGCGTTTCGCCAAAGGCGGCCCAGGCGATGAGGGCGGTGCTGATGGGGGTGAGGTAGAAGAGGCTGGCGACGTTAACGGCGCTGCCCCGGCGGATGAGCAGATTCAGGAGGCTGATGGCGCCGAGGGAAAGGACGAAGACCAGCCAGGCCAGGGCGAAGCTGAACGGGGCGCTCCATTCGATGCGGAAATCCTCGAACCAGGCCACCGCCAAGGCGGTGACCAGGGCGGTCGGGACAAATTGAATCACCGAACCGGTGCGCAGATCGAATTGGGCGCAGTAGCGCTTCTGGTAGAGGGTGCCGGCGGTGATGCCGAGGAGCGCCGCCAGGGCGGGAATGAGCATGGGACCGAGGGGCGCGTCGCCGAACTTGCCGGAAACGACCAGGGCGGTGCCGGCGAAACCGAGCGCCAGACCGGTCCACTGCCGCCCGCTCACCCGTTCGCCCAGGAGCCAGCCGGCGCCCAGGGCGGTGAGGAGCGGCTGCAGCCCGACCACCAGGGAACAGATGCCGGCCGGCAGGCCATGTTTGATGGCGGCGAAGACGCCCCCCAGGTAGACCGCATGGACGAGCAGCCCGGCCACCCCGATGTGCAGCCACTGGGCCGGCGCCCGCGGCCAGGGGGCGCGGGTGGCGAGGGCGATGGCGGTCATCAGGGCGATGACGATGCCGTAGCGGACGAGGAGGAAGGACAGCGGCTCGGCGTAGGGCAGCCCGAACTTGGCACCGATGAAACCGGTGCTCCAGAGAAAGACGAAGAGGAGGGGGTAGAAGCGTTGCATCCAATAAAAAAGGTTCATCGCGGCTTTCCGGGGAAGGCCGCCTTGATCTTCAGAAAGAAATAGGGGTAGCGGGAAGGTGACGGGGCAGAGGTTGTTAGATTGGCCGTCGCCAAACACACCAATCTAAACGTACCCCATCATGC
>SSSZ01000107.1 GCA_009469675.1 Azonexaceae bacterium | reverse complement strand
TGCCTTCCCTCTCCATGGGCCACCCCAAAAAGACAGAAAACTACACAAATCAAACCGTTGTGAACAGCCCCCTTGTAACCAATTGATCGCCAACGACTATGTTCATCGCCAACAACGATGTCATTCGTGCGATTGCCCTGGGCCGGCCAACGCGAACCGCGACGGTCCGCCCCTTCAACGGTAAAATAGGCGCTTTACGCCATCCCGCCGGCCCGCCCTTCCCACGGAAAGCGGCCCTTTTCCCAGGAAACGCCATGCTGCAACCTCTCTCCGCCTTTGCCGGCATCCCCGGCCCCGTCGTCGTCATCGTCCTGGACGGTTACGGCCTGCCCAAGTCCGACGCCGGCAGCGCCATCGCCGCCGCCAGGAAGCCCACCCTCGACCGGCTCTTCGCCGCCTACCCCAATATCCGCCTGCGCGCCCACGGCACGGCGGTGGGCATGCCCTCGGACGACGACATGGGCAATTCCGAAGTCGGCCACAACGCCATCGGCGCCGGCCAGGTCTATGCCCAGGGTGCGGCGCTGGTTTCCAACGCCATCGCCTCCGGCGCCATCTGGGAGGGCGAAGCCTGGCGGGAAATCGTCGCCGGCGCCAAGGCCGGGGCCAACGGCAAGGCGGGGACCATCCACTTCATCGGCCTCTTCTCCGACGGCAACGTACACAGCCACATCGACCACTTGCGGGCCATGGTCGTCCGGGCCAAGGCCGAAGGCGTCGCCCGGGTGCGCATACACACCCTCCTTGACGGGCGCGACGTGCCGGAAACCAGCGCCCTCGACTACGTCGAACCCTTCGAAAGCTTCCTCGGCGAAATCAGCGACGCCGGCTTCGACGCCCGCATCGCGTCCGGCGGCGGCCGCCAGAACATCACCATGGACCGCTACGACGCCAACTGGAAGATGGTGGAAAAGGGCTGGCGCACCCACGTCCTCGGCGAAGGCGACCAGTTCGTGTCGGCCGCCGCGGCGGTCATGGCCTTGCGCCAGCGCTTTCCCGGCACCATCGACCAGGATCTGCCGCCCTTCGTCATCGCCGCCGGCGGCCAGCCGGTGGGCACCATCGAGGACGGCGACGCCGTGGTTTTCTTCAACTTCCGCGGCGACCGGGCCATCGAGATCAGCCGCGCCTTCGAGGAAGCCGCCTTCAACCAGTTCGACCGGGTGCGCACCCCGCAGGTCACCTACGCCGGCATGCTGCAGTACGACGGCGACCTCAAGCTGCCCAAGCGCTTCCTGGTGGCCCCGCCGGCCATCATGGACACCATGGGCGAATGGTTCGCCAAGGCCGGCATCGCCCAGTTCGCCTGCTCCGAGACCCAGAAGTTCGGCCACGTCACCTATTTCTGGAACGGCAACCGCTCCGGCAAGTTCGACGGCGAGACCTACCAGGAAGTCCCCAGCGACGTGGTGCCCTTCGAGCAGCGCCCGTGGATGAAGGCCGCCGAGATCACCGACGCCATGATCGCCGCCCTGCAGAGCGGCCGCTACAAGACCCTGCGCTGCAATTTCGCTAACGGCGACATGGTCGGCCACACCGGCAATTTCCGCGCCGCCACCATGGCCATTGAGGCGGTGGATCTGGAACTGGCGCGCCTCTTGCCGGTGATCGACGCCCAGGGCGGCGTCGCCCTCATCACCGCCGACCACGGCAACGCCGACGAGATGTATGAACTCGACAAGAAGACCGGCCAGCCGGCCACCAACAAGGACGGCAGCTTCAAGGCCAAGACCGCCCATACCTTGAACCCGGTGCCGCTCATCCTCTACGACAACGCCAGCGGCGGCCGGCTGGGGTTGAAGCAGACGCCCACCGCCGGCCTTTCCAACCTCGCAGCCACCATCGCCAACCTGGTCGGCCTGGAGAAGCACCCCAAGTGGGACGAAAGCCTCCTGGAAATCAAGTAATGCCGATTCGCTTCAAACCGATTCGTTGTCCACTTCGCCTTGCCGTGCTACCGCGCCGTACTCGGCTCGTCTTCGCGACCCCAACATAAAAGCGACGTGGTATAAGGGGAAGCAAGGGGGCTGACCGCCAGCCCCCCAAAACAAAAAAGCCTCGCCGGTCGGCGAGGCTTTTTCTTTTGGGGCGGCGAGAACCTTACTCGGCCACCACCGCCACGGTGATGCTGGCGACCACGTCGGTGTGCAGGGCGACATCAACGGGGAACTCGCCGATCGCCTTGAAGGGGCCTTCGGGCAGGCGGATGGCCGCCTTGTCGATGTCGAAGCCGGCGGTCTTGAGGCCTTCGGCGATGTCGATATTGCCGACCGAGCCGAAGAGGCGACCGTCCATGCCGGCCTTGCGGGCGACGGAAACAGTGAGGCCGGTCAGCTTTTCGGCCTGGGCCTGGGCGGCGGCCAGTTTTTCGGCGGCGACCTTCTCCAGTTCGGCGCGGCGGGCTTCGAACTCAGCCATGGCGGCCGGCGTGGCGCGCTTGGCCATGCGGCGGGGGATCAGGAAGTTGCGGGCATAGCCGTCCTTGACCTTGACCACGTCGCCGAGGTTGCCGAGGTTGATGACTTTTTCGAGCAGAATGATTTGCATGATTCGAATCCCCGATTACTGGTGGTTATCGGTGTAGGGCAGCAGGGCCAGGAAGCGGGCGCGCTTGATGGCGGTGCCCAGCTGGCGCTGATAGCCGGCCTTGGTGCCGGTCAGGCGAGCCGGCATGATCTTGGCGTTTTCCTGGATGTATTCCTTGAGGACGTCCACATCCTTGTAATCGATCTCGACGACCTTTTCCGCGGTGAAGCGGCAGAACTTGCGACGCTTGAACAGACCGCCGCCGCGCTTCTTTTTCTTGTCGTCATCCTTCTTCTTGAAGAATCGAGCCATTTTCGTTTCCTTCCAAAAATTCGATAGTGTTCACATGGAGCACGGGGGTTTTGCTGTTGCGGCTCTTGGCGGCCAGGAAACCGGTCAGCTTGACCGTCCCTCCGAGGGGCGCTGCCTGCAGCCACCGAGCGGAATCGCCGAGGGCCAGAACAAGCATTTCACAGACCACCTGCCGCATCGCACCGGCTTCCTCCTGCTCCGAAGCATGTTCGAGAACACCTTCGCTGACAGGGATTCCGGCGGGGGTGTAGCGCAGCGCCTTGCGCTGGGCCAGCCGGCCGGAAAGCTCGATGCGGTTCAGCCTACCTTCCCGCGCAAAAACCCGTTACGCCGCCGCAGCCGGTTCGGCCGGAGCAGCAACCTCGCCGCCGCCGAGCAGCGACTTGGACTTCTCTTCCTTCATCATCGGCGAAGGCGCGGTCACGGCGGCCTTCATCTTGACGGTCAGGTGGCGCAGCACGGCGTCGTTGAACTTGAAGGAATGCTCCAGTTCGCCGAGGGTTTCGTTGTCGCACTCGATGTTCATGAGCACGTAATGGGCCTTGTGGATCTTCTGGATGGGGTAGGCCAGTTGGCGGCGGCCCCAGTCTTCCAGGCGATGGATCGCACCGTTCTTGGCGGTGACGATGGCGCGATAGCGCTCGACCATGCCGGGCACCTGCTCGCTTTGGTCCGGATGGACGATAAAGACGATTTCGTAATGGCGCATGCAAACTCCTTGTGGCTAAAGCCCCCCGCCATGCGTTTGCGGTGGAGCAAGGTGGAAAAGCCGAAAATTATAGCAAATTTCAGCACCAAGCGGCAAGAAATCGGCACTTTTCGCCGGCTTGGCGCCGGCAGTCGCCGCCCCCTCGGCGTCGGCCCGCTTGACCCCGAGCCTCGTCGCCCCGACAATTGTCCGGCAGTGGCGGAGGGCGTAGCTTCTTATCGCGTCGCGGCTGCCACCCCGGCCGGAAATCGATGGCATCGGTTCGGGTTCTTTGCACTAATCAGCACTAAAGGACCGGATTTCCCCAGCGATGCCTCCCCTCCTCGCCCTCGATTCGCGCCACTTCCGGCCCCGCCTGGTTCTGGCTTTTACCCTGGCCTGCATCGCCCTGGTCACGCTGGTTCTGACTATCGAGGCGGCGAGCCGGCGGGAACGGGCGATCCACTACGGCCAAGAGCGGGTCAAGCTCAACAACCGGATTTTCGCCGCCTACGCCCAGAGTTCCTTCGACAAGTATTTTCTCCTCGCCCGCCACCTGGCCGACGAGATGAAGCACGGCGCCCTGCCCGACGATGCCGAATTGCGGCGCCTCATCGATCTCGATCGCAATATCATGGACGTCCTCCTCCTCTCGCCCCAGGGGACGATCCTGCGCTGGTCCGGTCAAGGCCCCATCCCCCGGGTGGCCGACCGGGAATACTTCGCCGCGGTCAGTGCGGCCGGCGCCCCGCTCACCCATATCAGCCATCCCGCCCAGTCCCGGGTGCATGCGGGCCGCTGGTTCATCGGCCTGAGCCAGGCGGTGCGGAGCGCCGGCGGCGAACTGGCGGGCGTCGCGGTGGTGCTCCTCGACCTCTCCTTCCTGGCCCGGGACACCCAGGAAATCCTGCGCTCGGGAGGCCAATCCCTGGCCTTGGTGATGCTCGACGGCACGACCATCATCCGCCTGCCCGGCGAGGGCCGCCACGGCGAAGTGGTCGCCATGATCGCCGAACTCCGGGGCCAGGTGCCGCGGGAAGCGGAACGCACGCTGGTTTCGCCCTTCGACGGACAAAAGCGTTACGGCAGCAGTCTGCGCCTGGAAAACCACGACATCCTCGCGACCTCGACCCTGACCGAGGCCGAAGTCCTGGCCGATTGGGAGAAATCGCTGCACGCCTCGGTCTCGATGTGGCTCATCCTGGTGGCCCTTCTCGGCTCGGCCGGCTTCACCATCTGGCGGCTGGCCCAGGGCAACCAGCGGCAGATGGGGCGCCTGCGCGAATTGAGCCGGGAATTGCGCACCCTGGCCACCACCGACCCCCTGACCCAGATCGCCAATCGCCGCCACTTCGACGAATTGATGCGGGTCGAACTCGAGCGGGCGCGGCGCCACGGCGCGCCGCTGTCGCTGGCCATCATCGACATCGACCACTTCAAGCGGATCAACGACCGCTTCGGCCACCAGACGGGCGATCAGGCCCTCACCGGCCTGGTCGGCGAAATCCAGCGCTCGCTCCGCGACACCGATATCTTCGCCCGCCTCGGCGGCGAGGAGTTCGCCCTTCTCCTGCCCCACACCAACGTGGCCGGCGCCCACGAGTTTGCCGAGCGCATCCGGCACCTGGTCGAAGTCAACCCGATCGCCATCGAAGGCCAGCCGCCCCTGATGATTACCGTCTCGGTAGGCGTCGCCGAGTGGCATGTCGGCGAAGACGATTTCGACCCCGTCATGGGCCGCGCCGACCAGGCGCTCTATGACGCCAAGGCCAACGGCCGCAACCGCGTCGAATCGCGGAACTGAAAAAGACCGGGGAGAAAAACCAAGCGCCCCGGGACGGGGCGCTCGTTTGGGCAGGCCATCGATGCCGGGCGGCGGCCCGCCCGGCGACCCGGATCAGAAGCTGTCTTCGGCCATTTCCAGGGTGCCGGCTGCCCCGTCGATGACCGTCTCGGCCAGGCCGGGAGCCTGGGTGAGGAAGTGGTCGGCGTAGAAACGGGCGGTGGTGAGCTTGGCGGCCCAGAACGGATCGCCGTCGCCCGCCGCCTTTTTCTGGTGGGCGATGACCGCCGCCCGCCCCATCTGCCAGCCGCCGGCGACAATGCCGAACAGGTGGAGGAAGGGCACGGCGCCGGCCGAAGCGGCCTTGACGTCGGCGGAATAGGTGGCGACCAGCCAATCGACCGCCTTCTCCAGGGCTTCGATGGCCGCCTTCTGGCGGGCGCCGACGACCGCCAGCTCGCCTTCCAGCCCGAGGAGGTCGGCACGCATCTGGGCGATCACGGCCTTGGCCGTGGCGCCCTGCTCGCGGGCGATCTTGCGGCCGATCAGGTCGTTCGCCTGGATCGCCGTCGTCCCTTCGTAGATGGTCGTGATACGGGCGTCGCGCAGATGCTGGGCGGCCCCGGTTTCCTCGATGAAGCCCATGCCGCCATGGACCTGGACGCCGAGGGAGGCGATATCGATGGCGCTTTCCGTGCTCCAGCCCTTGACCACCGGGATCATCAGGTCGGCAAAGGCCTGGCCGCGCTGGCGCGCCGCTTGGTCGGGGTTGTCGTGGGCGTTGTCCTGGGCGGCCGCCGTGACGTAGGCCAGGGCGCGCATGGCTTCGATGCGGGAGCGCATGGAAAGAAGCATGCGGCGCACGTCGGGATGTTTGATGATGGGCACCTTGGGGCCGCCGCGGACACCGAGTTCGGTACCCTGGATGCGTTCCCTGGCGTAGGTTGCGGCCCGCTGGTAGGCGCGTTCGGCGTCGCCCAGGCCTTCCAGGCCGACGTTGAAGCGGGCGGCGTTCATCATGATGAACATGTATTCGAGACCGCGGTTCTCCTCCCCGACCAGGGTACCGATGGCGCCGCCGTTGTCGCCGAAGGCGAGCACCGCCGTCGGGCTGCCGTGGATGCCGAGCTTGTGTTCGATGGAGACGCAATAGACGTCGTTGCGCTCACCCGGGGTGCCGTCGGCCTTGAGCACGAACTTGGGAACGACGAAGAGGGAGATGCCCTTGACGCCTTCCGGCGCGTTGGGGGTCCGGGCCAGCACGAGATGGACGATGTTGTCCGTCATGTCGTGCTCGCCGTAGGTGATGAAAATCTTCTGGCCGAAGACCTTGAAGGTGCCGTCGCCCACTGGTTCGGCGCGGCTGCGCACGGCCGCCAGGTCGGAGCCGGCGGAGGGTTCGGTCAGGTTCATAGTGCCGGTCCACTCGCCGGAAATCAGCTTGGGGAGGTAGGCGTTCTTCTGCTCGTCGGTGCCGGCGATGGTCAGGGCTTCAATGGCGCCCTGGGTGAGCATCGGGCAGAGGGAGAAGGCGTGGTTGGCACCCTTCCACATTTCGCTGACGGCGGTGGAAAGAAGGCGCGGCAGGCCCTGGCCGCCGAAATCGGGATCGCATCCCAGGCCGTTCCAGCCGTTTTCGACAAACTGGCCATAGGCTTCCTTGAAGCCCGGGGTGGTCGTCACGACCTTGTCCTTCCATTTGGCGCCGTTGGTGTCGCCCACCCGGTTGAGAGGTGACAGCACCTCGCCGGCGAACTTGGCGGCTTCTTCGAGGATGGCGTCGACCACGTCGGCGCTGGCTTCCTCGTTGCCGGGCAGGGATACCACCTGGTCGAGGCCGGCCAGGTCGCGCATGACAAAACGCATGTCGTTGAGGGGTGCGAGGTATTCGCTCATTGCTGCTCTCCTTTTTGCTCGGTTTCTTCGTTGTTGATTTGCGTGAGGGTTTCCCGCAATTCGATCAGGAACAGGATTTCATTGACCACGGGCAGGGTGAAACCGCTGCGCTTGCCGCCGCGGTTGTCGCGCAGCAGCCAATGCAGGTAGTCGCTGCACTCCGGCTTTTTCCAGCTATCCACCAGATTCTGGGCGATATGGGGCATGTCCTCGAGGGTCATCGCCTTCTTCACCGTCGGTTCGTCGTCGTGGGGGCCATCCCCGGGCGACAGGTCGAAGTCGATGGTGTTGGCGGCGGCCTCGGGACTCCATTGCAGCACTTCGACGTTGAAATGCCGGTTGAGATTCTGGGCGACCCGTTCGAAGTCCTCGCGCATGCCGGCCATGCGATAGACGTCGAGGAGACGGATCCAGGGCTTCAACGCCTCGTTGGGACTCTGGTCGATGAATTCCTGCAGGGCCTGGGCGGCCCCCTTGACCCGGCCGAAGGACAGCATGATTTCGGCCAGTTCCATCACCGGGTTGGCTTCAAAATGCTCGTGCACCGTGGCCGCGGCGATCGAGAAGGAGGAATCCAGATTGCCGCTGGGCGGCGGCGGGACCGCCGCCGGGTTCGCTTCGACGTCGGCGTCGAGGGGCACGTCGACGGCCATGGGCATGCCCATGGCCGCCGGCTCCACCGGCAGGTCGACGCCGCCCGGTTCGTCGATCTCGTCATCCCGCCGGGGGTCCACCAGGATTTCCGGGGCGACATCGGGTTCGACGGCAGGTTGGCTCCGCCTCTCGTTCCATCGACGCCAGCCCAGCCAGCCGGCGATGCCGGCCAGGGCGCCAAGGAGAAGACCGTAGAAAGTCCATTCACTCAAGCCGCCGTCGGACGCTGCCGGCCGCACCGCCACCGGGGGGCGGATCGCGCCGCCGGCCGGTTCGACACTTTGCGGCCCGGCGCTTTGACCAGCCGGCGAAGCCGGCACGGGCGCCGCCGGTCCCGCCGGCGGCGGAACTTTGGCGCGGTCTTCGAGGCGTTGGGTCAGTTCTCCTGCCCGCTCCTGCAACTCGCCCAGGGTTGATTCCAGGTTGCGCAGCTTTTCCGCCGCCGCCAACTGGGAAGTCGCCTGTTCGTTGAGGGCCGTCAGGGTGCGGAATTCCAGACGCAGGATTTCGCGCTGGGCCTCCCGGGCGGCGCTGTCGTTGTCCTTCCAGGCGAAAAGATCGGTGGCCAGCCGCAACGACGGCTCGCCACCGTCGCCGCCGCCGGACAACACGAGGCGATCGCGCCCGGGCGGCGTGGCGCGGCGGGCCGGCTTGATCGGCACCAGGCGTTCCGGCGCCGGCAGGTCGGGGTCGGGCCGCACCCGACGGGGGCGCGGGGAAGCGGCCGGCGGTGCGGCAACGACGGCTTCGGCCGCGGCGGATCGAACCACCGGCTCCGGCGCCGCTACCTGCCCGTCCCGGCCGGCCGGCGGAGTGAGGAGCAGGGTGTAGTCGCGCTGGAGATCGTGGCCGCAGCCGACATAGACCCCCAGGCGCAGAATGGGGTCGCGCAGGGGACCGGCCGAACGGATTTCCAGAATCCCCGGGCTGCCCTTGCGAAAGACCAGCGTGCCCTGGCGCAGCCAAGGGAGGGAATCGTCCGCACCGACCCGCAGGCGGAAGCAAGCCGAGTCGGCGATCTCCCGCGGCCCGGCCTGGACCTCGATCTCGGCCCGCAGCACCTGGCCCAGGGGCGAAGCGGTCCGGATTTCCCCCAGGCCGAGGGCCGATGCCTGCACCGCCCACGCAACCAGCGGAGCAGCGATTATCAGGCGGATGGTCGGGTCAGCGGGGCGCACCGGGTAAGAATATCGAGACGCAGTCGAATTGTTTATTTGCCGGCAAGATACCGTGAATCGTCGAAAGTCGCCACCCACCCTGGGAAATAGACGACCAGAAGGGTCATTACCATGCCCGACAGCCAGGCCTCCGAGAAGCCGAGCAGCAGATAGTAGGGCAGGTATTCCTCGAGCAGGTAGGCGGCCGGATAGGCCCCGGCGACGGCGAGCAGAAGCGAGCTGGCGGCCCCGACGCCAAGCACCGCGAGGGCGGCGCCGAAAAAGCCGTTGACGAAGAGGTAGACGAACAACTGCCGGGGCAGAAAGCGATCGGCCAGGCGGAAGATGGCCTGGGCGAGGAAGACAGCCACTCCCGCCGTGAGCAGGCTGTTTGCGGCGAAGCCGAACCACCCGCCGCCGCCGTTGACGGTCACCCCCGCCAGCACCAGCGACAGGCCGATGAAGGCAAGGGGCGGCCCAAAACTGAGGACGAGGATCGAGGCCCCGAGCAGATGCAGCGACAGGCCGGGCTTGATTCCGGCCTGCAGGCTCCAGATCAGGGTCAGGACCACGACCGTCCCGAGCCACAGGTTGAAGCGGGAGGATTCTTTCAGGCACGACCAGGGCGCCCGCCGGAGACTGCGCAGGAAGAGGGGCAGCCAGACGGCCCAGGCTGCCCAGTACCACCCCTCGCCCAGCAGGGTATCCGGCAGATTCACATTGCCGGGTTAGCCGACCGCCGCGACCAGTTGCGGCACGGTTTCGAACAGATCGGCGACAAGCCCGTAGTCGGCGACCTGGAAGATGGGCGCGTCGGGATCCTTGTTGATGGCGACGATCACCTTCGAATCCTTCATCCCGGCCAGGTGTTGGATGGCGCCGGAAATGCCGATTGCGAGATAGAGCTGCGGCGCGACGATCTTGCCGGTCTGGCCGACCTGATAGTCGTTGGGTACGAAGCCGGCGTCGACGGCGGCGCGGGAAGCGCCCAGGGCGGCCCCCAGCTTGTCGGCGAGCGGCTCGAGCAGCTTGTGGTAGTTCTCGCCGTTGCCCAGGCCGCGACCACCGGAAACGATGATCTTGGCAGCCCCCAGTTCGGGCCGCTCGGATTTGGTCAGTTCGCGGCCCAGCAGCTTGGTCTGGCCGCTATCGGCGGCGCCGGCCAGGGCTTCCAGCGGGGCGCTGTTGCCCGTCGGCGCGGCGTCGAAGGCGGTGGTGCGGACGGTGATGACCTTGACCGAATCGGCGCTCTTCACCGTGGCCAGCGCGTTGCCGGCGTAGATGGGGCGGACGAAGGTATCGGCGGATTCGACGGCGGTGATTTCGGAAATCTGGGCGACGTCAAGGAGCGCCGCAACCCGGGGCAGGACGTTCTTGCCGAAGGTCGTGGCCGGCGCCAGGATGTGGCTGTAACCGGCGGCGTTGGCGACGATCAGGGCGGCGAGGTTTTCGGCGGTCTGATTGGCGTAGGGCGCGGCGTCGGCGACCCGCACCTTGGCGACGCCCTGGATCTGAGCGGCCGCCTGGGCAGCGGCGGCGCAACCGGCGCCCGCCACCAGGACATGGATTTCGCCGCCCAGCTTGGCGGCGGCAGCCACGGTGTTGAGGGTGGCGGCCTTGAGGGAGGCGTTGTCGTGTTCGGCGATGACGAGGATGGACATATCAGATCACCTTGGCTTCGTTCTTGAGTTTGTTGACCAGTTCGGCGACGTCGGCGACCTTGACGCCGGCGCTACGCTTGGGCGGCTCGGAGACCTTGAGGGTAGTCAGACGGGGCGCGACGTCGACGCCGAGGTCGGCGGGCTTGACCGTATCCAGCGGCTTCTTCTTGGCCTTCATGATGTTGGGCAGCGTCGCGTAGCGCGGCTCGTTGAGGCGGAGGTCGGTGGACACGACAGCCGGCAGCGAGATTTCGAGGGTTTCGAGGCCACCGTCGATTTCCCTGGTGACCTGGGCGCTGTTGCCGCTGACCACGACCTTGGAGGCAAAGGTGGCTTGCGGCCAGCCCGCCAGGGCAGCGAGCATCTGGCCGGTCTGGTTGGCGTCGTCGTCGATGGCCTGCTTGCCGCAGATGACGAGGCCGGGGCCTTCCTTGGCGCACAGCGCCTGCAGGAGCTTGGCAACGGCCAGGGGCTGGAGCTCGACGTCGGTCTCGACGAGGATGCCCCGGTCGGCGCCGATGGCCATGGCGGTGCGCAGCGTCTCCTGGCAGGCGGCAACGCCGCAGCTCACGGCAATCACTTCGCTGGCCACGCCGGCCTCCTTCAGACGCACGGCCTCTTCCACCGCGATTTCGTCGAAGGGGTTCATGCTCATCTTGACGTTGGCGAGATCAACGCCGGAACCGTCGCTTTTGACGCGTACCTTGACGTTGTAGTCGACAACGCGTTTTACCGGGACCAGAATCTTCAAGCTTCTCTCCTTTCGGGCCGTTTCATTTATTTGGGACGCCGTTTGACAGGCGCTGGCGCAATCAGCACAATGACCATACTGATTCGTATGGAAGGCATACGGTACCGTATGGAAACTAGCCCTGTCAAGACCCCGTCGAAAACTGCCCGCCCGGGCAGTGCCACGCCGCGCACCCAACTCGACCGCAACGACTGGATCGAAGGGGCCATCGACATCCTAGCAAAATCCGGAGTCAGCGGCTTACGCGTCGAAGTCCTGGCCAAAGCCTGCGGCGTCACCAAAGGAAGTTTCTACTGGCATTTCAAGGACCGCAAGGATCTGCTCGACGCGGTTCTCGAACGCTGGCGCGAAGGGCGCATCAAGGACATCGAAAAAGCCACTTCGGGCGCCCCCGGCCGCGAAAAGGACCAGCTTCAGTACCTCATCGAAATCTACGGCGCCAGCCGCAACCGCAAGGGCATGTCGATCGAGCTGGCGGTGCGGGACTGGGCTCGCCACGACGGCGAAGCAGCGGCGGTGGTCGAGGCCGTGGACCTCTATCGTCTGGAGTGCACGCGCAAGCTTTTCGTCGCCGGCGGCATGTCGGAAGCCGAGGCAAAGAGCCGCAGCCTGCTGCTCTACGCCTGCGTTTTCGGCCTGTCTCTCATGCACTACGGCCGTTTCGACGAGAACCTGCCCGACCTCAAGCAGCGCATCTCCGAGCGCATCGTCTCGCCCTAAAACGCGCTCCCTGGGCGGCGATCAGCGCGCGCAGCCCTTGAGCTTGCCGGGGCCAGCCAATTCGCCTTGCCAGGCGGCCAGTTCATCGACCAATTGATCCACCGTCGCCGTGAGCGCCGCCACGCCGCCCCGGGAATCGGGGGTGGGCGCCGGTTTTTCGATGCGCAGCACGCGCTCGGCCACCTTCTGGCGCCCCCGGTCGAGGACGGCCAGGCGCACCTGCAGGGTACCGCGGCTCAATTCGGGACTGGCAAAAACCTGGCTGAATTCGTCGATTTCGACGCGCACCAGGCAACGGGCACCGGCCTGCCCGTGGGGGATGAATCCCAGTTGCTGCACTAGGCGCTGCTGGATCAGCCCGGCCGGCGGGCCGGCCCAGCGGACCTGGGAATAATCGTGAAGGCGGGCGGGATCGGCGTAGGCAAGGCGGTATTCGATGCCCAGGGAGTCGAACCAGTAGGGCGCCCGGACCTCCACCGCCAGGGGCGGGTTGCCGGCGGCGGCGGGCCTGGGGGCGGGGAGACCGAGGTCGTACACCGCCGGGGTGGCGTCACCGCCGCGTTTGCCGGCGGTCAGGCAGCCGCCGAGCACGATACAGACGAGCACCAGGATTCTTTTCATCGCTCCCTCCCCGATCAGCGCGGCGCCGGCGGTTTGAATCCGGCCTCTCCCGGCCCCGGTGGCGGCGCCGGGGCGCCGAAGACGAGGCTCTGGGGAGATTCTTCGATCATCTTGAGCACCCGGTTGAGCTGCCGCGAGGTGCCCGCAAGGTCCGCCGAAAGCTCGTTGAGGCGCGGCATCAGCGCCGCCGCCCCGCTCGCCGACTGATCGCCGATGGCGCCGTCGAGTTTTTCCGCGGCGCTGGCGAGCTTGCCCACCAGGCCCCGGGTTTCGGCCAACAGGGGGCCGGCTTCGGCGGCGGTGGCGGAAAATTTGCGCAAATTGTCGTCGTTGAGCAGGGTCTTGACCTGCACCAGGGTGGCGTTGAGATTGTCCAAAGTGGGCTTGAGCTGGCTCGAGGTGGTTTCGGCATGGGCCAGCAGGCCGGCGATCTTCTGGCGGTTCGAGTCATTGAGGAGCGCGCTGGCGTTGGCGAGGAACTCCCGCGCCTGGCGCAGCGTCTGGGCACCGGAATCGCCGAGTTCTTCGATCAGCGACTGGGTCATGGCGATGCGCGGCGGGCCATCGCCTTCGTCCACAAGGGGCGCCGGATCCTTGCCCGTTTCCTCAAGGAGGATGTGGGCCAGGCCGGTGATACCCTGGTAGCCGAGTTTGGCGATCGTCCCCCGGGTGACGGGAACGTCACTGCGGACCTGGATGGTGATGAGGATGTTGCGCACGTCGGCCGGGTCGAGGGCGATGTCGCCGACCTTGCCGACGCGGATGCCGCGGTAGCGGACCTGGCCCTGGGGATTGAGTCCGCTGACGTTCTGCCGCGTCACCACCAGGTAGTCGCGGGTGATTTCCTTCTTGCCGCCGAACCAGGTCAGGGCGGCCATCGCCGCCAGCCCGAGCAGGATGACGAAGAGGCCGGCGAGGAAAGCATGGGATTTGTTTTCCATCAGTTGTGCGCCTGTTGCAATGCCGCGAGTCCGCGTTCGCAGCAGAAGAAATTGCGGATGAAGGGGTGATCGACGCTCATGATATCGAGGAGCGGCCCCGAGGCAACGATGTGCTGATCGGCCAGCACCGCCACCTTGTTCGACAGGCCGGCCAGGGTATCGAGATCGTGGGTGACCATGACCACGGAAAAGCCCAACTCCCGCTGCAGTTGCTTGATGAGGCGGACGAAATTGTCGCTGCGGTCGGGGTCGAGGCCGGCCGTCGGTTCGTCGAGGAGCAGCAGTTCGGGTTCGAGGGCGATGGCTCGGGCGAGGGCGACGCGCTTGACCATGCCCCCCGAAAGTTCGGCCGGCATCAGGCGGCCGTGGCGGGGTTCGAGTTCGACCATGGCGAGCTTGAGATGGACGAGCTGGCGAATCCACGCCTCGTCGAGGCATTTGAGTTCGCGCAGGGGAAAGGCGATGTTGTCGAAGACCGACAGCGCCGAAAACAGCGCCCCATGCTGAAAGAGCATGCCCAGCCGGCGGCGCACGGCGCGTTGGGCCAGAGGATCGGGGTCGTCGAGATCCTGGCCGAAGAGTTCGATCGTCCCCCGGGCCGGCCGCAGGAGGCCGAGCATTTCCCGCAGCAGCGTCGTCTTGCCGCTGCCCGAACCGCCGACCAGCCCGAGAACATCGCCGGGAGCGACGGTGAGGTCGAGATCCTTGTGGATCACCGTCTCCTTGTAGCGGGTCCACACGCCCCGCATGGCGATGGCCGGAACCGGGGCGTTCATAGCTGAGGCATCCCGACCTGCCGGGTAAACACGGCGAAGAGGGCATCGACGACGATGACCGTGGTGATGGCGGTGACCACCGCGGTAGTCGTATAGGCCGACAGGCTTTCCGTATTGGGCCGCACGTGGAGGCCGAAGTGGCACGCCACGAGGGCGATGGCGAAGCCGAAGACGGCGCCCTTGGCAAGCCCGATCACGAGGTTGGCGACGGGCACCGCCCGGGGCAGGGTATCGATGAAATACCCCGGCGACAGATCGAGCTGGAGGTAGGCGGCGGCCATGCCGCCGACCAGGGCCACTGCGGAAGTCCACAGAACGAGCAGCGGCATCGCCAGGGTGAGCGCCACGACCTTGGGCAGGATGATGCGCACGGTACGCGAAATGCCCATGGTGGCGAGGGCGTCGATCTCCTCGGTGACGCGCATGACGCCGATCTGGGCGGTCATGGCCGACCCCGAACGGCCGGCCACCAGCACGGCGACGAGGACCGGACCGAGTTCGCGGATGATCGAGATGCCCAGGATGTTGACGATGAAGAGGTCGGCGCCGAAGGTCTTGAGCTGGAGGGCCGACAGGTAGCTGATGGTGATGCCGATGAGAAAGCCGACCAGGGCGGAAACCGGCAGGGCCTGGGCGCCGGCCTTGTAGAGGTTGGCCGAGAACTCCTTCCAGGGGATTTCCCCGGGATGGCGGGCGAGGTGCAGCCCGTCGAGGAGAAGCTGGCCGAAAAGGGCGACAAGGCCGTACAAATTGTGCAGGATGCGCAGAACGACCCGGCCCAGGAGCGTCACCGGCGAGCGGCGGGGGCGGACGGGCGGCGGCGCCTCGGGGGGCAAGGCGGCGACCCGGTCGAGGATGTGGCGCTGGGCCTCGGAAGCCGCCAGGGAAGCCGGATGGGCGCCGCCCCAAGTGCGCCAGAGAAGCGTCGCGGCGGCGCTGTCGAGGTGGCTCACCGCCGTCAGATCCCAGCTTGCCGCCCCGGCCGCCGCCGCGGCCAGGTCACCTTGCAGGACGGCCAGCCGGGGCACCAGAGCGGCCAGGGTCCACGTCCCGCTGAGCACGGCGCAGCCGTCTTTGAGCTGCAGGACGGGTCCGGGACTCATGCCGGCCGTTTCGCCGCCTTGGCCTTGTTGAGGGCCAGATCCCGGCCGATCTGGCGCCAGATCGCCATTTCTTCGCTCAGGGCGGCGGCGGTCAGGGGGTTCTGGGCCAGCCAGTCGGCCGGCAGGTCAAGTTCGAAGCCCCGGCTGGTGGCCTGCAGCCGGTAGGCGGGCAAGGCCCGGTCGTCGCGGGTGCGGTGCAGGAGCACCGCCAGCCGCAGGCAGAGGACGAGGCACCAGCCGCTGTCGCCGGTGGGCATGGTGGACAGCTTTTCGAGTTTGCCCCGGTGGCCGAGGACGAGCATGGCGAGCCGCGCCTGGTCCTTTTTGGAAAAGCCCGGCATGTCGGCGTAGGTGAGGATGTAGGCGCCGTGCTTGTGGTAGGCGTTGTGGGCCACCGAAATGCCGATTTCGTGCAGATTCGCCGCCCAGCCGAGGAAGGCCCGGTCGCTGTCGTCGGCGGCGCCCTCCCAGAGCTGGTCGAGGGCCGCCAGGGCGGTGGCGCGCACCCGTTCGGCCTGATCGGCCTCGACCTGGTAGCGGCGCATGAACTGGCCGACCGTCGAATCGCGCATGTCGAGATGGTGGAAGCGCCCCAGCAGGTCGTAGAGGACGCCGAGCCGGAGGGCGCCGTCGGCGTAGGTCATGCGCTCGATGGACAGCTCTTCGAGGATGGCCGACATGATCGCCACGCCGCCGGGGAGCACCGGCAGCCGGTCGGAGCGCACCCCCGGCAGGTCGAGGGCCTCGGCCGAGCCGGCCTTGACCAGCAGATGGCAGAGGCGGTCCAGCCCTTCGCGGGAAATCCCCGCCTCGCCGCCGGGATTGAGCTTGTTCATTTCCAGCACGTCGGCGATGGCGCGGGCCGAACCGGAAGACCCCACCGCCTCCTTCCAGCCCAGGCGCAGGTAGTCGTGGGCGATCAGTTCGATCTCCTTGGCGGCGGCGACCTGGGCTTCGCGCAGGCGTTTCTTGTCGAAGCGGCAGGCCGGGAAGAAGCGCAGGGTGTAGCCGACGCAGCCCATGTAGAGCGATTCCATGAGCTGGGGCTGGTGGCGTTTGCCGATGATGAATTCGGTGGAGCCGCCGCCGATATCGACCACCAGCCGCTTGTGCCCGGCGGTGGGCAGGGAGTGCGAGGCGCCGAGGTAGATGAGACGGGCCTCTTCGCGGCCGGCGATGATTTCGATGGGGAACCCCAGGGCGTCTTCGGCGAGGGGCAGGAATTCACCGGCATTCTTGGCCACCCGCAGGGTGTTGGTGGCCACCGCCCGCACGGCGCCGGCATCCAGCCCCCGCAGACGCTCGCCGAAGCGCCGCAGGGCCTCCAGGGCCCGCGTCTGGGACGGCGCGTCGAGCCGCTTGTCGGCGTTGAGGCCGGAGGCCAGCCGGACCGGCTCCTTGAGGGAATCGAGGGGATAGATCTGGTCGTCGACGACCCGTCCGACCTGCAGGCGAAAACTGTTCGAACCGAGGTCGACCGCAGCTACCGTTTCGTAGGGCATTATCGTAGGCCAGTTGGTGTTTTGCCGGGCATTCTATCGCACCCCGCCGGGATGCGCCCCCCTGTCATTTTTCGGCAATATAAGCGCAACATAATAGGACTCTTGCCCCCTATACTGTCGAAAAACAGAATATCCGAGACAAGATGACCCGCGCCGTCGCCAGCCGTTTTCCCGCCAGCCACTATCTCAACCGGGAACTCGGGCTCCTCGCCTTCAATCGCCGCGTTCTCGCCCAGGCCCGGGACGAGCGCCTGCCGCTCCTGGAACGCCTGCGCTTCCTCTGCATCGTTTCGAGCAACCTCGACGAATTCTACGAAATCCGCGTCGCCGGCCTCAAGGAGCAGATCCGGGGCGGCTCGCCGGTGGTCACCACGGACGGCTGCACGGCCCAGGAGGTCTTCCGCCACGTCACCCGGGAAACCCACGCCATCGTCACCGAGCAGTACCAGGAGTTGAACGACTTCCTGCTGCCCCGGCTGGCCGGACAGGGCATCCGCTTTCTCCGGCGTTCGGGCTGGAACGAGGCGCAGCGGGGATGGATCCAGGACTACTTCCGGCGCGAGATGGTGCCGGTCCTCACCCCCATCGGCCTCGACCCCTCCCACCCCTTCCCCCGGGTGCTCAACAAAAGCCTCAATTTCGCCGTCGAACTCGAAGGCAAGGACGCCTTCGGCCGCAGTTCCGGCGCCGCCATCGTCCAGGCGCCCCGCGTCCTGCCCCGGGTCATCCGGCTACCCGAGGAACTGGCCGGCTGCGAATACGGTTTCGTCTTCCTTTCGTCCATCCTGCACGAATTCGTCGGCGAGCTCTTTTCCGGCATGAACGTGCTGGGCTGCTACCAGTTCCGGGTGACCCGCAATTCCGATCTCTTCGTCGACGAGGAGGAAGTCACCAACCTGCGCACCAAGCTCCAGGGCGAACTCCCCCAGCGCCATTTCGGCGACGCCGTGCGCCTCGAGGTGGCCGACAACTGCTCGCCGGCCATGACACGCTTTCTCCTCGCCCAGTTCGGCCTCGACGACGCCGACCTCTTCCGCCCCGCCGGGCCGGTCAACCTGGTCCGCCTGATGCAGGTTCCCGACTGGGTGGACCGCCCCGACCTCAAGTTCGCCCCCTTCCATCCCGGCCTGCCCAAACCGGTCGCCAAGGGCAGCGACATCTTCGCCGCCCTCAGGAAGGGCGACATCCTGCTCCACCACCCCTACCAGTCCTTCGCCCCGGTGATCGACCTGCTGCAACAGGCGGCGGCGGATCCCGCGGTGGTGGCGATCAAGATGACCGTCTACCGCACCGGCACCGACTCGATCCTCATGCAGTCGCTGATCCGGGCCGCCCAGAACGGCAAGGAAGTGACCGTGGTGGTCGAACTGATGGCCCGCTTCGACGAGGAAGCCAACATCGGCTGGGCCACCCGCCTGGAGGAAGTCGGCGCCCATGTCGTCTACGGCGTCGTGGGCTACAAGGTCCACGCCAAGGCCCTCTTCATCGTGCGCCGCGAGGACGGAATCCTGAAACGCTACGTTCATCTGGGCACCGGCAACTATCATCCGCGCACCGCCCGCCTCTATTCCGACTTCGGCTTGATGACCGCCAACGAAGAGGTCACCAACGACGTCAGCGAAGTTTTCAAGCAACTCACCGGCCTGGGCAAGGCCCGTACCCTCAAGCATCTCTGGCAGTCGCCCTTCACCCTCCACGCCAACGTCGTCGCCGGCATCGAGGGCGAAGCCGCGGCGGCCCGGGCGGGCAAGAAGGCCCGCATCGTCGCCAAGATGAATTCCCTCCTCGAACCGGCGGTCATCGCCGCCCTCTACGAGGCCTCCCAGGCCGGGGTCGCCGTCGATCTCCTGGTGCGGGGGGTCTGCGCCCTGCGGCCGGGGGTCAAGGGGCTGTCGGAAAACATCCGCGTGCGCTCCATCGTCGGCCGCTTTCTCGAACATCACCGGGTGTTCTATTTTTTTGCCGGCGGCGCCGAAAAGGTCTATCTCTCGAGCGCCGACTGGATGGAGCGCAACTTCTTCCGCCGCATCGAACTCGCCTTTCCCGTCATCGACGCCAAGCTCAAACGGCGAGTCATCGCCGAAGGACTTAAATGCTACCTGGCCGACAACCAGAACAGCTGGGAAATGGACGGCCAGGGCAGCTACCGGCGTAAGGCTTCGCCCCGGGCCAAACCCCGGAGCGCCCAGGCCGAACTGATGGAGAACCTGGGTAAGGCTTAGGCGAATCGCCGGGCCGCAAAGCGGCCCTCAACGGTCAAAAACCGCGCCGCAGACTGAGGAAGATCTCGTCGGCGCGCAGCCGGCCGGAGGCCGGACCGGTGCCCACGCCGGGACCGTGGAACTGCCCCTGGAGGTCCGGTCCGGCCGCCTTCTTGAACTTGCCCATATCCATGTAGCGGTAGCCGAATTCAAGAACCAGGTCGGCCGGCAGGAAGACGTTCGCGCCGACCGAGAACTGCCAGGCCAAGGCGTTGTTCTTGCCCCCCGGCAGGACGCCCGAACTCGAGGTGTCGTGCCACTTGAGGGACGACATATGGTTGTCGCTGCGCCCGAACCCGCCGCCGGCATAGGGCTGCACCGTTCCCAGAAGCATCGGGAAGTCATAGTAGCCGCTGACCAGCAGCGATTTGGAACTGACCGGCGGGTCGAAATCCGTATCCTGGGGGTCGCGCCCCCGCAGGTTGTAGCCCTCGCGGTGGCCGTAGGAGATGTCGCCGCGGAAGCCGTTGCCGAAGTTGTAGCCGACCCCGATGCCGTAGGTGGTCGACGACCCGAGGTGGTTCAGCGCCGCCCCGCAGGCGCCGGAGGGGGTAGTCACGATGAAGCAGTTGGCCGCATTGGCGTCGTTGTCGCGAAAATCGGCCCGGCGGGCCACCGAATGGCCGACTTCCAGCCGGACATAGGGACCGCTCCGGGCCGCTGCCGGCGTCGCCCGGGTTGCCGGCGGCGCCGCCGGCGCTGCCGCGGGGGCAGGAGGCGCTGCCGACGCCGGCGCCGGATCGGGAACCGCCGTCTTGGTCGGCGGCGGCAGCGGCGTGTGCACCGGCTGCGGTTGCGGCGCCGGCGCCTGGGCCATGGCGCTGGGCGCCGCCTGGGTCATGGCCTGCTTTTCGCTGGGAGAAGCGCAGGCCGTCGCCAACACCGCCACGGCAACCGCCGCCAGACCCCGATTAACATTCTTCCCTTCCATAGTCCCTCCCCCTTGGCTGGGCCGTGCACCCACGGCTCCGCCCGCACATTGATGGTGGAATTCGCGGCCCCGGGCCCGTCGATTCCGGTTTTCGCATCCGCCCCCCGGCGGTGCGATCCGGCGATCTTAGATACTCGGCCGCACAAACACAAGGCGCCGCCCAAACCCCGGACTAATCGGGATTGGGCCGCGGCACGGCGAAACCGTCGCC
Source organism: Azonexaceae bacterium (assembly GCA_009469675.1). Classification (GTDB taxonomy): domain Bacteria; phylum Pseudomonadota; class Gammaproteobacteria; order Burkholderiales; family Rhodocyclaceae; genus SSSZ01. Next base: position 29,214 of record SSSZ01000107.1, on the reverse strand, counting down.
CATCGTCGCCAGTTCGTTTCGATGGGCATGGGCCAGCCGGCCGACCCGCGCCTCGCCCGCTGGCGTGAGATGGATCTCGACCACCCGGCGATCGTCCCGCCCCGGCCGACGCTCCACCCAGCCCAGCGATTCGCAACGGGAAACCAAGGCAACGACACCATGGTGCTGGGCCTGCAGGCGATCGGCCAGTTCGCCCACGGTGGCCCAGTCGCGGCCGGCGTATCCCCGGATATGGAGAAGCAGCAGGTATTGCAAAGGAGTGACTCCCTCGCTACGGCAGATATCCTCGCTAAAGCGCAGAAAACGGCGAAGCTGGTAACGAAATTCCGAAAGCTGTTCGAAATCGGCCTTGGCAAGCGATCCGGTATCCATCGTGATGTGTCCTTGTATTTATATCATGCCGTGATATATTCAAATTGACCGGTTGCCCCGGCAAAGCCGCCGGCCGGGCCGCATCCGCCGTAGGGGCGGAAAGCCCTTGCCGTTTTGCCGTCAAGGAGGTTCGCCATGAACTTGCTCGCTTTCCCGAAAATGATTTTTTCCTTCCACGGGACTTGGGACGAATTACACGGCCAGTGCCCCCCGGTGGTCCGCACCTTCTTTCAGATCACCCTCCCCTTTTCCCTGCTCTCGGCGCTCATGATCGCCGTCGCCGGCCATTGGCACGGCGCCTATTATGCGCCGGCTACCCCGACCGACCGCTGGGACATCGTCGCCGCCCTCTTCTTCATCGTCCAGTTGCTCACGGTGCCCCTGATGGCCTCGCTGATCCAGGCCATCGCCCGCGACAAGGGGGCGGCGCCCGACTACCGCGAAAGTTACCTGGCAGCTGCCCTGGCCCCCATTCCCCTATGGCTGTCCACGCTTTCCCTGGGGGTTCCGAGCATCGCCTTCGCCGCCGCCTGCGGTCTCGCCGGCCTGGCGGCTTCGGCCAGCCTCCTCTACCACGGCCTGCCGGCCTTGCTTGGTATCCACGAGGAACTGGACGCCCAGGACATCAGCTACAAGGTCTTCGCCATCGGCGCCCTGGTCTGGGCGCTGCTGGTGATCGCCGTGGTGGCGCCGGTCATCCGGCTCTAGGCGGCAGCAAACCGCAGCTTACACGCGGCGAGCCGCGACGACGCCTTCGACTTCGTGGATCAGCGCCAGGGTGCGCTGAATCTGCTGCAGGTTGCCGATCTCGACGGTGAAGCCCATGTGGGCCCGGCCCTGTTTCGACTGGGTATTGACGCCGATGACGTTGATCTTCTCGCGGGTGAACACGTCCGAGATATCGCGCAGCAAGCCCTGGCGGTCGTGGGCGTCGACCACGATGTCGGTGGCGAAGACGCCGGTGGTCTGGCCGCCCCAGTCGGTCTCGATGACCCGCTCGGGATGGAGCGCCGCCAGGTTGGCGAAATTGGGACAGTCGGCGCGGTGGATCGACACACCCTTGCCGCGGGTGACGAAACCCTGGATGGAGTCCGGCGGCGCCGGCTTGCAGCAGCGGGCGAGCTGGGTGAGGAGCTTATCGACGCCGACGATGAGGATGCCCTGGTTGCCCTCGGCGGGTTTGCTCGGCTTGGTCTGGACTTCGTCGGGGGGCAGGTTCTCGGCGTCGAAATCGACGCCCCGGGCCACCGCCTGGAACTGGCGCAGGTTCATCTCGCCGCGGGCGGCGGCGATATAGAGGTCGTCGGCCCGGGTATGGCCGAGCTTGTGGGCGAGATCGTCGAGGTTGGCGCTGGTCTGGCCCAGGCGCTGCAATTCCTTGGTGATGATACCGCGCCCTTCGGCCAGGGTTTCTTCCAGGGCGAGGTTGGAAAACCACTGGCGCACCTTGACCCGGGCGCTCTTGGTCTGGATGTAGCCCTGGGCGGGGTTGAGCCAGTCGCGGGAGGGGCCGCCGTGCTTGGCCGTGACGATTTCGACCCGCTGGCCGGTTTCCAGCGGCGTGTTGAGAGGTACCAGCTGGCCGTTGACCTTGGCGCCGCGGCAGCGATGGCCGAGGTCGGTGTGCACCCGGTAGGCGAAATCCACCGGCGTCGCGCCGGCCGGCAGGTCCACCACCCGGCCCTGGGGCGTGATGACGTAGAGGGTCTCGTCCAAGGCCGCCTGCTTGTAGTGGTTGACCCAGTCCGAACTGTCGGTGACCTCGTCCTTCCAGGTCAGGAGCTGGCGCAGCCAGGCGATCTTTTCGTCGTAGCTGTCCTCGGCGCCGTGCCGGCTGCCTTCCTTGTAGCGCCAGTGGGCGGCCACCCCCAGCTCGGCGTGTTTGTGCATGTCCCAGGTGCGGATCTGCACCTCCAGACTGCGCCCGTCGGGGCAACGCACGGCGGTGTGGAGCGAGCGGTAATAGTTGCCCTTGGGATTGGAGATGTAGTCGTCGAATTCCTTGGGAATGGGGGTCCACATGTTGTGCACGATGCCGAGCACGGTGTAGCAGTCCTTGATGTCGTCGACGATGACCCGCAGGGCGCGTACGTCATAGACTTCGGAAAAATCGACATCCTTCTTGCGCATCTTGTTCCAGATGCTGTAGATGTGCTTGGGTCGCCCGTAGATTTCGGCATTCTCGACGCCCACGGTCTTCAGTTCCTGGCGCAGGCGGACGATGGCGTCGGCGATGAACTGCTCGCGCTCCAGACGCTTCTCGTCGAGCATCTTCGCCACCTTCTTGTAGGTGTCGGGGTGGAGGAAGCGGAAGGACATGTCCTCCAGTTCCCACTTCAGTTCCCAGACCCCCAGGCGGTTGGCGAGGGGCGAATAGAGTTCGAGGGTTTCCCGCGCCACCTGGACCCGCAGGTCGTCCGGATTGGCGGCGTAGAAGCGCAAGGTCTGGGTGCGGCTGGCCAGGCGCAAGAGCACCACCCGGATGTCCTCGACCATGGCCAGCAGCATCTTGCGCAGGACTTCGATCTGCGCCTTCATCTCGTGGGGATTGACTTCGCCGGCCTCGATATTGACGGCGACGAAGCCGCGGGCGATGGGGCGCAGGCGGTTGAGCCGCGAGATGCCGCCCACCAGGTGGGCGACCGATTTGCCGAAGCGGGCCTCGATGTTGGCCAGGCCGTGTTCGTCGTGGGAGGGGATGGCGAAGAGCAGCGCCGCCACGCGGGAATCGCCGTCGAGCTTGAGGCCGGTGATGATGAGCGCCATGCCCAGGGCGTGGGACCAGATGCGTTCGCCGCTCCCCAGGGTGGCCTCGCCGTAGGCCCGCCAGGCGTATTCGACGGCGTCGCGCAAGCGGCGGGATTCTTCCTCGCCCAAACCCTCGGCCAGAGTCAGGAGGTATTGTTCGAAGTCGCTCTGGGCGGCGACGGAATGGACCAGGGAAACCATGGTCCGATTATACCGTCCAAATCCGGGCCGGGCGCCGCCCTTCACCCGAAGCGAGCCTTGGCCCAGGCGGGCGGCCAGCCCGGCTTCCCCTTGGGGCATAATCCCGCCATGTCCGCCGCCAAAGCCCCTGTCTACACCAACCCCTACCTGCTGCTCACCCTCACCGTCCTCTTCTGGTCGGGAAACATGGTGCTCGGCCGCGGCATCCGGGCCGACATCCCGCCCCTCGCCCTGGCGTTCTGGCGCTGGGCCATCGCCCTCGGCCTGACCCTGCCCTTCGCCTGGCCCCACCGCCATCAACTGCCGCTGCTGGCCCGGGGCTGGAAGGCCCTGCTCGTCCTCGGCCTGCTTGGCGTCGGCGGCTACAACACCTTCGCCTACCTGGCGCTGCAATACACCGGCGCCACCAACGCGGTGTTGCTCAATTCCTTCATTCCCATCGCCACCATCGCCATTTCCTGGGCCTTTCTCGGCAAGCGCCTGCGGGTTGCGGAGGGAATCGGCGTCCTCGTCTCCCTGGCCGGGGCGGTGACCATCGTGGCCCGCGGCGACCCCGGGGTTCTCGCCGGCCTCAACCTCAACGTCGGCGATCTCTGGATGCTGGCGGCCGTCGTCGTCTGGGCGATCTACACGGTGGGGCTGGCCTGGCGCCCGAGCGGTGTCGACCCCATGCTCATGCTGGCGGCCCTCACCGTCATCGGCCTCGCCGCGCTGGCGCCGGCCTACGCCTGGGAAATCTCCCAGGGCCGGAGCATCAGCGTGCACCTGGGTTCCCTGGCATCCCTCGCCTACGTCGGCATCTTTCCCGGCTTTCTCGGCTATGTCTTCTACAACCGCGGCGTAGCCGAAGTCGGCGCCAACAAGGCCAGCCTGTTCATCCATCTCATGCCGGTCTTCGGCACCCTGCTCTCGGCGATTTTTCTCGCCGAGGTTCCCCAGTGGTATCACTATGTCGGCATCGCCCTCATCTTCAGCGGCATCTGGATGACGACGCGGAAAGCCTGATGGGCCTCCTCGACTGGTTCCGGCGCCCGGCGCGGAGAAAACTCCCCGACGATCTCTGGCGTACCACCGTCGCCGGGCTGCCCTTCGTCGCCTGTCTCGCCCCCGCCGAACTGGAGGCGCTGCGCCGCCTGGTCGAGGACTTTCTCGACGAAAAGGAATTCACCGCCGCCGGCGGCCTCGAACTGAGCGACGCCATGTGCGCCTCGATCGCCGTCCAGGGCTGCCTGCCCATCCTCGCCCTGGGACTGGAGGCCTACCGCGGCTGGGTGGGGATAATCGTATACCCCGACGAGTTCGTCATTCCCCGCATCGTCGAGGACGAATTCGGCGTCGTCCACGAATACGACGAACCGGCCTCGGGCGAAGCCTGGGCCGGCGGCCCCCTCATCGTCTCCTGGCGTGACGCCCAGATGGCGGGGGAAGGCTACAACGTAGTCATCCACGAATTCGCCCACAAGCTCGACATGCTCAACGGGGAGGCCGACGGCGTGCCCGCCCTGCCCCCGGGTCTCGCCCGCGAGGGCTGGGAAGAAGTCCTGTTCGCCGCCTACGACGATTTCTGCCGCCGCGTCGACGGCGGCGAAGACACGACGATCGATACCTACGGGGCCGAACATCCTGCGGAGTTCTTCGCCGTGGTCAGCGAATCCTTTTTTGAGACGCCCGCCCTGGTGGCCGCCGAATACCCCGAACTCTACGACCTCTTCCGCCGCTACTACCGGCAGGATCCGCTCACCCGGCCGACCCAGGCGGCCAAGGCCGACAATACCGCCGCCGGCTGATCCCGGTGGGGCGAATGGCCGCAGCGGGCGAGTTTCAGGAGTTCGGTTCCGGGCACCGCCGCCGCAATGGCGTCGATCTGGCGCATGGTGGCGTATTCGTCGTCCTCGCCCTGAATGGCCAGCACCGGGCAGCGGATGGCGGGGAGGTATGCCTCGATGTTCCAGTCGCGGAATTCGGGCGACAGCCAGGTATCGTTCCAGTCGTGAAATACCTGCTCGGGGAGGTGGTGGTAGCGCCCGAGCTTGCATCGCCAATCGGAGTTTTCCCAGGTCTCCCGGGCGGCGCGGATGCCGGCGAGGGTCTCGGCCTCGACAAATTCGTGGGGGGCCATGACCGCCACCCCCAGGGGGCGCTCGGGAAAGGCTCCGGCGTAGATCAGGGCGATGCTGCCGCCGTCGCTGTGGCCGACCAGGAGCGGACGCTCGATTTCCAGGGCGGCGAGGAACTCGGGCAGGGCCTCCAGGGCCTCGCGGTGCATGTAGCGCGGGGTGCGGGCCTGGGGCCAGGGTTGGGAGTGACCGTAGCCGGCCCGGGACCAGACGATGGTGCGGCAGCCGGTGGCCGCCGCCAGTTGTTCGGGAAAGTGCCGCCACAGGGTGACGCAGCCCAACCCCTCATGGAGCACGACGAGGGTCGGCCGGCCCGGCGCGGCGGCCGGGTGATCGCGGTACTCGAGCCGCAGGCCGCAAACGCTGAGGTGCTTCATGGGGCCAGCAGGAAATCGCGGACCACGGCCACCTGGTCGTCGCTCATGAACATCGGGGCGTGGCCGACCCCGGGGATTTCGGCGAGCTTTGCCCGGGGGCCGCGCTCGGCCATCTGCAGCCAGGTCTCCCGCCGCAGGAGGTCGGATTCGGCGCCCCGGACGGCCAGGGTCGGACAGGAGACCAGTTCGTACATCGGCCACAGGTCGATGTCGGTGGCGGCGAAGGCGGCCTTGAAGGGAGCGGCGATGGCCGGATCGTAGATGAAGCCCCAGCGGCCGTCGGGGCGCTGCCGCACGCTGGTTTCGGTCATGTGGCGCCACTGGGCGTCGGTGAGCGGCCCGAAGGGGGCGCTGATGAGACGGATATAGGCCTCGGCCTCGGCGAAGCTCGCCCAGGTCGGGTCGGTGCCGAGGTATTCGCCGATGCGGCGCAGGGATTCGCCGGTAATCACCGGCCCCACGTCGTTGAGCACCAGGCGCGTGATGGGCGTGTCGGGCAGGCCGGCCAAGGCGATGCCGATGAGGCCGCCCATGGAGGTGCCGAGCCAATGGACCTGGTCGACCCCCAGGCGGGCAATAAGCGTGACCATGTCGGCGACGTACTGGGGAATGCCGTAGGCGGCGGGATCCCTGAGCCGGCCGCTCTGGCCGCGCCCGACCACGTCGGGGCAGACGACGCGGTAGTGGGCGCCAAGGCTCCGCGCCAGGTGGTCGAAATCCCGGCCGTTGCGGGTCAGGCCGTGGACGCAGACGAGCACCCGCGGGTTGGCGGGGTCGCCCCATTGGTGGTAGGCCATGCGGTGCAGGCCGGTAGGACTGGCGCAGCGCACGCTCTTCTGCTCGCTTTCGGGCCGGCGGGCGAAACAGCCCTTGAGACAATCGATCCAAGCCATGGCATCTCCTTTTTTGCCGGCAAGCATAGCATCAGGGCATGGCCGGCTCCTAGACGGGCTGCGCCGCGGCAACCTCAACGCCCCTGCCAGTAGCGGCGGTGTTCGGCCCGCCAGCCCGCGACGGCGGCGCCGCCCGGTCCCAGGCGGATGCCCACCGCGCCGTCCCGGTCGGTGCGCCAGAGCGTGATGCCGGCACCCTCGTAGCGGGCGACCACATCGTCCTTGGGGTGGCCGAAGCGGTTCCGGTAGCCGACCGGAATCACCGCCTGGCGGGCGCCGGTGGCGGCGATGAAGGCGGCGGTGGACGAGGTCCGGCTGCCATGGTGGGGAACCAGGACGACGTCAGCCTTGAGGCCGGCGGCGTCCCGGGCGAGCAGCGCCGCTTCGTCCGGCGCCTCGATGTCGGAGGTGAGCAGCGCTGCGGCGCCCCCGGCCTCGACCCGGAGGACGCAGGAAAGATGGTTGGCCTTGCCCCCGGCCCCGTAGTCGGCCGGGGCGGGATGGAGCACGGCGAAGCCGACGCCGTCCCACCACCAGCGCTGGCCGGCCAGGCAGGGCGTGCTGCCGGCTTCGCCGGTGGAACTCAGGAATTCGCCCACCGGCATGGCCGCTCGCACCGACGCGGCACCCCCGGCGTGGTCCGAGTCCCGGTGGGTGACGATGAGCTTGTCGAGGCGGTCGACGCCCTGGACGCGCAGGTAGGGCACGACGACGCGCTGGCCGGCGTCGGATTCGGCGCTGTAGAGCGGCCCCGGGTCGTAGACCAGGGTGTGCTCCCGGGTCTGGACCACGGCGGCGAGGCCCTGGCCGACGTCGAGCACGGTGATCCAGGCCTCCCCCGCGGCCGGCCGCGGGGGAGGCCAGGCGAGGAGCGGCGCGATCAGGACGCCGCCCGCCAGACGCCCCGGAACGCCCCGGGGCAGCAGGAGGACGGCCACCCCCACAGCCGCCGCGGCCGCCGCCCAGGCGGGCGGCGCCGCGGCCTGCCAGACCGGCGCCTGGGCGCACCACTGGAGGAAGACCATGAGTCCGGCCTGCACGGCGTGGGCGCCCTCGCCCAGGGGCCAGAAGGGAAACACCGCCGCCAGGAGGGCAAGGGGCGTGACGATGAAGCTGACCACCGGGATCGCCACGGCGTTGGCCAGCGGCGAGACCAGGGAAAACTGCTGGAAGACGAGGAGCAGAATGGGCAGCGAGGCCAGGGTCGCCGCCCACTGCACCAGGCCCCACTGCCGCAGGTGCCGGCGCCAGCCGCCGGCCTCCCCCACCGTCGCCGAGCCGACGTAGAGCAAGGCCGCCACCGCCCCGAAAGAAAGCCAGAACCCGGCCGCCAGCACGGCCCAGGGATCGACGGCGAGAACCGCCAGGAGCGCCAGAGCGAGTACCCGTCCGGGTCCGACCTGCCGCCCCGAGGCCATGGCCAGGCCGGCCACCGCGAGCATGTAGAGGGTACGCTGGGCGGGCACCCCGAAGCCGGCCAGCCAAGTGTAGGCGAAGGCTGCCCCGACGCCGGCGGCAAGCGCGATACGCTGGGCGGCAACCCGTCCGGCCAGGGCCGGCACCCGGCGCCAGGCAGCGCCGGCCAGGAAACCGAAAAGGGCTGCCACGAGGGTGACATGGAGGCCGGAAATCGACATCAGATGGGTTGTTCCGGTGCGGTTGAAGGTATTCCACAAGTCGCCGTGGATGGCCCGCTGGTCGCCGACCGCCAGGGCCACCAAGACGCCGGCGTAGGGAAATTCGGCCTCCGGCAAGGCCGTCAGGAAGCGGTCCCGCACCGCCTGGCGCAGGCGCTCGACCCCGTAGGCGAAGCCCCAGACGAGGGGCGCCAGGCGCTGGGGGGCCGCGATCCGGGAACGGACGTAGCCGGTGGCGCGGATGCCCCGTTCGAGCAACCAGGCTTCGTAGTCGAAGGCCTGGGGATTGGCGTTGCCCCGCGGCTTCTTGAGGCGGACCGTGAAGCGCCAGCGCTCCCCGGCCCGGATGCCCGGCGGGGCCTCGGCTTCACCTACCTCGCCGGGGGCCGGGCCGCGGTACCAGGACAGCATGAGGCGATCCGGCACCACGGCTCCGGCCGTCAGGATGGTCTCGACGTCGAACTCGAAGCGGCTGCCGCGGGAAAAATCCTGGGGCAAGGCGGCGACCACGCCGACCACTTCGACGTCCCGGCCCTCCCAGGCCGCCGGCAGTTCGTCGGCAAGCCGCAGTTCGGCCCGCCAGGCGGCCCAGCCGAATCCGGCCGCCAGGCAGCCGGCCAGGGCCAAGGCCCGCCACGGCCAGCTTTGGCGCCGCGCCAGGGGCACCAGGAGAAGCAGGCCGGCGCCCGCCCAGGCCCCGCCGGGCGGCAAGACCGGCTGGGCCTGCAGGACGAGAACACCGAGGGCAAAAGCGAGGATGGCGAGACGCATGCCGCAATCATCGCAAATCGGCAGGCCAAGGGCTAATCGGGATCGCCGTCGAACCCCTGTTTTGCCGCCGTTGCCGGGTCGCGGTGCAAGGCCGTCGGCTCCGTCGTCGCGGCTCGCTTCGCCGGCGAGCCGGCCTCATCGACCCGTTTAATCAAAGCACCGGCCCCGATGGCCGGAACGCTGCGCCAGGACACGGCCACTGCCAATTCGCTTTCACATTGAGCCACGAAGACGAGCCGAAGCCCGTGCCGGAGCGGCGAGGCGAAGTCGACAACCGATCGGTTTGCCGGCGAATGGGCATCAATCCGGAAGGCGAGCGCTTCGCCGCGCCATGAAGCCAAGCGGCTAACCTCGGCTCAAGACCCGAAGGTTCAAGCCCCGCCTTCTCCCTGCCACCGCCTTGGGCCGCATCGTTCAGACCAGGCCGGGCCGGCCCGCCCCGGCAGCGGCAAACGGATTGGCACCCTTCGTCCCCGGGGTCGGCGCGCCGTCGCCGCCGGTTTCTTGGATAATGCAAAGCATGCGCAAGCACTTGCGAAAGCTTCTCCCCGACCACGCCGCCATCCGCGACAACCGCTGGTTACGGCCCTTCGAATCGTCGCTGCTGCATCCGCGGCTCTGGCACCTCAACCGCCATTCGGCGGCCGGAGCGGTGGCGGCCGGGATGTTCTGCGGCCTCATCCCCGGACCCTTCCAGATGCTGGGTGCCGCCATCTGCGCCCTGATCTTCCGGGTCAACCTACCCCTCGCCCTGTTCACCACGCTCTACACCAACCCCTTCACCATCGTCCCGCTCTACGTCGTGGCTTACCAGATCGGGCGCCTCGCCACCGGCGACGGGGCGGGCTTCGTGGCGCCGCCGGATTTCGACTGGAGCCACGCCGTGGACTGGAGCCAGGCCATGGTCAACTGGATGATCGGCCTGGGCAAGCCCCTCGGGATCGGCCTCGTTCTGCTCGCCGCCGGCCTGGCCGGAGCCGGTTATTGTGCCGTCCAGGCGGCCTGGCGGGTCTATCTCATCCGGGCTTGGCGCCAACGCTCGGCCCGCCGGCACTAGGCGCCACCCGCCGTCGGCCGGCCGGGCGTCTCACCTCGCCGGCCGACGACGTCCCGGGCGTCAGGTCTTGAAGCGCGCCACTTCCTGGTTGAGATTTTCCGCCAGGCGCCGCAATGCGTCGGCGGTATTGGCGTTGGCGGCGGCGGCAGCGTTGTTTTCTTCCGCCATCTGGGCGATCTTCTCGACGTTCTGGGCAATTTCCGTACTGGCCGCCGCCTGCTCCCGCAGGGCCACCGAAATTTCCCCCACCGACCCGACCACCTGGCGCGACCGCTCCTGGGCCTGGTGGATCACCTGCCCCGCCTGGTTGGCCTGATCGACCCCGGTGGCGACGCTGGCCACGCCCTGCTTCATGCTGCTGACGGCGGTGGCGGTTCCCGTCTGGATCGAGCCGATCATCTCGGTGATCTCGTGGGTGGATTTGGCGGTGCGTTCGGCGAGCTTGCGCACTTCGTCGGCGACGACGGCGAAGCCGCGCCCGGATTCGCCGGCCCGGGCGGCTTCGATGGCGGCGTTGAGGGCCAGGAGGTTGGTCTGGTCGGCAATGTCCTTAATGGCGCCGACGATGGCCGAGATCTGGTCGGACTGGCGCCCCAGAGCCTCGACGGCAGCGGCGCTTTCATTGACGGTGGCGGCGATGCGTTCGATTTCATGCACCACCTCGCCGACCATTTCGCCGCCCTTGGCCGCCACCTGGTCGGATTCCCGGGAATAGTTCTGGGCATCCTCGGCGTTGCGGGCGATGTGGTCGACGCCGACCGTCATTTCCTCGACCGAGGCCGCCATGCTCGACGCCGCATCGCTCTGGGAGCCGGCGCTGTCGGCGATCTGCTGGCTCGACGCGGCGAGTTGCTCGGTGGCGCTGCGCAGCTGGCGCACCCCGTTCTGGATGTTGCCCAGAAGCTGCCGGAAGGCCGCGGCCATGTCGTTGAAATGGTCGGCGGCGGCGTGCAGTTCGTCGGCGCCGTCGAGATCGAAGCGCGCCGTCAGGTCGCCCTCGGCCAGGTGCCGGGCCCCCCGGGAAAAGACTTCGATACTGTTCAAGACCGAGTAATACATGCCCATGGCCAAATAAGCCGTGACCAGGAGCACGACGACGGCAACGGCGATGTAGAGCAGGCGGTCCCGCTTGGCTTCTTCGGCCCGCCCCTGGAGCTGGCGCTCGAACTGGGGAATCAGGGTGTCGAACATCACCTTGTACCCCTTGTCGATGAGGGCGGTCGTCAGGTTGAAGTAATCCTGGGGGGGCGTCTGGAAACGTTCGGCCAGGATGTCTTCCCGCACCAGGGCAAAAACCTTGTCCACCTCGGCGGTGAATTCCTTGGTCGTCGCCTCGAGGGCACCCCGGGTCGCCGGTGCGAATTCCATCACCTTGGTCAGATTGATGTTCTGGTTGCGCAGGGTCTGCCCCATCTGCCCCAGGGTGGCCGCCATATCGACCTTCATCTGGGGCGCAATCTCCTTCTTGGTCAATACGCCGGTGCCCCGCGCCCGGGTGATGCCCAGGGGTTCGAGCATGGCCGGCATCTTCACCACCACGGTATCCATCATGTAGTAGGAATCCATGATCGGATCGAGGGTGAGTTCGGTCTGGTCGGCCACCGTGACCATGAAGAGCAATACCTTGTCGATCATCGCCGTGTGGCGCTTGATGCTTTCCCCCGCCGCCCAGGTCAGGCCCTGGCCGCGAATCGCCTCCCAGTCGTCGCGGATGGCCTTCCATTCGGCCTTCTCCTTGAGTGCTGGGGTTAACACCGCTTCGGTGCCGGCGAAGGTATCGACCACCTCTTTTTCCTTGGCGGCGCGCTTGTCCTTCATCGCTTCGTTGCCGTTGAGCACCCCCACCGACAGGCCCCGGTGCTGCTGCATGAATTGCACCAGGCGGTTCATCGGCTTGAGCATCTCGAGGCCGGCCAGTTCGTGGCGGGCGGTATCGATATCCCGGTTGAGGTGGCCGACGATGGTGGTAAGGAAAGCCAGGAGAACGGTCGCGACGACGGCGCCGATCAGGGCGAACTTGGCCGGATAACGCAGCCGGTTGAGCACGGCGACGGCCGGTGCGAAGATGATCTGCATGGTTCCCCTCTCTGTTGTTGTCTGTTAATTAGCCGATGCGAAATCAATGATAACCTACACTACCTAACCCGAATTGGGTGCAACCTAGATCAAATCTGCAGAATCCCGTCCTTCAGCACCAGGGTCCGGGCCGCCCGCGCCGCCAGATCCAGGTCGTGGGTGACCATGACCAGGCTGGCTCCCCGGGACGCCGCCCCGGCCATCAACAACTCGAACACCGCGGCCGCCGTCTGCCGATCCAGGTTGCCGGTCGGCTCATCGGCCAGGAGGCACGAAGGCTTGCTCACCAGCGCCCGGGCGATGGCCGCCCGCTGGCGTTCCCCCCCGGAGAGCTCCCCCGGCCGGTGGCGGACCCGGTGGCCGAGGCCCACCGCCTGCAGCACGTCCACCGCCCGAGCTTCGGCCTCGGGCCGCGGGGTGCGGCGGATCAGGAGGGGCATGGCCACGTTCTCCAGGGCCGAAAATTCCGGCAGCAGATGGTGGAACTGATACACGAAGCCGAGGTGCCGGTTGCGCCAGTCGCCCCGCTCGGCTTCGCCGAGGGCGGTGAGGCTGCGCCCCATCAATTCCACGCTGCCGCCGCTGGGGGCATCGAGGCCCCCGAGCAGATGGAGCAGCGTGCTCTTGCCCGACCCCGAGGCGCCGACGATGGCCACCGTCTCGCCGCGCCCGACCTCGAGGTCGATACCCTGCAGCACCGGCACTTCCAGATCGCCGCTGCGAAACACCTTGGCCAGCCGGCTGGCCCGGATCACCGCCTCACTCATAGCGCAGCGCCTCCGCCGGATTGACGCGGGAAGCCCGCCAGCTCGGATACAGGGTGGCCAGGAGCGCCAGGGCGAAAGCGATACCGGTGACGCCCCAGACGTCCTTCCACTGCAGCTCAGACGGGAGTTCCGAGATGTAATAGACCTCCTTCGACAGGAAATGCACCCCCAGCAGGCGCTCAATGGCCGGCACCACGACGTCGATGTTGAGCGCCAGCGCCACGCCGCCGACCACGCCGAGGCCAAGGCCGATACACCCGACCACGGCGCCCTGCACCACGAACAGGGCCATGATCGACCCCGGGCGCGCCCCCAGGGTGCGCAGGATCGCGATGTCGGCCTGCTTGTCCGTCACCGCCATGACCAAGGTCGATACTAGGTTGAAGGCGGCCACCGCGACAATCAGGGAAAGGATGATGAACATCATCGTTTTCTCGATTTGCACGGCGCGGAAGAAATTGGCGTGGCTCTTGGTCCAGTCGTAGAGGTAGGCGTCGGCGGAAATCATGCGGGAAATCTCGCGGGTCACCCGCGGCGCCTCGAAGAGGTCGTCGATCTTGAGGCGCACCCCGCTCACCTGGTCGTCCAGGCGGTAGAGCTTCTGGGCGTCTTCCAGGTTGATGAGGGCCAGGCCGTTGTCGTATTCGTACATCCCCACCTCGAAGATGCCGGCCACGGTGAAGGATTTGAGCCGGGGCACCACCCCGGCCGGAGTCACGGTACCCTGGGGGGCGATGAGGGTGACCTTGTCGCCGACGAAGACGCGCAGCGCCCGGGCCAGGTCGGCGCCGAGGACGACGCCGAAGGAACCCGGCGTCAGGGCCTCCAGGCTGCCGCTCTTCATGGTCTTCTTGAAATCGGCGACGCTTTCTTCCAGGTCGGGGACGATGCCCCGCACGATCGAACCCCGCACCCCGTTATCGACGGCGAACATGGCCTGGGACTGGACGAAGGGGGCGAAGGCCCGCACCTCCTTATGCTGGCTCGCCTGACGGGCGACCTCCTGCCAGTTGGGCAGTTCGCCGGCGACGCCGGTGATCTGGATGTGGGAGGCGACCCCCAGAATGCGGGTGCGCAACTCGGTCTGGAAGCCGTTCATCACCGACAGCACGACGATCAGCGCCGCCACACCCAGGGCGATGCCGAGCATGGAGATGAGCGAAATGAAGGAAATGAAGTGGTTGCGGCGCTTGGCCCGGGTGTAGCGCAGGCCGATGAGCAGTTCGTAAGGCAGGGCCATGGATGGCGGCGGCAGGCAGGGAAAGGCGCCATGGTACACTGTTCCCGCTCCCCCCTGAATCGCCCTCCCCCCATGCGCCTCACCCTGCTCGTTCCCGAACTCTTCTGGCCGGAACCGGCCGACCAGACCGCCTATTCCGCCCTGGCCCTGCCCGGCCTGGAATGGCTGCTGGCCCGCGGCAAGCCCGGCCGAACCCCGGCCCGCCCGGCCGAAACCGCCCTGGCTGCCGGCTTCGGCCTTGATGAAGCGGCGCCCTTCGGCCCCCTGCGCCTGCTTGGCGAATCGTTTACGGCCTACGGCCCCAACCCCCGGGAAGGCCACTGGCTGTGCGCCGACCCGGTGCACCTGCGCTTTCACCACGAACGCATCGTCCTGGCCGACGCCGGCGCCTTCGATCTGAGCGACGACGAAGCCCACGCCCTGGCCATCGGCCTCAACCGGGAATTCGCCGACATCGGCGAGTTCCACGTCGCCACCGCCCGCCGCTGGTACCTGCGCCTCGAGCAGCCCCTCGCCGCTGAAGCTCGCCCCCTGTCGGCGGTGGCCGGCCGCAGCCTGGACCGCGGCGCCGCCGCCCCGGGTTCGAAGCTGCAGAAATGGTTGAACGAAATCCAGATGTTCCTCCACGGCCACCCGGTCAACGCCCGCCGGGAAGCGGCCGGCCAGCCGGCGGTCAACAGCCTCTGGCTGTGGGGGTCCGGCGCCTTGCCGGGCGGCGCGGCGCCCCCCGGCGGGCCGGCCTTTGCCGCCGTCTGGGCCGATGCCCCCCTGGCCCGCGGCCTGGCCCGCTGGGCCGGCGCCCCCCTCGAAGCCGCTCCGGCCGGCCTCGAAGAGCTCCTCCGGACCGCGCCCCGGGGCGACCACCTGGTCGTCCTCGACGCCCTGCTCCCCCCCGTGCTCTACGAAGACGCCGCCGGCTGGCGCGCCGCGGTGCAGCGCCTCGACGCCGACTGGTTCGTTCCCCTGCGGCGGCACCTCGGCCGCAACCCGATGGCGCTGACCCTGGTGGCGCCCACCGTGTTCGGGCTGCTCACCTGGCAGTGGACCGGTGCCGGGCGCTGGAAATTCTGGCTTTCGTCCCGCCCCCTGACCGACCTTGCGCGGGAGCTAGCGGCATGACCCGGATCGTCACCCGCAAGGTCGCGCCGCGCCTCGCCTGGCAGCTCGAAGCGCAGGGCCTGCATCCGCTGCTCGCCCGCCTCTACGCCGCCCGCGGCGTGGCCGACAGAGGCGAACTCGACTACGACCTCAAATCCCTCCTCCCCCCCGGCAGCCTCACCCACGCCGGCGACGCCGCCCGGCTGCTGGCCGACGCCATCGAGGCCGAGGCTCGCCTTCTCATCGTCGCCGACTACGACTGCGACGGCGCCACAGCCTGCGCCGTCGGCCTGCGGGCCCTGAAGGCCCTGGGCGCCGAAGTCGATTTCCTGGTTCCCGACCGCTTCAAGCTGGGCTACGGCCTGTCGCCGGAAATCGTCGACCTCGCCGCCGCCCGCCAACCCGACCTCATCATCACCGTCGACAACGGCATCGCCAGCATCGAAGGGGTCAACCGGGCGCGGGAACACGGCATCGCCGTCCTCATCACCGACCACCACCTGCCCGGCGCCGAACTGCCGGCGGCCGATTGCATCGTCAACCCCAACCAGCCGGGCTGCGACTTTCCCTCCAAGGCCATGGCCGGCTGCGGCGTCATGTTCTACGTCATGCTCGCCCTGCGGGCCGAGCTGCGCCAGCGCGGTTGGTTCGCCGGACGCCCCGAACCCAACCTGGCCAACCTCCTCGACCTCGTCGCCCTGGGCACCGTCGCCGACGTGGTCAAACTCGACCGCAACAACCGCATTCTCGTCAGCCAGGGCCTGCAGCGCATGCGCCAGGGCCGGCTCCAGCCCGGGCTGGCCGCCCTGTTCAAGGCAGCCGGCCGGGAAGCCTCGCGGGCGTCCGCCTTCGACCTCGGCTTTCTCCTCGGCCCCCGCCTCAACGCCGCCGGCCGCCTGGCCGACATGCGCCTGGGCATCGAATGCCTGACCACCGACGACGCAAGCCGGGCGCTGGCCATCGCCCAGCAGCTCGACGCCCTCAACCGGGAACGCCGCGAAATCGAGGCCGGCATGCAGGAACAGGCCCTCGTTCTGCTGGAAACCCTGGCCGACACCGGCGAAGCGCCCGGCATCGTTCTTTTCGACCCGGGCTGGCACGAAGGCGTGGTGGGCATCCTGGCCTCGCGCCTCAAGGACAAGCTGCACCGGCCGGTGTTCGCCTTCGCCCGCAGCGAAGGGGGCCTGGTCAAGGGTTCCGGCCGCTCGATTGGCGGCCTGCACCTGCGCGACGCCCTCGATCTGGTCGCCAAACGCGCCCCCGGCATCCTGCTGCGCTTCGGCGGCCACGCCATGGCAGCCGGCACCACCCTGCGGGAAGAAGACCTGCCGCGCTTTCGCCAACTCTTCGCCGCCATCGCCGGCGAACTGATCGACCCCGCCGACCTCACCCGGAACCTCGAAACCGACGGCTCCCTCGAAGGCGGCTACCTCTCCCTGGAAACCGCCCGCCTCCTGGAGAACGAAGTCTGGGGCCAGGGCTTTCCGGCGCCGCTGTTCGTCGATGATTTCGAAGTCGAGCAACAGCGCGTCCTCAAGGAAAAACATCTGAAGCTGCGGCTCCGGAAGGGCAATTCCCGGATCGACGCCATCCAGTTCAATTTCACCACCCAGCCCGGCTCCCGCGCCCGCATCGCCTATCGTCTGGCGGTCAACGACTACCTGGGGGTGCAGAATCCCCAGCTCCTCGTCGAATACCTCGACGATTCCGGCCCGGGGTAATCGCCGGCCCAAGGTGGCGGGGCCGGGACAATCGGCCGGACCGAACCGATCCGATTGTCCGGGCGTATCACGCCGTAGTCCATAAGCTCAGTTTTTGTCCATTCCGGCATACTTCCCCCCGCCCACCGGCGCGACAATGAATCGAACTCCCTGACGGAACGCCCCGTGGCGAGGCCGTTCCCAAGAATAGAGCGCGATTCGGAAGGCAGCATGGACAGCAACCCGCAACACCCCTTGATGATCGCCCTGCGCGCCGGCGACCTGGCGGCCACCCTGGCCGCCCTGGAGGCCGGCGCCGATCCCGACCTGGCCGACGACTCGGGCATCCCCGGCCTGCCGCTGCGCGTCGCCTGCTACAACGGCCGTCTCGAACTCATCCGCGAACTTGTCCGCCGGGGCGCCCGGGTCGATCCCGAGACCGTCGACAGCCGGGCGACCAGCCTGGTCGCCCTGGCCGTCCGCGGCCAGCAGCGGGAGGCGGTGCGCCTGCTCCTTGAACTCGGCGCCCCGGTGCCAGCTGGCCTGCACACCGGGCTGAGCCTGGCCGAAACCCTGGCGGCCCAGGGTATCGCCTATCGGGCGGGAGCCAAACCGGCGGCTCAGCGGGCGCCGGCTCCGGCGGCGCCACCGACGCCGGTCGAGCCGCCGGCCGCCCCGCCCCCTGCACCGCCTACGCCGCAAGCCACGGCGGCGATCCCGGAATGGATGGCGCAAGCCGGCGCGCAAATCGAGGAAATCAAGGTGGAAGCCTGCTACGGCGTCGACACCAACGTGCTCGACGCCGACGCCCAGCGCCTTGCGGAGAAGGCCGCCGAACCGACTGACGGGGGGCAGGACAAGGCGACGCTGGAAGTCCCGCCCCTCGATTTCGGCAAGGGGCGATTCTGGAAGAAACGGAAATAATTTTTCCGGACCCGCCAAGGGCGGCCGGTACAACACCAACCATTGGCAACAACAAGGGGAATCGCAAGCATGCAGGGAATTCGCGCCAAAATTCTGGCCATCGTCGGCCTGTTGTCGGTCGGTCTCGTCCTCATGGGCCTGGTCGGCATCTACCAGCTCAACCACCTGGCCCGGGAAGGCAACGAGGCCATGGTCAAACTCAAGACCGCGATCGCCCTGGTGGACACCGCCCGCTCGGCCCAGCACCACTTCAAGATCCAGGTCCAGGAATGGAAGAACATCCTCATCCGGGGCGGCGACGCGGCGGCCTTCGACAAATACCGCAAGGCCTTCGACGACGAGGAGCGCAAGGTTCAGGAGCGCCTGGGCGCCATCAAGGACATCGCCGCCAAGCTGGGACTCGACGGCCGCATCGACCCGGCACCGCTGATCGCCGCCCACGCCAAGCTGGGAGAACAGTACCGCGCCGCCCTCCAGGCCCACGACCGCAGCCGCCCCGACTTCACCCAGGCCGCCGACAAGGCGGTGCGGGGCATCGACCGCCCGGTGGATGAAGGCATCGACAAGATCAACAAGGAAGGCAAGACCATCGCCGAGGAAATCGAGGCTGCCGTCACCAAGTCGATGGCCGAAGAGGCCGCCACGACGCGCAACACCCTCGTCGCGCTTCTCGTCGCTTCGCTTCTGGTGGGCTGCGGCGTCGCCCTGGCGGTGGCCAACCGCATCGTCGGCACCGTCCGGGAGGTTGAGGCCGGCATGCAGAAGGTGAGCGCCACCCAGGATCTGACGCTCCAGATCCCGGCGCGGGGCAAGGACGAACTAGCCCGCATGGCGACTTCGTTCAACACCATGCTGACCAATTTCCGCGCCGTCCTTCATCAGGTCCACGCCGGGGCCGAATCGGTGGCCAGCGCCGCCGGGCAGATTTCGGGCAGCGCCGACGCCCTCTACGAATCGGCCTCCCGCCAGGGCGAATCGATTTCCGGCAGTTCCGCCGCGACGGAAGAACTCACCGTCTCCATCGCCTCGGTGGCGGCCAACGCCCAGAATGTGCGCAACCTCTCCAACCAGGGCATGGCACGCACCGCCGATGGCACCCGCCTGGTCGAAGAGCTGGCGCGGGAGATGCGCCACATCCAGGAGCAGGTCGAATCCATCGCCGCCTCGGTCCGGGATTTCGTCGACAGCACCAATACCATCAACGGCATGACCCAGCAGGTCAAGGAGATCGCCGACCAGACCAACCTCCTGGCCCTCAACGCCGCCATCGAAGCCGCCCGGGCCGGCGAACAGGGCCGAGGCTTCGCCGTGGTCGCCGACGAGGTGCGGAAGCTGGCGGAAAAATCGACCAGTTCGGCCAACCAGATCGAGCAGGTCACCGGCCGCATCCAGAACCAGTCCTCCCTCGTTTCCGGCGCCATCCAGAGCGGCCTCACCTCAATCGCCGCCAGCGTCGCCAAGGCCGGCGAAGTCGATACCGCCATCGGCCTGGCCCGGGACGACGTGGCCCAGGCCGACCGGGGCATCCACGACATCAGCGAATCGGTGCGTGAACAGGAACTGGCCAGCACCGAGATCGCCCAGGCCATGGAAAAAATTGCCCAGGAAACCGACGAAACGGGCAGCGCCTCCCAGCTCGCTCGCCAGGCCGCCCAGGATCTCAACCAGCTCGCCAGCCAGCTGCTCGGCGCCGTCAGCCGCTTCAAGACCGCCTGAGCGAACCCTCCACCGGCGGTCGACGGCGATCGGCCGCCGGGGGTCGGGGCCGGTATAATGACTCTTTTGCCTAATACCGGACCAATCGCAATGGAAGCAGAACACCAGAACGCCATCTCCAACCAGCTCGACGATCTGGCGCAGCGCGCCGCCGAGCTGCGGAGGTATCTTTGACTACGATCACAAACGCGAACGCCTGACCCTCCTCAACCAGGAGCTGGAAGACCCCAAGATCTGGGACGACGCCAAGCGCGCCCAGGATCTGGGCCGGGAAAAGAAATCCCTGGAGAACATCGTCCTCGTTCTGGAAGAAGTCCAGGCCGGCCTAGACGACGGCCGGGAACTCTTCGCCATGGGCAAGGACGAAGGCGACGACGACACCCTGCTGGCCGTCCAGGCCGACGCCGGGGCAATCGAGGCCCAAGTCGCCGCCCTCGAATTCCGCCGCATGTTCAACAACCCCCAGGATCCCAGCCCCTGCTTCCTGGAAATCCAGGCCGGCGCCGGCGGCACCGAGGCCCAGGACTGGGCGTCCATGCTGCTGCGCATGTACGTCAAGTACGGCGAACGGAAAGGCTTCGGTGTCGAGGTGATGGAAGAATCCGAGGGCGACGTGGCGGGCATCAAGAGCGCCACCGTCAAATTCACCGGCGACTACGCCTACGGCACCCTGCGCACCGAAACCGGCATCCACCGCCTGGTGCGGAAATCGCCCTTCGATTCCAACGCCCGGCGCCACACCAGCTTCACTTCGGTCTTCGTGTACCCGGAAGTCGACGACTCCATAGAAATCGACATCAACCCCGCCGATGTCCGCACCGACACCTTCCGGGCCTCAGGCGCCGGCGGCCAGCACATCAACAAGACCGACTCGGCGGTACGCCTCACCCACACGCCGACTGGCATCGTCGTCCAGTGCCAGAACGACCGTTCGCAGCACCGCAACCGCGACGAAGCCTGGAAAATGCTGCGGGCCCGCCTCTACGAGCACGAACTCAGGAAGCAGCAGGCCGAGCAGCAAAAGCTCGAAGACGCCAAGTCCGACATCGGCTGGGGCCACCAGATCCGCTCCTACGTGCTGGATCAGTCCCGCATCAAGGACTTGCGCACCAACTACGAAGTCGGCAACACCCAGGCCGTGCTCGACGGCGACCTCGACGGCTTCATCGAAGCCAGCCTCAAGCAAGGGGTCTGAGCCCGCCGGCCCCCGCCCATGGCAAGGTTCTTCGCCTGGCTGGGTGCAATCCTGCTGCTCCCCGTACTGGTCGTGGCAGGATTGCTGCTGGCCGCCCTCGACGCCAAACCCCTCGTCGACCGCGGCGAAACCATTTCCCCCGCGGCCATCGCCCAGGCCAAGCGCCTGTTCGCCGCCAACGACCCGCGCCGCCTGCAGGGCGGGGAGCGGCGCACCGTCGCCATTCCCGCGGCGCTCCTCGACGAAGGCGCCAACTACCTGGCCAACCGCTTTCTCAAAAGCCGCGGCGCCCTGGTTCTGGCCGAGGAATCCGCCGAAATCCGGCTGAGCTTTCGCCTGCCGGGAGCCGGCTACCTCAACCTGCGCACCACCATCCACGAGGCGGAAAACGAACCCCACATCGCTGCCGCCGCCATCGGCTCGCTGCCCGTCCCCGCGGCCCTGGTGGAAGCCGCCATCAACTGGGCGGTGGGTCAGGCCGGGGTGGGCAGCGAATGGTCCCTGGCCCGCCGGGCCATCCGGCAATTGAGTTTCGAACCCGCCGCCGGCACCGTGACCGTGACCTACGTCTGGGCGCCGGAAATCCTCGCTCGGGCCCGTGCCATCGCCCTCAACCCGGAAGACGTGGCCCGCCTCAAGGTCGCCCAGACCGCCCTGGCCGGACTCCTCGACCATCGGGCGACGGGGGCCAGGGTGCCCCTCGCCGCCACTCTCAAACCCCTGCTCCTCCTGCCCAGCGACGAGGCGCCGGCGATGCGCCGGGCGGCCCTCCTGGTGCTGGCCATCTACCTCTACGAAAAAGACCTTGCCGCCCTCGTTCCCGAAGCCCGCCAATGGCCGCGCCCGCGGCCCGTGGCGCTGACCCTCCAGGGCCGCTACGACAGTGCCCAGCACTTCGCCATCTCCGCGGCCCTGGCCGCCTGGGCCGGCGAACCGGTGGCCGACGCCATCGGTCTCTACAAGGAACTCGACGACGCCCGCCACGGCAGCGGCTTTTCCTTCGCCGACCTGGCCGCCGACCGGGCGGGAACCCGCTTCGGCGAGTTGGCGGTGCGCGCCGGCGAGCGGCTCGACGCCGCCCTGCAAGGCGATTTCGCCGAGGCCGACCTCCTCCCCCCCCTGGCCGGCCTGCCGGAATTCCTCGGGGAAAGGGAATTCCGCCGCCGCTTCGGGGGAGCCGGCAGCCCCGCCTACCGCGAAATGGCGGCCGAGATCGAACGCCGCGTTGCCGCCCTGCCCCTCTACCGCTGATCGCCCGCCATACCCGCCATACCCGCCATGCCCACCCAACCCGCCGATCCCGCCGACCCCAGTGGCAACCTGTTCGCCAACCTCCCGGCCGGCGTGCAGGAAACCGAACTAGTTTCCCGGCTTCTCGCAAAACCCGGGCTGACCATCGAGCGCATCGTCTCCACCGGCCAGGCCAGCCCGCCGGATTTCTGGTACGACCAGGAGCGGGCCGAATGGGTGGTGCTCCTCCAGGGCGACGCCCTGCTCCGCTTCGCCGACGAGGCCGAACCCCGCTGCCTCAAGGCCGGGGATTTCGTCGCCATCGCCCCCCACCGCCGCCACCGCGTGGAGTGGACCGCCTCCGGGCAAACAACGGTCTGGCTGGCCATCCATTACGACGGCGCGCCAAACTTGTCCCGATAGGTCAAAATCGGGGAAAATTCAGGGTTTTACGCCGGCCTTCGGCGTCTCATCAGTTTTCAAGGATTCCAAATGTCCAACCCCGACCAGCAAACCCCCGCCCTTCAGGACGAAAACCAACTCATCGCCGAGCGCCGTGCCAAGCTCACCGCCTGGCGCAAGACGGGCAAGGCCTTCCCCAACGACTTCCAGCGGGAAAACACGGCGGCCAAGCTGCTCGACGCCTACGGCGAAAAATCCGCCGAGGAACTCGAAGGCCTGCCGGTGGAGGTCAAGGTCGCCGGCCGCATGATGCTCAAGCGGGTCATGGGCAAGGCCTCCTTCGCCACCCTGCAGGATCTTTCCGGCCGCATCCAGATCTACGTCGCCCGCGACAAGGTGGGCGAAGACGTCTATGCCGACTTCAAGCACTGGGATCTGGGGGACATCCTCGGCGTCGTCGGCACCCTGATGAAGACCAAAACCGGCGAGTTGACCATCCAGGCCAGTGAAATCCGCCTCCTCACCAAGTCGCTCCGCCCGCTCCCCGACAAGTTCCACGGCCTGGCCGACGTCGAAATGAAATACCGCCAGCGTTACGTGGACCTCATCATGAACGAGGAAACCCGCTTCACCTTCCAGGCGCGGAGCCGCATCGTCGGCTCGATCCGCCACTACATGAGCGGCCACGGCTTCCTCGAGGTCGAAACGCCGATGATGCACCCCATCCCCGGCGGCGCCTCGGCCAAGCCCTTCGTCACCCACCACAACGCCCTCGACATGCAGCAGTTCCTGCGCATCGCCCCCGAGCTGTACTTGAAACGCCTGGTGGTAGGCGGCTTCGAGAAGGTCTTCGAAATCAACCGCAATTTCCGCAACGAAGGCCTGTCGCCCCGCCACAACCCCGAATTCACCATGATGGAGTTCTACGAGGCCTACGCCGACTACAAGAGCCTCATGGATTTCACCGAAGGCCTCTTGCGCCACGCCGCCCGCGAAGCCCTGGGCAAGGAAGTCTTCCAATACCAGGGCCGGGAGCTCGACCTCTCCAAGCCCTTCCACCGCCTGACCATGGTCGAGGCCGTCAAACACTACTGCCCGCAATACACCGACGCCCAATTGAACGACGCCGACTGGCTGCGCCAGCAGCTCGCCGCCCGCAAGGTCGAAATGAAGGGCACCCCCGGGCTGGGCAGCCTGCAACTCCTGTTCTTCGAAGAAACAGCCGAAGCCCAGCTCTGGGAACCCACCTTCATCATCGACTACCCGGTGGAAGTCTCGCCGCTGGCCCGCGCCTCCGACAGCAACCCGGAAATCACCGAGCGCTTCGAACTCTTCATCGTCGGCCGCGAAATCGCCAACGGCTTCTCCGAACTCAACGACGCCGAGGACCAGGCCGCCCGCTTCGCCGAGCAGGCCAAGGCCAAGGACGCCGGCGACGAAGAGGCCATGTACTACGACGCCGACTTCATCCGCGCCCTCGAATACGGCCTGCCCCCCACCGGCGGCTGCGGCATCGGCATCGACCGCCTGGTCATGCTGCTCACCGACGCCCCGGCCATCCGCGACGTCATCCTCTTCCCCCAGATGCGTCCCGAGTAATTCCGTTCGCGGCCCAGCCGTGGCGCCGTCGACTTCGCCCCGCCGTGCGCCTTGCGCCGTCTTCGGCTCGTCCTCGCGCCACGACTGACCGCCGAACGGCAGAGATAGTCCATGCAGATCAGCCAGATCCAGGCCGCCGCCGACGCCATCCAGGATCGCCTGGTGCTGCGCATCGCCGGCGGCAACAACGAGGAAATCCGGGTCTTCGTCACCCGGCGCTTCCTCAAGGAACTCTGGCCGGGCCTGGTGGCCATGCTCCACAGCCACCTCGGGGCGGCCACGCCGGCCGCCGGCCTGCCGCCGCCCGCCGATTTCTCCCAGCCCTACCGCAACGAAGACCCCGTCTTCCCCCTGGGTGCCACGCCGCTGCTCCCCGCCGAAGCCCGCATCGAACCCGCCGGCCACGGCCAATGCACCCTCACCCTGCGCGAACCGCGGGAACGCAGCCTCACCTTCAAACTCACCGCCCCCCTCCTGCAAGCCCTCTGCGCCATGCTCCGCAGCGCCGCCGAAACCGCCCAGTGGGATCTCGCCCTCGACAATCTCCCCGCGGCCGCCCGAGCTGGCAGCCCATCCCACCGGCAGTTGCACTGATACCAATTCGCTTTCAAACCGATCGGTTGTCGACTGCGCCTTGCCGTGCTCCAGCACTGTCTGCGGCTCGTCTTCGCGTCTCGATTGGAAAGCGAATTGCTATCAATCACCGTACCGCCTGAGTCCGGCACCCGTCGACGGCCGGCCGACGGAGGCTATTTCTCCGCCTTCCCCGGCATAACCATCATGGTTTGCTGCATGAGGGCGCAGAGGCTTTCTTTACCATCCTTGACGGCGAAGACTTCTGCCTTGGTCACGATGAGGGTGCGGCCCGGCCGGACGACCTCGCCGCGGGCAACGAGTTTTTCGCCATCAGCGGGAGCCATCAGGTTCATCTTGTATTCCACCGTCAGTACCGAGGCGGCGGCTGGAACCATGCTCATTGCCGCGTAACCGGCAGCAGTATCGGCAATCATGCCGACCACGCCACCGTGCACGAAACCGTGCTGCTGCTCAATGCCCTCCCAGTGCGGGACATGGATTTCGGTTCGGCCGTGTTCGACGAGGGGAAGGCTGGCTCGCACCAGATGCATCGCGTTTTGTCTGGCGAAGCTGGCCCGGATCGACTCGGCGAATTGCGGATTGGCATCTTGGGGCATCTCTGTTCTCCTTGGCTAGGTAATTAGGCAGGCCGGCCCTCGATCGTCTCGTTATGGCTGATGGGACACGTCGCGTTATTAGAAAGGATGGCCGCCGTCGATTCAATTGAGTTTTTGGTCGGAAATTCATGCGCATTGGTCATGCCAGCCGCTTTGCCCGACGGCTTGGCGGCCGCTTTTTTCTGGCCACCGATTGGCGACCCGGGGTCGGTCGACAGGGAATCGCCGGGTCGTCCGCAAGCTGAAACCGGTATCATCCGCCTTTTGCTTTTTCCTGTTTCCCGTGTGGATCGACCCTGCCCGCCTGACCTTCGGCCCTGACGGCATTCCGGTTTCGGAAACCTACGGCGACGTCTACCATGCCGCCGCCGGCGGCCCCGCCCAGGCCCGCCACGTCTTTCTCGGCGGCAACGATCTGCCGGCCCGCTGGCAGAGGCGGGAGCGTTTCGTCATCCTGGAGACCGGTTTTGGCCTGGGCTTGAATTTTCTTGCCACCTGGGCGGCCTGGCGGGACGATCCGCAGCGCTGCCGGCGCCTGCATTTCGTCTCCGTCGAGAAACACCCGCTTTCCGCCGCCGACCTGGCGGCGGCCCACGCCGCCTGGCCGGAATTCGCCCCTCTCGCTGCCGAACTGCGCCGCCGCTGGCCGTCCCTGGTGCCGGGCGTCCATCGCCTCGATCTGGCCGACGGCTGCCTTGTCCTGACCCTCGTCTTCGGCGACGCCGGAGCGGTTCTCAACCGCCTCGACGCCGCCGCCGACGCCATCTACCTCGACGGCTTCGCGCCGGACAAGAACCCCGACCTCTGGTCGCCGGCCCTGTGCCGGGCGCTGGCCCGCCTGGCGGCGCCGGGGGCAACCCTGGCCACCTGGTCGGTGGCGGGGGCGGTGCGGGAGGCCCTGGCGGCCTGCGAATTCGATCTGGAAAAGCGCCCCGGCTTCGCCGGCAAGCGGCAGATGCTGGCCGGCCGCTACCGCTCGCGCAAACCGGCCGGCCACGCCCTGCCGGCGGACCGCCGGGCCATCGTCCTGGGCGCCGGGGTGGCGGGCAGCACGGCGGCCCACCGGCTGGCCGCCCGGGGCTGGCAGGTCACCGTCGTGGACCGCCACGGGGCGCCCGGCCAGGGCGCCTCCGGCAACCTCGCCGGGGTTCTGCGCCCCCTGCCCAGCATCGACGACAACCGCCTGGCCCGCCTGACCCGGGCGGGTTACCTGGCGACCCGGGCGCTGCTCGGCGAACTCGGCCCGACAGTGCGCTGGCAGGCCTGCGGCGTCCTCCACCTGGCGCGGGACTTGGCCCACGAGGCGGTGCAGCGCCGCACCGTCGACACCTTGGCGCCCCCGGAGGAATTTCTCCGGTTCATCGACCGGGAAGCCGCGTCAAACCAGCTCGCCTGGCCGGTGAGTACCGGCGGCTGGTGGTTTCCCGGAGGCGGCTGGGTGCAGCCCTTTTCCCTCTGCGCCGCCGCCCTGGAAGCCTTTCCCCAGCAAATCACGACCCGCTTCGCCTGCCCGGTCGCCGCCATCGAGCGCCACGCCGCCGGCTGGCTGGCCCGCGGGCCGGACGGTGCGGTGCTCGCCGAGGCGCCGCTGCTGCTGGTGGCGGGCGGGGCCGAAGCGACCCGCCTGCCCCCCCTCGCCTGGCTGCCCCAGCGCTCAGCCCGGGGCCAGATCAGCCACCTGCCGCAAGCCGCAACGCCGCCCCTGGAAGTAGTGCTCTGCCGGCTGGGCTACGCCACCCCGGCGGTCGATGGCTTTCTCACGGCAGGGGCGTCCTTCCTGGTCGGCGACGACGATCCCCGCGAGCGCCCCGGGGACCATCGCGACAACCTGGCCCGCCTTAACCTCATGCTTCCTGGCTTCACCGCCGGCCTCGACGCCGCATCCCTCGCCGGCCGCGTCGGCTTTCGCCCGGCCTCCCCCGACCGTCTGCCCATGGTGGGGCCGGTGCCCCAGCCAGAGGCCGGCCGGGAGGCGACCCGCCTCCAGGATCTGGAATTGCAGCCGGGCCTCTGGTGCGCCCAAGGCTTCGGCGCCCGCGGCGTCGTCTGGTCGGCCCTCATGGCCGAACTGCTGGCCAGCCGGATCGACGGCGACCCTCTCCCCCTGGAAACCGACCTGGCCAACGCCGTCGCCCCGGGCCGCTTTCTCCTGCGGGGAGCAGGCGCCCGCCAGGGAAGCCGCGGGGCGAATTCCGGCTGATACCAATTCGCTTTCAAACCGATCCTTTGTCGACTTCGCCTTGCCGTGCGCCGGCACTGTCTCCGGCTCGTCTTGGCGTCTCGATTGGAAAGCGAATTGGTATGAAAGGCCGAAAAAAAATCGCAGGCTTCCCGCCGGCCGCTCGCCAACCCGGGGGGAGAACCCGGCCCAGGACGCAGGCCGTTGCAATCCTTGGATCGCAACGCCTCGACGCTGAGTTCAAAAAAAACCCGGCCCTAACGGCCGGGATTGTCGCAAAGCGCCAGCGCTCAGCGCGTGCCGAGGAAGCGCTGGCGCAGCCAGTGGTCAAGGCTGAACCGGCCCGGCCCCATCAGCATCAGGGGCAGCAGCATGCCGAGGAAGATCACGGGCAGCTTGAAATTGCCGAAACCCTTGTCGGTGAAGCCGTAGCCCTGGTACAGCTCGCCCAAGGTGTTCCAGGCGTCGGGCCAGTGGACGCTGGCGATGGCGACGATGGTGAGGACAAAGAGCGACACCGAGAAGAAGCGGGTTCCCAAACCAATGACCAGGGCGACGCCGCCGATCAACTCAAACCAGGTGGACATCTGCCAGCTCACTTCCGGCGGCACCAGGTTGAAGGGGAAGGGGAAGCGGTCCTGGATGTCGGCGAACCAGTTCTCGCCGTTGAATTTCTCCAGGCCGGATTCGTAGAAATCCCAGCCGGTCAGGATACGCAGGCTGAACAGGCCGATCCAGAGGCCGACGTGATCCAGGACACAGAGTCCTTTTTGGGCCAGGGCTTTCATGGTCTGACTCCGAGTAGAGCCCCGCAATCCCGCAGTTCTTCCAGCAGGCCACGGCCATGGGCCACGACCTGTTCGGGATCGGGGTGTTGCAGTTCGGCGGCGACGCGCAGGCAGGCTTGACGGCCGGTCAGCGCTTCTTCACCGAGCAGGGTGACGAGCCGCGAAGTCACCGGGTTGATTTCGACGAAGCGGACCTTGTCGGCGTCGTCCCGGTAAACCAGGAGACAGACCGGTGCCGGCTTGCGCGGCCGGTAGTCGGGGCCGATGCGATTGACCGGCCACTGGTAGGCCAGGTTCATGAGCACCGGGTTGAGCACGGGCTGGCCGGCCAGCAGGTCGCCCGCCGGTTCGGCCGCGGGCCGCGCCGCGTCCATCACGTCGACCGCCAGTTCGGCCCACTCATAGTGGGCCATTTCGACGAACCAGGCAGGTAGCGGCTGGGCCACTTCGCCTTCCTGCAGGTAGCGGATGAACTCCCGGGGGATTTCGCGGAACCACGGGGTGTGGCTGCGCCATTCCCGGAAGAAGGCGCGGTTGAGCCGCCGCCAGCGGGTTTCGCCGAGGGTGGCCCGGCACACCGGGAAGCAGGCGTCGAGAAAGCCGGTGATGTTGTTGAAGAGCAGTTCGTTGTACACCGCCATGCGGCGGACGGGAACGCCTTCCGGCCGGGCGAAGCGCCGCGGGTCGCGGATATGGCGGCCGAAGGCCATCTGGAACTGCTGGAAGCTCGGGTGGATGGCGTTCATGCGGCCACCTTGCCGGTCTTGGCGTAGGGCGCGAGGAGCCGCCCGATGGCTTCCACCTCGGCGGTCAGCGTCGCCAGGTCGGGGATGTTGAAATCCCGCTCCAGGCAGGTCGGCACCGGGCCGGTGCGGCGGTAGGCGGCGTCCAGCAGCGCCCACACCGGGTCGATCACCTCGGCGCCGTGGGTATC
>SSSZ01000106.1 GCA_009469675.1 Azonexaceae bacterium | reverse complement strand
GATCCGCTCCGTCGAATTCGCCGGCAAGTACAAAGTCAAACTGCGCGTGCTCTCCAGCTTCCAGGACGAAGGCGACGGCACGCTGATCACTGTTGAGGAAGACAAGCAAATGGAACAACCGATCATCTCCGGTATCGCCTTCAACCGCGACGAAGCCAAGCTCACCGTGCTCGGCGTCCCCGACAAGCCGGGCATCGCCTACCAGATCCTGGGCGCGGTGGCCGACGCCAACATCGACGTCGACATGATTATCCAGAACGTCGGCCACGACGGCAGCACCGACTTCTCGTTCACGGTGAACCGCGGCGAATACCAGAAGACCCTGGCCCTCCTCGACGGCGTCAAGCAGAAACTGGGCGCCCGCGAAGTGACCGGCGACAACAAGATTTGCAAGGTCTCCGCCGTCGGCGTCGGCATGCGCTCCCACCCGGGCGTCGCCAGCAAGATGTTCAAGGCCCTGGCCGACGAAGGCATCAACATCCAGATGATCTCCACCTCGGAAATCAAGATTTCCGTCGTGCTCGACGAAAAGTACCTGGAACTGGCGGTGCGCGTCCTCCACCGGACTTTCGAGCTGGACCAGTAAGCATTTCGGTTTGACCGGGGGCCGCGGAGGCTATATCATCCGCGCCTCGTAAGAATCTGGATACGGAGACGTGGCCGAGAGGTCGAAGGCACTCCCCTGCTAAGGGAGCATGCGGGCAAAACCTGCATCAAGGGTTCGAATCCCTTCGTCTCCGCCAGACAACCAGTCAAGGCCCTGAGCAATCAGGGCCTTTGGCTTTTTGGCAGGCGCTAATCAGCGCTTCTTTCCGGCCAGGAAATCGGCCAGGTGGACGTACCACTCGTGCAGCCGGAAGCCTCCCTCCTCCACCTCCGGCAACCGCCTTTCAACACTGCGCCGACGCTCCCGCCAGCCCCTCGGCGGGCCGCTGTCTTTCAGGCGGCGGTCGTCCTGTTGCCGGCGATCGGCAGCAACGGGCTTGGTTTTTTTGCGATGGTGCGTCGACATGGGGATCAGGGTGTCCGGGCAGCGGCGTCTCGCCCGGCAAGGCGGCAGCGCACTGAACCAGGCGGCGGGGCGCCAGGCGCCCGCGCCGCGTTTCGAACCCGGAATTTACCGCAAGATGCCGGCGGCGGCAAACCGCCAGGCCTGCCGCCACAACGCTATTCGCATATTTTCGCGGCTCGCGGCAAGCTCCGCCGGCCGCCAGACGCGCCCGGGGCCTACGAAGCACGAGACAGGCCGGGCCGGGAACAATAGAATGGGCAAAAAACCGCCCGCGAAAGTCCGTGCCATGCTTGCCCCCAAAATTGTCGCCGAACGCCCCATCGACGCCCTGCTCCAGGCGGCCGGCCGGGTCGTCCTGGGCAAGGAGCGGGAAATCCGCTTGGCACTCGCCTGCTTGCTGGCCCGGGGCCACCTCCTGATCGAAGACATTCCCGGAGTCGGCAAAACCACCCTGGCCCATGCCCTGGCCCGGCTCCTCGGGCTGCGCTTTTCCCGCATCCAGTTCACCAGCGACCTGCTGCCGGCGGATATCACCGGGGTTTCGCTCTTCGACCGGGAAAACAACGCCTTCCGCTTTCTTCCCGGGCCGATTTTTGCCCAGGTGGTGCTCGCCGACGAGATCAATCGCGCCACGCCCAAGACCCAGAGCGCCCTCCTGGAGGCGATGGAAGAGCGGCAGGTGACGGCGGAAGGTGAAACCCGCGCTCTGCCCGACCCGTTTTTCGTCATCGCCACCCAGAACCCCGCCCACCAGATCGGCACCTTTCCCCTGCCCGAGTCGCAGCTCGACCGCTTTCTCCTGCGCCTCGAACTGGGTTACCCCGACCGCGCCGCCGAACGGGCGCTTTTCACCGCCGGCAGCCAGCGGGAAGAGGCCGAGCGCCTCCATCCTCTCCTGACAGCCGACGAGCTGCCCCGGCTGCAATCAGAGGTGGCGGCCATCCATGCCGCACCGGCCCTGATCGATTACCTGCAGGCCCTGGTCGAAGCCACCCGCCGCGATGCCGCCTACCGCCACGGTCTCAGCCCCCGGGCCGGCCTCGCTTTGCTTGCCGCCGGCCGTGCCTGGGCCTGGCTCGACGGCCGCAACATGGTCCTGCCCGACGATTTGCAGGCCGTCCTGCCGGCCGTGGCCTGCCATCGCCTCCGCAGCGCCCAGGGCGGCGGGCACGCTCGGGCCGAAGACATCGCCGCCCTGATCCGGACGGTCCCCATTCCGTGACCGTCTTGCCGGCCGCTTTCAAGGACTGGCTTTTCCGCTGGCAGAAAAGCGACGGCAGCGGCCCCGTCGTCCTCACCCAGCGTCGCATCTTCATCCTGCCCAGCCGGGCCGGCCTGCTCTTCGCCACCGCCCTGGCGGTCATGCTGCTGGGCGCCATCAACTACACCCTGGCGCTGGGCCACGCCCTGGTCTTCCTGCTGGCCGGCCTGGGCATGGCCGGCATGGTGCATACCTTTCGCAACCTGGCCGGACTCTGCATCGCGCCGGGCCGCCCGGAAGCGGTATTTGCCGGCGAAACCGCCCATTTCCCCCTCCATCTCGTCAATGACCGCCCCACGCCCCGCCTCGGCCTGGAGTTCCAGGCCGGCGACGGTGCCCTTGTCGCCTGCGACGTGGCCGCCGACGGGCGCCGGGAAATCGCCCTGCCCGTGCCGGCCGCCCGGCGCGGCTGGCTGGAGCTGCCCCGGGTACGCCTGTCGACCCGCTACCCCCTGGGACTTTTCGTGGCCTGGAGCTATCCCCGCCCCGCCCTGCGCTGCCTGGTCTACCCTCGCCCCGGGGAATTTCCGCTGCCGCCGGCGCTGCCCGCCGCTGCCAGCGGAGAACGCCAGGGCGATGCCGGGCAGGAGGATTTCGCCGGATTTCGCCCGCACCAACCGGCCGATTCGCCTCGCCACGTCGCCTGGAAGGCCGTCGCCCGCGACCCGGCGGGCGGCCCTCTGCTGGTCAAGCAGTTTGCCGGCGGCGCCGCAAGCGAATTGTGGCTCGACCGCGACCTGCTGCCCGCCGGCATCGACCCCGAGTCCGGCCTCTCGATCCTCACCGGCTGGGTACTCGCCGCCGAAGCCGCAGGCCTCGCCTACGGCCTGCGCCTGGCCGGCAGCGAACTGGCCCCGGCCAGCGGCGAGGGCCATCGCCGACGCTGCCTCGAAGCCCTCGCCCTGGCCGCCGCACCATGAATCCGCCGGCTCCTGCAGCCCTCGACCGGGGCGCCCTGCCCTGGCTTTTCGCCACGGCGCTGGCCACTACCCTGCCCCACGCCGAACACCAGCCGGTCTGGCTTTCCGCCGCCACCGCCGGCGCGTTGGTCCTTGCGGCGACGCTCTGGTGGCGGGGCCGCCGCCTGCCCAGGGGCTGGTTTCTCGCCCTGGCCGTCGTCGCCGGTTGCGCCGGTATCGTCGTCGAATTCCGGACTCTCTTCGGCCGCGATGCCGGCGTCGCCATGCTCGTTCTCTTCATGGCCCTCAAGCTCCTGGAGCTGAGGAGTCTGCGGGACGCCCACGTCACGGTAATGCTCGGCTACTTTTTGCTGCTCACCCATTATTTCTACTCGCAAAGCATCCCCACCGGCCTCTGGCTTCTGGTCTCGCTCCTCATCGCCACGGCAACGCTGATCCGCCTCCACGGGGGCCCGGCCAGCCCCGCCCTGCCCACCCTG
The DNA here is from genome assembly GCA_009469675.1 of Azonexaceae bacterium. Lineage (GTDB taxonomy): Bacteria > Pseudomonadota > Gammaproteobacteria > Burkholderiales > Rhodocyclaceae > SSSZ01. The sequence goes on along the minus strand of SSSZ01000106.1, from coordinate 7,822 downwards.
CGTTACGCAGGCCTCCTGCTGCTGCAGGCGGCGCCCTTCATGCTCGTCCTCTATCTCCTTTTCCCGCGCATCGCCGGCCCCCTCTGGGGCCTCCCCCAGGACGCCCACAGCGCCCGCAGCGGCCTCTCGGAGCAAATCGCCCCGGGCAGCATCGCCAATCTGGTACAAAGCGCCGACATCGCCTTCCGGGTCCGCTTCGAGGGCGTACCGCCCGGGCGGGACAAGCTCTACTGGCGGGGCCCGGTCCTGGAGAATTTCGACGGCGCCACCTGGCGCCGCCGTCCGGCGCCCGGGCCGGAACCGGCCATCGACCGCCAAGGGCCGACCTACCGCTACGAAACCACCCTGGAACCCCACCAGCAGGCCTGGCTTCTCGCCCTCGACGCCCCCACCACCCTGCCCGCCAATGCCTATCTCACGCCGACGCTCACCGCCGTGTCGCGGGAACCGGTGCGGCAGCGGCAGCGTTACGCCTTCGCCTCGGCGGTGGAACACCGCTTCAACCTCGACGAAGGCCGGGAAACCCTCCGGCGCAACCGGCTGCTGCCCGGCGAGCGCAATCCCCGGGCGCGCTGGCTGGCCGCCCAGTGGCTGGCCCAGGATGCCGACCCGGAACGCCTGGTGGGGCGGGCCCTGGCCCTTTTTTCCGGAAGCGAATTCGCCTATACCCTGCAACCGCCGCTCCTGGGCGAAAATCCGGTGGATGACTTCCTCTTTACCGCCCGCCGCGGCTTTTGCGAGCACTACGCCTCCGCCTTTGCCGTCCTCATGCGGGCGGCCGGCGTTCCCGCCCGGGTGGTGGGCGGCTACCAGGGGGGAGAACCCAATCCGGTGGACGGCTACTGGGTCATCCGCCAGTCCGACGCCCACGCCTGGGCCGAGGTCTGGCTGGAAAAGCGGGGTTGGGTGCGGGTGGACCCGACGGCGGAGGTGGCGCCCGCCCGCCTCGAATCCGGTATCGCCGCCGCCATACCAGCCGGCGAGCCGCTTCCCGCCCTGGTCCAGTTCGACGCCGACTGGCTGAAGGGCCTGCGCTACCGTTGGGAAGCCGCGAACAACGCCTGGAACCAGTATGTCCTCGGGTACAATCCCGAGCGCCAGCGGGAGTTCCTCTCGCGGCTGGGCCTGCCCGATGCCGACTGGCGCAGCCTGGTCGGCCTGCTCGCCGGAGCCTGCGGCGGCGTGCTTCTGGCCGTGGTCGCCGCCACACTTTACCGGCGGCCCCGGGCCGACCCGGCGCTACGCCTGTGGCGACGCGCCCTGGTCCGGCTCAAGCGGCGGCAGGTGCAACCCGCCCCGGGCGAAACCCCGCTTGCCCTGGCCCGCCGGTTGGCCGGCCAAAGGCCGGACCTGGCGCCGGCCGTGGCCGCGGTCGCCGCGGCCTACTGCCGCGCCCGCTACGGCCCCGACGGCGATCTCGAGACCCTGCGGACGGCGGTGGCGGAATTGCCTTGAATACCATGTGGTGATGGAGAAAACCTTGAAACGAACGATCAGCGCCGCTGCCCTCGCCCTGGCCGGCGCTTCGGCCTTCGCCGGCAAGCCGGCCGCCGTCCCCAGCTTTGCCGACCAGCCCGAGGCCGTCGCCTTCGCCCGCGATCTCGCCCGGCGCCAGGATTTCGACGCCACCGCGGTGCTCCGCCTATTGGGCAAAATCCACCCCAACAGCAAAGTCCTGCAGCTCATCCGGCCGCCCGCCTCGCCCCTGCAGCGCTCCTGGGAACGGTACCGGCCCCGCTTCCTCAACGACCGCCGCATCGACGGCGGCGTCCGCTTCTGGGAGGAAAACCAGGCCACCCTGGCGCGGGCCCGGGCGGCTTACGGCGTTCCCGAGGAGATCATCGTCGCCATCATCGGCGTGGAAACCGAATACGGGCGCAACACCGGCGGCTTCAAGGTGCTTGAGGCCCTCGCGACGCTGGCCTTCAACTATCCGCCGCGGGCCGAGTTCTTTCGCACCGAACTCGAGCAATTCCTGCTCCTGGCCCGGGAGAACGGCCTCGACCCCTTGGCCGTCAAGGGTTCCTTCGCCGGCGCCATCGGTATTCCGCAGTTCATGCCGGGGAGCCAGCGCCGCTATGCCGTCGATTTCGACGACGATTCCCGGGTCGACCTGGCGGGCAGCGTCGCCGACGCCATCGGCAGCGTCGCCCGCTTCCTGGAACAACACGGCTGGCAGGCCGGCCAGCCGGTGGCCGTGCCGGCGCTGACCCCGGTCGAACCCGAACGCGACCTGCTCGAAGCCGGCATCCGACCCAGCCTCAAGGTCGCGGCCCTGGTGGAAAAAGGCATCACCGCCGAGGCCTCCCCCGAAGCCACGGTAGCGCTGGTGGATCTGGTGAGTCCGGGGCGGGAAACCGAATATTGGCTGGGTTTCGACAATTTCTACGTCATCACCCGCTACAACCGCTCCAGCTTCTACGCCATGGCCGTGTTCCAGCTGGCGCAAGCCATCAAGGTACGGCTGCCGGTCAGATAAGGCTGTCTTTGGCGATGCCGCCGCGCTTGATGATCTTGCGCAGGCGGTCCAGCCCTTCCATCTGGATCTGCCGCACCCGCTCCCGGGTCAGGCCGAGGTCTACGGCGATCACGTCGAGGGTGGCGATTTCGGCCCCGTTCAAGCCATAGCGGCGCTCGATGACGAGGCGCTGGCGTTCGCCCAGTTGCCCCAGCCAGTTGTCGATGAGGCCGCCCAGTTCGCTGAACTGGAGAAGCGATTCGGGATCGGCGCTGGCCTCGTCGGCGATGACGTCGCCGACGGTGTGGTTGGGGTCGATCTCCAGGGGGGCGTCAAGGGAGGCGATATGCTCGTTCAAGGAGAGGACGCGGCGAACGTCGTCCACCGAACGATCGATCAGGGCAGCGATGCGGTCGATCGAGGTTTCCCGGGCTTCGGCTGCCTCCAGGTGGCGGATGGCCCGCAGGACGACGTTGATTTCCTTGACCACATGCACCGGCAGGCGAATCGTCCGCGACTGGTTCATGATGGCGCGCTCGATGCTCTGGCGGATCCACCAGGTGGCGTAGGTGGAAAAGCGGAAACCCCGCTCGGGATCGAACTTCTCCAGCGCATGGATGAGGCCGAGGTTGCCCTCTTCGATGAGGTCGAGGAGCGGGATGCCGCGGTTCAGGTAGTGTTTGGCGATATTCACCACGAGCCGCAGGTTGTGCTCGATCATCTTCTGCCGGGCAGCGAAATCGCCCTGGCGCACCCGGCGCGTCGTCGCCAGTTCCTGCTCCGGCGTCAACAGGGGTTTGGCGCCGATTTCGTTGAGATAGAGCTGGGTGACGTCCTCGAGCAACTCGATTTCCGGCGCCACCACCTCGGGTTCCGGCGGCAGGAGGGATTCCTCCGCCTCGCCCGGAAACTCCTCGTCGTCGAATTCCTCACCGGATTGGCTCATCGCTTGGGCAGGTAGGTCATCGGGTCGACGGGGCGGCCCTGTTTTCTCACCTCGAAGTGAAGCTTGACCGCGTCGCTGTCGCTGTTGCCCATCTCGGCGATTTTCTGGCCCTTGGTCACCAGCTGCTTCTCCTCGACGAGAACCTTCCGGTTGTGGGCATAGACCGAATTGAAGCCGCCCTTGTGGCCGATGATGACGAGATTGCCGTAACCCTTGATCGCCGTGCCGGCGTAGAGCACCTTGCCGTCGGCGGCGGCCAGCACCGGGTCGCCGGCCTTGCCGCCGAGGTCGATGCCCTTGCCGTTGCTGTCGGTAAAGCTGGCGAGCAGCTTGCCCGCCGACGGCCAGGCCCAAACGACGTCGTCCGGCCCGGCGGGCGCCACAGCCGCGGGAACTTCGGCCTTGGCCTCCGGTTTGGCCTCGGGCTTCGCTTCCGCCGGCTTGGCTGCGGCGCCGTTGCCCTGGGTCAGGCGGGCGTAGGCTTCGTCCGAATAGGGTTCCTTGTTGGCCCTGGGTTCGCGCCGCAGGCCATCGGAGGCGACAGAAGCCGCCGGCTTGTCCAGGGACTTGGCTTCCACCGCGGCGCCGACGCCGATCGGCTTGGCCACCGCCGTCCCGCCGTCGGCCGCCCCCGGAGGCGCCACGCGCAAGACCTGCCCTTCCTTGATCGTCGCCGAACTGGTGAGGTTGTTCCAGGCGGCGACGTCGCGGTAATCCTGGCCGTGTTCGAGGGCGATGCGATACAGGGTGTCACCCCGTTTGACTGTGTAATAGCCCGGCCCCGCCGGCGCAGCCGCCGGGGCCGCGGGCGCCTTGGCCTGCGCCGTCGGGCCGCGGTCGACGGAAGGCGCCGGCGCCTGGGAAAAACAGCCCGCCAGCAGAAGGGCGGGAAGCAGGGCAAAGATTCGATTCATTGGGTTCCAGTCAACAGCGGAACGAAACGCACCGCGTCCAGGCGGGTTTCCAAAAAACCCTGGGGCGTTCGTTCTATGAAGGAAAGATACTGTTCACCAGCCCCCACTGGCAAGATCATTCGCCCCCCCTCGGCCAGTTGCTCCAGGAGGGCGGGCGGAATGCGCGGCGTCGCCGCAGCGACGATGATGCTGTCGAAAGGTGCCGCTTCGGGCAGCCCCAACTGGCCGTCGGCGTGTTTGAGGCGGACGTTGAACTGCTGCATCTGGCGCATGTTGGCCTTGGCCTTTTCCAGCAGCGGCCCCAGCCGCTCGACGGCATAGACCTCCTTGGTCAGCTGCGCCAGCACCGCCGCCTGATAACCGCACCCCGCCCCCACCTCGAGGGTCTTGCCCAGGCCCGGACGGCCGTTCAGGAGCACCTCGATCATGCGGGCCACGACGTAGGGCTGGGAGATGGTCTGGCCCATCCCCAGGGGCAAGGCGGTATCCTCGTAGGCCCGCGAGGCGAGCGCTTCTTCGACGAAGATGTGGCGGGGTACAGCGGCCATGGCGGCAAGCACCGCTTCGTGGCGTATCCCCTGTTCCCGCAGGCGTTCGATCATGCGTCCCCGGGTCCGCTGGGAAGTCATTCCGATACCGGAGAAACCGCGGGTATTCATTGCATCCAGTGGCGTAGGGTGGACATCTGGGCGACGTGGGTCAGGTCGATCTGGAGCGGGGTCACCGAAACGGCACCGTCCTCGACGGCGTGGAAATCGGTCCCCGGCCCCGCATCCTGGGCGGCGCCCGCCGCACCGACCCAATAGACCGTCTCGTTGCGCGGCGACTGCATCGGCACCACGGGTTCGGCCTTGTGCCGCTTGCCCAGGCGGGTCACTTCGCAACCCTTGAGGTCTTCGTAGGGCCGATCCGGGACGTTGACGTTGAGGAGTACCGGTTCGCGAATCGGGTTGCGGACAAAGCGATCGACCAGCTCCCGGGCGACCCGGCCGGCGGTGGCAAAATGCCTGCCCTCGAAACTGGTGAGCGAAATCGCCAGGGACGGAATGCCCAAGAGAAATCCCTCGGTCGCCGCCGCCACGGTGCCGGAATAAATCGTGTCGTCGCCCATATTGGCGCCGAGATTGATTCCCGAAACGATCATGTCAGGCAAGGGATTGAGCATCCCGGTGACGGCCAAATGCACGCAATCGGTCGGCGTGCCGTTGACGAAATAAAATCCGTTAGCCGCCTTTTTCAGCACCAGCGGGCGGTCTAAAGTGAGCGAATTACTCGCCCCGCTGCGGTTGCGTTCCGGCGCCACGACGACGATCTCGGCCACTTCTTCAAGCGCCCGGACCAGCGCCGCAATTCCCGGGGCGAAATATCCATCGTCGTTGCTAACCAGAATACGCATTTAATCTCGATTCAAATCGCCAGTGCTTCGATTGTGCCGCCGTCCTTGAGCCAGGCCTCGACCCATTTGGGCTGGCGGCCCCGGCCCGTCCATTGCAGGCTGGCGTCCTTGGGGTGCCGGTATTTGACCGCCACCTTGCCGCCCTTGCCGGCTTTGGTGACCTTGACTTCCTTGCCGACCAATTCCTCGAGGGAATAACCCCGAGCTTTGGCCAGGGCCTTTACCTCGTTCAGGAAATTTATCTTTTCCTCGGCCGCACGGCGTTTTAATTCAGCCGGAATCTGCTGCTGCAAATCACGCAATTGGGCCGCCGAAAGTTTTTCCAGATCCATGGTGTTCTCCTTTGATAATGACCGCACCAATTTAGTGGTACGCCCGATTCTTTTCAACCGGTATTTTTCCGAATAATTCCGGAAATAAGAAAAACATTCAAAGGCAACAACCGCCGCACCTGGCCGACCACCAGCCGTTTTTTCCGCTGACCACCCGATTTGCCGCACCCTGGGTGCCGGGCAGCGTATTTTAGCACCCCGCCGCCCCGGCAGTCGCTTTGCCGCGGCGGTGTTCCGCACCGTCGCCCCGTCCGCGGACTGTAACAACTTGCAACAGATATTTCCCCCGCCCCCTGCTAAGGTGAGAGCATCAACCGGGATGTCTCAAATGAAGCTGCTGAAATTCCTTCTCGTCATTGCGCTGTTGACCGCCGGCGGGGTTGGTACTGCCTTTGCCGGCCATCGGAGCCACACCCATTTCGGTTTTTATTTCGGCGCCCCCTGGGCTCCCTGGTATTACCCGCCACCCTACTATTACTACCCACCTCGGGTGGTGGTGGTTCCCGCCGCCCCACCGCCGGTTTATGTCGAACAAAGTCCCACCCCCCCGGCACCGTCGGCGCAGACCAACTATTGGTATTACTGCGAAGGCGCCCGCGCCTACTATCCCTACGTCAAGGACTGCCCGGGCGGCTGGCAGGCGGTGCCGCCAAGCCCGAGTCCATGAGGCAATCGATCGTGAACCATCGCCTTCTTCTAGCCGCCGCGACGAGCCTGGTACTGGCCGCCTGTGCCAGCATCCCGAGCGGACCGAGTGTTCTCGTCCTCCCTGGGACCAATCGGTCCTTCGATCAGTTCCGGGCCGACGACCTCGATTGCCGCCAGTACGCCCACTCGCAGATTGGGGGCAAGACGCCGGACCAGACCGCGGCCGACGCGGGAGCCAAGAGCGCCGTCGTCGGCACCGCCATCGGTGCCGTTGCCGGAGCCGCCATCGGCGGTCGCCAGGGTGCCGCAGTCGGCGCCGGAACCGGGCTCATCGTCGGCTCGGCGGCGGGGGCGGACAGCGGATACCGCTCCGCCTACGACAGCCAGCGCCTCTACGACAACGCCTTCATCCAGTGCATGTACGCCAAGGGGCACCGGGTACCCGTACCGGCAGGCATGGCGCTCCCCAGCCTGGCGCCGCGGACTCCGTCGGGGAATATTCCGCCGCCGCCGCCGGGAAGCCCGCCGCCGCCTCCGCCGGGTGTCCGCTGATCGGAAGCAAGCGCGGTTCGCCCGGGCGCCCCACAGACTGCCAAAGGGAGCACAAACCGGGCCGCTACGGCCCGGTTCCGGTCAATTTCCCGGGGCGCGACTCCACTTCAGCCCAGAGAGCTCGGGCAAAGGCCTTCCAGGCCGGGCCGCCATGGCTGAGGAAACCCTCGTCGGCACTTTCCTGCAGGGTGCGCAACATCACCGCAGCCAGGCCGAAGAGGTCGAGCTTGGCCAGCAGGCGGGGATCGTGGGTCTGCCCTGCCGCCACCTCTTTGGCGACATCGGCGGCGTGGTCGATGGCTTCCCGGGCCAGGGTCCGGACCTGAACCGCGTCGGCCCAGTCGATGCCGAGGATGAGTCCTTTGCGCTCGATCTCGCGTTCGATCGCCCGCGTGCTCTCGTCGTAATTTTCGAAGCCGCTCATGCCCCTTGCCTCCATTCGAGCGCCGAAACCGGCGCCATCCAGCATAACGCAACCGGCCGCCCAATGGGAAAAGGGGGTTAGCTTTTGGGCTAACCCCCTCTGTTCTTTGGTCGGGGCGGCGGGATTCGAACTCGCGACCCCTTGCACCCCAT
>SSSZ01000011.1 GCA_009469675.1 Azonexaceae bacterium | reverse complement strand
GATACCCACGGCGCCGAGGTGATCGACCCGGTGTGGGCGCTGCTGGACGCCGCCTACCGCCGCACCGGCCCGGTGCCGACCTGCCTGGAGCGGGATTTCAACATCCCCGACCTGGCGACGCTGACCGCCGAGGTGGAAGCCGTCGCTCGCCTCCAGGCTGCCGCCCGGCCGCCCGTCGCCCGGGCCGCCTGATCCGCCGCCGGCCCCTGGCGGCGGGCCGCCGGGCGGGGTAAATTGCCGGCTTTGCCGCCTTCCTTCCCCGCCATGCCGACCTCACCTCCGGCCGGCGCCCTGTACCGGGCGCCGGTGGAACTCGCCCGCAGCTACCTCCTCCTCAACCACGGCCCGGTCACCCTGGTCAGCAGCGCCCACCGCGGGCGGCGCAACGTCATGGCGGCCTCCTGGGCCATGGCGCTGGATTTCAACCCGGCCAAGGTGGCCGTGGTCATCGACCGCCGGACCCTGACCCGGGAACTGGTCGACGCTTCAGGGGAATTCGTCCTCAACGTCCCGACCCGTGCCCTGGCCGGCCTCACCTTCACCGTCGGCAACAGCAGCGGCCGCGACGGCGACAAGTTCGCCCGCCACGGCATCGCCACCGCCCCCGCCGACCGGGTCGCCGCCCCGTTGATCGCCGGCTGCGCCGCCTGGCTGGAATGCCGCGTCATCCCCGAACCCCGCAACCAGCAAGGCTACGACCTTTTCCTCGCCGAAGTCGTCGCCGCCCACGCCGACCCCCGGCTGTTCAGCGACAACCGCTGGCACTTTCCCGACGACGCCAGCCGGACGATCCACTACCAGGCCGGCGGCAGCTTTTTCGCGACGGGGGAGGCGGTCAGCGTGCCTTGAGGGCAGCGAAATCGATCAACCACAGCCGCATCACCAGCCGCCCCATATCCTCTGTCATAATCCAGCCCCGAACTATGACGCCTTTCCCGCCATGACACTACCGTTCGAAGCTTCCCGATCCTACGTCTATAACGCCGCCCGTTACGAATTGCTGCCCCGTATCGCCGAGATCGCCCGCAGCTATGGCGACGAACCCTTTCTGCTCCGCGAGATCTCCAAGCGAGTACTGGCCGAAACCTATTCGCCCGAGCAACTGGAAATCAAGGTCAAAAAGGCGAAATCCGACGCTACAGAGAAACTCAGCACCATCTTCGGGTTTTACATTCCCTTCCTTGCGGAAAACCTGAAAGTTTTCGAAAACCGGGGCGGCGGTATGTTCTGCAACATTTCCCTGGAAGATGAGATCGCCGAAGCAGACGCCGTCGCCACCGATGTCGACTCCAACGATGCGGGAATCATCTATGCCTACTCGTTTCCTTCCATTTCACGGAAAGATGGCAAATTTCCCATGAAGGTGGGACTAACGACCACCGGGGATGCCGAGGCAAGAGTTGCCCAACAGTGCAAGCAGACCTGCTGTTTCGAATACCCTGTGGTTCTGAAGACATGGGAGGTTCAACGGGTTGCGGCTGTCGAGGATGCCATCCACTCGACCCTTGAGGCTCGCGGATCGAAACGCCGGGCTCCCGGAACGGAATGGTTCGACACCACGCTCGACGAAGTCGATAGTATCGTGAAATTCATACAGCCTGCGGCTCACGCCGTTTTCCGCCAATAGGCAGGGGCCAAAGAAAAACCCCGGCGCATTGGGCCGGGGTTTTCTTCCGCCGCCATGACCAACTGCGGATCGGTAGGTCCGTCAGATCGGCCGGTGCTTTGGCGCCAATTACAACAACCGCATCTTCTTCGCCGCCTCCCGCAGTTCGCCGCGGAAGTCGGGGTGGGCGATGGCGATCAGGGCTTCGGCCCGCTGCTTGGCGCTCTTGCCGCGCAGTTGGGCGACGCCGTATTCCGTGACCACGTAGTTGATGTCATTCTTGGTCGTCGTGACGTGGGTGCCCGGCGTCAGGGTCGGCACGATGCGGGAAATGGTGTCGTCCTTGGCGGTCGAGGGCAGGACGATGAAGGCCTTGCCACCGTTGGAGCGGTTGGCGGCGCGCACGAAGTCGGCCTGGCCGCCGGTGCCCGAGTAGGGGGCGTGGCCCAGACTTTCGGAGCCGCACTGGCCGATGAGATCGACCTGCATGGTGGCGTTGATGGCGATCAGGTTGTCGTTCTGGCCGGCCAGGAAGGGGTCGTTGGTGAAATCGACCGGATGCATTTCGAGGGCCGGATTGCGGTTCATGAACTGGTAGAGCTTCTTGGAGCCGAGGGCGAAGGTGGCGAGCATCTTGCCGTGGTGGAAGTTCTTTTTGCGGTTGGTGACGACGCCGGCTTCGACCAGGGTCATGATGCCGTCGCCGACCATTTCGGTGTGGATGCCGAGGTCGTGTTTATGGGTGAGCTGCATGACCACCGCGTCGGGGATGCCGCCGTAGCCGATCTGCAGGGTGGCGCCGTCGGGGATCATGTCGGCGACGTACTTGCCGATAGCTTCCTGGACCGGGCCGATCTTGGGCAGGCCGACTTCGAGGATGGGGTCTTCGCTTTCGACCAGGGCGGCGACCTGAGAGATGTGGATGTGGCAGTCGCCGTTGGCGAAGGGAACGTTGGGGTTGACTTCCAGCACCACGGCGCGGGCCTTTTCGACGGCGGCCATGGTGTAGTCGGCGGCCAGGGCCAGGGAGAAGTAGCCGTGCTCGTCCATGGGCGAGGCCATGCTGAACACCACGTCGGCGGGGATGAGGTTGCGCTTGATGAGGATGGGCAGTTCGGAGAAGTAGGCGGGGATGAAGTCGATCCAGCCCTCCTGGCCGCCAGCCCGGGAGGCGCCGCTGAAGAAGTAGGCTTCGTGGCGGACGTGGTCTACGGTTTCGGGATCGAAATAGCCGTATTTGCGCACCGCCAGGATCTGGGCCACCTTGACGTCGCGGAAGTCGCGGCGCTGCTCGGAAAGGGCGGTCAGCAGGGTGGGCGGCTCGCCCACCGCGGTGGGCACCACGATGGTGTCGCCGTTCTTGACCTGACGGATGGCATCGTTGGCGGACATCCGTTTCTGCTGGTACATCGCCTGCACAGACATAGGGTTCTCCTGATTTGTTTTTGGGTTGGCCTTGGCTCCATACGGAACCGAATGGTTATGATCTCTTGTAATGGTCTGACCGGGCATGATCCTTGTCAAGATCAAGGCGAAATTTCACCCGTGAAAACAACCGTCGCGGCCAGCCCCCCCAAGGTCGAGTCCCGTTCCAGCGCGAGGCGGGCGGCGTGCAGTTCGACGATGCGGGCGACGATGGACAAGCCCAGGCCGCTGCCGGCGACGTCGCCGCCGGCCAGCCGGTGGAAGCGGTCGAGAACGCGCTCGCGCTCCTCTAGCGCGATGCCCGGGCCGCTGTCGGCCACGGTCAGGCGCACGGCGCCGCCGCCCGCGGCGAGTTTGACCAGCACCCGCCCCCCCGCCGGGGTGTAGCGCACGGCATTGTCGACCAGGTTGCGCACCAGCACGCGCAGCCAGTCGGCCTTGCCGATCACGATGGCGCCCGGGGCGGCGACCAGTTCGAACTCCAGTTCCTTGGCCAGGATGGCCGGCCCGAGTTCGGCGCACACCGCTGCCGCCAGGGGGCCGAGGTCCACCGGCGCCGGATCGGGCAGGCCCTGTTCGGGATCGAGGCGGGCCAGTTGCAGCATCTGGTCCACCAGGTGGGAAGCCCGGGTCAGGCCTTCCTGCAGGGCGGCCAGGGAATGCCGGCGCTCGTCGTCGTCGCGGGCTCGTCGCGCCACCTGGAGCTGGGCCTGCAGGGCGGCGAGGGGCGTGCGCAGTTCGTGGGCGGCATCGGCGGTGAACCGGCGTTCGGCTTCGAGGGCCGCCTCGACGCGGCCAAACAGCCCGTTCAGGGCGTCGAGCAGGGGGCGGATTTCCTGCGGCGCGGCGGCCGGGACGACGGCGTGCAGTTGTTGCGGATGGCGCAGGGCGATCTGGGCGGCGACCCCGTCCAGGGTGGCCAGGCCCTGGCGGGTGGCGAGCCAGATCCACAAGCCGAGCAGGGGCAGCCCGAAGAGGGCCGGCAACAGCAGGCGCCAGGCGATGTGGCCGACGAGTTCGTCGCGGATGCGATGGTTTTCGCTGACCTGCACCTGCAGGCTGCCGTCGCCGCTCCACTGGCTGAAATGGCGCCAGTGCCCGGCGTCGCCGCGGGTTTCGGAAAAGCCGTCGGTGGTGGTCAGGGGCGTGGCGGGGGCGTCGTTGGAACGCAGCAGAAGATTGCCCCGGGCGTTCCAGATCTGAAAGCGCAGGCGGCGCTGGTATTTGTGGGCGGCGGCCCCGATTTCCTCGATGTGTTCGCCTTCCTCCTGGCCGGCCAGGGCGAGCAGGGCCTGGGCGGCCTGGGCCATCTGGGCGTCGAAGAGTTCGTCGATCTCGTGGTGGGCGTCGACATAGCTCACCACCAGCATCCCCAGCCAGCACGCCGAAAGCCCGACCAGCAGGGTGAGCAGGAGGCGGCGGCGGAGCGAGAACCAGGCCGTGTTCACACTTTGGCGATGGTGTAGCCGACCCCGCGCAGGGTGCGGATGAGGCCGGCACCAAATTTCTTGCGTAAGTGGTGGATGTGCACCTCCAGGGCGTTGCTGTCGGGTTCTTCCCGCCAACCGTAGATCGACTGTTCGATCTGGCTGCGGGTCAGCACCCGTCCGGCGTTTTCCAGCAGCACCTGGAGGACGGCGTATTCCCGCCCGGCCAGTTCGACCGGAACTCCGGCCACGGTGACGCAGCGGGCTGCCGGATCGAGGACGAGATCGCCGTGGCAAAGCACCGGCGCCGCCCGGCCGGCCGAGCGGCGGGCCAGGGCGCGCAGGCGGGCCGCAAGTTCGTCGAGATCGACGGGTTTGACCAGATAGTCGTCGGCACCGGCGTCGAGGCCGGCCACCTTGTCGCCGGTGGCGTCGCGGGCGGTGAGGATGAGGGTGGGCAGCGCCTGGCCGCGGCCGCGCAGGCGTTTGAGAACCTCCATGCCGGCCAGCCGGGGCAGCCCCAGGTCGAGGACGAGGAGGTCGAATTCCTCGACCCCCAGGGCGTGGGCGGCGGCGGCGCCGTCGCGCAGCCAATCGACGACAAAACCGGCCTGGCGCAGGCCGACCGTCAGGCCGTCGCCGAGCTGGGGATCGTCTTCGACAAGCAGAACGCGCATGATCGCCGCATTCTATCAGGCGGCAACCAGCCAGGCCGCGACGCCGACCCAGACCACGAGGAGAAGCGCCGCCAGGGGCCGGGCGTCGGCGATGGCGGCAGCCGCCGCACCCTCCTTGCGGCCGGTAAGCATGGCCCGCACCAGGTTTTCCCGATGCCGCAGGCTGCTGGCCAGCACCCCCGCCAGATGCGCCCCGACCAGGGTCAGGAAGCCGATGGCCAGGCCTTCGTGCAGTTCCTCCAGCCAATGGCCGGCGAGATCGTTGAAGGCCAGCAGGCCCGTGCCGCCCACCCCGAGCGCCAGGGCGAGCAGGCCGACGATGGCCCAGCCGCCCGCCGGATTGTGGCCGACCTGGGGCTGCGGCCGGGAATCCGCCAGGGAGGCCAGATAGGCGATGACATCGGCCGGCCCCCGCAGGAACTGGGCGAAACGGGCGTAGCGGCTGCCGAAAATGCCCCACAGGAGCCGAAAGGCGGCCACCGCCAGGACGACTCCCCCGGCCAGGGCATGGACCCGGCGGAAGTTTTCGCTTTCGGCGGTCAGCCACGCCAGAGCAAAGCCCAGCACCATCAGCCAGTGGCCGATACGCACCGGCCAATCCCAAACCAGAATTTGGCTCGCTGCGCCTTTTCCTTCGATTCGGATCGTTTCCGGGCGGGTGCCCGGGGTCGGGGCAGGGTGGATTCGCATGGTCGTCTCCTTGGTCCGCGGCATCATGGGAATCAGCTTAGGCGGGCAAGCTTAAGCCGGCCTTAGTTTCGGCTTAAGGGGGGATTAAATCGGTGGCGACCCGGACCGGCGGCCGCCCCGATCCTACTCCTTGGCGTCGCCGGCGCCCCGGTCGAGGCCCTGGTCGGCGAGGGAAAGGGGGTCTTCCCGGGGCTCCAGGTGGGTAGTGATGTTGGCGTGGGGAAGCCGGCGGCGCAGATCGGTTTCCAGGCGCTCCGACCAGTCGTGGCCTTCCTGCACGGTCCAGGCGCCGGGAACCAGGACATGCACCGTGACAAAGGCCCGGCTGCCCGCCTGGCGCGTGCGCAGGGCGTGGAAATCCAGACCCTGGCTGCGGTAGCGGGCGAGGATCCTGTCGATGGCCTGCAGCTCCTCGGGGGGCAGGGCAACGTCCATTAACCCCGCCGCCGAGCGCCCGAGCAGCCTCCAGCCCGTCCACAGGATGTTGGCGGCGACAAGGAGGGCAAGCAGGGGGTCGAGCCAGAGCCAGCCGGTGGCCCAGACCAACCCGACGCCGACGATGACCCCGACCGAGGTCCACACGTCGGTGAGGAGGTGGTGGGCATCGGCTTCGAGGGTGATCGAACGGTAACGGCGGCCGACCCCGAGCAGCACCCGGGCGGTGGCGAAATTGACCAGCCCCGCCACCAGCGAAATCGCAAGGCCCGGGCCCACCGCCTCCAGAGGCCTGGGGTTGTGCAGGCGCTCGACCGCCGCCACGCCGATGCTGACCGCCGCCACGAGAATGAGAAAGCCCTCGAAGGCGCTGGAGAAGTATTCCGCCTTGCCGTGGCCGTAGGCGTGGTTTTCGTCCGCCGGGCGGGCGGCCAGGGTGAGCATGGCCAGAGCCATGACAGCGCCGGCCAGGTTGACCAGGGATTCGAGGGCATCGGACAACAGCCCCACCGACCCGGTCAGCCACCAGGCCACCCCCTTGAGCAGGATGGTGGCGCAGGCGGCGGCAATGGAAAGCCAGGCGTAGCGGCGAAGCGAAGCAGGGGTCATGGCAAGGCCATTCTAGTGGTCCGCTTGGCACTCGGGGCGACTAATACCAATTCGCTTTCAAACCGACCCCTTGTCGACTTCGCCTTGCCGTGCTCCAGCGCTGTCTTCGGCTTGTCTTCGCGTCTCGATTTGAAAGCGAATAGGTATAAAGGCGCGCCGCCCGCGGTCCGCCGGCCGGAACCTGCACCGCCCCGCCGCCTTCAGTGGTCGCCATGGTCGTCCAGGGGCCACAGGCGGTGGGCGTCGAGCAGCAAGCGGCAGCGCAGTTCCAGGGCTTCGAGCTGGGCCAGGCGGGCGGCCAGGCCGGCTTCGTTGGCGAGGCGCCGGGCGGTGAGGAGTTCGTTCAGGCTGCCCTCGCCGAGCTGGTAGGCGCGGGCCGTCAGGGCGGCGGCCTCCTGCAGTTGCCGGCCGGCCCGGCGGCTCGCTTCCCAGCTGCCGCGGGCGGCGCTGGCGGCCTGGTAGAGGGTGGCCGCTTCCCCCTCGACCTTCTGCCGCGCCGCCGCTTCGCGGCTGCTGGCGGCGTCCGCCTGGGCCAGGGCGGCGGCGCTCTGGGCGCGGCGAGCCTCGCCGGGCAGCGGGATCGACAGGCTCAGGCCGACGACGTTTTCCTCGCCGCTGCGCTCCCGGGCGACGTGCAGGCCGAGGGTGGGATCGGGCAGGAGATCGCGCCCGCTGCGGCCGGCCGCCATCGTCGCCCGCTGCGCCTCGCCGCGGGCCAAGGCGAGTTCGTGACTGTGGTCGCGGATGGCGGCGACCCAATGGGTTTCGTCGCCGGCCAACAGCGGGGGGTCGGGGAGAAGCGGCGAGACGGGCAGGGGCAGGCCGGGGTAGCGCCGGTGCAATTCCTCGGCCGCCGTGCGCTGGCGGCTCCGGGCCTGGGCCAGCTGGGCCTCGGCCTGGGCGGCCGCGGCTTCGGCCTGAAGCGCTTCGAGGCGGGCCGCATCGCCCAGTTGCCGGCGGCGTTTGACGCCCTGGCTGTACTGTTCCAGGAGGGCGGCCTGCTCGGCCCATTGGCCGGCGGTTGCACTTTCCCGCAGCCAGGCAAACCAGTGCTTGAGCAGGCCGCGGGCAGCTTCGTGCAGGACATCGCCGCGGGCGGTCTCGGCCAGTTCGACGCCCTTGGCGCCGAGTTCGGCGTCGAGGGCCGCCTTGCCCGGCAGGCGGAAGGTCCGTTCCAGGCCGGCCGAAGTTTCCTGCAAGCGTTCGTCCGGCCCGCCGCCGGAATTGACCCGCCGGCGCTGGGCGCCCAGGCGGACGTTCCATTCGTAGGGGCCGGCTTCGAGGCGGGAGCGGTTGGCTGCTTCGACGGCGACCTGGCTGTCTGCCGCCCGCACCGCGGGGGAGGCTTGCAGGATGCGGGCGACGATTGCGGCCGGCGGCAGTTCGGGCGGCGCCTCGACGGCGGCGGCGCCGCCCGCCAGCAGCGCGGCAAGCAGGGTCAGGGCGGTTCTCACGCGATCCTCCCGGCTTCGAGGACGGGCACGATCCAGTAGAACAGGTTGGCGCCGGGGTAGCTCTCCCGCAGCCGGGCCAGGACGGCCTGTAGGTCGGCCAGGCTGCCCACCAGCTGGAGCTGGACCCGCGGCGCATGGCCGCTGACCAGCTCGGCCGGTGCGACCAGCCGCACCGCCGAACCATGACCGTCGACGGCGCTGGTGGTGAAGCCGCCCACCAGTTCCGGGTGGGCGAGGAAGAGATCCTCGACATCCTGGGCGATCCGGGCGGGAACGACCAGGGAGAGCAGCACGTCAGGCATGGGAACCTCCTGTCTCGACGGCGAAGGCCACCGCCGGCTCGACGCCGAAGCGGCGGAAAAGTACGGGCAGGAGCAACAGGGTGAGGACGGTCGAGGTCATCAGCCCGCCGATGACGACGATGGCCAGGGGGCGTTGCACCTCGGAGCCGGGTCCGCTGGCGAAAAGCATGGGGACGAGGCCGAAGGCGGCGATGCTGGCGGTCATCAGCACCGGCCGCAGGCGCCGCCGGGCGCCTTCGACGACGACCTCGGCGAGGGGCATGCCCTGGGCCAACAGTTGATTGAAATGGCTGACCAGGACCACGCCGTTCAATACGGCGATGCCGAGCAAGGCGATGAAGCCGACGGAGGCCGGCACCGACAGGTATTCACCGCCGATGAAGAGGGCGAAGACGCCGCCGACCAGGGCGAAGGGCACGTTGGACAGCACGAGCAGCGCCTGCCGCACCGAACCGAAGGTGGAAAAAAGCAGGAAGAAGATCAAGCCCACCGCCACGGGCACCACGACGGCAAGCCGGGCCGCCGCCCGCTGCTGGTTTTCGAATTGGCCGCCCCAGGCCAGGCGGTAGCCTTCCGGCAGCTTGAGCTGGCCGGCGACCGCCGCCTTGGCGTCGTCCACGAAGCCCACCAGGTCGCGGCCCCGGACGTTGGACTGGACCACCACGTAGCGCTGGGCGTTCTCGCGATCGACCTTGACCGGGCCGTCGACCCGCTCGAGGCGGGCCACCGCCGCCAGGGGAAGGCTGCCGCCGGCCGGCGTCGCCAGGCGCAGAGCGGCAAAATCGGCGGGCGAGGCGCGCAGGGCTTCGGGGCCGCGCATGAGGAGCGGCACCCGGCGGCCCTGGTCGATGACGGTGCCGACGGTGCGGCCTTCGAGGAGGCTCTTGAGTTCGTTCTGGACATCGTCCCCGTTGAGGCCGTAACGGCCTGCGGCCAGGCGGTCCACCGCCACCTTGAGGTACTGCACGCCCTCGTTCTTGACGGTCAGGGTGTCCTCGGCGCCGGGCACCTGCTTCACCGCCGCCTCGATCTCCCGGGCCAGGCGGTTGAGGGTGGCGAGGTCGGGGCCGTAGATCTTGATCGCCAGGTCGCCCCGTACGCCGGTGAGCATTTCGGCGACCCGCATGTCGATGGGCTGGGTGAAGGAATGGCCGATGCCAGGAAAATCCGCCATCACCGCCCGCAACTGATCGGTGAGCCAGCCCGGATCGGCGATCCGCCATTGGTCCCGGGGCTTGAGCACCATGAAGGTGTCGGTCTGGTTGAGTCCCATGGGATCCAAGCCCAGTTCGTCGGCACCGCTGCGGGCGACGATGGCCTCGACCTCCGGCACGCGCTCCAGGATGGCGCGCTGGATGCGGCCATCGAGGGCGATGGTCTGGTCGAGGCCGATGGAGGGCAGCTTTTCCAGCTGCAGAATGAGGTCGCCCTCGTCCATGGTCGGCATGAAGGTCTTGCCGAGCAGGGCGTAGGCGCCGCCGGCCGCCACCAGCGCAGCCAGGGCGCCCAGGACGAGGCGCCGGGGATGGGCCAAGGCGGCGGTCAGAAGCCCCTCGTAGCCGGCGTGCAGCCGGCGCACCAGCCAAGGCTCGCGATGGACCCCGCGCCGCATGAGAAAGGAAGCCAGCACCGGCACCACGGTCAGCGACAGGATCAGCGACGAGGCGAGGGCAAAGACGATGGTCAGCGCCACCGGCCCGAACATCTTGCCCTCCAGGCCCTGCAGGGTAAGGAGCGGCAGGAAGACGATGATGATGATGACGATACCCGCCGTCACCGGCGCCGCCACCTCCCGCGCCGCCCGATAGACGAGGTGGAGCAGCGGCAGCCGGGCGGCGGCCGGGCTGCCGTGGCCGGCGAGCTGGGTTTCGACGTTTTCGACGACCACCACCGCGCCGTCCACCAGCATGCCGATGGCGATGGCCAGCCCGCCCAGGCTCATCAGGTTGGCCGAAAGCCCGAAGAGGCGCATGAGAATGAAGGTGGCCAGGGCAGCGAGCGGAAGCATCAGCGCCACCACCAGGGCGGCCCGCAGGTTGCCGAGAAAGGCGAGGAGTAGCACCAGCACCAGCAGGATGGCCTCGGCCAGGGATTTCGCCACGGTCTTGACGGCCCGGTCCACGAGCTTGCTGCGGTCGTAGAAGGGTTCGATCCGCACCCCCGGCGGCAGGTTCGGGGCGATTTCGGCCAGGCGCGCCTTGACGCCGGCCACCACGGCCCGGGCGTTGGCGCCCCGCAGGCCGAGTGCGAGGCCCTCGACGGCCTCGCCGCGACCGCTTTCGGTCACCGCGCCGTAGCGGGTGAGGCTGCCCAGGCGCACCTCGGCCACGTCGCCCACCCGCACTACGCGGCCGTCGCGGCTGCGCACCACCACGGCCGCCACGTCGGCGAGGCTGGCCAGCGCGCCCTCGG
The DNA here is from genome assembly GCA_009469675.1 of Azonexaceae bacterium. Taxonomy (GTDB): domain Bacteria; phylum Pseudomonadota; class Gammaproteobacteria; order Burkholderiales; family Rhodocyclaceae; genus SSSZ01. The sequence goes on along the minus strand of SSSZ01000011.1, from coordinate 17,322 downwards.
CCCGCACCAGTAGCGCCTCTTCGCCATCGGCCAGGCGCCCGGCGCCGTCGTTGCGGTTGTTGGCCTCCAACGCCGCCTGCAGGTCGCGCAGCGCGAGGCCTCGGGCCGTCAGGGCGGCGGGGTCGGGGACCACCTCGTAGGCCCGGACGTGCCCGCCCAGGCTGTTGACATCGGCCACCCCGGGGACGGTGCGCAGCTGGGGACGGATCACCCAATCGAGCAATTGCCGCTTGGCGGCCAGGTCGATATCGCCTTCGATGGTGAACATGAACATTTCACCCAGGGGCGTGGTGATCGGCGCCAGGCCGCCGGTGACTCCCGCCGGCAGGTTGCCCAGGGCCGCCGCCAGGCGTTCGCCGACCTGCTGGCGAGCCCAGTAGAGGTCGGTGCCGTCGGCGAAATCGAGGGTGATGTCAGTGAGCGCATACTTCGATGTCGAGCGCAGCAGCCGCTGGTTTGGGATACCCAGCATCTCCTGCTCGACGGGGACGGCGAGGCGGGTTTCCACCTCCTCCGGCGTCATCCCCGGGGCCTTGAGGATGATCTTGACCTGGGTCGTCGACACGTCGGGAAAGGCGTCGATGGGCAGGCCGCTGAAGGCCAAGACGCCAGCGCCGACGAGCAGGGCGGTCAGCACCAGGAGAAGCAGGCGCTGGGTCAGCGAGAAGTGGATGAGGCGAGCGAGCATGATGCTAGAAACCGGAGTTGGAGGCGCCCGCCGGTGCGTCCGGGCGGGCGGCCGGCGCGCCGCGACGACGCGCCAGGTTCGGGCCTGCCGGGCCGGGCGGCCAGCCCCGGCGAAGGACCGGGCGGGCCAGCCGGGGCGCGGCGGGCGCAGCCCCCAGGGGCGGGCGGGAGTGGGCAGAAAGGCCAATAATCATCGGGCGTTCCAAGGCGTAGTGAGGGGTTGAGCGGTGTTGCGGAAATCAGTCCTTACCCACCCCGGTCCACATCGCCTTGAGGCCGGAAACCCCCCGCACGGCGACCCGTTCGCCGGCCTTGACGCCCTCGACCGCGACGCGGTCGCCGCCCTGGCTCAAGACCGTGACCGGCCGCGGCTCGAAGGTCAAGGCCTGGGCGCCGCCATCGGCGACGAACACCACCGTGGCTCCGCCCTGGCGGGCCAGGGCCGAGGCCGGCAGGTGCAGGGCGCGGCCGGCGGGGAGCGCCAGTTCGACCTCGACGCTCTGCCCCGGGCGCAGGCTTGCGGCGCCGACTTCGACGGCGGCCCGCAACAACACGCTCTGGCTGCTCGGCTCGACGGCCCGCCCGACGGCGATCAGCCGGCCCCGGGCCGGGGTTCCCGTCACCTGCACCGGAAGGCCTTCCTTGAGTCCGGCGGCGAGGACCACCGGGGCCTGGATCTCAAGCCACAAGGGGGACAATTTGGCGATGCGGTAGATGAGCGCCGCCCCCTCGACCCGCTGGCCGACGCCAACCCCCTGCTCCAGAACGACGCCGTCGAGGGGCGCGGTCAGGGCCAGGGGGCCGCCCACCCTGCCCGGCACGACGCCGGCCAGAGCCAGTCCCTGGCGCCGCTCGCTGGCCTGGGCGGCGGCCTGGGCCGCCGCGGCGCGGCTGGCCTCGAGGCGGGACGCGGCGATCAGCCCCTCGGCAAAGAGTTGCTCGTCGCGCCGGCGGTTGTGCTCCGCCAATTGCGCCTGGCTCCCCGCCTGCAGGGCGTCCCGCTGCAATTCCAGGGCCTGGGGGCTGGCCAGCCGGGCCACCACCTGCCCTTTCCTGACGGCGTCCCCGGGCGCCACCGCCAGCATCTCCACCAGGCCCGCCACCGGCGCCGCCACCACCCGCATCTGCTCGTTGGGCACGCTCACCCGGGCCGGCAAACCGCCCTGGGCGCCACCGCCTTCGTTGCCGACCGTCTGGACCGCGATACCCAACGCCTCCACCTGGCCGGGGCTGAGGCGAAGGGTCTCCGCCGCCCCGGCGGCAAGCCCGAAAAAGCCGGCCAAGGCAAAGAAAGTGAGGCGCAAAGCAGGCATGGAGGCCCTCCGATGACATATATTGGCGACTGTAGCGACCCCGACTTAACGCTTCCTTAAGGAGTCCCTCATGCGCCCCTTGCGCCTCGCCGCCACCTTGCTTTTGACCTTCGCCCTCGGCCTTGCCCGCGCCGGCGGCCTTTCCGACCTCAGCCACGGCGAAGCCTCGTCGGGCCTCAAGGAGGCGCTGACCAAGGGCGCCGACTACGCCGTGTCCAGCCTGGGCAAGGACAACGGCTTCCTGGGCAACGACAAGGTGAGGATTCCCCTGCCCGACTCCCTGAAGAAGATCGAAAAGGGCCTCAAGGCCCTGGGCATGGGCAAACAGGCCGATGAACTGGTCACCACCATGAACCACGCGGCCGAAAAGGCCGTGGTCGAGGCCAAGCCCATCCTCATGGACGCCATCCGGCACATGACCGTCGACGACGCCAAGAGCATCCTCACCGGCGGCGAAGACTCGGTCACCCAGTTCTTCAGGAAATCTTCGTCGGAGCAGCTGGGGCAAAAATTCCTGCCCATCGTCAAGGAAGCCACCAAGAAGGTGCAACTGGCCGACAAGTACAACAAATTCGCCGGCCAGGGCGCCAAGCTGGGCCTGGTGGACAAGAAGGACGCCGACCTCGACGGCTACGTCACCCACAAGGCCATGGACGGCCTTTTCCTGATGATCGCCGAAAAAGAGAAGAGCATCCGCCAGAACCCGGTGGGGGCGGGCAGCGAGATTCTGAAGAAGGTTTTCGGCGCCCTCGGCTAGGCGAAACCAGGGCGCGGCTAAAGCTTTTTCGGGGGATGCCGTAATTCGGGTCAGGATGACCCGATCATGAAACTCGACCGCCTGACCTCGACCACCCAGAGCCTCCCCCGCGAAACCGCAGAACGCGCCCGGGAAGGCGCCGTCGGCGTGCGCTGGCGGGTCGACGCCGCCCAAGGCGCAGACGGCGACCGGGAGCGCTCGCTGCAGCAGGAGCTGGAAGCCGGCAAAGCCAAGCGCAGCGGCAGCGACGACGAAACCCAGCCGCTGCAGGAAGCCCGCGCCGTCGCCGCCAGCCTGGTCTACCTGGGCGACGGCGTGCGCGGCCTGCTCAGGCCCGCCTTGGCGAAACCCCTCGCCTCCTCGGTCGATACCGAAGCCTGAGGTAAAATCGGGATTCCCAATCTGCCCGCCCCGGCCTGCCGGGGCGTTCTGCTTTCATGTCCGGCCTCAATCCCCAACAACGCGAAGCGATCCGCTACCTGGACGGCCCCCTGCTGGTGCTGGCCGGGGCCGGCTCGGGCAAGACCCGGGTCATCACCCAGAAGATTGCCTATCTGGTCCAGGAATGCGGCTTCCAGCCCAGGAACGTGGCGGCCATCACCTTCACCAACAAGGCCGCCAAGGAAATGCTGGAGCGGGTCGGCAAGTTGCTGGGCAGCGCCACCGCCAACGAGCTGCAGATTTCCACCTTCCACTCCCTGGGGGTGCGCATCCTGCGGGAGGAAGCCAAGGCCCTGGGCTACAAGCCGCGCTTCTCGATCCTCGACGCGGCGGACTGCGGCGGCATCATCGGCGACCTGGCCAGGACCGTGGACAAGGGCACCCTGCGCCGCCTGCAGGCCACCATCTCCAACTGGAAGAACGCCCTGGTCAGCCCCGAGGCCGCCTTGACGCTCGCCGCCAGCGAGCACGAAAACCTGGCCGCCCACACCTATCTTTCCTACGAGGCGACCCTCAAGGCCTACCAGGCGGTGGATTTCGACGACCTCATCAAGCTGCCGGTGGAGCTCTTCTCAGGTAACGCCGAGGTCCGGGAGAAATGGCAGAATCGCCTGCGCTACCTGCTGGTGGACGAATACCAGGACACCAACGCCTGCCAGTACCAGTTGCTCAAGCTGCTGACCGGCGTGCGCGCCCAGTTCACCGCGGTGGGCGACGATGACCAGGCCATTTACGCCTGGCGCGGCGCCGACATCGCCAACCTCAAGAAGCTGCCCGACGAATTCCCGGCCCTCAAGGTCGTCAAGCTGGAGCAGAACTACCGCTCCACGGTGCGCATCCTGAAGGCCGCCAACGCCGTCATCGCCCACAACGAGAAGCTCTTCGAGAAAAAACTGTGGTCGGAGCTGGGCCACGGCGACCCGATCACGGTCACCGCCTGCCGCGACAACGAAGCCGAGGCCGAAACCGTGGTCATGAAACTGCAGGCCCACCGCTTCGAGAACCGGACGAAGTTCAAGGACTACGCCATCCTCTACCGCTCCAACCACCAGGCCCGGCTGTTCGAAACGCAGCTGCGCAACCACAAGATTCCCTACCTGCTCTCCGGCGGTCAGTCCTTCTTCGACAGGGCGGAGATCAAGGACATCACCAGCTACCTGCGCCTCCTCGCCAACGCGGACGACGACCCCGCCTTCATCCGCGCCGCCACCACCCCCAAACGCGGCATCGGCGCCGCCACCCTGCAGGCCCTGGGGCAATACGCCGGCGAGCGTCACATTTCCCTTTTCGCCGCCGCCTTCCAGGAAGGCTTCGCCCACCGCGTCCAGGGCCGGCAGTTGGAGCCGCTCCTCGAATTCTGCCGCTTCATCAACCGCATGCAGCATCGGGCCGGCCGCGAGCCGGCGCAGCAGGTGCTGCCCGACCTCTTGAAGGCCATCGACTACGAGGCCCATCTCTACGACCAGGAAGAAGAACGCACCGCCCAGACCCGCTGGGCCAACGTCCTGGAATTCGCCGAGTGGATCAACAAGAAGGGCGAGGAAGACGGCAAGACCCTGGTCGATCTCACCCAGAGCATCGCCCTCATCAACATGCTCGACAAGCAGGACGCCGACTACGACGCCGTCCAGCTCTCTACCCTGCACGCCGCCAAGGGGCTGGAATACGGCCACGTCTTCCTGGTGGGAGTCGAGGAAGGCATCCTGCCCCACCGGGAATCTACCGAACCGGGCAAGGTCGAGGAGGAACGCCGCCTGATGTACGTCGGCATCACCCGCGCCCAGCGTTCGCTGCACCTCTCCTACTGCGAACGCCGCAAACAGGCCCGCGACTTCATCCCCAGCGAACCGTCGCGCTTCATCGCCGAGATGGGCAAGGAAGACCTGCGCTTCTCCGGCGGCAAGGCAGCGGCCGAACCCGACAAGGCCACCGGCAACGCCCGCCTGGCGGCGATGAAGGCCATGCTCGCCGGCAAAACGCCGTAGCAACTGGGTTACACGGCGTCACAACGGGTTACCTTTCTCTTGACTACCGCTTCGTCACCGGCCGCGTTATTCGGCACAAGGCAGCGCAATTACGCAAAGCCGGATGAACGAACCAATCAACTACTCAGGAGAAACAAAATGACCAAGCAACTGATCGCCCTCGCCATCGCCGCCGCCTTCGGTATCGCCCACGCCGCCGACACCAAGCCGGCCACGGAAAGCAAAACCGCCGCTGCCCCCGCCGCCGTCGTCCAGAAAGCCGAAGCCCCCAAGGCCGAGACCAAGGCGCCGGAAGTGAAGAAGGAAGCCGCCGCGCCCGAAGCCAAGAAGGAAGAAACCAAGGCCGCCGGCAAGCACGACCACAAGAAGGTGACCAAGAAGGGCCACAAGGCCGAAGCCAAGAGCGAAGCCAAGGCCGACGCAACCCCGGCCCCGACCAAGGTCGCCGAAGCCAAGACCGACGCCAAGCCGGTCGAAGTCAAGAAGGCCGATCCGGCCAAGGGCGAAACCCCCAAGGCGGAAACCGCGAAGACCGCCGAACCGGCCAAGAAGTAAGGAACAACGCAGGATCGGTCGGACCCCGGCCCTCCAAAAGCCGGCCCGACCCGGGGCGCCCATGAGGCGCCCTTTGTCTTTGGACAGGCAAGAAAAAGGGAGGCCGCAGCCTCCCTTTCCGCTGCGCCGGCCGGATTACTTAGAAAGACCGAGGAGGTGATCGACGGCGGCCTTGATCTCGCCGTCGGAAAGATCGCCGGCGCCGCCCTTGGGGGGCATGGCGCCCTTGCCGCCGATGGCGTTCTTGTACAGGGCATCCTTGCCCTGGGCCAGGCGCGGCGCCCAGGCGGCCTTGTCGCCGGCCTTGGGGGCACCGGCGGCGCCGGTATTGTGGCAGGCGCCGCAAACGGTGTTGAAGACGGTGGCGCCGTCCTTGGGGGCGCCGCCGGCCGCGGGGGCCGCCTTCTGCAGAACGAACTTGGCGACGGGCTGGATGCGCACATCGGCGCCGTCGGTATCGCCCGACGTCGCCGCGGACTTGTCGCCCTTGATGGAGAAGGGAACGACCACGGCGATCAGGACCACGGCAGCAACGATGGTGCCAACCATGATCGACTTGGAAGAGTGCTGCTGGGTCATGTTTTGTCCTCGAACGGGGTTTTAATAAAGCCTGTGATTATAACGGCTTGCCGGTAGCTCCGCACGGCCGCCATGGACTCCGGCCGACAAAACCGGTATCCTTGCGGCCTTCCGACCGATGGCCCAGCGGTCCGGAACGTCGCCGCAGGCGGCGCGGCAAAGCCGAAACTGGCCAGCCATCACCTGGCATCAGCGCGCCCGTAGCTCAGCTGGATAGAGTACTGCCCTCCGAAGGCAGGGGTCGGACGTTCGAATCGTCTCGGGCGCGCCAATTTCCCAATCGACGATTGCCGCCGCCTGGCGCTCAGCAGCCCGGCTCGGCTTTGTGCACCCGGCCCAGTCCCAACCATGCGCTCCACCGGCGCGGCGCCAAGACGGGCCGAGATTCCCCCTCCGCCGCCGGCGGTTCGACGGCGGAATCGGCCGCTTCCGCCTCGTCGACCTCATCGCCGAACCGGGTGGCGACGTAGGCCCGCATCAGCCACGCCAAAGGCTCGTCGGCGACGGTCTTGACGCCGAGCCAGTTGGGACCGAACCATGCGGCGAGCCGGTTTTCGAGTTCGCACCAGGCACCTGAGACGATGATCCCGTTCTGCGTCCAGTTGGTCGACGGATGGTAGAGGCTGGGGTGCCACCAGCCGCTGCCCGGTTCGTGGGCGGCGCCGGCCCCAGGCGTTTCCGGCAAGCGCCGCAGACCTTCCGCCTGGGCCACCCAGTAGTCGAGCAATGCCCCTTGCAGCCGCGCCACCCTCATTTCCGTTTTCCCGCCATCGACCTACCGCGTTGTGATCGGCTTCACCACTGGAAGCCACGTTTCTTTTCAAGCAGATGGCATGCCAGCGGGCGGGATGAACCGGGCCGCGGTCCGGCCCCGGCGGCAGGCCGTTCGCCGGGCAGCCGGGCCGTCAGCGACCCGAAGGGCAACCGGCTGCCGGAGGCGGAGCGCCGGCCCCTGGCGCTACGAGAATTTTCCCAATGGCGAGAGAAGCGATCTCAATAGTGATAGAACAAACGGCTGGAAGACGCCCCTATCTCCCTGTTTTTTCTGCCCCTTGATAATTGGCGTGGGGTTTGCTTCGGGATTTAGCCCCCAACCCCAGGAGGCTAATCAACAGGAGGATTTATCGTGAGCCAGATCAATAACCCCCAACGCCGCAAATTGTTCAAGCTGGGCGGAGCCGCCCTCGCCCTCATTCCCGTTGTCGCCTTTGCCGCCAAGAACGACGGGGTGCGTACCTCGATGAAGTACAAGGACACCCCCGAAGGCGACAAGACCTGCGCCACCTGCACCCAGTTCATCCCCGGCAAGACCGCCAGCGACCTGGGCGGCTGCAAAGTCTTCCCCGGCGACACCGAGATCTCCCCCAAGGGTTACTGCATCGCCTGGGCCAAGAAGGCCTGAGCACCTCGACCGGGGCGAGGGCGCCGCGGCGCCTTCGCCCTGCCTGGCCGGCTCTGCACCGGCCACGCCGGGGCCGGCGCACCACCCGCCCGCTTCCGCACCACCCGCACCTCCCCGCCTGCGCCCCAATCCGCCCCACGCCGTGGCGCGGCACCTGCGGCCCCATGCCGCCCCGTCCGTCGGTCCCGACAACGGGAGGCAGTCCATTTTCCGCCGCAACCGCCGTCAAACCGGTCAGCCCAGGACATTCCTTCGCAAAACCAAGTAGTTATCCGTTTGATACAGCTTTTTTCGATTGTCTGATTTTTTGTATCATTTCCGGTTGACAGAATAGATTCTGTATTTCAGAATGCAGCCAGCGCTCCGGAACCCTCGACCGGCGCCCCCATAACACGGAGGAGACATGGCCCCCAGCGTCGCCGCACGGCAGCCTCGGTTGTTCCCGCCGCCCTATCCATTGGCGCGGAGAATCCACTGATGCTTTCCCAATTCCTGCAATTCCTCTTTTCCGGGGTCACGGTGGGGGCTACTTACGCCCTGGCCGCCCTCGGCTTCACCCTCATCTATAACGCCAGCAACGTCATCAACTTCGCCCAGGGTGAGTTCATCATGCTGGGCGGCATGCTGGCGGTGTTCTTCACCCAGCTCGGCCTGCCTTTGCCCGTGGCCCTGGGGCTGGCCATCCTGGTGCCGGCCGTGGTCGGCGTTCTGGTCGAAAAACTGGCCATCGAACCGGTCAAGGGCGCCGAGACGGTCACCCTCATCATCATCACCATCGGCGCCTCCCTCGTCATCCGCGGCCTCGTCCAGGTCTGGCTGGGCAAGAACACCCACAGCCTGCCGCCCTTCTCGGGCGATACCCCGATCGAGATCCTGGGGGCCACGCTCCTGCCGCAAAGCCTCTGGGTCTTCGGCGTCACCGCCCTGGTGGTGGTCGCCCTCTGGTATTTCTTCAACCGCACCCTGACCGGCAAGGCCATGCTCGCCACTTCGGTCAATCGCCTGGCCGCCGAACTGGTCGGCATCAACACTTCCTGGGTGCTGTTCATGAGCTTCGCCATGTCGGCGGCGCTGGGCGCCCTGGGCGGCATCCTGGTGACGCCGATCACCCTCACCTCCTACGACGTGGGGATCATGCTCGGCCTCAAGGGCTTTGTCGCCGCCGTCGTCGGCGGCCTGGGCAACGGCCTCGGGGCGGTGGTCGGCGGTCTGCTCGTGGGCGTGCTCGAAGCCATGGGGGCCGGCTATGTTTCATCGGCCTACAAGGACGCCATCCCCTTCGTGCTCATCCTTTTCATTCTCTTCTTCATGCCGCGGGGCCTGTTCGGCGCCAAGGTCACCGACCGGGTGTGAAATGAAACGACCCCCACGCGCACTTCGTTCGCAGCCCCCCGCGGGGGCGCAGGCCTCCCTCGGGGCGGCCCTTCGCGAGGCCTGACATGCACAAGAACGCCTACTTCGGACTCTCCATCGTCGTCGCCATCCTGGCGGTGCTGCCCTTCCTGCTGCCCAACAGCTTTTACATGGATCTCGCCATCCGCATGGCGATCAACGCCGTGATCGTGCTCGGCTTGAACCTGCTGATCGGCTTTGCCGGCCAGATCAGCCTGGGCCACGCCGGTTTCCTCGGCATCGGCGCCTACGCCACGGCGGTGCTGCCCACCCACTTCGGCTGGCACCCCCTCCTCGCCATGGGAGCCGGCGCCGCCGTGACGGGCGCCCTGGCCGCCCTGGTGGCCCGCCCCATCTTCAAGCTCAAGGGCCACTACCTGGCCATGGCTACCCTCGGTCTGGGCATCATCCTCAACATCGCCATCCGCAACGAGGCGACCTGGACCGGCGGCCCCGACGGCATGCCGGTGCCGGCCATGGGCCTCCTGGGCTTCGAGCTGACCAGCGACAAGCACTGGTACTGGGTGGTTGCGATCCTGCTCGCGGTCAGCGTCTGGGCGTCGCTCAACCTGATCGACTCGCCCTTCGGCCGCGCCCTGCGGGCGCTCCACGGCTCGGAAGTGGCGTCCCAGGTGGTGGGGGTCGACGTGGTCCGCTACAAGGTCGCCATCTTTGTCCTCTCCGCCGTCTTCGCCAGCCTCATGGGCAGCGTCACCGCCCATTACGTCGGCTTCGTCACCCCCAACCTGGCCGACTTCTTCCATTCCATCGAACTCGTCACCATGGTGGTGATCGGCGGCATGGCCTCGGTGTACGGCTCCCTCGTCGGCGCCGTGCTGCTCACCGCCCTGCCCCAGGCCCTCGCCACCTTCGAAGGTTGGGAGACGGTGGCCTTCGGGACCATTCTCATGCTCTGCATGATCTTCCTGCCCAAGGGCCTGGTGCCCACCCTGGCGGCCCGTTTCGGAAAGGGGGAATAAGGTGGCGCTTCTCGACGTATCGAACCTCTCCATCCATTTCGGCGGCGTCAAGGCCGTCCAGAACGTCAGTTTTTCCATCGACGCCGGCATCGTCTATTCGGTGATCGGCCCCAACGGCGCCGGCAAGACGACCCTCTTCAACCTCATCACCGGGGTCTACACGCCGACCGCCGGGGAAATCCGCCTCGACGGCGAATCGATCGGCGGCAAATCCCCCAACGAACTGGCCCGCCGCGGCGTCGCCCGGACCTTCCAGAACCTGCAGATCTGCATGAACATGAGCGCCCGGGAAAACGTCATGGTGGGCGCCCACCTGCGCCTCGACCGCAACCTCGTCAAGGCGGCGCTGCGCTTCCCCGCCCTCAAATCGCGGGACCGCGAACTGCAGACCGAAGCCGCCGAACTGATGGCCTTCGTCGGCCTGGAGAAATACGTCGAAGCCCGGGCCGACAGCATGCCCTACGGCGCCTTGAAGCGTCTCGAAATCGCCCGCGCCCTGGCCATGAAGCCGCGCCTCATCTTCCTCGACGAACCGGCGGCCGGCCTCAACCCCAAGGAAACCATCGAGGTGGACCACCTGGTACGCAAGATCGCCGATTTCGGAGTGACCGTCGTCCTGGTCGAACACGACATGAAGATGGTGATGAACCTGTCCGACCGCATCCTGGTGCTCGACTACGGCAAGAAGCTGGCCGAAGGCAGCGGCGCCGAAGTCCGCAAGAACCCGGATGTGATCGCCGCCTACCTGGGCGCCCACGCCTGACGGAGACCCCCATGGAAGCCCTGCGCATCATCAGCGAAGAACACCGCAACCTCTGGCGGCTGGCCACCACCATCGATCTGGTGGCCGACGAACTCGACCAGGGAACCCAGGTCGATCCGGCCTTTTTCACCTCGGTCTTCGACTACATCGAAAACTTCATCGACCGGTCGCACCACCCCAAGGAAGACGACTTCCTCTTTCGCCTCCTGCGCCGGCGCAGCGCCGAGGCGGGCGCCATCATCGACCGCCTGCAGGCCGAACACAAGAACGGTCCGGAAAACCTCAAAGCCCTGCGCCAGCGGCTCGCCCGCTCGGCCGCCGGCGGCGAAGCCAGCGGCGAATTCGCCGAAGCCCTGCGCATCTACACCCACGGCCTGCGCAACCACATCCGCTCGGAAGAAAAGGACGTCATCCCGCTCGCCCGCGAAACCCTGGTCGCCGAGGACTGGGCCGAGATCGACCGGGCCTTTCTCGACAACGACGACCCCCTGTTCGGCGAAAAGGCCAAGGCCGAGTTCCGCGAACTCTTCCACCGCATCGCCAGCCTGGCGCCCGACTCGATCGGCCTGGGGGGGCACAGCGCCGGCGAACTGCAACCCGGCGCCGCCCCGGGAGCGGGCCGGACGCTCCTCAAGGTGAGCGGCGTCGAAAGCTGCTACGGCCGCATCAAGGCCTTGAAAGGCATCGACCTCGAGGTCAACAAGGGCGAACTGGTCGCTCTGGTGGGTGCCAACGGCGCCGGCAAGACGACCTTCCTGCGCACCCTTTCCGGCATTCAGCCGATGAGCGCCGGCGCCATCCACTTCGACGGCGAAGACATTTCGCAACTGCGTTCCGACCTGCGCATGCGCCGGGGCATCTGCCAAAGCCCCGAGGGGCGGCAGGTCTTCGGCCCCCTGTCGATCGAGGACAACCTGCGGCTGGGCGCCTACACCCGGCCCAAGGGGCAGGTCGAAGGCGATCTCGAAAAAGTCTTCGGGATGTTCCCCATCCTCAAGGAAAAACGCGCCCTCCCGGCCGGCACCCTGTCCGGCGGCCAACAGCAGATGCTGGCCATCGGCCGCGCCCTGATGGGGCGGCCCAAGCTGCTCCTCCTCGACGAACCGTCGATGGGCCTGGCGCCCCTTCTGGTGGAAGAGGTCTTCAACGTGGTCAAGACCTTGAAGGCCCAGGGCATGACCATCCTTCTCGTCGAGCAGAACGCCTTCGCCGCCCTGGCCATCGCCGACCGCGGCTACGTCCTGGAAACCGGCAACGTCACCCTCACCGGCAGCGGCCAGGAACTGCTCAGCAACGAACAGGTACGGGCCGCGTACCTGGGCATGTAAGCCATTAGGAAACGCCGCGGCGCGGAGCCAACCAAGACAGGAATTTCTCTGCGCCTCTGCGTTTCGGTATTTTTCAGGAGTTAGCCCAATGACCAAACAATTCGCTTCCGTCGCCGACCTCGAAGTCAAGAAGACCACCTTCGCCCAGCTTTCCACCCACTGCTGGGCCTACACCGCCGAAGGCGACCCCAACACCGGCGTCATCATCGGCGACGACGCGGTTCTCATCTGCGACGCCCTGGCCACCCCGGTCATGGCCCAGAACCTGATCGCCGAAATCCGCAAGGTCACCGACAAGCCGATCAAGTACGTGGTCCTCTCCCACTACCACGCCGTACGCGTCCTCGGCGCCTCGGGCTACAAGGCAGCGGGCATGCAGGAGATCATCGCCAGCCGCGGCACCTACGAAATGATCGTCGAACGCGGCGAACAGGACATGCAGTCCGAATACGAGCGTTTTCCCCGCCTCTTCAACAATTTTGCCTCGGTGCCCGGCCTCACCTGGCCGACCCTGGTCTTCGAGGAGGCGATGAGCCTCTGGATGGGCAAGGATCTCGAAGTCAGGATCATGCACCTCGGCCCCGGCCACACCAAGGGCGACACCGTCGTCTGGGTGCCGTCGGAGCGGGTGCTCTTCTCCGGCGATCTGGTGGAGGCCGACGCCGCCTGCTACACCGGCGACGCCCAGCTTGAGGAATGGCCCGCCACCCTCGACGCCATCGCCGCCCTGCAGCCGCAAAAGCTGGTTCCAGGCCGCGGCCCGGCGCTGGACACCCCGGAAAAGGTGGCCGCCGGGCTGGCCTACACCCGCGACTTCGTGACCACGCTGTTTACCGGCGCCAAGGAGGCGGTGGCCCGGGGCCTCGCGCTGAAGGACGCGATGGCCCACATCCGCCGTTCCATGGACCCGAAGTTCGGCCAGGTCTTCATCTACGAGCATTGCCTGCCCTTCGACGTCACCCGGGCGGTGGACGAGGCGAGCGGCATCAAACACCCGCGCATCTGGACGGCGGAGCGCGACAAGGAAATGTGGCACGGCCTGCAGGCCGGGCAGTGACCGGCTCCCTCGCGGGGCCGCCAGGAACAAACGGGCAGTACAACACAAGGAGACAGCGATGCTGAGTACGTATCAATATCCGAAGTACGAGTATGTCCAACCGCCGGAGCAAAAGAGCGGTACGAGCCAGCGTTATCCGGTCGTCGTGGTCGGCGCCGGCCCCGTCGGGCTGGCCGGGGCGATCGAACTCGCCCAGTCCGGCGTGCCGGTGGTGGTTCTCGACGACGACGACACCGTTTCCGTCGGTTCCCGCGGCGTCTGCTACGCCAAGCGGGCTCTTGAAGTCCTCGACCGCATCGGCGTCGGCGACGCCTGCTGCGACAAGGGCGTGAGCTGGAACGTCGGGCGCACCTTCTTCCGGGACGAGGAGGTCTATAACTTCAACCTCCTGCCCCAGCCCGACCACAAGCGGCCCGGGATGATTAACCTGCAGCAGTACTATCTCGAGGAATTCGAGATCAAACGGGCACAGGAACTGCCCAACCTCGATCTGCGCTTCAAGAACAAGGTGGTATCCGTCGCCACCCACGACCGGGGCGCCACCCTCCAGGTCGAAACCCCGGACGGCATCTACACCCTGGAAACCGACTGGCTGATCGTCGCCGACGGCGCCAGGAGCGGCATCCGCAAGATGATGAACCTGGAGATCGAAGGCAAGATCTTCATGGACCGCTTCCTCATCGCCGACGTGGTCATGAAGGCCGACTTTCCCGCCGAGCGCTGGTTCTGGTTCGACCCCCCCTTCCACCCCGGACAGTCGGTTCTCCTCCACCGCCAGGCCGACAACGTCTGGCGCATCGACTTCCAGCTCGGCTGGCAGGCCGATCCCGAAGAAGAGAAGAAGCCCGAAAGGGTCATGCCCCGCATCAAGGCCATGCTCGGCGACGACCGCGAATTCGAACTCGAATGGGTCAGCGTCTACACCTTCCAGTGCCGGCGCATGCAGAGCTTCCGCCACGGCCGGACGCTGTTCGTCGGCGACGTCGCCCACCAGGTTTCGCCCTTCGGCGCGCGCGGCGCCAATTCGGGCATCCAGGACACCGACAACCTGTGCTGGAAGCTCAAGCTGGTGATGGAAGGCAAGGCCCCGGAAAGCCTCCTCGACAGCTATTCCGAGGAACGGGTCTTCGCCGCCGACGAGAACATCATGAATTCGACCCGCTCCACCGATTTCATCACCCCCAAGAGCAAGACCTCGCTGACCTTCCGGAACGCCGTCCTGACGCTTGCCCGCGACCACGCCTTCGCCCGCGCCCTGGTCAATTCGGGCCGCCTGTCGGTGCCTTCCTTCCTCACCGAATCTCGCCTCAACACGCCCGATACGGCGAGCTTCAAGGGCGACATGGTTCCCGGCGCGCCCTTAGACGACGCCCCGATCAAGGCCGCCGGCCGCGATGCCTGGCTCCTCGACCGGGTGGGTAACCGCTTCATGGCGCTCCTCTACGTCAGCGACCCGGCCGCCCTCGACGCTGCCACCGCCCGCGCCCTCAAGGCCCTGGGCGACGCTCCGATTCCCATCGAGGCGGTGCTCGTTTCACCCGCCGCCGGCAGCGCCCCGGAAGGCCTGCCCGTCTTCGAGGATTACACCGGCCGCTTCGCCGAGCGTTACGACGCCCAACCCGGCACCGTCTACCTGGTCCGTCCCGACCAGCACGTCGCCGGCCGCTGGCGCGCCTTCGAAACCGCCCGCGTCAAGGCCGCCCTGGCCCGCGCCACCTGCAACGCCCAATAAGGAGCCGGACATGCCCCTCAACGTCAAAGCCAATTTCTTCGAACCCGGCAAGCGTTATTTCCGCGCCTTCTCCCCGGGCGACGATTTCTACGAAGCCCTCATCGAGACCCACCGCGATCTCTCCGACGAGCAGAGCGCCATGGTCAACGCCAAGCTCGTGCTGCTGCTCGCCAACCACATCGGCGACATCTCCATCCTCCGCGAGGCGATGAAACTCGCCCGGGAAGGCGTCTGATACCGATTCGCCTGCAACCCGATACTTTGTCGACTTCGCCGCCGTGCTCCAGCACGGTCTTCGGCTCGTCTTCGCGTCTCGATTTGCCAGCGAATGGGTATCACCGAGGTTGCCGGCGGCCCCCGCGGCCGGCCACCGCTAAAACGGATGCTCCGCCACGTAGGCGTGGAGAAAAGCGCGAAAACTCTCGGCCGCCGGCGACAGCGACCGCCCGTCCCGGGTAAAGACATAAAAGCGCCGCGCCACCACCGGGTCGCTCAAGGGCCGCATCTCCAGCCGGTAGAGGCGGACCAGGGACGCGGCATAGGGAATGCAGACGGTGACCCCGAGGCCGGCGCTGACCATGGCCAGGGCCGTGGACATGAAAGCCACCTCGTTGGTCGGCGCCAGGGTCAGGTCGCGTACCGCCTGGCGCAGGTCGCCGGTGAGGCGTTCGGTGAATTGCCCCTGGAGCGAAATGAAGGGATGCCCCATCAGGTCGGCCCAGCGCAGGTCGGGCCGGGCGGCGAGCCGGTGCCCCGGCGGAAAGACGGCCATGAAGGGCAGTTCGAACAGGGTGTCGGCGGCGATGTCGGAATTGGGTTCGCGCTCGGGGCCGACACCGAAATCGACCTCGCCGGAAAAAACCCGCGAGATGACGCTTTCCACCACGCAATCGACCAGGCGGATGGTCACCTCGGGATGGACCCGGGCGTAGGCCGCGATGACCTCGGGCAGCAGGGTGCTCGCCATGAGCTGGGGCGCCGCCACCCGCACCAAACCCTTTTTCAGCGCCTTGAGGCTCGCCACCTCGTCGAGGATGCCGTCCAGGTCGTGCAGGATCTTGTCCACCAGGGGGTAGAGATTGCGCCCCACGTCGGAAAGGTGGATGCGCCGGGTGCTGCGGTCGATGACCTTGAGGCCGAGGGTCTGCTCCAGTTCCTTGATGAGGCCGGAAAGGGCCGACTGGGTGATGAACAGGCTCTCCGCCGCCAGGGTGAAGCTGCCCGTGCGGGCGACGGCGACAAAGGCGCGTAACTGGCGGAGACTGACATTCATCGGATTACCTTATAAACGCATCGAATAAACCCGTTTGTATGATAGATCAGCCTGGGCTTTAATGGACAACATCGGCCGCGCCAAGGCAGCCGCCAATTTCACCCGCCAAAATCGAGACCTGAAGGAGACCGCCATGAAAATCCAGAGAATCCACCATGTGGCCTACCGCTGCAAGAACGCCAAGGAGACCGTCGAGTGGTACGGCAAGTACCTCAACATGGGCTTTGTCCTGGCCATTGCCGAAAACGAGGTGCCCTCCACCAAGGAGCCGGACCCCTACATGCACATCTTCCTCGACGCCGGCAACGGCAACGTCCTGGCCTTCTTCGAACTACCCACCAAGCCGCCCATGGGACGCGACCCCAACACCCCGGCCTGGACCCAGCACCTGGCCTTCGAAGTCGACTCGGTGGATGCGCTGATGGAAACCAAGGCCAAGCTCGAAGCCGACGGCATCGATGTGGTCGGCCCCACCGACCATACCATCTTCAAATCCATCTATTTCTTCGACCCCAGCGGCCACCGCCTCGAACTCGCCGCCAACACCGGCACCCCCAAGATGGCCAAGATGCTCGACGAAGTGAAATGGGACATGCTGAACGAGTGGGAACAAACCAAGAAGGCCCCCACCCACGCCCGCTGGATGCACGACGGCAGCTACGCCGGCGAATGAGCCGCCGGGCGTTTCCGCCAGGGGCCGCCGGCCCCCGCCGGCCGCGCCGTGGCTTTTCGCCGCCTCGGCGCGTCGCGGCGGTTGCGCCCCCTTTCCCCCAATGAAAGGCCGAACCTCATGTTCCTGACCCTCACCCGCTGGGTAACCAAGGCGCTGGAAACGGTAATCGTCGTCAGCCTGGCGCTCATGGCGATTCTCGTTTTCGGCAACGTCGTCCTGCGCTATGCCTTCGATTCCGGCATCGCCGTCTCGGAAGAACTGGCCCGGCTGCTCTTCGTCTGGCTGATCTTCCTCGGCGCCATCCTGGCCTCGCGCCAGCACGCCCACATCGGCTTCGACACCCTGGTCCGCCGCCTGCCCACCGTCTGGAAAAAAACCGTCCTCGCCGGGAGCGGCGGGCTGATG
>SSSZ01000105.1 GCA_009469675.1 Azonexaceae bacterium | reverse complement strand
GAGGGAGCTGCCTTCGAGCGAGTTCTCCAGGGCGCCGGGGCTGGTGAGGTGGGGGCAGGATTCCAGCACCTGATCGCGGAAGCAGTTGCCCTGGCCGAGCAGCAGGAGATCCTGGCCGTCGAGTTCGTCGGCCTGGACGTTATTGCGCCCGACCCACGGGTGGCCGGCCGGGACGACGACGCGGAAGGGTTCGTCGTAGATGGCCTGGGCGACCAGGCCGGGTTCTTCGATAGGCAGGGCGATGATGATGACGTCCAGCTCGCCGGCCTTCAAGGCAGGGATGAGGTTGCCGGTGAAATCCTCCTTGAGGAAGAGGGGCATGGCCGGGGCGCATTTGTGCAGGGCCGGGATGAGGGGCGGCAGCAGGTAGGGGGCGATGGTGTAGATGACGCCGAGGCGCAGCGGCCCGGAGAGGGGATCGCGGCCTTCCTTGGCGATTTCGTCGAGCTTGACCGATTCTTCCAGTACGCGCCGGGCCTGGGCGACGATGCGCTCGCCCAGGGGGGTGATGCGGACTTCGGCGGCGTTCCGTTCGAAAAGGGCGCCGCCCAGTTGGCCTTCGACCTTCTTGATGGCCACCGAGAGGGTGGGCTGGCTAACGTGGCAGGCGTCCGCCGCCCGGCCGAAGTGGCGTTCCCGCGCCAGGGCGATGAGATAACGCATTTCGGTAAGGGTCATGGTCTTTTCTCCTCTAGGCCCAGCTTGGCGAAATCGGCGGCCTCGAGCCAGCGCCACTCGCCGGGCTGCATGTCCTGGGGCAGGGTCAACTCGCCGAGGGCGGCCCGGTGCAGGGCCTCGACCCGGTTGCCGGCCGCCGCCACCATGCGTTTGACCTGATGGTACTTGCCTTCAGTGAGGGTGAGGCGCAGTAGATTTTCTCCCACCACCTCGGCGGCGGCCGCCCGCACCGGCAGGGGGTCGTCGTGGAGCACCACGCCGGCCAGCAGGGAATTGATCTGGGCGGCATCGACCGGATGCTTGGTGGTGGCGAGGTAGATCTTCGCCGCCTTGTGCTTGGGCGACGACAGCACGTGGTTGAGCCGGCCGTCGTCGGTGATGAGCAGGAGGCCGGTGGTGTCTTCGTCCAGGCGGCCGATGGGCTGCACGTCGCGCTCCCGGAGCGGCGCCGGCAGCAGGGTCAGCACACCGGGGTGGTGCTTGGGTTTACGCGAGCATTCGTAATCCACCGGCTTGTAGAGCATGAGGGTGGCGAATTCCCGGTAGGGCCAGGCGACCCCATCGACGGTGAAGACCAGCCCGGCGGTGGCGAAATCGGCAAAGGGGTCGGCGCACGGGGCGCCGTTGACCGTGACCCGCCCCTGGCGGACGATGGCGCGGCAGCCCTTGCGCGTGCCGAAGCCGTGTTTGTGGAGGATGCGTTCGAGTTCCATGGCGGCGATGCTACCACGGGGCCTTTGTTTCCTCGCCGGGGCGCCGGCCCGGCCGCCAATGCAATAGAATTTGCCCATGAACTTCGAACACCTCATCGAGATCAACGACCCCGGCAACCCGCTCATCGAAACCCTGAGCCGCGATCAGGTCTGGCAGGGTCTGCTGGCCCGGGTGGAGAACCCCCTGCCCTTCCTCCCGGGATTGGAATCCTGCACCATCCTCGAGCGGCAGGGCGATACCCTGCTGCGGGAACTCCACTTCGGCCCGGCGGTGATCCAGGATCGCGTCACCCTGGCGGCGGGCGCCTGGGTACGCTTCGACATCCTGCCCTCGGCCGCCCACGCCGGCGGCAGCCTCACCATCAGCATCGAGGAACCCCGGGCCGAGCACCTTTTCCTGCGCTTCACCTACCGCACCACCCTGGCCGAAGGCGGCACCGAGGAGCGGGCCTACGTGGAATACGTCAAGTCGGCGTACCACCAGTCCGACGTCGATTGCGTACGCCTCATCCGCACCCTGGCGGCAGGCGGCCCGCCGCAGTAGCCGGGCCTCAGCCCGGCCGGTTGGCGATCCAGATGCCGGCGCCGACCAGGCCCAGGGCCAGCCACACGGCGGGAGTCAGGGTCTCGCCCAGAAGCGCGCCGCCGGCCAGCACGCCGAATACCGGCGTCAGGAAGGAAAACGACGAAAGCCGCGTCGCCGGATAGTGGCGGATGAGCCAGAACCAGGCCAGGTAGCTCGCCGAAGCGACGACCCCGATCTGAAAGGCCAGGGCCAGCAGCACCGGGCCGCTCGGGTCAGTCACCCCGGGTTCGCCCAGGAGCCAGGAAAACAGCGGCAGGAGGACGGCCGACCCGGCCAGCTGGTAAAGGAGCGTCTTTTCCGGCGCCGCCCGGGCCAGGGGGGAGGCCTTGATCGCCAAGGTGGTGGCGGCCCACAGGGCGGCGGCGGCGAAGAGCATGAGGTCGCCGATCCAGGCCCGGCCTGCCGGATGCAGAAGATTTTCGCCGAACAGGGCGACGATGCCGGCAAAAGCCAGCCCCATGCCCAGCCACTGGGCCCGCCGGATGTTTTCCTGGGGCAGGAAGACGACCGCCCCGAGGGCGACGAAGAAGGGCGCCGTGTAAAGGAAAATCACCCCGCGGGATGCCGTCGTGTAGGTCAAACCCCAGTAGATGAGGCCGAATTCGGTGGCAAACAGGGCGGCAACCAGCAGCCCGGCGGGCAGCGTACCGTCGCGCCGGAAAAGCGGCACCCGCCGGCCGTAGGCCCATAGGCCGACCAGGACTGTGGCGCCCAGGGAGCGCAAACCGGACTGGAAAAGAGGTGAAATCCCGCCGTTGGCCACCTTGATCGCCACCTGCTGCACGCCCCAGACGGCGCAAAGCACCACCAAGAGCGCCATGGCAAGGCGGTCGAGATGGTCCTTGCCGGCGCTCACCGCGGCGCCGCAGGGGGCGGCGTCAATTGACGCCCTGGCTGGCGAGGTAATCCTCGTAGCCGCCCAGGTAATCGATGACGCGACCGTCGTCCTTGACCTCGAAGACGCGGGTGGCGAGCGACGAGACGAACTCCCGGTCGTGGGAGACGAAAACCAGGGTGCCGGGGAATTTTTCCAGGCCGGTGTTGAGCGCCTCGATCGATTCCATGTCGAGGTGGTTGGTCGGCTCGTCCATGATGAGGACGTTGCCCTTCTGCAGCATCAGCTTGCCGAAGAGCATGCGGCCCTGCTCGCCGCCGGAGATGACCTTGACCGGCTTCTTGACCTCGTCGCCGGAGAAAAGCAGGCGCCCCAGGGTGCCGCGGATGAGGGTTTCCACGTCGCCGCCCTCCCCGGCCGAATCGCGGGCGTCGGCGGCGATCCAGTCGGTGAGGCTGATGTCCGACTGGAAGAGGGCGCTGTGGTCCTGGGCGTAATAACCCGGTCGCGCCTTCTCCGCCCACTTGATGCTGCCGAACTGGGGCTGCACCTCGCCCATCAGGAGCTTGAGCAGGGTCGTCTTGCCGACGCCGTTCTCGCCGATGATGGCGATTTTTTCGCCGGCGTGGATGGTGAAGGTGAGATTGTTGAAAATCTTGCGCTCGCTGCCCGGGTAGGCGAAGGCCAGGTTCTCCACCTCGACCGCCTGGCGGTGGAGCTTTTCCTTTTCGTCGTATTCGAAGCGAATCCACGGGTACTGGCGGGAAGACGGCTTGACGTCCTCGGGTTTGAGCTTGTCGATGAGCTTAAGACGGCTGGTCGCCTGCTTGGCTTTGGAAGCATTGGCGGAGAAGCGGCGGACGAAGGTCTGCAGCTCGGCGATGCGTTCCTTGGCCTTGGCGTTGGCGGCCGACTGGCGCTCCCGGGCCTGGGTCGAGGCTTCCATGAAGTCGTCGTAGTTGCCCGGGTAGATGGTGATCTTGCCGTAATCCAGGTCGGCCATGTGGGTGCACACCTGGTTCAGGAAATGGCGGTCGTGGGAAATGATGACCATGGTCGACTCGCGGGCGTTGAGCACTTCTTCCAGCCAGCGGATGGTGTTGATGTCGAGGTTGTTGGTCGGCTCGTCGAGGAGCAGGATGTCCGGATTGGCGAAGAGGGCCTGGCAGAGCAGCACCCGCAGCTTCCAGCCGGGGGCGACTTCGCGCATGGGGCCGTTGTGCTGCTCGATGGGAATACCCACGCCGAGGAGCAGTTCGCCCGCCCGGGATTCGGCGGTGTAGCCGTCGTATTCGGCGAAATGGGCCTCCAGTTCGGCGGCGTGCATGTAGTCCTCCTCGCTCGCCTCGGGGTTGGCGTAGATGGCGTCCTTCTCCGCCATGCAGGCCCACATTTCCTCGTGGCCCATCATCACCACGTCGAGCACCCGCATGTCCTCGTAGGCGAACTGGTCCTGCTTCAAGTAGGCCAGGCGCTCGTGTTTCTCCTTGGAAACATTGCCGGCGGAAGGCTCCAGGGCGCCGCACAGGATCTTCATGAAGGTGGACTTGCCCGCCCCGTTGGCGCCGATCAGGCCGTAACGGTAGCCCTCGCCGAACTTGACGTTGACGTTCTCGAAAAGGGGCTTGGCCCCGAACTGCATGGTGATATTGGCTGCGACCAGCATGGTATGGACTCTGAATTGGGGCGCCGGCGGCAAACCGGCAAAGGGGCGAATTGTACCTTTTTTCAAGGACATGCCGTGCAGCCGGGAGCGATGCGCGGGAGAGTCCGGCCTTCCCATGCCAGGGGGAAGGCGCCGGGGCCGCCGCCGAGGGCGATCAGCCGGCGAAAACCGGGCAGGTCGCCCGCGCCCCCGGTTTGCCGTGGTGCCCCGGCTGGCCGGACTGACCGGACTGGCCGGAGAAACCCTTTCCGTTCCCCCGGCAGGCCCGGAACGAAATCGCTGATGCCGGCGGCCGGGATTTTTGGCACACTGCCGGCCTTATGAAACCGCGAAACCGAACGCCGGATACCCCCACGGCCGCCGCCCTCGACGTGGCGGCCATGGGCCAGGTCTTCACCCCGCCCCGGGTGGTGGACGCCATGCTCGCCCTGATCCGCAACCGCGGCCGGGTGCTCGAACCGTCGGCGGGGGACGGAGCGTTTTCCCGCCGCATCCCCGGCTGCGTTGCCGTCGAACCTGATTCCCGGCATGCGCCGCCGGGGGCAATCGTTATGGATTTCTTCGATTATCCTGAAAGTGAGCGCTTCCAAACCATCATCGGCAACCCGCCCTATGTGCGCTTTCAGGACATCCGCCCGGAAACCCGGCGGCGGCTGTCCAGCCACCACTTTGACGGGCGCTCCAACCTTTACCTCTTTTTTATCGAAAAGGCCCTGCGCCACCTTGAACCGGGCGGCGAACTGATCTTCATCACCCCCCGCGACTTTCTCAAGGCAACTTCGGCGGTCCGGCTCAATCGCTGGCTCTTCCAACAAGGCAGCATCACCGACGTCATCGAACTGGGGGACAGCCGCATCTTCGCGGGGGCCGTCCCCAACTGCCTGATCTGGCGGTTTGAAAAGGGTAATACCGACCGACGCACCCGCTACGCCGACCTCACCGCCGCTTCCAGCCTGGAAGCGGGCCTCCTTAATCCCGATTACTCCGAGCGGATTTTCATGGAAGTGAGCGGTCACTTGGTGTTCTCCGGCCAGAACTTCGCCCTGCACCTTCGGGATATCTTCGCCGTCCGGGTGGGCGCCGTTTCCGGCGCCGACGAACTCTACGGCGGTCTGGTCGCCAGCAACCGGGACTTCGTCTGTTCGACCACCGCCGCCACCGGCGCCACCCGCGCCATGCTCTGGCAGGCTCCCGGCAGCCCGGCCCCCCATCCCGCCCTCCTGCCCCACAAGGCTCGCCTGCTGGCCCGCCGCATCCGCCGCTTCGACGAGAGCAACTGGTGGCAATGGGGCCGGGCCTGCCCGGAGACCGACGCCCCCCGCATCTATGTAAACAGCAAGACGCGCCGCGCCGACCCCTTCTTTCTCCACCCCTGCCCCTATTTCGACGGCGCCGTCCTCGCCCTCTTCCCCAAATCACCCAACGCCGATCTGCCTGCCCTGACGGCGGCCCTCAACGCCGTCGACTGGGGGGAACTCGGCTTCGTCTGCGACGGTCGATATCTCTTCACCCAGCGCAGCCTGGAAAACGCACCGCTCCCCGCGGCCTTTGAAGCCTTCCTCCCGGCCGCGGTGTAAGATAAGCCAACGACAAATCGGGTCCGACCCGACGGAGTAACAGCACACCATGGTTCCACACCTGACGACGGCCCTCACCGGCCCCCTGCTCGACCTCGAACGCCGCTTCCTGGAAAACAGCACCGCCATCGAACACTGGCTGCGGGGCCAATGGCAGGAACACACGCCACCGTTCTATTCCTCCTGTGACCTGCGCAATTCCGGGTTCAAGCTGGCGCCGGTGGACACCAACCTCTTTCCCGGCGGCTTCAACAACCTCAACCCGGCCTTTTTGCCCCTGTGCGTCCAGGCGGCCATGGCGGCCATCGAAAAAATCTGCCCGGACGCCCGCAACCTCCTGCTCATCCCGGAAAACCACACGCGCAACGTCTTTTACCTGCAAAACGTCGCCCAGTTGGCCACCATCCTCGCCCGCACCGGCCTCAACGTGCGCGTCGGCTCGCTCCTGCCCGAAATCACGGCGCCGACGCCGATCGACCTGCCCAACGGCCAGACCCTGGTCCTCGAACCCTTGAGGCGCACCGCCTACCGCCTTGGCCTCGAAGGTTTCGACCCCTGTGCCGTCCTCTTGAACAACGATCTTTCGGCGGGTATCCCGGAAATCCTCACCGGCCTCAACGAACAGTTCGTCCTGCCGCCGCTCCACGCCGGCTGGGCGGTACGGCGCAAATCCAACCACTTCGCGGCCTACGACGAGGTGGCCAACAATTTTGCCAAGGCCATCGGCATCGACCCGTGGCGCATCAACCCAGCCTTCTCGGTGTGCCGCAGCGTCAATTTCCACGAGCGCCAGGGCGAGGAATGCCTGGCCGCCAACGTCGCCGCCGTCCTCGACCTGGTGCGCGAGAAGTACCGGGAATACGAAATCGACGAGACGCCCTACGTCGTCGTCAAGGCCGACGCCGGCACCTACGGCATGGGCGTCATGACGGTGCGCGACGCCGACGAGGTGATTGCGCTCAACCGCAAGCAGCGCAACAAGATGAGCGTCGTCAAGGAGGGCCTGGAAGTCTCCGAGGTCATCATCCAGGAGGGCGTGCATACCTTCGAGACCCTGCACGAGGCGGTGGCCGAGCCGGTCATCTACCTCATCGACCGCTACGTGGTCGGCGGTTTCTACCGCGTCCACACCGGCCGCGGCAAGGACGAGAACCTCAACGCGCCGGGCATGCACTTCGAACCCCTGGCCTTCGATACCGGCTGCAACCTTCCCGACGCAGGCTGCAATCCGGACGATCCCCCCAACCGCTTCTACGCCTATGGCGTCGTCGGCCGTCTCGCCGGCCTGGCTGCCGCCCTCGAACTGGAGCGGACGGCGCCGGCAGAATCCTGAAGCCGCCGGTGGCTACGCAGCTCCCCTTTCCCTCGGCCGAGTTCGGCGGCAGCGGCCGCCCCCTGAAGCTCGCCTTCGTGATTGATCCCCTCGACCACCTGAAGGCCTGGAAGGATTCGACGGTGGCCATGATGCGGGCCGCCGAACGCCACGGTCACGAGGTCTACGCCATCGACTGCGCGACGCTCGCCTGGTGGCGGCCGGAAACCGCCGGGCAACCCGCCGTCTGCGGTGAAGCGGTACAGCTGCGCACCCGCCCCGACGACCACGACTGGTACCGGGAAACCGACCGTACCATGACGCCGCTGGCCCGCTTCGACGCCGTCGTGATGCGCAAGGATCCGCCCTTCGACGTCGAATACGTTACCGCCACCTGGCTCCTGGAGCGGGCCGAGGCCGAAGGCGCCCGCGTCTTCAACCGGCCTCGGGCGCTGCGCGACCATTCGGAGAAGCTCGCCATCGCCGAATTCGACGCCTTCACCGTGCCCAGCGTCGTAGCCCGCCAGATGCGGGTAATCCACGCCTTCATCGACGAGCAGCGGGACGTCGTGGTCAAGCCCCTCGACGGCATGGGGGGAAGCCAGATTTTCCGCGTCCATCGCAACGACCCCAACCGCAACGTCATCGTCGAAACCCTGACCCACGAGGGCAGCCGCAGCGTCATGGCGCAGCGCTACCTGCCCGAGATCGTCCACGGCGACAAGCGCATCCTCCTCATTGCCGGCAAGGCGGTGCCCTATTGCCTGGCCCGCATCCCCAAGGCCGGGGAAACCCGGGGCAATCTGGCGGCCGGCGGCACCGGCGTGGCCCGCGAGCTTTCCCCGCGGGACCGGGAAATCGCCGAGGCCCTCGGCCCCGTTCTTTGCGAGCGCGGACTGATGCTGGTCGGCCTCGACGTGATCGGCGACCATCTCACCGAAATCAACGTCACCAGCCCCACCTGCATGGTGGAAATCCGGCAGCAGACCGGCTTCGACGCCGCCGGCGCCTTCATCACCGCCCTGGAGCACGCTTGCGGCGCTGGCTGATCGCCCTGGCCCTGGCCTTCTGGCTCGCCGGCTGCGGTCGCACCCCCATCCAGCAGCAGGAGGCCTACGTCTTCGGCACCCGGGTCGAAGTCCTGGTGGCCGACGCCGAACCGGCCAAGGCGCGCACCGCCATCGCCACGGTATTGCGCGAATTCGACCGGCTGCACCGGGCCTACCATGCCTGGCAGCCGTCCGAGCTGACCGCCCTCAACGAGGCCATCGGCGCCGGCCGGCCCCACACCGTGACGCCGGAATTCGCCGCCTTCATCGGCGAGGCCCAAGCCCTGGCGGCCCGGGGCGACCATCTTTTCGACCCCGGCATCGGCCGGCTGATCGAGCTGTGGGGATTCCACGCCGACGAATTCAAGGGGAGCGTCCCTGCCCTGCCGGCGATCGAGGCCTGGCGCCGCAGCCATCCCTCGATCGCCGACCTCGTTCTGGAAGGCACCACGGTAAAGAGCCGTAACCGCGATGTCGCCCTCGATTTCGGTGGCTACCTCAAGGGCGCCGCCCTCGACCGTGCGGCGGCGCTGTTGCGCAGCCAGGGCATCGCCAACGCCCTCATCAACATCGGCGGCAACGTCATGGCCCTGGGCAGCAAGGAGGGCCGCAAATGGCGGGTTGGCATCCAGCATCCGCGCCAACCCGGCCCCCTGGCCACCCTGGAGCTGGAAGACGGCGAGGCGATTGGCACTTCCGGCGACTACCAGCGCTTCTTCGAGGTCGACGGCAGGCGTTATCCCCACCTTCTCGACCCCCGGAGCGGGTATCCCGCCGGCCATACCCAGGCGGTGAGCATCGTCATTTCGCCGGGGGAGCGGGCGGGAACCCTTTCCGACGCCTTGTCCAAACCCATCTTCATCGCCGGCCCCAAGGGCTGGCACGAAGCGGCGCGGCGGCTGGCGGTCGGGCAGGTGCTGCGGGTCGACGCCGGTGGCGAGATCTTCCTCACCCAGGCCCTCAAGGATCGGCTCCAGTTCGTCGGCACCCCGCCGCCCCTGACCGTTCTACCGTGAATCCCGTCGCCAGGAACCCGCCATGAGCGACGACCAAACCCGCATCGACGACGCCGTCCGCCGCTCGGTTGGCATCGCAGCCCTACGCCGTCTACGCCGGCTGGTCGATGCCGAAGACGCCCAGCACCACGTCAATGCCCGCTGGGCAAGGCGCCTCGGCATCGTGTTCGCGCTTGCCGCGCTGCTCTTGGCCTGCTGGCTGGGCTGGCGCGCTGTCGGCTGAACAGGCCGTGGCAGGTCGATTTTGCCGCAACTCTTGGCCAAGGGACGGCCCTTGCGCTTACCATGCAGGCTTCCGATAAGGAGTCAGCATGACTGAACTGTGGATCATTCTGGGCGTGATTGTCGTCTTCGTCCTCGGCGCCGCCCTTCCCCTCCTGAAAGACCGGGAGGAGAGCAAAATCGTCAAGAAAGAGACGCTGAAGTCGTTTCGCGACCCGAATTGACCGGCCTGGTGTTCATACCCATTCGCTTTCCAATCGACACGCGAAGACGAGCCGAAGACCGTGCTTGAACACGGCAAGGCGAAGTCGACAACCGATCGGTTGGCAAGCGAATGGGTATCAGGCCGCGCCGGCCATCGCCTCGCCGAGGCGGATCGGCCGCCCGGGCGCCCATTCCGGGTTGAAGGCGAGCTGCCCCCGGGGAAAGAGCATGACTACCGTCGATCCCAGAAGAAAACGGCCCATTTCTTCTCCCCGCCGCAGGTTCACCTGCCCGGGCGGGTAGGTCCATTGGCGCAGCTTACCCGGCCGCGGTGGATTGACCACCCCGTGCCAGACCGTCGCCATGCTGCCGACGATGGTGGCGCCGACCAGGACGAGGACGAAGGGGCCGGCATCGCCCGCGAAGACGCACACCACCCGCTCGTTGCGGGCAAACAGCCCGGGCACGCCGCGGGCGGTGGTGGGATTGACCGAAAACAGCGCTCCCGGAACGTGGATCATGCGCTGCAGGCGGCCGTCGCAGGGCATATGGATGCGGTGGTAGTCGCGGGGACTGAGGTACAGGGTGGCAAAGCTGCCGTCCCGGAAGGCTTCGGCCAGGGCGGCGTCGCCACCGACCAGGGCGGTGGTGGAATAGCTGTGGCCCTTGGCCTGGAAAATCTGGTCCCGCTCGATCGCCCCGAACTGGCTGATCGCCCCGTCCACCGGGCATAGATAGGCTGCCTCGGCAAAAGGACGTGCTCCCGGCCTCAAGGGGCGGGTGAAGAATTCGTTGAAGGTCGGGTAGGCGGCGATGTCCGGCTCCGCCGCTTCGGCCATATTGACGCCGTAACGGCCGACAAACCAGCGGATCGCCGCCGTGGTGAGGCCCCCAGCCCGGGCGCCGGCAAGTCTGCCGGCCAGGGTGGTCAGGGTCTGCTTGGGCAGGAGGTATTGGGGAAGGACGGCGAGGCGGTCGGACACGGCGATTAGCGCAAAAGGTTCATCCCACGACGGGCGAAAAACCTGTGGCGACCGGCCAGCAGCCCTGGCGGCCGCCTAGGCGGTCAAATATCGATGCGGGCATTGAGGGCGTTGGACTCGATGAAGGCACGGCGGGGTTCCACCAGTTCGCCCATGAGGGTGGTGAAGATTTCGTCGGCGGCGATGGCATCGTCGATCTGCACCCGGAGCAGGCGGCGGACCTTGGGGTCCATGGTGGTTTCCCAGAGCTGCTCGGGGTTCATTTCACCCAGGCCTTTGTAGCGCTGCTTGGCGATGCCGCGTTCGACTTCGTTCAGGAGCCACTTCATGGCTTCGGCGAAATTGCTCACGGCCTGCTTCTTTTCGCCCCGGGCCATGACGGCCCCTGGGCCGAAAAGCCCGGCCAGGGTTTCGGCGGTGCGGCGTAACTGCTGGTAGTCGCCGGAAAGAAGCAGGTCGTCGTCGATGAGACCGACCTTGAGGTTGCCGTGGTGCATCTTTTCCAGACGGAGCGTCCAGCGCTCCTGAATGTCGTCGTAGCGGGTGCGGATCTTGACCCCGCCGTTGACGTATTTACCCACCAGTTCGGCGCTGGCGGCGGCGCCGGCCTCGGAAGCGAGATCCAGGTTGAGATTGTGTTCGACCAGGGCGTGCAGCACTTCCGGGTTAATCAGGTTGGACAGTCGCTCGATGACGGCTTCGGCCAGCAGCCAGGAACGGGCCAGGTCTTCCAGGGCGGCGCCGGAAATCGGCTCGGCGCCGGCCCGGGGGGTCAGCACCGCCTCGTCGAGGGCGAGCCGGAGCAGGAACTGGTGGTATTCGTGGTCGTCCTTGAGGTAGCGCTCGGTTTTGCCGTGTTTGACCTTATAGAGGGGCGGCTGGGCGATGTAGATGTGGCCGCGCTCGACCAGCTCGGGCATCTGGCGGTAGAACAGAGTGAGCAGCAGGGTGCGGATGTGGGCGCCGTCCACGTCGGCGTCGGTCATGATGATGATGCGGTGGTAGCGCAGTTTTTCCGGTTTGAACTCGTCCTTGCCGATGCCGGTGCCGAGGGCGGTAATCAGGGTGGCGATCTGCTCGCTGGAAATGAGTTTGTCGAAGCGGGCCTTTTCCACGTTGAGCACCTTGCCGCGCAGCGGCAGGATGGCCTGGAACTTGCGATCCCGGCCCTGCTTGGCGGAGCCGCCGGCGGAATCACCCTCGACGATGTACATTTCGCACAGGGCCGGATCCTTCTCCTGACAGTCGGCGAGCTTGCCGGGCAGGCCGACGCCGTCGAGAACGCCCTTGCGACGGGTCATTTCGCGGGCGCGGCGGGCGGCTTCGCGGGCCCGGGAGGCTTCGACGATCTTGCCGGTGATGACCTTGGCGTCGGCCGGCCGCTCGAGGAGGAAATCGGCCAGTTTTTGCGCCACCACCTCTTCCACTGCCGGCCGGGCCTCGGACGAAACCAGCTTCATCTTGGTCTGGGAAGCGAACTTGGGGTCGGGCATCTTGACGGACAATACGCAGGCGAGACCTTCGCGCATGTCGTCGCCGGTAATTTCGACCTTGGCCTTCTTGGCGATCTCGTTTTCGTCGATATATTTGTTAATGACCCGGGTCATCGCCGCCCGCAGGCCGGTGAGGTGCGTGCCGCCGTCGGACTGGGGAATGTTGTTGGTGAAGCAGAGCACCTGTTCCTGGTAGGAATCGTTCCACTGCATGGCCACTTCGACGCCGATGGTGATGCCGGTGTCGTTGGCGCCCTGGCCAACCTTGGCCTCCCCGGCGGAGTAGAAAACGTTGGGATGGAGGACGGCCTTGGTGCGGTTGATGTATTCGACAAAGCCCCTGACCCCGCCGGAGAAGGCAAAATCCTCCTCCTTGCCGCTACGCTGGTCGAAGAGGCGGATGCGCACGCCGTTGTTGAGGAAGGAAAGTTCCCGCAGGCGCTTGGCGAGGATTTCGTAGTGGAATTCGATATGGCCGAAGATTTCCTCGTCGGCCATGAAATGTACTTCGGTACCGCGCTTTTCCGTGTCGCCGACGATCTTGAGGGGTGACACCTCGACGCCGTTCTGGATTTCGACCAGGCGGTCGACGGCGTGGCCGCGATTGAACTCGAGGAAGTGCTTCTTGCCGTCCCGGCGGATGGTCAGGCGCAGCCACTTAGAGAGTGCATTGACGCAGGACACCCCGACCCCGTGCAGGCCACCGGAAACTTTGTAGGAATTCTGGTTGAACTTGCCGCCGGCGTGGAGCACGCACATGACGATTTCCGCCGCCGAACGCTTGGGTTCGTGCTTGTCGTCGAACTTGACGCCGGTGGGGATGCCGCGGCCGTTGTCGGTGACAGAAATGGAATTGTCGGCGTGGATGGTGACCACAATGTCGTCGCAGTGGCCGGCCAGGGCCTCATCGATGGCGTTGTCGACAACCTCGAAGACCATGTGGTGCAGGCCGGTACCGTCGGAGGTGTCGCCGATGTACATGCCGGGCCGCTTGCGCACGGCCTCCAAGCCTTCCAGTTGCTGGATGCTGTCTTCGTCGTAGGAAGCGGACGGCGGCACCGGAGTGGAACCGGAATCCAGGTTTTGGCCTTCCGGCAGCGGGTTGTTTTCTTCGCTCATGGGCTGTGTTCCACGTGAAACTGATTGGGTGGTCTTGCAACAGCCCCGGCACCGGCCGGTTCATGCGGCAGGTGCCATCGGGGCTGCTCTTTCCGGGATGGAAATCAGATGCGCATTGGCATGACAACGTACTTGAACCGGTCGTTGCCGGGTACGCTGACCAGGGCGCTGGAATTGGCGTCGTTGAAACTCCACTGCACGTCGTCGCAATGCAGGTTGTTGAGGACATCAAGGAGATAACCGACGTTGAAACCGACGTCGAGGGTATCGCCCGAATACTGGACTTCGATTTCTTCCTGGGCTTCTTCCTGTTCCGCATTGGCGGCGATCAACTTGAGGCTATTGTCTCCCAGAACCACGCGCACGCCGCGGAATTTTTCGTTGGTGAGGATGGCGGCCCGGTTCATCGCCTGGAGCAGCAAAGTCCGGCTGGCCGTCATGTGGTTCTTGAGGGTGGCCGGGACGACCCGCTCGTAATCCGGGAACTTGCCGTCGATCAGCTTGGAAACCAGGACCACCGACCCGAAGGCGAAACGCACCTGATTCGGCGCCAGGGTGATGGCTAGGGGTTCGTCGTTGTCGGCCAGGAGGCGGTTCAGTTCGAGCACTGTCTTGCGCGGCAGGATCAGTTCCTGACGCGGCAAATCGGCATCGATCTCGACGCTGGCGAAGGCCAGGCGGTGGCCGTCGGTGGCGACAGCCCGCAATTCCTTGCCTTCGGTCAGCAGCAGCAGGCCGTTGAGGTAATAGCGCACGTCCTGAGCGGCCATGGCGTACTGGGTCTTGGCCAGGAGCTGGCGGAAGGCCTTTTGCGTCAGCTGGAACTGCCTGGTTTCCCCCTCGGCCAGGGTCATACGGGGAAAATCATCGGCCGGCAAGGTCTGCAGGCTGAAACGGCTTTTTCCGGCGCGCACCTGCAAGCGCTTGTCTTCGAGCATGAGACTAACTTCGGCGTTGTCGGAAAGAGAACGCAGGATGTCCTGCAATTTGCGGGCGCCAACCGTCACGGCGCCGTCGCCTTCGCCTGCCGCCACGTCGGTGGCGGTGGTGATCTGGATTTCGATGTCGGTGGCCAGCAGGGTCAGCTTATCGCCCCGTTTTTCCAGCAGCACGTTGGAAAGAATCGGCAGCGTATGGCGTCTTTCGACAATGCCGGATACTGACTGCAGGGGTGCAAGCAGGGTATCTCTTTGGGTTTTGATAAGAACCATAAATCAAATTCCTATATTGACTAAGTTCGGAACAATTCTGTGGATAACAAAAAATTTTTCTTTTTACGCAACAACTTGCTTACAACTTTAGGGTCTTGGCAACACCCCCGGAGGTCTGTGGGTGAAACTCGAACAAATTATCCACAGGTTCCGATTCGGCGGGTTGCCCACAAAGCATGGACAGGTTTCCAACAGGCTTTTCACCAGGCTTATCCCTTGAGAACCTGCAAGAGGACATGCAGGTCGTGGTTGAGTTCGTTGTCCTTGGTGCGCAGGCTGTCGATGGTCTTGACGGCATGGATGACCGTCGTATGGTCGCGGCCGCCGAAACCGTCGCCGATTTCGGGAAAGCTGTGGTTGGTCACTTCCCGGCACAACCACATGGCGACCTGCCGCGGCCGGGCGATGGCCCGTGTGCGCTTTTTCGAAAAGAGGTCGGCCACCTTGATCTTGTAATAGTCGGCGGTGGTCTTCTGGATACTGTCCATGCCGACGTTGCGGGCCGAGCCGATGACGTCCTTCAAGGCTTCCTTGGCGAGATCAAGGGCGATTTCGCGGCCGTGGAAGGACGAATAGGCCAGCACCTTCTTCAAGGCGC
Source organism: Azonexaceae bacterium (assembly GCA_009469675.1). GTDB lineage: Bacteria > Pseudomonadota > Gammaproteobacteria > Burkholderiales > Rhodocyclaceae > SSSZ01. The sequence continues at coordinate 34,028 of SSSZ01000105.1, read as the reverse complement.
CTTCCAGTTCCCGCACGTTGGAACGCAGATGCTTGGCGACGAAGAAGGCAACTTCGTCGTTGAGAAGAATGCCCTCGGCTTCGGCCTTCTTCTTCAGGATGGCGACGCGCATTTCCAGCTCCGGCGGCTCAATCTGGACGGTCAGGCCCCAGTCGAAGCGGGTTACCAGCCGGTCGTCGAGACCGTTGATGTCCTTGGGGTAGGTATCGCAGGTGATGATGATCTGTTTCTTGGCTTCGATCAGGGCGTTGAAGAGAAAGAAGAATTCTTCCTGGGAGCGGTTCTTGCCGTTGAAGAACTGCACGTCGTCGAGGAGAAGCACGTCGAGGGAACGGTACTGGCGCTTGAAGGTATCGAAGGACTTCTGCTGGTAGGCCCGTACCACGTCGGAATAATAGTCTTCGGCATGGACGTAGCGCACCACTTTTTCCGGATTTTCGCCGAGGATGGCGTTGCCGATGGCGTGGATGAGGTGGGTCTTGCCGAGGCCGGCACCGCCGTAGATGAAGAGCGGGTTGTAGGCGCCGCCGGGGTTGTTGGCGACTTGCACCGCTGCCGCCCGCGCCAGATCGTTGGCTTTGCCGACGACGAGATTGTCGAAGGTGAAGCCGGCGATGAGTCGCGTCTTTTCGTAACCGGAAGCGCGGGCCGTGGCCTTTCGCTCGCTGGGCGACGGTCCGGACTGGCTGGTTTCGCCGCCCTCCGCCGGTTCTGCCCGGGCGGGAAGCGGAACGGCCTTGCGTTCACCGACCGACAGGGCGATGGAAATCGGCACCGAGAAGAAACTCCGGCCGTAGTCTTCGATGCGGGTCAGGTAGCGGTCCTTGACCCATTTGAGGATGAAGCTGTTGGGCGCGACCAGACGCAACCCCTCGTGGGGCGATTCCTCACCTTCGAGACGTAGGGGTTTGATCCAAGTGTTGAACTGCTGTGCAGGCAATTCCTGAGCAAAACGTAACAGGCAGGATTCCCAGAAGCTGGACATTGCCAGAAAGACTCCTCCCCGCTCCTCTGTCGTTGACCGGGAGCGGTCTATATAACTTATTGATATGTGCGGAATTTGTGCAACAAAATTGGCGGCTCGCGGAGCCGCCTTCTGAGTGCGAATTTTACCCCGGCCGGGGCCAGTTATCCACAGCCCGGGAAAAAATTTAACCTTGACAGAAGAAGGCCAAACGCGATGTAATTGCGCGTTTATCTCTGTTCATCAAGGAATTAGGACATGAAACGCACCTATCAACCCTCGGTTGTGCGCCGCAAGCGCACCCATGGTTTCCTGGTCCGTATGCGCACCAAGGGCGGCCGCAAGGTTATCGCCGCCCGCCGTGCCAAAGGCCGTCAACGCCTGGGCGTTTGATTACGGTCGCTGCGGCGGAGCCCGACCAAGCTTTCGTCCGGCGGTATCGCCTCACAAAAACGGATGAGTTTTCATCCGTTTTTGGTTTTAGGAAGGCGATTCGCGGCACGCTGTTCATGCTGCACTACCAATGGCCGGCCGAAGGAAGCGAAAAGGCGCCTGCCGGCGCCCGCCTCGGCCTGGTGGTCGGCAAGAAGCTCCTCAAGTCGGCGGTTCGGCGCAATCTGGTCAAACGCATTGTGCGCGAGCAATTTCGCCAACGGCGGAGCGACTTGCCCGCCTGCGACCTGGTGGTGCGCCTGATGACCAAACCCGGCCGCCTCGATCGCCGGGCCATCGCCGAAGAGATCGTCGGGCTTTTTCGCCGCCTGCCGCAAAGGCTTGCCCGGGGCGATCGATGAAACGCCTGCTGATTGCTCTCCTCAAGGGCTATCAGTACGCTGTAAGCCCTCTCCTGGGGCGGCGCTGCCGGTTTTTTCCGAGTTGCTCGGAATACGCGGTGGAAGCAGTACAGAAACACGGTGCCTGCAAGGGCGGCTGGCTGGGCGCAAAGCGCCTGTGCCGCTGCCATCCCTGGCACCCCGGCGGGTACGATCCGGTACCCTGATTTGACACTGGTTTATTCAACATGGGCTGTTCATGGACACTCGGCGCCTGATCCTGGTAATCATCTTCACCCTCTCCAGCTTCCTGCTGTGGGAGAACTGGCAGAAGTACAACCAGCCGAAACCTCCGGCCGAAGCCGCTGCTGCGGGTAGCGCCGCCGGTTCGGTGCCCAGGCCCTCCGCCAGTCTGGCTGCCCCCGGATCGGCACCGGCGGCGCCCGGGGCGGTTCCGGTTGCGGCGCCGGCGGGCGAGACCTTTACCGTTGCCACCGATCTCGTCAAGGCCACCATCGCCGCCCAGGGCGGCGACCTGGTGCAGCTCGAACTGCTCAAGTACAAAGCCCACGAAAACAAGGACAAGAATTTCGTCCTCTTCGACGCCAAGCACCAGTACATGGCCCAGAGCGGCCTGGTCGGCGAGGGCCTGCCCAACCATCGTTCGCTCTTCAAGCGCGCCGCCGGACCCAACGCACTGGCCGAAGGCGCCAATGAACTGAAGGTGCGCCTCGAAGCGGCGGCGGCCAACGGCACCAAGGTCGCCAAGACTTACACCTTCCGGCGCGGCTCCTACGTCGTCGATGTGACCTGGGAAATCGCCAACGGCGGCGACAAACCTCTGGCGACCCACGCCTACTTCCAGCTCCAGCGCGACGACGTGGCCCCGGCCGGCGAGACGGCCATGGTATCCACCTTCACCGGACCGGCGGTGTATACCGACGCCGACAAGTACCAGAAGGTCGACGCCGGCGATGTCCTCAAGGACAAGGCCAAATTCGCCAAGACCGCCGACAACGGCTGGCTGGCCATGGTCCAGCACTACTTCGTGTCGGCCTGGGTGCCCAAGGACAAGACCCCTCGCGAGTTCTACATGCGCAAGGCCGAAGGCAGCGGCAACGTCATTCAGGCCGGGGTCATCGTGCCGGTGGCGGAAATCGCCCCGGGGGCCAAGGGTGAAACCGCCGTGACCCTGTTTGCCGGCCCCCAGGAGCAGGATGCCCTCAAAAAGATCGCCACGGGCCTCGATCTGGTGGTCGATTACGGCTGGCTGACGGTAGTCGCCGCCCCCATCTTCTGGGCCCTGGAATTCATTCACAAGCTGGTCGGCAACTGGGGTTGGGCCATCGTCATCCTGACCATCGGCATCAAGGCCGCTTTCTACCCGCTCTCCGCCGCCTCCTACAAGTCGATGGCCAAGATGCGCGTGCTCACGCCGCGCCTCATGCAATTGAAAGAACGCTACGGCGATGACCGCCAGCGCCTCAACCAGGAAATGATGAAGCTCTACCAGACCGAGAAGGTCAATCCCCTGGGGGGCTGCCTGCCCATCCTCGTCCAGATTCCCGTCTTCATCGCCCTCTACTGGGTGCTGCTGGGCGCCGTGGAAATGCGCGACGCCCCGTGGATCCTGTGGATCAACGATCTGGCCTCGGCCGACCCCTACTACATCCTGCCCGTGGTCATGGTGGCGACCATGCTCATCCAGACCAAGTTGAATCCGACCCCGCCCGATCCCATTCAGGCCAAGGTCATGATGTTCATGCCCTTCATGTTCGGCGCCATGTTCTTCTTCTTCCCGGCCGGTCTGGTGCTCTACTGGGTGGTCAATAACGTCCTGTCGATCGCCCAGCAGTGGCAGATCACCCGCATGATCGAAGCCGGCGGCAAGGCGGCCAACGACGCCAAGGCCTAAGGGGGGCCGGGCCATCGGTGCCTTCGTTGATTTCGCCCCGCCGTGCCGCCAGCCCCGCCTGACCTGATCGCCGCTGTCGCCACGGCCCCCGGCCGGGGCGGCATCGGCGTCGTCCGGGTCTCCGGCAAAGGCCTGCTGCCCTTTGCCGCCGCCCTCACCGGCAAGACCCCCAAACCCCGCCTCGCCACCCTGGCCGATTTCCGGGCGGCCGACGGCAGCGCCATCGACAGCGGCCTGATTCTTTATTTTCCCGCCCCCCACTCGTTTACCGGCGAAGACGTGGTCGAACTCCAGGGCCACGGCGGCCCGGTCGTCATGCAGATGCTGCTGGCCCGCTGCCTCGACCTCGGCGCCCGGCTCGCCGAACCTGGCGAATTCACCCGCCGCGCCTTCCTCAACGGCAAACTCGACCTGGCCCAGGCCGAAGCCGTCGCCGATCTCATCGACGCCGCCACGGCCAGCGCCGCCCGCTCGGCGGTGCGGTCCCTGCAGGGCGAATTCTCCCGGGCAGTCCACGCCCTGGCCGACGAACTGGTTGATCTGCGCATGCTGGTCGAGGCGACCCTGGATTTTCCCGAGGAAGAAATCGACTTTCTCCAGGCCGCCGATGCCTTCGGTCGCCTTGCCCGCCTCCAGGCCCGCCTCGACCAGGTGGCCGACAGGGCGGGCCAGGGCAAGCTCCTGCAGGCCGGCCTGCAAGTGGTGCTGGTCGGTCAGCCCAACGTCGGTAAGTCCTCACTTCTAAACCAGCTCGCGGGGGACGAACTGGCCATCGTCACCCCCATCGCCGGCACAACCCGCGACGCCCTGCGCTCATCGATCCAGATCGAAGGCATTCCCCTGCACATCATCGACACCGCCGGCCTGCGCGACACCGCCGATGCCGTGGAAAAGATCGGCATCGAGCGCACCTGGCGCGAAATCGAACGGGCCGACCTGGTCATCCTGCTGGTCGATGCCCGCCAGGGCGTCACCGCCGCCGATCGCGCCATCGTCGACCGCCTCCCCGCCAGCCTGAAGCGCCTCACCGTGCGCAACAAGATCGATCTGGCAGGCGGCACACCGCTGCGCGAGGATGGGCCGGATGGCGTTGCCATCGCCCTCTCGGCCAAAAGCGGGGCCGGCATCGACCTGCTCCACGACGAACTCCTGGCGGTCGCCGGCTGGCACCAGTCGGAAGACGTGTTCATCGCCCGGGAACGCCACCTGCGCGCCCTTGCCGCCGCCCGCCGGCACATCGAGGCGGCCCGGGGGATCGCGGCCGGCCCGCGGCCCGCCCTCGAACTCTTTGCCGAGGAATTGCGCCTCGGCCAGCAGGCCCTCAACGAAATCACCGGCGAATTCACCGCCGACGACCTCCTCGGGGTGATTTTCAGCCGCTTCTGCATTGGAAAATAGCGAGTATTCCGGCATAGTCCGATGCGTTCCACGGAACACCTTGAAACCCGCGTAAATGCGGGTTTTTTGTTATGCGGAAGGCTTGTATGTTCCGCAGTAATCCGCATAAAATTGTTCCCACGTTTGTTCCCACAGCAGCCAGTGATACCCCGCCGTGGGAACACATTTGTTACCACTACCCCCTTTTTGGAGGCGGTGAATTCAGGAAATCATGGGAACAAATATGGAATTCATACGCTGGAAAGCCTTGCCGTATATGGCTTGTAGCCAGTGTTCCCACGATTCAATGATGTTCCCACGGTAGAGGCTGGATCGTGGGAACACAGAGGCGAAAGGATGGCGAGTCATGGCACTGTCGGATACCAAACTGCGGACACTGAAAGCGGCTGACAAGGTTTTCAGCGAGTCGGATGGGGGCGGGCTGTATATCGAAGTCATGCCCACCGGGAAAAAGCGGTGGGGCTTGAAGTATCGAACCCTGACCGGCAAGCAGGAAACAATCCGCCTTGGTGGCTACCCGGCTTATTCCCTAGCCGAGGCCCGCACCTGGCGGGATGACTGCAAGGCGCTGGCGGGGCGCGGTCTGTCTCCCATGGCCTTGAAGCGCGGCGATCCGATCCCCGAGGATGCGCCCCCGGCGGCGAAGGAACTTGCCCAATTTTTTATCCGCAATTGGTGCTTGAAAGCCATTGAGAAGGTCAAGGCCAAGGAAGCCGAAAAGAAGGCATCTGAAACCGTGGAAGCATTCGCCCGGCGCTGGTATTTCGAGATTGTGGAGCCTGCCAACAGTAGCCCCCGCAACATCAGGCGGGTACTGGATAAGGACGTGATTCCAGCCATTGGCAGCAAGCAAATTGCCGATGTGACCGTGACCGACATTCTCGCTATTACCGACAAGATCAAGAATCGCGGTGCTGACCAGATGGCGCTGCAGACCCGCAACGTGTTGAAACGGCTGTTTTCCTATGCCATTGCACGGGAGAAAACCACCTTTAACCCGGCGGCGGCAATCGAGGCCAAATTCATTGCCAGTGCCAGAAGCCGGGATGTGGCCCTATCGCCGGAGGAAGTGGGCAAGCTGCTACGGGCTATCTATCAATCGAGCATCAAGCGAGCCTACAAGCTGGCGATCCACCTGTTGATACTCTGCATGGTGCGGAAAACCGAACTGATCGAAGCCAAGTGGGGCGAGCTAGACCTTGAGAAAGGAGAATGGGCGATCCCCGGCGAACGCATGAAGAAGGACAAGCCGCACCTTGTCCATTTGTCCCGGCAGGCTGTGGCGATGTTCGAGGAATTGAAGGGGCTTGCGAGCGGTTCAGAGTGGGTATTCCCCAGCCGTGGAGACCTGAATCAGCCGATTGCCCATAGCACCTTGAATCAAGCCGTGCGCTCGCTGGAAATCGACGTGCGGGACTTCGTTATCCATGACTTCCGGCGCACGGCTTCCACGCATTTGCATGAGGCTGGCTTTAACTCTGACTGGATCGAGAAATGCCTAGCCCATGAAACCAAGGGCATCCGGGGCGTCTATAACCGGGCGCAGTATGCCGACCAAAGGCGGGAAATGCTGCAATGGTGGGCTGATTTCGTGGATAGCCAGATTCAGGACGGGCGCGGCAAGGTAATCATCGGGCCTTTCGGCAAAGCTTACCAGTCTGTGGCATAGATGCTCGGAAAACTAAGCGAGTAAGGTAACGGTTAATTTGTGACGCTGATCGGACGTGCGTAACGTAAGTGACCATGTTCCGGCGGGGGCCGGAGCAATCTACAGGAGATTGCAGACATGGCAGCGAAAAACGAAACCGCAGTTTGTGACGCGAAGGAAATCCGAATCCTTCGGCGCAAGCAAGTAGAGGCTCGGACCGGCCTTTCCCGTTCCACCATCTACGCGAAGCTGCGCCGCAATTCGAAGCGTCCCAGCGATTACGATCCGACCTTCCCTAAGCCGGTGTCTGTTGGCGCAAAGGCTGTGGGGTGGCTGGAACACGAGATTTCGGCTTGGTTAGAAGCACAGATCGAGAAAAGCCGTAAGGTATAAGGGGGCAACCATGACCCCTAACAAGAAAAAGGGCCGCGCAATGTCGGCCCAAAAGATACTTTCTGTTTGGCATTCTATCGAAATTCGCCTCTGGCTGCTGAGCTACCGCCTTGAGGAATCACGGGCGGCACATGCTAACGCCGGATACCTTCTCAGTGAAGCCAAGTGCTGCATAGGACTTGTGGCCCTTCGTTTGATTGGTGGCCGCTATGTTTGACGCCTTCCAGCAATTCCGGGACGCTCTGGCCGGGCGCGGCATCGTTCCTCCGATTGACCTGCTCGCCGATGGCATCATTCACCGCTGCGATGCCGAAGGCCGGGGCGGCAAGGGCGATGCGGCCTATCTGTTGCACTTGGACGGCATCCCCGCAGGGGGCTTTGAGAATTGGCGCGATGGACTGGGCTGGGAGAATTGGCGGGCGGACATGGGGCGCACCCTGACCCCAGCCGAGGAATCGGCGCACCGGGCGAAGATCGAGGCGGCACGGCGGGAACGTGAAGCCGAAGAAGCCAAGCGCAAGACAGAAGCGCGGGAACGGGCTTGCCTGCTGTGGACGGAAGCCTATCCCAGCACCGGCCATGCCTACCTGACCCGCAAGGGCATTGCCGCCAATGGCGCACGGATGCACCGGGAAAGCCTTGTGCTGCCGATCCGGGACACGGCGGGAATGCTGCACTCGCTGCAATTCATCGGCGCGGATGGCGGGAAACGCTACCTGACCGGTGGGCGCATTCGTGGCTGTTACTTTGGCATCGGCAAACCTGACGGGGTGCTGTGCATTTCCGAAGGCTTTGCTACCGGCGCAAGCATCCATGAGGCGACGGGCTACGCGTTGGCAGTAGCTTTCGACGCGGGCAACCTGCAACCGGCGGCAAAGGCGTTGCGGGACAAATTCCCCGACCTGCGGCTGATCCTGTGCGCGGACGACGATTACCGCGCCGAGGGCAACCCCGGTATGTCCAAGGCCAAGGAAGCCGCGCAAGCGGTGGGTGGGCTACTGGCTGTCCCTGACTTCGGCCCGGGTCGTCCCGAAGGGGCAACTGACTTCAACGACCTGCACCAAGCGCAAGGGCTGGAAGCGGTGGCTCGCTGCATTGATGCTGCGCTGAATGGGGAAACGGCTGCACGGGAAGCGGCACAGGGCGACGAAACCGGCCCGGCCATGCCTTCCCCAGCGGAAAAAGGAAACAACCCCATAAGCGGAGATTCCGTGGCCCATGACTACGGCGGCGGGCGCTTCGAGATTTCCCCGCGTGGTGTGTTCTTCATCGGCACCGACAAGGACGGCAACGAGCTTTCACCGCGCTGGATTTGTTCGCCCTTGTCCGTGGTGGCGATGACGCGGGACGCCAGAAGCGGCGAATGGGGGCGGCTGCTGGAATGGCGCGATGATGACCAAGTGCGGCACCAATGGGCAATGCCCTTGGAACTGCTGCAAGGCGATGGCTCCGACGTGCGGCGCGAACTGGCCCGGCTGGGTTTGTCCATCGCCCCCAGCAAGGCGGCGCGTGACCTGCTGGCTTCCTTCCTGCAAGTCTGGCCGGTACAGGCACGGGCGCGATGCGTGGAACGGCTGGGCTGGCATGGGGCGGTGTATGTGACCCCGGCGGAATCCATCGGGCAGGATGATGAAATCGTGGTGTTCCAGAATGCCCACGCCCTTGAACCCGCCTTTGCCGTATCTGGCACGGCGGAGGAATGGCGAGATTCCGTGGCGGCGCTGGCATCGGGTAATTCCCGGCTGTTATTCGCCCTGTCCGTGGCCTTCGCCGGGGCGCTGGCTGATGTGGTGGGCGAGGATTCCGGGGGCTTCCATCTGCGGGGCGGATCATCTTCCGGCAAAAGCACGGCCTTGAAGGCGGCGGCTTCCGTATGGGGTGAGGCCATGCTGATGGGACAGGCCCACGCGCTGCAATCCATCTTTATGAATTTCTCCCGGCGGGCGCTGAATCAGGACTACCAAAAGCATCTGGAATCGTTTTTCCGCATGGCGTTGAAAGCGCAGAACCAATGCCGAATGACCTTGGAAACGCTGGCGAACATCAAGAACCCGCCAGTAGTCTTTGCCAAGCAGGCGAACATTGCTAACGGCCCCCAGCAAGTGAACAACGGGATACCCGCCCCCGCGCACGCGGAGAAAACAATCGATCAGTCAAACGAACTATTGGAGGCGCAACATGGGGAGCGGTTGGACACCAGAACGGCGGGCGAGACAGCGGGCCTTGATCCAGCAATGGCGACCGTGGGAGAAATCGACCGGGCCGCAAACGGATGAGGGAAAAGCCATCGCTTCGCAAAATGCCGTAGTACATGGCGGGCGCTGTCATGAATGGCTGGAGACAGTGAAGCAGATTAACGCCATGCTGAGAGATCAGCGGGAAGCATTGCAGCGGGTGCGCTGATCGTTTTCAGAAACCAACCCCATAAGGAACCCAGCCCGACCCAGTGCTGGGTTTCGCTTTTGGGGCGGAAGGCAGGCAGAATCAGGGGACAACTCCGAAAAGTGTTCCCATATTTGTTCCCATGATTGAAATCGGAAATTCACAAACCCCGCAACAGCGCGGCTTTGGCCCTGTTCGCTAGATTCTGCATTGGTAACGACCGATTGGGCGGCTTCGCCTAGTTTCCCGGCGCCCCCGCGCCTATACTGAAACTCCTCTTCGAGAAAGCCGCCGCCCCTTGAGCGCTACCCCCGCCCTGCCCCGCTATACCCGGCGCGAGGAAATCGCCAACAGCCTGACCCACGGCGTCGGCATCGTCGCCGCCATCGCCGGGCTGGCCGTATTGACCGCTTTTGCCGCCCTGCGGGGCGATGCCTGGCACATCGTCGGCTGTAGCGTCTTCGGCGCCACCTTGATCCTCTTGTTTACTGCGTCGACGCTTTACCACGGCGTTTGGGCCGAGGGGTGCAAACCCTTCTTGCGCGCCCTCGACCACTCGGCCATTTTCCTGCTCATCGCCGGCACCTACACGCCCTTCATGCTGGTCAACCTGCGTGGCCCCTGGGGTTGGTCGCTGCTCGTCGCGATCTGGACCCTCGGCCTGGCCGGCATCAGCTTGCGGCTCCTCCTCAAGGGCCGGCTGCACGGCCTGGTGGTGGCCCTTTACATTGCCATGGGCTGGGCGGTGGTCGTCGCCATCCAGCCGTTGATTACCCATGTCGGCGCCGGCGGTCTCGCCCTGCTGGCCGGGGGCGGTCTCGCCTACACGGGGGGCGTCGCCTTCTACAAGTGGCGCCGCCTGCCCTACCACCACGCCATCTGGCACGGCTTCGTGCTGCTTGGCAGCACGCTCCATTTCTTCGCCGTCCTCTTCTACGTCATTCCCTGGCCCCCGGCCGAAGTCGGATAAACCGCCCGGCTTGCCGATGGCGGTTTATCAGGGATACGCTAATCTGAAGCAAGACCCGCTTGCCGGATCGGTGGCTATTCATTCAGAATCCCAGTTTCAAAGAACAGCCGGGGAACCCATCATGCCTTTCGTCAAAACGCCGCTCGCCGGCGCCGTCGCCGTCCTCTCCACCGCCGCCTTCCTGGCCGCCTGCCAGACTACGGGCAGCGGCGCCGATCCCAACAATCCGTCGCCCACCTCGGGCAGCAGCACGTCGCAGCAGGCCAACGAGATGGCCGACAAGGCGATGTACAAGCCCATCGAATACACCAATGCCGCCAAGAAGGGGCCGCAGATCATCGTCATTCCGGGCGAGATCAAGAGCAATAACGCCTCCTTTACGCAGAAATTCGGCCCCAACAACATCGCCGACTACGCCGAACTCGAACTCGGCAAGGCCAATTTCAAGGTTCTCGAGCGCTCCGACCTGGGGCCGCTCCTCAACGAATTCACGCTCGCCTACACCATGGGCAATCCCCAGGCAGCCCGCAAGGTGCTGCAGAAGGGCAAGTTCAAGACGACGAAGTGGATCCTCAAGTTCGACATCCTCAAGGCGGAGCCGGTGGCCCAGGCCAACCAGGGCTTCGACGGCCAGGCCCTGGGTTCGGTCATCGGCATCGCCGGCGGCACCCGCGGTTCCGCTGCTGCCGGCGTGGCGGTGGGTTCGGTGAAGACCGAGGAATCCACCGGTGTCTGGATCATCGGCATGCGCTACAAGCTCATCAACGCCAACACCACCGAGCAGGTGGCGACCGGTTACGCCGAGGAGAAAATGGAACTCGGCGCCAAGTCGACTTCCGTTCTCGGCTTCAAGCAGGGCGCTTCCGGCGGCCTCACCCTCGACACCCTGGTCCAGCGCCTGGTGCAGAAGAACGTCTGGGAAATCGACTCCAAGTACAAGTGATCGCCGCCGCGCTGCGGCTCAACCAAAAAAACAGGGCGGATCAACCGCCCTGTTTTGCTTTGTCGAGGATGGCGCCGAAGGCTGTGGCGTCCTGGTAGCCGACCACCCGCAGGCCGCCGACTTCCTTGCCGGCGGGATCGAAAAAGATGATCCCGGGGGGGCCGAACAGGCCGAAGCGGGCAAGGAGAGCCTTGTCGTCCGGGCTGTTGGCGGTGACGTCGGCCTGGAGCAGCTCGAAACCGGCCAGCCGGGCGCGCACCGCGCCGTCGGCGAAGGTGAAGCGCTCCATTTCCTTGCACGAGACGCACCAGTCGGCGTAGAAATCGAGCATTACCGGCTTGCCGGCGGCCTGCAGGCGCCGGTCGAGGTCGGCGACGGAGGCGACGCGTTGGAACGGCAGCCGGGGCGCCTCGGCCGCCACCGCCTGGCCGCGCAGCCCGGCTAGGGGCTGCAGGGGATCGCGGCCGCCGGCCAGGGCGCCGATGAGCAGCGCCGCCCCGGTGAGCAGCATGACGATCCCGACGCCCTTCCAGAAGCGCTGCCAGCCCTTGGCGTTGGCCGGCAGGGGGTCGAGGGCATGGAGGAAGATGGCGGGGATGATGAGGAGCACCGCCCAGGCAATCATCTGCGCCGCCGCCGGAATGACCGGCCCGACCAGCCAGACGGCGGTGGCCAGGAGGACGACGCCGAAGGCCTTTTTGACGGCCTCCATCCAGGGGCCGGCCCGGGGCAGGAGCGTCCCGGCGGAAAGCCCGACCACCAGGAGCGGCACCCCCATGCCGAGCGCCATGACGAAAAGCGCCGTGCCGCCGAGGACGGCGTCGCCGGTCTGGCCGATGTAGAGCAGGGCGCCGGCGAGGGGGGCGGCGACGCAGGGGCCGACGATCAGGGCCGAGAGGGCGCCCATGAGAAAGACGCCGACGCCGCGGCCGCCCTGGAGGTGGCCGGCCTCTTCGGAAAGCTTGCTTTGCAGGGCGGTGGGGAGCTGCAGGTCGTAGAAGCCGAACATCGACAGCGAAAGCACCACGAAAACCAGGGCAAACCCCCCCAATACCCAGGAGTTTTGCAGGGCGGCGGAAACCAGGGTGCCGGAAAGGCCGGCGGCGACGCCCGCCAGGGCGTAGGTGAGCGCCATGCCCAGGACGTAGGCAAGCGCCAGGGCAAAGCCCCGGGCGTGGCTGGCCTGGTGGCCCTGGCCGGCGATGATGCCGGACAGGATGGGGATCATGGGGAAGACGCAGGGGGTCAGCGCCAGACCCAGTCCGGCGATGAAGAAGAACAGCAGGTTGCCCCAGAAGCCGGTGTTTTTCAGGGCCTGGGCGATGCGGCCGCTTTCGTCGCCAACGGGGGCGCCGGCTGCCGGCGGGGTGCTACCCGGCGCCGGCAGTTCGAGACTGACCACCTGGGCCTGGGGGGGGTAACAGACCCCGGCGTCGGCGCAGCCCTGGGAGGTGACCTTGAGGGCCAGGGCCAATGGCCCGCCGCCGCTGCGTTCGACAGGAACCCGGATGGCCACCGCCTGGTAATAGACCTCGACCTTGCCGAAATTTTCGTCGTTCTTTTCCTTGCCCTTGGGGAACTGCGGCGTTCCCGCCTTGGCGGCGTCGCCTTCGACGGCGAAACGGAACTTGTCGCGGTAGAGGTAGTAGCCCTTGGCGATTTCGTACCGGACTTCCACCGTCTGGGCGTCGAGAGCCCGGGCCGTGGGTTTGAAGGCCACCAGGGGGTCAAGGAATTCCTCCGCCTGGGCGAGGGAAGCGAAGAGGGCGAGAAGCAGGACTAGGAGGCGCATCATGATTGGATCGTTTCTTCCGCCACCCAGTTCAGATAGGCAGGCAGGCCGTGGGTGACCGGCAGGGCGACAATTTCCGCAACCTGATAGGGGTGGAGGCGGCGGATCGCCGCTTCCAGGGCGGGATAGGCCGCCTCGGTGGTCTTGATGAGGAGCGGCACTTCGCTCGCCGACTCCACCGCGCCCTGCCAGCGGTAAACCGAGCGGCAGGGGGGCAGGATATTGACGCAGGCCGCCAGGCCGCCGGCGACCACGGCCTGGGCGATGGCTTCGGCGACTGCTGGGTCGGGACAGTTGGTGAGAACGAGGAGGACGGGCATGGGCGGATTTTACTACTTGAGGAGACGGCGCCGGGTGAGGGCCAGGGCGACGGCGAAGGCCCCTCCGGCCGTGGCCAGCAGGACGGCGACGTGGAGGGCGGCATCGGCCGGCACCTGCCCGGCGAGGAGCGGGCGCACCAGGCCGACGCCCTGGGCCAGGGGTAGCCAGGCGCCGACCGCGGCAAGCCACGACGGCAGCTGATGGGTGGGGAAGAACACGCCGGAAATGAGCGTCATCGGCGTGATGAACAGGGTGAAGTAGTACATGAAAAAGTCGTAGGACGGCGCCAGGGCGTTCCAGATCAGCCCGAGGGCGGCGAAGGCCAGGCCGGTGAGGACGATGGCCGGCAGCGCCCAGAGGGTGAGCCAGCCCTGGGTCAGGCCCAGGGCGGCGACGACCAAAAGGATGGCGACGCCGGAAAAGAGCGACTTGGTGGTGGCCCAGAAGAGTTCCCCCGCCACCACGTCGGTCAGGCTGCGCGGCGTGTTGAGGATGGCGTCCCAGGTCTTCTGGACGTGCATGCGGGAAAAGGACGAATAGAGCGCCTCGAAGGTCGCCGCGTTCATGGTCGAGGCGCAGACCGTCCCGGCCGCCAGAAAGGCGACGTAGGGCTGGCCGTCGAGGCTGGGGAGCAAGGCCCCCAGGCCGTAGCCGAGACCGAGCATGTAGATGAGCGGATCGGCGAGGTTGCCGAGCACCGAGGGGATGGCGAGTTTTTTCCAGACCAGGAAGTTGCGGCGCCAGACGGGGAGCCAACCGATCAGCGGGTGCAAGCCGGATACCTCGCAGCAGTGGGAAAAGGCCGGAAGACGCCGGCCGGGTCCAGGGTTCTACGCGACAGACGGCCCTTTGGATTCAATCGCGCAACTCCCGCCCGGTCAGCTTGATGAACACATCCTCCAGGTTGGAGGCCCGATGGATGTAGCGCAGGGCTTCCCGGCCGGCCAGGGCGGCGAGCAGCGGCTGGGGGTCGCGGCAGTAGAAAAAGGCGGTTTCGCCGCTCAGTTCGATGCGGCCGGCCAGGGCGCGGTGGGCTTCGACGAAGGCGGCAAGGTCGCCGCCGGCTTCGTCGTAAACCTCGACCACCTGCGGTTCGATGTGGCCGGCGATCAGCTCCCGCGGGCTGCCCTCGGCGATCTTGCGGCCGTGGTCGAGGATGAGCAGGCGGTCGGCCAGGCGTTCGGCCTCGTCCATGAAATGGGTGGTGAGGATGAGGGTCTTGCCGCCGGCCTTGAGATGCTTGAGGCGCTCCCAGATCAGGTGCCGGGCCTGGGGATCGAGGCCGGTGGTCGGTTCGTCGAGAAAAACGATGGCCGGGTCGTTGACCAGGGCGCGGGCCAGGGTGAGGCGCCGCTTCATGCCCCCCGACAGGGTGGCGAGGCGGGCATCGGCCTTGCCGGCGAGGCCGGCGAATTCCAGGAGTTGCGGCATGCGGGCGCGCACCGCGGCATCGGCCAGGCCGAAGTAGCGGCCGAAGACGAGGAGATTCTCGGCGACGGTGAAATCGGGATCGAGGTTGTCGAACTGGGGCACCACGCCGACCCGGACCCGGGCCTGGCGGGCCGCGGCGGGAATGGGCAGGCCGGCCAGGCGGACCGTGCCGGCGTCGGGGGCGGTCAAGCCGAGGCAGAGGCGCAGCGTCGTGGTCTTGCCGGCGCCGTTGGGGCCGAGCAGGCCGAAGCACGTCCCGGCGGGAATGGCGAAGGAGAGGTCGGCGACCACGGTCTGCTCGCCGAAGCGCTTGGAAAGGTGGTCGACGAACAAAGCGGAGGAGCCGGCGGCGGCCGGTGGGGCATTCATCGGGCAGGGTTTCTCGGCGGCGAAGGGGAAGCCCCCGGATTCTACCTGAGGCGCTCGAGCAGGGCGGTCCATCCGGGATACCCGGCGCGGCCGATGCTCACCTTGCGGGCAAAGCCCGACCACGGGGCGCCGCACTCCAGGGCGTCGATCAGGCCCCGCCCGTCCACCGCCCAGTTGCCCCCCAGGAGCGTCACACCGCGGGCGAAGAGGGGATCGGGCAGGCAGCCGGCGCCGGGGCCGACGAGGGTGAACCAGCCGGCGGCCGGACAAGCGGCGAGCATGGCTTCGAGGGTGTCGTTGAGAAGGACCGTGCTGGTCGCCAGAACCTTGTTGCAGGTCGCCAGTTCGTTGCGGTCGAGGGTGACGCGGTAACCCGCGCCCTGCCCCGCCAGTTCGGCCTTGAGTTCGACCACGGTGAGGCGGGTGCCGGCGGCGACGAGGCGTGGCACCAGGGGGGCGAAGAAGCCGATCATGCCGACGTGGTCGCCGGGGGCCGGCATGAGTTCGCCCAGGGAATCGCGGCTCGCTGCGGGAAGGTAGCCGGCCCGGTCGAAGCAGCAGCGGGTCAGGGCGTTGATGGCGGCCAGCCCGACGGTGCGTCCGACTCCGTCGCCGCCGCCGTAGAGCCGGGCGACGGCCAGCGGGTCGGCGCCGGGCAGCGAGGCGGCGAGCCGGCTGGCGGCGAGGGCCGCCAGGGTGTCGTCGAGGAGGGCATAGGACAACCCCAGGGAGCCGTCGGCCAGTTCGACGCCGCAGAAGGCCCCCCGGTTGCCCTGATCCGGTCCCACCGCCGGCAGATGGAGCGCCTTGACCCGGGGCGGCGGGGCGAGGCCGGCGAAGGCTTCGAGGGCGGCAATAAACTCCCGGGCGACGGTCATGGACGGGGGCCGGCGGGCGTTGGCGGCTGCCCGGCCAGGACTTCCCGGGAGGCGTCCCGGCCCGAGACGGTGCCCGCCAGGTTGGCTTCGCTGCGCAGGGCGCCGGGGAAGTAGAGGGCGGTGAGGCTCTTGGAATGCACCGGCGACCCCGAATCGGAGGCGCCGAAGCGCCGCCAGTCGCGGACCCAGAAGATGTCGTCGGCGATTTCCAGGAGGCCGATGGTCTCCCGGTCGCCGATCAGCACGCTTTGGATGCGCAACCCCTGTTCGGCCTTGGCCCGGCGGACCCGGGCGGCGAGTTCGGGGGTGGCGCCGAATTCGCCGTCGGAGGCGATGAGCAGGTCGGCGAGTTGCCAGCGGTCGGTCTGCAGGCGCTCCAGGGTGCGCTCCAGGGGGCCACAGATGTCGGTACCCCCCTGGAAGCTCTGGCCGAGAAAGCGGGTCAGGCGTTCGATTCCCGCCGGATCTACTCCCAGTTCGAGGTCGATGATCTCCTCCGGGCCGCCGAAGGCGAAGACATGGCAGGGCCGCCTCTGGGCGTGGGCGGCGCGCACCGCCTCGAGAACCACGGCCTTGGCGACGGCCTCGGCGCCGCCCCGCATCGACCCCGAGGTGTCGACGCAGATCAGCATGGGGCCCATCTCCCGGCGCTTTCCCGGCTGGGGCACGGCGACCGGCCGTAGGGCCGGATCCTGGGCCGGGCGGGTCTCCTGCAGGCGGTCGTTGTCCTGGTAGCACAGGAGGGTCCGTTCGGCGTGGCGGGCGTGCCAGACCAGGCGCAGGCGCGGGTGGCAAAGGAGCATGGCTTCGGCGGGCAGCATGCGGGCCACCCGGCCGGCGCGGTAGATGCTTTCGGTCTCGCCGGGCAACTCGGGAATCCGCACGCTGCGGCTGCGGGTCGAACGTGCGGTCGCCGCCTGCAGAACCCGGGCCGTCTGCCGGCTGGCCGGGTCGGCGAGCGCGCTGTCGCGGTGGCGTCCCAGGCTGCGGATCAGGCGGCCGAGTTCGGGCAGCGCCTCAAGGCGCCGGCGGATGCGCCGCACCTCCTGCCAGGCTTCGCTGCGGAGAAGGCCGCGCAGCATGTCCCAGCGGTCGTTCTTGGGGGCGTCGCCGAAGTCGCCAAATACCTCGGTCAGTTCGTCCAACTCGCCGCGGCGATCCTGCCAGTCGGTAGCCAGGGCGGCAAGGGCCATGGCGACGGCGCCGGCTTCGTCGGCGCCGCGGTCCCGGTAATCGACGATGAAATCGAGGTGGAAGAGGATGCTCTGGACCAGGGTGTCGGCGAGTTCGCCGCGCTCCCGGCAATAGGGAGCGAGGCCCAGGACAGCCAGGGTGGCGGCCAGTTGCTCGCCCAGCCGGCCTCCGGGCCAGGTCAGGGTGGCAGCCTCGGGCAGGGTGCCGGCGACGAGGGCCCGGCGCAGGGCGTCGACGCCGGCGAGGCGGGGTTCGACCCAGCCCTGGCTATGGGTCAGGCCGCTCAGCCACAGGCTTTTGGGCAGGTCGTCGAGGGCGGCGAGGCGGCCCTCGCTGGCGGCGAACAGGCGGCAGGGGGCGGGGGTCACGCCGGCAAGGGCTCGTGGAGCACCGGCTCCGGCACGATGCCGGGATCGGGTTCGAGGCGCGGCAAGGCGGCGAAACCCGCCCGGGCGGCGGCGGCCCGCCGGTCCAGGTTGGCCAGGGCGGCGGCCGTGGCGTCAAGGCTGGCCGCCGCCCGGGCGGCGAATTCGCCGTCGAGCCAGAGGCTGCCGGCGGCGTAGGCGGCCAGACTGCGCTGCTCGGCAGCGAGTTCTTCCCGGCAGGCGGCGAGGCGGTCCCGGAGTTCGTCGATCTGGCGCTGCCGGGCGGCGACGTGGAGGGCGCCGTAGCGCCGCTGGCGGGTGGCGGTCATGCGCAGGGCGGCGCCGCCCCCCTTGGCGTCGTTGGCGATGGCGTCGTAGTCGCCGGCGGTGAACCGCAGGCGCCCGGATTCGTCGTAATCGAGGTCGTTGGCGTTGGCTTCGGCCTCGAGCTGCTTCTCGAAGGCTTCGACGATGCGGCCGAGGCGGGGCGGCGAAACGGCCTGGCCCACGCCGAGGCGTTCCGCCAGCCAGTCGGCCACCGCTGCCTGGCCCTTGGCGTCCGGGGCGACGGCCCAGGGCAGAAGCCCCAGATCCCAGACCGCGACCGTGCCGCGCCCCTCGCTGGCGGCAGCCACCCGCAGCAGCCACACGGTCTTGACCCAGCGCCGGTCGGAAACGTAGCCGCCTTCGTCGGCGAGCGCTCCCCGCAGTTCGCCGAGAAGGCCGGTGATCGGCGGCGGCACGGTCACGCCGGCGGCCGCGGCGTTGAGGGCCTGGCGATCGGCGGCGTCGAGGGCGAAGGCCGAGTGCCCGGCGCCCTCCCCCACCCCGGTCGGGGCCGCGGGTGCCAGGGCGAGCAGGTCGGCGAAGCCCGGGGGGCTGACCGGACCGACCGGCAGGCGCAGGAGAAAACGGTCGAAAAAAGCTTCTCCCACTTCGTCGTCGGGCACCTCGTTGGTGGCGCCGATGACGCTGATCAGGGGGCAAGGCTGGCGGCGGCTGCCGTTGTCGAATTCCCGCTCGTTCAAGAGCGTCAGCAGGGCGTTGAGGATGGCACTGTTGGCCTTGAACACTTCATCGATGAAGGCGATCGAGGCTTCCGGCAGAAAACCGGCGGTCTGGCGCTCGTAGCGATCGGCTTCGAGGGCGCTGATGGAAAGCGGACCGAACAGTTCTTCGGGAACGGAAAAGCGGGTGAGCAGCCGTTCGAAATAGCGGGCCTCGCGAAAAGCCCGATGGAGCCGGCGGGCGAGTTCGCTTTTGGCGGTCCCCGGCGGGCCGATGAGCAGGGTGTGTTGGCCCGCCAGGGCGGCCAGGAGGGCCAGGCGGACGACCTGGCGGCGCTCCACCAGGCCGGCTTCCAGCTCGCCCAGGAGGCGCTCCAGGCGCGGGCGGAGCGGGGAGGCGGCGGCCATGGTCGGGGGGCCGCGGCTCAGTGGCGCCAGGCCCGGGTGATGATGTCCCGGATCAGGTGCAGGCGGCGGTGGAAGAAGTGGTCGGCGCCGGGGATCACCACCACGGGAAGGTCGAGGGGCCGCGCCCAGGCGAAGACGTTGTCCAGGGGTACGGTGTCGTCGGCGGAGCCGTGGATGACGATGGTGTCGTGGGGAACCGCCTCGGTTTCGTACTGGCGCGAACCTTCGACGTGGCCGGCGGCGGTGCCGACCAGAACGAGGCGCTGGGCCGGGTGGCCGAGTTCCATCAGGCGCTTGGCCAGGCGGGTCTGGCAGAAGGCGCCGAAGGAAAAGCCGGCCAGGGCCACCGGCAGATCGCCGCAGCGGCACTTGGCGTCCTGGAGGACGGCGAGGAGGTCTTCGGTTTCGCCGTGGCCTTCGTCATGGACGCCTTCGGTGTCGCCGACGCCGCGGAAGTTGGGGCGGAAGCTGGCGTAGCCAAGGCTGACGAAGGTGCGCGCCAGGGTGTAGGCGACCTTGTTGGTGTTGGCGCCGCCGGCCAGGGGGTGGGGATGGGCGATCAGGGCGATGCCCCGGGGGGCGCCCGGGTTCTCCATGATGACGTCGATCTTGCCGGCCGGGCCGTCGATGAGAAATTTTTCTTCCGGGGCTTTCATAGTTTGAGGCGCTCCACAATGCGGCCGTGGACAAGGTGTTCCTGGATGATTTCCTCCACGTCTTCCTTGTCCACGTAGGTGTACCAGACGGCTTCGGGGTAGACCACCAGGACCGGCCCGTGATCGCAGCGATCCAGGCAGCCCGCCTTGTTGATGCGGACCTTGCCCGGGCCTTTCATTTTGAGCTGGGCGATGCGGTCCTTGGCGTAGGCCTGGACCTCGCCGGCGCCGCGGGCGTTGCAGCAGGTCTCGCCGGGGTCGCGCTGGTTGCAGCAAAAAAAGACGTGATGCTTGAAATGACTCATGGGGTTCTCCGGTGGCAAGGGAAATTATCGCAGGCTTCCGCCCCGGCTTCCAAACGCGGGGTTTCACGTGGAACGCCGTCAACTTTGCCCCAGGCGGCGGGAAAGGTATTTTTCCCCGCCGATGAAGAGTGAGGCGATCCAGGCGACGGCCAGGATTTCCAGCCAGGCGGCGAGGTCGATGGGGGCGGTCTTGAAGACCGCATGGCAGGGCGGCCAGTAGGTGAGCAGCAGTTGCAGGCCGAGCATCAGTCCGACGCCGGCCCACAGCCAGGGGTTGGAGAAAAGGCCGAGGCTCCAGAAACGGCGGGTCAGCGAGCGGCAGTTGAACAGGTAGAAGGTTTCCACCAGGACGAAGACATTGACCGCCACGGTACGGGCTTCGGCGAGGCTGTGGCCCTGCTCCAGGTGACGGAGGAAGAGTCCGAAGGCGCCCCCCAGGAGGAGCAGGGAGACGAGGCCGATGCGGCGGATCAGCCCGGCGTTGAGGACGGCCGCCGCGGGCGGCCGCGGCGGCCGCAGCATGACGCCGCGTTCGACCGGCTCGAAAGCCAGGGTGAGGCCGAGAAGCACTGCCGTCGTCATGTTGATCCAGAGAATCTGCAGGGGGGTGATGGGCAGCGTCACGCCGCCGACGACGGCGGCGACGATGACCAGCCCTTCGCCGAAATTGGTGGGCAGGGTCCAGGTGATGAACTTGACCAGGTTGTCCCACACCCCCCGGCCCTCCTCGACGGCGGCAACGATGCTGGCGAAGTTGTCGTCGGTGAGGACCATGGCGGCGGCTTCCTTGGCGACCTCGGTGCCGCCCGCCCCCATGGCGATGCCGATATCGGCTTGTTTGAGCGCGGGGGCGTCGTTCACCCCGTCCCCGGTCATGGCCACCACCTCGCCCCGGCCCTGCAGCGCCCGCACCAGGCGGAGCTTCTGCTCGGGTTCGACGCGGGCAAAGACGTCGACGCTCTGGGCCGCCGCCACCAGGTCGGCCTCGCCCATCCGCCCCAGGTCGCGGCCGGTGAGGACGCGGCCGGCGTTGATGTGAAGCTGGCGGGCAATGGCGGCGGCGGTAACGGCGTGGTCGCCGGTAATCATCTTGACCCGGATGCCCGCCTCGTGACAGGTGCGGACTGCCGCCACCGCCTGGGGCCGGGGCGGATCGACTAGGCCCACCAGGCCGACCAGGGTGAGGTCGGCCAGCCGGTCGCCGTCGAGGGCGGCGCCCGAGCCGGAGCCCCGGGCCAGGGCCAGGACACGCAGACCCTGGTCGGCCAAATGGTGGGCCGCGGCTTCCACCGCCCCGGGATCGAGGGGTAGGGGGTGGCCGTCGGCGCCGAGCATCCCGTCGCAACGCGGCAGCAGGCGTTCGACGGCACCCTTGACGTAGATCAGCGTCTCGTCTTCAACCCGGTGCAGGGTCGCCATGAATTGGCGCTGGGCGTTGAAGGGCAGTTCGTCGAGGCGGGGAAACACCGAACGCAAGGTGCCGTAGGCCAGACCGCCCTTGTGGGCGGCTACCAGGAGGGCGGCTTCGGTGGGATCGCCGGTGATTTTCCAGTGCCGTCCGGCCGCCGCCAGACCGGCGTCGTTGCACAGGACGCCGACCAGCAGGCTTTCCCGCAGCCCGCCGCCGATTTCGGCCGGCGTGCCATCGCTGGCGATGCTCCCGGCCACCTCGTAGCCGTTGCCGCCGATGTCGAAACGCTGGCCGCCGCACCAGATGGCGCGGGCGGTCATGGCGTTTTGGGTGAGAGTGCCGGTCTTGTCGGAACAGATCACCGTCGCCCCGCCCAGGGTTTCCACCGCGGCCAGCCGGCGGATGATGGCGCGCCGCCGGGCCATGCGGGAAACGCCGATGGCCAGGGTGATGGTAAGCGCCGCCGGCAGCCCTTCGGGAATCGCCCCCACGGCCAGGGCCACGGCAGCCATGAACATCGCGTAGGGGGCTTCGCCGCGCCCGAGGCCGACGGCGAAGGTGAACAGGGCGAGGCCGCCGACGGCCCAGAGCAACCAGCGGGAAAAAACCGCCATCTTGCGGGTGAGCGGCGTCGTCATTTCCGGCGCGGCGGCGATCAGGCCGGCGATGCGGCCGGTTTCGCTGGCGTCGCCGGTGGCCACCACGAAGCCGGCCCCCTGGCCGGCGACCACGGTGGTGCCGGCGTAGGCCATGTTGCTGCGGTCGGCGAGTCCGGTATCGGCGGCCAGGGCGGCGGTGTGTTTGGCCGTGGGCAGCGATTCGCCGGTGAGCATCGATTCGTCGGTCTGCAGCTCCTTGTGCTGGAACAGCCGCAGGTCCGCCGGGACGCGGTCTCCGGCCGCGAGCAGGACGACGTCGCCGGGCACCAGATCGCCGGCATCGATGCGCCGCCGGTGGCCGTCGCGGCGCACCACGACGGGCGTGGACAGGCTTTGGGCCAGGGCGGCCAGGGCGTCAGCGGCCTTGGCTTCCTGCCAGTAGCCGAGGGCGGCGTTGACCGCCACTACGCCGAAAATAACGCTGGCGTCGGGCCATTCGCCGAGCAGCGCGGTGACCAGGCCGGCGGCCAGGAGAACGAGAACCAGGGGCTGTGCCACCTGGTCGGCGAGGCGGCGCCAGGCCGGTTTGCCCGGCGGGGCGGTAATCCGGTTGGGGCCATGGCGGCGCAGGCGCTCCTCGGCGGCCGGCGCGGTCAGACCGGTGGCCCGGTCAACTTTCAGTGCGGCTTCGACGGCATCGAGGGAAAGCTGGTGCCAGGGGGGCATCGGCGGCCTCAAACCCGGCGGCCGACGACGAGGAGGAAGGGCACCGTGGCAAAGGGCCAGAGGGTGGACACCAGCTTGGTGAGGCCGTTGAAATTGAGAAAGTGGCCCTGGCGCCAGGCGGCGAGGGCAGCGGCGGAATAGGGGTTGGGGGGCGCCAGGTTGACCAGCACCGTCGCCGCCATCAGGCTCATGGCGGCAAGTATCAGGCGCGGTGTGAGGGGCAGCAGGAGAGCGACGGCAAGGGCGACGCCGCCCACCATCAGGCCCACCTGGGCGCCCGGGGTGAGCCAGGCGAAAGCCTCGGCGGGGCTGACCAGAACGGCGGCGGCGAGGCTGCGGACGACGAGGCCGAGGAGCAGGAAGAGAAAAACGAAGGGATAGGCGATGCTGCGCCGCGCTGCCAGAAGTCCGGCGAGGAGTCCGACGGCGACGGCGTTGCAGGTGGTGATGGCGGCTTCGATCAACATGAAGCTCGGCGCCGCGAAGGGTACGGCGCCGGAAAGGCCGAGGGCCTGGCGCAGGTCGCCGGCGCCGAAGAGCAAAATCTCCGGCGAGAGCGGAACAAGCAGCCAGACGCCGAGCAGGGTAAGCCCCAGTTCGGCGTGGGGGACCGGGGCGATTACCCGCTGCTGCCAGGCCGCAAGGCGGGCAAAAAAGCGCGGCCCGGTGCGGTCGGCGAGAACGGCGCCGATCACCCCCCCCAGGGTGTTGCACGCCAGGTCGAGATTGGAGGGAACGCGGGACGGTAGCCAGGTCTGGAGGCTTTCCAGGCAGAAGCTGATGGCCGCGGCCAGGAGGGTCGCGACGAGCGCCGGCGTGAAGCGGCCGGGCAGGCCCACGAAAGCGAGAACGAGAAGGAAGCCGAGGGGAATATAGACGGTGACGTTGGCCACCAGGTCGAAGACCGTCCAGTACCGGGGCCAGGCGCCTTCGACGAAGGCGAAGGGCGAAATCCCGGTGTCGCGCCAGCCGGAAAAAGGATGCAGGCTGCCATAGACGACCAGCCCGCACCAAGCCAGGGCGAGATAGCGGGCGAGCAAGGGCGGGCCGGCGGTGGTCATGTTTTCATTTTAGCGGATGGCCGGTTGTGTCCTCAGCCCGCACCGAGGCAGACCGGGTCTGCCGCCTCGGAGGTAGCTTAGTGGTCTGCTTGGCAATTAACGAAACATGAAAGCTTGTCTTCGCCTCCCTGGCGTTGTTGCGTATCCTCGCGATAGCTTTGGCTATCGCTGCGGTTCGCACTTAGCCAGGAACACCAATCCAGCGCTTTCACCTTGTTCCGCCACTCACCTGGCAGACCGCTAAAAGCGGGCGCTGACCGTGATGCCGGCGCCGATATCCGGGCTGGCATCGGAAAAACCGCGGACGAGATAGCCCTGCAGCTTGTACTGGCTGTCGAATTTGCGTTCGACGAAAAGGGTGGCCTCGCTGACCGGGTCGCCGTGGGCCGTGACCTTCTGGCGGTAGTCATAAACGGCGCCCAGGGTGAGCTGGTCGGAAAGCTTGTGGCTGAGTCCCAGGGTCGAGAAAAGCGGGTTGCGGAAAGCGACGCCGTCCGGGTCGCCCTTTTTCGTCCAGCCCAGGGTGGCGAACACCGTCGTCGCGCCGAAGGGGCGCAGGCCGTCGATCAACAGCGAGTAGTCGTTCTTGCCGGTGGTGATGAGATCCTTGGCCTTGTCGGCGGTGGCGAACTTGGCCTTGGCGGCGAGGTCGATAATGGTGCCGCTCGCGGTGTCGTGGTAGATGTCGTAGGCGACGGTGGCGGTGACGTCGCCCCAGCCCTCCTGGGTCTGCCGGGTCGGCGAGAAGCGGTCGCCGCCTGCGGCTGCGGTGCCGGTGGCGCGGATGTAGGAAATGTTGAGTTTGAGTCCGAGCGCCCCGGCCTGATGCTTGACGATGAGCGGCATGGTCCAGCTGGACGACTTGTCGGGTTCGCCGTATTTGCCCTCGGCGTAGTCCAGATTGAGGCTGACGGTGGTCTGGGCGGCGGCGGGAAGCGCCGCGGCGAGCAAGAGGCCGAGGAGCGGGAAGAGCGTGCTACTGCCGGTCGAGGCGGTGGCCGGGTGGCGGTGGCAGTGGAGGTTCATAGGGGGCGGGCGCGGCGGCGGGGTTCTGTTACGATGCGGGCATCCTAGCGCAGATGCTTTAGGCCTGTCGATCATCGCTTTTTCGGGAGAATTCCGTTGAGCACCTTGAGGACCGCCTACCCCAGCGAGCATTTCAACCTGGTTCGCTGGTTTGCCCTGACCGCCCTGGTTTCCATCGCCACGGTCGCCGCCCTGGCCGCCTGGGTGCTGGCCAATTTTCTCGCCGACCGGATGGTGCGCCAGGACGCCGAAGTGACCGCCGGGTTCGTCCTCAGCATCGTTGCCACGGAAAACGCCTACGATTATTTTGACGGTTCCAGCGGCGCCACCGCCCAGCAATTGCAGGAGTTCCTCAATCACATGAACCGCATGCCCGGCGTCCTGCGGACCAATGTTTATGGCGCCGACCGGCGCATGGTGTGGTCGAGCGACGCGTCGCTGATCGGCCAGCGTTTTGCAGGCAACGACGAACTGGAGGAGGCGTTGCGGGCCGACCTGGTGGTGCATAGCGGCCTTGTCGATCCGGCCCATCTCACCAAGCCGGAGCACCAGCATCTCGCCCAGGGGGGGTTGCGCTTCGTCGAGAGTTATATTCCGGTCTTCGACGTCCATGGCCGCAAGGTCGTCGGCGTCGTCGAACTCTACAAGGTGCCCGTCGATCTCTTCGAGGCGATCCGCGTCGGGGTCCGGTTGATCTGGCTGGCGGCGGCGGCGGCCGGGGTATTTCTCTACATCACCCTGTTCTGGATCGTCCGCCGGGCGCAGCGCATCATCGAGGCCCAGCACGACAAGCTGGTGGAGAGCGAATCCCTCGCCGTGGTCGGGGAGATGGGATCGGCGGTGGCCCACGGCCTGCGCAATCCCCTGGCGGCGATCCGTTCTTCGGCCGAACTGGCCCAGGAGAGCGCCCTCCCCCCTGAAGCCCGGGAATGCACCGCCGACATCGTCGCCCAGGTCGATCGCCTGGAAGGCTGGATCCGTCATCTGCTGACCTATGCCAAACCGGCCCATGCCAGCCTGGCGCCGGTCGACATCAACGCCGTGCTGGCGGAGAGTTTCTCCTGTTTTCGCCGCGACCTTGAAAGGCGCGGCATCGTGCTTCGCCTGGAGGAGGGAGAAAACCTGCCCGCCGTACGGGGCGATGCCGCGGTCCTTGCCCAGATGGTCGGAAGCCTCATTGCCAACGCCGCCGAGGCCCTGGATTCAGGCGGCGAGATTGTTCTCGCGGCTCGCCGCGGGGACGAAAAAACGATAGTCGCCGAGGTGCGGGACAACGGGCCGGGAATCAGCCGGGACAATCTCGGCCTCGTCTTCAAGCCCTTTTTCACCAGCAAGCCGAAAGGGCTGGGGCTGGGCCTGCCCCTCGTTCGCCGCATGGCCGAGCGTCTGGGGGGAAACGTGGATCTTGCAAGCGAACCGGGCCGCGGCGTGGCGGTGCGGCTCACTCTGCAAATCTGGAAATAGACCGCGATGGCCCATGGCGTGTTAATCATCGAGGACGAAAGCGTTCTCGCCAAGAACATCCGGCTCTATCTCGAGCGCGCCGGCTTCGACGTGCGTACCGCCGAGAGCGCCGAGGACGGCTGGCAGCAGATCGGCGAGTTCCGTCCCGATATCGTCCTCCTCGACTACCAGCTACCCGGGCGCAACGGCCTCGACCTCCTCGCCGACCTCAAGAGCCAGCACGCCGGAATCCCGGTCGTCGTGCTTACCGGCCAGGGCAGCGTCGATCTGGCGGTCGAGGCGATGAAGCTGGGGGCGGCGGATTTCCTCACCAAACCGGTGGTGCTGGGCAAGCTCCGGCTGGTCATCGAGAAAATCCTCGGGGCGGAACGGGCGGAAAAAGCCATGTCCTATTATCGCGACCGGGAAAGCCAGAGCAGCGGTATCGCCCGCCTCCTCGGCGAGTCGCCCCCGCTGCGCCAACTCAAGGCGACCATCGCCCGGCTTCTCGAAGCCGAAGCCGCCCTCGGCGACGACGAGCCGCCGGCGGTACTCATCGTCGGCGAAACGGGGAGCGGCAAGGAGGTCGTCGCCCGCGCCGTCCATTACGACGGCCCCCGCCGCAAAGGCCCGTTCATCGAACTCAATTGCGGCTCGATTCCCGCCCAACTTCTCGAAGCCGAACTCTTCGGCCACGAGCGCGGCGCGTTCACCGACGCCAAGGAACGCAAGCTCGGCCTGGTCGAAGCCGCCGACGGCGGCACCCTCTTCCTCGACGAAATCGGCGACATGGACATGGCGCTCCAGGTCAAGCTCCTGAAGCTCCTGGAAGAAAAAACGGTGCGCCGCCTCGGTAGCATCCGGGACCAGAAGGTCAATGTGCGCATCGTGGCGGCGACCCATCAGCCCCTCGAACAACTGGTCAGCGAGGGGCGGTTCCGTTCCGATCTCTTCTTCCGCCTGCGCATCGTCGAACTCGCCGTGCCGGCCCTGCGCGAGCGCGGCGACGACGTCGTTCTCCTGGCCCGGCATTTCCTGGCCGTCCAGAGCGCCCGCTACAACAAGGCCGGCCTGGCCTTCAGCCCGGCGGCGGAAAAGGCGCTGACCGCCTACACCTGGCCCGGCAACGTGCGGGAATTGCGCAACGTCGTCGAGCAAACCGTTCTCCTGGCCACTGATCGGCTCATCGAGCCGGATCAGCTGCCGTTTTGCGCCGTCCTGGGCAGGCGCAGCGACGCCCCGGCCGATCCCGTCCCGTCTGGCCCGGCGGTGGGCGGCGGAATTTCCCTCGACCAGGTCGAACGCGACCTGCTGCAAAAGGCGCTGGAGCAAACCGGCGGCAACGTCACCCAGGCCGCCCGTCTTCTCGGAATCTCCCGGGATACGCTGCGTTATCGCATGGAAAAACACGGCCTGATGCGCTGATTGGGTGGGTGAAATGCCCCGTTGTGGGTGAAACCCCCCGGATTTTCTCCCTGGCTGGCCCCAAGGCGTCCCGCAGTTGCTGCGGTTTTTCCTGAAAAATCAATTACGTGGGATATTGTCACACGGATTGGCACGACGGTTGCGTAGATCGGGTCGTGGGAATCCACCCCATGCAACCCAATACCCAATCCAGACAGAGAAATCGATCCAGAAAAGGAGTACAAAATGACCAAGACCCTGCTTTCCGTCTCCCTCGCCGCCTTCCTTGGCAGTCTTGCCTTCCAGGCTTCCGCCGCCGCCCTGCCCGCCAGCGACTCGAGCGTTGCCCGGGCCGAACGCCCGGAAAAGCCCGAGAAAAAAGAGAAGGTCGGCGCCCTCGACGGCACTGTCCAATTGGCCCGCGAAGCGACCGAAAGGCCCCGGGGGGCCGACAATGAACGCCCGGGCGATCGTCAGCGCCGCGGTGGCCGTGGCGGCCATAGCGACCAACCCGTCCAAATCGGCGCTGCCGAAAGCGCCCTGCTGCTGGCCCGCGAAGCGACCGAACGCCCCCGGGGTGCCGACAACGAACGCCCGGGCGATCGTCAGCGGCGGGGCGGCCGCAACGCCTGAGGCGCTGCCCCCTGGAATTCCCCGAAAACCCGCCGGCGCATCGGGCCGGCGGTTTTTGTTCCCGCCGCCGTCGCCCGCAATCCCTCCTCGCCACCGCCGGTTAACCCAGTTCGCTTTCCAATCGAGACGCGAAGGCGAGCCGAAGACGGTGCCGGAGCACGGCAAGGCGCAGTCGACAACGAATCGGTCTGCAAGCGAATCGGTATTACTTGACCTTGATCTCGGTCCACAGCGGGGACATCAGCCGCCTTTGCCGGGGTTCCGAGTCGCGCAGCATCTCCAGCCGCTGCCGCTCGGCGGCCGGGGGAAAGATGGCTCGCTCGCCGGCCAGCCGAGGCTCGATGTCAGGGAGCGCGGCGGCGTTGGGTTTGCCGGCACCGATCAGGTTGGAGGCGTCGGCGGCATTTTCGCCATCGCGTATGAAGTCGATGACGCGCTGCGCCAAATCCGGCCGTCGCGCCGAGGCGCGGATGACGAAACTATCCACGGCCAGCACGGTGCCCGCGGGATGGCGAAGGGCCGGCCGGCGGCCCGAGCATCTTCCCGGGCGCCGAACATGTCGTTGGAGTAGCCTTGGGCGACCCAGATGTTGCCGATGGCCGGATCCCTGATGTAGGGGCTGTTGGAAAACGTCGCCCAGTAGGGTCTGGCCCGCAGGATGAGGGCGCGGGCGGCACGCCAGCGGTCCGGGTTGGTGTCGCCGATCAAAGGGCCGAGGTAGTTGAGGCCCGTCGCCATCAGTTCGCGCTGGCTGTTGAGGCAGGTTACCCGGCCCTTGAGTTTTTCCCGGTGTGGCGGCTCGAAAATCAATCCCCAGGTGTCGGTGGGCAGGCCCAATTGCAGGCGGGTGGCGTTGCAGCCGAGCAGCGTGGCGGTCGTGGCTTAGGGGACCGAATAGCGGTTGTCGGAGTCGCACCCGAGGTCGGTGTAGGCCGAGTCGAGGTCCGGCGCCTGCCGATGTCGTTGCGATAATTCCGTTATAGGCGGCGCCGTCAGCCGGCTAAAGCGCGGCCAGCCGGCGGCGCAACAAGGCGAGGTAGGCGTCGAAGAGATGAACGTCGTCGTGACCGGCGCCGGCGATGAAGACCAGGTCGCTGGCCGGGGCCCGCTCGCGGATGCGTTCGCTTTGGGCTGGCGGAATGAATTGGTCGCGGTCGCCGTGGATGAGGAGCAGCGGGCCGCCGATGGCGGGCGCCGCCTCGCAGGTGGCCAGGGGGTAGCGCAGGATAGCGGTGGGAACGAAAGGATAGGTCAGCTGCGCCATGTCGGCCAGGCTGCAATAGGGCGACACCAGGACCGTCAACTCGGGCTGGACCGCCGCCGCGAGAATCGCCGCCGGGCCGGTACCGAGGGAGCGCCCGTAGATCACCCGCGGCTTCCCGGCGTAGGCTGAGGCGACGTGGTTCCAAGCGGCGCGGACGTCGGCCAGCAGCTGCGCCTGGCTTTCGATGCGGCCGCCGCTCTTGCCGTAACCCCGGTAGTCCACCATGAAAAGGTCGTAGTTGGCCTGGCGGTAGAAATCGGCGTTGGCGAACCAGCTGTCGAGGTTGCCGCCGTTGCCGTGAAGAAAGAAGATCAAACCCCGCGGATTGGGCAGCCGCAGGTGAAGCGCCGAGAGTTGCGCGCCCTCGACGGCGATGGTTTCCTCGTGGATGTCGGGGGCGAAATCGAAGCGATGGTCGGCGGCCAGGGCCTCGGGCCGGAATAGCAGGGTTTCCTGCCGCCACCAGAGCCAGGCGACGAAACCGATGTAAACCAGGGCCAGGCAGAGCAGGATACGGCCCAAGGAGCGCCCGGCCCGGCTCCTGAGGGAAGGTCTGCCGCGGACCGCCGTCATGGCTCAGCTCTCGCCGCGTCGGCGCTTTTCGCTCTTGCGCTCGCTGACCAGATTGACGCTGCCGCTCGGCGACTGCTCTTCGAGGCGCACGGTGAAGCCCCAGAGATAGGCCAGATGATCGAGAACCGCATCGGTATCGCGGCCCAGGGGGCGGCGCTCGTGCACAAAGTGCCGCAGGGTCAGCGACCGGTCGCCTCGCAGATCGACATTCCACACCTGGATGTTGGGTTCGCTGCTGCCCAGGTTGTACTGCTCGGCGAGGCGCCGCCGTACCTCGCGGTACCCCTGCTCGTCGTGGATGGCGTTGACCCGGAGCTTGGGCTTCGAATCGTCATCCTGGATGGCGAAGAAGCGGAAGTCGCGCATCAGCTTGGGCGACAGGTATTGGGCGACGAAGCTTTCATCCTTGAAGTTCTTCATGGCGAAATCGAAGGCTTCCCGCCAGTCCGAACCGGCGATATCGGGGAACCACTCGCGGTCCTCGGCGGTCGGCTCCGCGCAGATGCGGCGGATGTCCCGCCACATGGCGAAACCCAAGGCGTAGGGGTTGATTCCCGAATACCACTGGCTGTTGTAGGGGGGCTGGTAGACGACGTTGGTGTGGGACTGGAGAAACTCGAACATGAAGCCGTCGGAAAGCTTGCCTTCGTCGTAGAGCGTGTTGAGCAGGGTGTAGTGCCAGTAGGTGGCCCAGCCCTCGTTCATTACCTGGGTCTGGCGCTGGGGGTAGAAGTATTGGCCGATCTTCCTGACGATGCGGACCACTTCCCGCTGCCAGGGTTCAAGCAGGGGGGCGTGCTTCTCGACGAAATAGAGAAGGTTTTCCTCGGCCTCCTCGGGAAAGCGCCGCTCCTCCTCCTCGGCCACCGCTTCATCCTGGCGGGGCAGGGTGCGCCACAGATCGTTCACCTGGGCCTGCAGGTAGGCTTCCCGCTCCTTCTGGCGCAGGGTCTCTTTTTCCAGGGACAGGCGGGGCGAGCGTTTGTAGCGGTCCACCCCCAGGTTCATCAGGGCGTGGCAGGCGTCCACCAGGCGCTCGACGGCGTCGAAGCCGTGGCGCTCCTCGCACTGGGCGATGTAGTTCTTGGCGAAGACCAGGTAGTCGATGATGGCGTCGGCGCTGGTCCACTGCTTGAAGAGGTGGTTGCCCTTGAAGAAGGAGTTGTGGCCGTAGGCGGCGTGGGCGATGACCAGGGCCTGCATGGTCAGGGTGTTCTCCTCCATGAGGTAGGCGATGCAGGGGTCGGAATTGATAACGATCTCGTAGGCCAGGCCCATCTGGCCCCGCTTGTAGCGGTTCTCGGTCTCCAGGAAGTGCTTTCCGAAGGACCAGTGGTGGTAATAGACCGGCATGCCGATGGAGGCGTAGGCGTCCATCATCTGCTCGGCGGTGATGATTTCGAGCTGGTGGCGGTAGCAGTCCAGGCCGTAGGCCTTGGCGACGCGGCCGATCTCGTTGTCGTAGCGTTCGATGGCCTCGTAGGTCCAGTCCGAACCCTCGGCGATGGGGCGGATGCGTTTTTTTGTCATACCAGCCTTTTCCGGAAGAGTTCGCGGAACACCGGGTAGATATCCTCGGGGCCGCCGATGCGCTGCATGGCGAAATTTTCCGGATGGCTGCCCTGGAGCCGCTCGTACTCGGCCCATAAATTTTGCGGCTCGGCCTCGGTGATTTCGATATAGGCGAAGTATTGGACGGCCGGCAGGATCGATTCCGAGAGGATTTCCCGGCAAACCGGTGAATCGTCGTTCCAGTTGTCGCCGTCGGAAGCCTGGGCGCCGTAGATGTTCCAGGTGGCCGACGAGTAGCGGGTGGCGATGATCTCGTGCATCAGCTTCAAGGCGCTGGAGACGATGGTGCCCCCGGTTTCCCGGGAATGGAAGAAATTGTCCTCGTCGACTTCCTCGGCGGCAGTGTGGTGGCGGATGAAGACCACCTCGATGTGCTCGTAGTTGCGGTTCAAAAAGAGGTAGAGCAGCATGAAGAAACGCTTGGCCATCTGCTTCTTCTGCTCGTCCATGGAGCCGGAGACGTCCATCAGGCAGAACATCACCGCCTGGGTCGAAGGCTGCGGGATGCGGATGCGGTTGCTGTAGCGCAGGTCGAAGGGGTCGATGAAGGGGATCGCCTCGCGCCGGGCCTTGAGGCAGGCGATCTCCCGCTCGATGCGCTCGATGTCCGGGTCGCCGGGGCAATCCCGGCGCAGGCGGTCGAGTTCTTCCTGCAATTCCCGCAGGCGTGCGCCGTAGGGGCCGGAAACCGCCACCCGGCGGCCGGCGGCGCCGCGCATGGTGCGCACCAGGTTGATGTTGGTCGGCACCCCGCTTTGAGTGTAGCCGGCCCGTACCCGTTTGTATTCGTCGATGCGGGCGAGCTGGCGCTTGACCAGGTTGGGGAGCGCGAGTTCGTCGAAGAAGATGTCGAGGAATTCGTCCCGGGTGAGGGTGAAGACAAAGTCGTCCATCCCCTCCCCGTCTGGGCTGGCCCGGCCTTTGCCCTGCCCTGCCCCGCCGCCCTGGGGCCGGTCCACCTCGTCGCCGCTGTTGAAGCGGTCGTTGCCGGGGTGCACGGCTTCCCGCTTGCCGCCGCGGCCATGGCGGAAATGGGGTTCCGAGATGTCCTTGCCAGGAATGCCGATCTTCTCGCCGTTGTCGAGGTCGCGGATGCCGCGCTTGGCGATGGCGTCGGCCACCGCCTTGCGGATCTGGCCCTTGAAGCGGTGGATGAACCGGCTGCGATTGATCGAGCTTTTGTTCTTGCTGTCCTGCCGCCGGTCGACAATGCGTACCGTCATCTGGGACTCCCTTTAGCTGGCAGGGCGTTGCTGCCCTGCCCTTCAGCCGGTCATGAAGACTTGCGAACCCGCAGATACCATTCGCAGAGCAGCCGTACCTGTTTCTCGGTATAGCCCTTGGAGATCATGCGATTGACGAAGTCCTGGTGCTTCTTCTGTTCGTCGGCGCTGGCCTTGGTGTTGAAGGAGATGACCGGGAGCAGCTCCTCGGTGTTGGAGAACATCTTCTTCTCGATCACCGCCCGCAGTTTCTCGTAGGAAGTCCAGGAGGGGTTCTTGCCGTCGTGTTTGGCCCGGGCCCGCAGGACGAAATTCACCACCTCGTTGCGGAAATCCTTGGGATTGCTGATGCCGGCCGGCTTCTCGATCTTCTCCAGCTCGTCGTTCAGCGCCCCCCGGTCGAGGATTTCGCCGGTGTTGGGGTCGCGGAACTCCTGGTCCTGGATCCAGAAGTCGGCGTAGGTGACGTAGCGGTCGAAGATGTTCTGCCCGTACTCGGAGTAGCTTTCCAGGTAGGCGGTCTGGATCTCCTTGCCGATGAACTCCGCATAGCGGGCGGCGAGGTGCTCCTTGATGTACGAGAGGTACTTCTGCTCGGTCTCGGGCGGGAACTGCTCGCGCTCGATCTGCTGCTCCAGCACGTACATCAGGTGCACCGGGTTGGCCGCGACCTCGTTGGTGTCGAAGTTGAACACCTTGGAGAGGATCTTGAAGGCAAAGCGGGTGGAGATGCCCGTCATGCCCTCGTCCACGCCCGCGTAGTCGCGGTATTCCTGGTAGCTCTTGGCCTTGGGGTCGGTGTCCTTCAGGTTCTCGCCGTCGTACACCAGCATCTTGGAGAAGAGCGACGAGTTCTCGGGCTCCTTCAAGCGCGTCAGCACCGAGAACTGCGCCATCATCTTCAGCGTGCCGGGGGCGCACACCGCATCCTTCAGCGAGGAGTTCTGCAGCAGCTTCTCGTAGATCTTCACTTCCTCGGTC
>SSSZ01000010.1 GCA_009469675.1 Azonexaceae bacterium | reverse complement strand
TGCGCCGCCCGGCGGCCTACGACAGCCAGCGCTTGCGGCGGCGGTAGTGCTTGACGTCCTTGAACGACTTGCGCCCGGCCGACGACAGGCCGAGGTAGAACTCCTTGACGTCCTCGTTGGTGCGCAGCTCTTCGGCGTCGCCTTCCATCACGACGCGGCCGTTTTCCAGGATGTAGCCAAAATCGGCGTAGCGCAGCGCCACCATGGTGTTCTGTTCGGCGAGCAGGAAGCTGACGCTTTCCCGGCTGTTCAAATCCTTCACGATTTCGAAGATTTCTTCGACGATCTGGGGCGCCAACCCCATCGACGGCTCGTCGAGGAGGATCATCTCGGGCTTGGCCATCAAGGCCCGGCCGATGGCGCACATCTGCTGCTCGCCGCCGGAGGTGTAGCCGGCCTGGGAGGTGCGCCGGGTCTTGAGGCGGGGAAAGTAGTGGTAGACCTTCTCCAGGCTGTCCTTTAGTTCGCTGCGGGAAATCGAGCGGGTGTAGGCGCCGGTCAGGAGGTTTTCTTCGATGGTCAGGTGGGCGAAGCAGTGGCGGCCCTCCATGACCTGGATGACGCCGCGCCGGACGAGTTCGTTGGGGGTCAGCTGGTCGACGCGGTGGCCCTTGAATTCGACCGATCCCTTGGTGACATCCCCCCGCTCGGCGTGGAGCAGGTTGGAGATGGCCTTCAGGGTCGTCGACTTGCCGGCGCCGTTGGCCCCCAGCAGGGCGACGATCTTGCCCTTGGGTACGTCGAGGGAGACGCCCTTGAGAACCAGGATCACATGGTCGTAGATGACCTCGACGTTGTTGATGCTGAGGTATTTGTCGGCGGCGGCCGTGGTGTGTGTGGTCATAGCTGTTCCCGAACGATGGTAGCCGGGGCGGAAGGCGGCGAGCGCCGCCTTCCGCCCGTCGCTCTTTACTTCTCCTTGGCGCAGTCGCGGGGCGTGATGCCCTTTTCCTTGGCGTACTGCTTGGCGGAAGCCTGGAACAGCGGGTGGATCAGGCCCTTGTTGCCCTCCAGCCATTCGGACACGGCCACCCACTTGCTGCCGTCCCACTGCTGGATCTTCACCTTGCCGGAGCCCTCATGGTTGTCGCAGGTGGTCTTCACTTCCGGCAACAGGTTGGTGGCGCCCAGCTGCTTCAGGCGGGCTTCGGTGATATTGAGGTTTTCCATGCCCCAGCGCACCTGCTCGCCGGTCATCGCCTTGCCCTTGCCGTACTTCTCCTGGGCCTTGCGGATGGCCTCGACCGAGAGGATGGCCATGGAAATGCCGCGGTTGTAGAGGATGGTGCCAATCTTGGAGGCATCCTGGAGGTTGCCCTTGCCGGCGCCGTAGACGACCTTCTCGATGTCGGCCACCACCGGCACGGCCTTGCCCGAGACGTTGAAGGTTGCCGACATGTAACCCTTGGCGGCGTCGCCGGCGGAAACGGTATCCTCCTCGGAACCGGCCCACCAGGAGCCGATCATCTTGTCGCGGGGGAAGCCCACTTTCTGGGCCGCCTTAATGGCGGTCTGGTTCATCACGCCCCAGCCCCAGAAAATCACGTAGTCGGGTTTCTCCTGGCGAATCTTGAGCCACTGGGCGCCCTGTTCGTTGCCCGGGTGGGCGACGGGGATCTGCACCAGGTCGAACTTGTTGAGGCGGCTTTCCGCTTCCAGCGCCAGGATCGGCTCCTTGCCGTAGGCCGAGTCATGGTAGAGAAAGACGACCTTTTTCCCGGCCAGATTGCCCTTTTCCTTGTCCTTGATGAACTTGACGATGGCCGAAGCCTGCATCTGGTAAGTCGTGACCAGGGGGAAGGCGTAGGGGAAGACCGAACCGTCCACGGCGTCGGTGCGGCCATAGCCGACCATGGCGAGAGGAATCTTGTCGGCCGACGCCTTTTCGATGAGGGCGTAGGAAATGCCGGTGGACAACGGATGGATCGGGCCTGCCGAGGCCTTGGCCTTGCCTTTCAGGCGCTCGTAGCATTCGACGCCCTTGGCGTTGTTGTATTCGGTTTCGCACTCCTCCCAGGTCATCTTGACGCCGTTGACGCCCCCTTCTTTGAGGTTGACGTAACTGAGGTAGTCGATGAAACCGCCGAAGAGCGACTGGCCGTTGGCGCCGTAGGGGCCGACGCGGTAGCCGATGATGGGAAAGAACTGCTCCTCCGCGGCCGTCGCGCCTTGGGCGAAAAGAGCCAGGGAAACCGCGGCGGCAGCGAAGGCGGGTTTGAAGATTTTAGTCATAGGGTGTCTCCTCCAGATTGTTGCAGAAAGCGACGGGGTGGCCGCCACTCGACGAGAACCGTCCCTAGTGGGGGAACGGCCACAAACGCAGTTTCTCCTTGGTAATCTGCCACAACCGCGCAAGCCCGTGCGGTTCGACGATCAGGAAGAACATGATGAGCGACCCGAACACCAGAACCTGGATGTGCGAGACGGTGGCTGTCGAGAAGGGCAGCCCGAAAAGGTTGGCGAAGAACGGCAGGGCGATGTCGAGGAAGATCGGCAGCAAGAGAATGAAGGCCGCCCCCAGGTAGCTCCCCAGGATGGAGCCGACCCCGCCGATGATAATCATGAAGAGGATGCGGAAGGAAAGTTCGAGGGAAAAGCCGTCGGGCTCCACCGACCCCAGGTAGCAGAAGGCATAGAGCGCCCCGGCAACGCCGCAGTAGAAGGAACTGACGGCGAAGGCCAGAAGCTTGGTGGGCATCAGGCGGATGCCGATCACCGACGCGGCTACGTCCATGTCGCGTACCGCCATCCAGGCCCGGCCGGTGGACGAGCGGACCATGTTCTTGGCGGCGAGCGAGAGGAAGACGACGATGGACAGGACGAGCAGGTATTTCTCCCGGGGCGAGTCAAACTCGTGGCCAAAGATGAACATCTTCTGGGTGGAGATCACGCCCGACGACGAATTGTTCGACAGCCAGGGAAACTTGGTCAGGCACCAGACGATGAAGAACTGCGCCGCCAGGGTCGCCACCGCCAGGTAGAAACCCTTGATGCGCAGGCTGGGCAGGCCGAAGAGGATGCCCACGCCGGCCGCCGTCAGGCCCGCCATGATGAAGGTCACAAGGATGGGGATGCCTTCGACCCGGAGCTGAAAGTTATAGGCGGCGTAGGCGCCGACCGCCATGAAGGCGGCCGACCCCAGGGAGAGCTGGCCGGCGTAGCCGGTCAGGATGTTGAGGCCCAGGGCCGCCAGGGAAAAGACCAGGAAAGGGATGAGAATGGCCGAGAACCAGTATTCGCTGGCGAACAGCGGAACCCCGACGAAGCCGATAGCCAGCAGGGCGATGACCCCGAGGCGATCCTGGCGGATGGGAAAAAGTTGCTGGTCGGCAGCGTAAGTGGTCTTGAACTGACCGGCTTCACGGTAAAGCATGCATTCTTCTCCTTAAACGCGGTCAATATGTTTTTCGCCGAACAACCCTTCGGGCCGCACGAGGAGGAAAAGCAAGGCAAGGACGTAGGGGAACCAGCCTTCGATGCCGCCGAAATTGCCCCCGAAGGCGCTCTGCATCACCGGCGGAATGTAGATTTCCGCAAGCTTCTCCGAAGCACCGATGATGAGGCCGCCGACGATGGCGCCGGGGACCGAGGTGAAGCCCCCGAGAATGAGCACCGGCAAGGCCTTGAGGGCGGTGAAGGTGAGGGCGAACTGGACGCCGTTGCGGGCGCCCCACATCATCCCGGCCACCAGGGCGACAAAACCGGCGACGCCCCAGACGATGGCCCAGATGTGCTGCAGGGGAATGCCGATCGACAGGGCGGCCTGGTGATCGTCGGCCACCGCCCGCAGGGCGCGGCCGACCCGGGTGTATTGGAAGAACAGCGCCAGCACCGTCACCAGGACGGCGGCGACCCCCGAGGCGACGAGGTCGAACTTGGAGATCACCATGTTGGCCGACTCGAGGATGGCCTCGATGGGTTCGTCGACGATGCCAATTTCCAGGGCTCGCGGCTCGCTGCCGAAAACCATGGGGGCCAGGCCTTCGATGAAGAAGGCCAGGCCGATGGTGGCCATGAAGAGGGTGATGGGGGGCTGGTTGACTAGCTTGCGCAGGACGAATTTTTCGGTGGCGATGCCGAACAGCGTCATGATGATGAAGGCGAGGATGATGGCCAGCCAGAGGGGCGCGCCGTGCTCCATGCAGCCCACCACCGAGAGGGCGGCAAGATAGACCATCGCCCCCTGGGCGAAGTTGAACACGCCGGACGCCTTGAAGATGAGCACGAACCCCAGGGCCACCAGGGCGTACATGACCCCGGAAAGGAGGCCGCCGATCAGCACTTCGAAAAAGAAATTCATAACCCCAGCCTCCTCAGTGACCCGCGCCGAGGTAGGCTTTGATGACCTCCTCGTTGTTCTTGACTTCGTCCGGCACGCCGTCGCCGATCTTCTTGCCGTAATCGAGGACGACGACGCGATCGGAAATATCCATCACCACGCCCATGTCGTGCTCGATTAAGACGATGGTGGTGCCGAACTGGTCGTTGACGTCGAGGATGAAACGGCACATATCCTGTTTTTCCTCGACGTTCATGCCCGCCATGGGTTCGTCCAAAAGCAGCATGGACGGCTCGGCGGCCAGGGCGCGGCCCAGTTCGACCCGCTTCTGCAGGCCGTAGGGCAGGCGGCCCACCGGGGTCTTGCGGATGTGCTGGATTTCCAGGAAATCGATGACTTCCTCGACCTTCTTGCGGTGCTCCAGCTCCTCCTTCTTGGCCCGGCCGAACCACAGGGCGTGCTCGACGAAACTGGCCTTCATCTTGGTGATGCGGCCGGTCATGATGTTGTCGAGCACGGTCATGCCCTTGAACAGGGCGATGTTCTGGAAGGTCCGGGCGATATTCTGGCGGGCCGCCATGTGCGGTTCCATTTTTTCCCGCTGGGCGCCGCGAAAGACGATCTTGCCTTCCTGGGGATGGTAGACGCCGTTGATGACGTTGAGCATGGAACTCTTGCCCGCCCCGTTGGGGCCGATGATGGCCCGGATTTCGTGCTCGCGGACGTTGAAGGAAATGTCGGTCAGGGCCTTGACGCCGCCGAAGCGCAACGAGATGTTCTGGAGGTCGAGGATGACGTCGCCGATCTGTTTGCTCATAGTCACGCTGCCTTTTTGACGATCGGGAAGGTTTTGGCATCGACGATCTTGAGGTCGGCGGAAATCTTGCCCCGCCGCCCGTCCTCGAACTTGACCTCGGTTTCGATGAACTGGGATGCCTTGCCGCCGTAGAGGGCATCGATCAGCACCTTGTATTTTTCCGCGACGAAATTGCGCCGCACCTTGCGGGTCCGGGTCAGTTCGTCGTCGTCGGGATCGAGTTCCTTGTGGAGGACGAGGAACCGGTGGATTTGCGAATCCGCCACCATGGCGTCGCCCACCAGCCCGGCGTTGACCTCTTCGACGCATTCCTTGAGGAGCTCCAGCACCTGCGGCTTGCCCGCCAGATCGGCATAGCCGGAATAGGCGATGCCGCGGCGCTCGGCCCAGTTGCCGACGGCGCCCATGTCGATGTTGATGAAGGCGCAGACCATCTCCCGATCGGTGCCGAAGCACACCGCTTCTTTGACGTGCTGGAAGAACTTGAGTTTGTTCTCAATGTAGTTGGGAGCGAACATGGCGCCATTGGCGAGCTTGCCCACATCCTTGGCGCGATCGATGATGCGCAGGTGGCCGTCGGCGTCGATGAAGCCGGCATCGCCGGTGAGGAAATAGCCGTCGGCATTGATCGATTCGGCGGTGGCGTCGGGGCGCTTGTAGTATTCCTTGAGGAGGCTCGGCCCTTTGACCAGCACCTCGCCGTTGTCGGCGATCTTGATCTCGACCCCCGGAGCCGGCGCCCCGACGGTGTCGGAACGGACCTGGCCGTCGGGCTGCAGGCAGACGTAGGCGCAGGTTTCGGTCTGGCCGTAGAGCTGCTTGAGATTGATGCCGATGGAACGGTAGAAGCTGAAGAGTTCAGGGCCGATGGCGGCCCCCGCCGTATAGGCGACGCGGATGCGGCTCATGCCGAGAACGTTGCGCAAAGGCCCATAGACGCAGAGGTTGCCCAACCCGTAGAGCAGGCGGTCGCCCAGGCCCACCGACTTGCCGTCGAGGATGTCGCCGCCGCAGCGCTTGGCGACGCCGAGAAAGTAATGGAACATCTTGCGCTTGAAGGCGCCGGCGTCCTCCATGCGGATCATCACCGAGGTGAGCAGGCTCTCGAAGACCCGCGGCGGGGCGAAGTAATAAGTCGGGCCGATTTCCCGCAGGTCGGTCATCACCGTGTCGCCGGATTCCGGGCAGTTGATGGTGAAACCCGCCACCAGCGCCTGGGCGAAGGAAAAGAGATGATCCCCCACCCAGGCCATGGGCAGGTAGGAAAGGATGTCGCCGTCGGCGCCGAGCTTGTCGAGCTGGGCGCTGCCCTGGGCCGAGGCGATGAAGGAGGCGTGGGTCTGGCAGACACCCTTGGGCTTGCCGGTGGTGCCCGAGGTATAGAGCATCACCGAGATGTCGTCGTAGTGCCCGCGGTCGACTTCCTGGTTGAGGAAGTCGGTGTGGTTGCGGTCGTGGATCCGCCCCATTTCCATCAGTTCGTGGATGTCGTGCAGGAAGGACTGGGTGTAGTGGCGCATGCCCCGCGGATCGTCGTAGACGATGTGCTCGAGGAGGGGCAACTGATCCCTGATCTCGAGGAGCTTGTCCACCTGCTCCTGGTCCTCGACCACGGCAAAGCGGATGCCCGCATCCTGCAAGACGAAGAGCATTTCGGCGGCCACCGCGTCCTGGTAGAGAGGTACGGGAACCCCGCCCAGGCACTGGGCGGCGCTCATCATCATGTAGAGGTGGGGCCGGTTGTCGCCGATGATGGCGAGGTTGTCGCCGCGTTTGAAGCCCAAAGCGGCCAGGCCGCAGGCCAGGGCACGGACGCGTTCGGCGACGTCGGACCAGGTCCAGGTCTGCCATATGCCCAGGTATTTTTCCCGCATGGCAGGCGCA
Organism: Azonexaceae bacterium; assembly: GCA_009469675.1. Taxonomy (GTDB): domain Bacteria; phylum Pseudomonadota; class Gammaproteobacteria; order Burkholderiales; family Rhodocyclaceae; genus SSSZ01. Next base: position 264 of record SSSZ01000010.1, on the reverse strand, counting down.
TTGCCGCGCACCTTGGCGTGATGGAAAAGCAGGCGCGGAAAGGTGTGCAGCCCATCCGGAACCCCGGTATTCGCCCCAAAAGCCATCTTGTCTCCTCCAGCCGCTTCGCGGCCCACTAGAGCCGGATTCGGTCAAACGATCGTTCGCTGCATTGTATAGATTGGGGCGCCCACGTAAACGTTGCGGTGCACCACGGATTTTCAGCGTGTGACAAGAGTTTAGCCAGTTGCGCCGCTTATAATTGTCATTCTGCCGACAATCGGG
>SSSZ01000104.1 GCA_009469675.1 Azonexaceae bacterium | reverse complement strand
TCGCCACCTTGGCCTTGAATTCCGGCGAGTGATTGCGCCGCTTCCTTCTTGTCATGCTCTTGCTCCTCTTGGCCGATACACGGCCTTCGGGTGGGCAAGGCTATCACTTATCCTACTGTCCGAATTTCCGGGGCCGCCTCTTACCGCTTGGGGCTAACATTTGTGACCGCTCTGCTTGTGATGAATTGTGGTTTCGTGTAACATCACCCGTTTTACGAATAACCGAACACTAGGAACTTTCTTCATGGCCAACAGCGCACAAGCCCGCAAGCGCGCCCGTCAAGCTGACAAGCAGCGCGCCCACAATGCCAGCCTGCGTTCGACGCTGCGCACCGCGATCAAGCGTGTGCGTCAGGCGATCGAAGCCGGCGACAAGACCGCCGCTCAGGGCGTTTTTCAGCAGTCGGTTGCGGTGATCGACCGTATCGCTGACAAGAAAATCATTCACAAGAACAAGGCGTCCCGCTCGAAGAGCCGGTTGTCCGCCCAGATCAAGGCGTTGGCTGCCTGATCGCGGTTCTTGCTTGATCGAAAACGGCGCCCGCGGGCGCCGTTTTTTTTGTTGGCGTTTCGAGATTTGTTGGGCGTTTCGAGATTATTTCTTGGGGTTGTCGAGCATGCAGACGCCATCGACGATCTGCAGGTCGTTGTCCTGGGCGAAGTTGAGCATGAAGCGGTAGGCCATGGGTTCGATTTCGCCGAGGCGGCCGTCGATGAACACGGCCTTTTCGCCGTTGTAGTCCCCGGGGCCGACGTAGGGAGAGTATTTCATCTTGCGTTCGGCGCCGAAGGCCGACATTACGCCGCATAACCGCTCAGCCCAGTCGCTGGGGCGGAATTTTCTTCCTTCCCTGGTCAGGCCAACGATGATGAAGGTGGTCGGTTCTGGCGTCGTCATTGTTCCACTCGGCGTATTTTGGCTCTGGCGGCCGTGAAGGGCGCATTCTAGCAGAAGCACCCTGACTGTGGCGGCTTTGCCATGGTCGGCGAGGAAAACCGCTTGTTTCATAAGATACTACGTTGTATTTCAAGAATTGACTGCATATACTTGGCTTACTTCACTGATCTTAAAGGGGGTTTCATGCCACCCGTCTCGATCACCAAATACGACTTCCGTATCCGTACCCGCAATGGCGCCGTGGTGGAGAATCTGTCCATTTTCGGCCGCGACGAAGTCGAGGCCGAGCGCAAGCTGCGCCAGATGTACAACGGCTGCGAGATACTGGCCGCTCATCGGCGCCAGACGGCGCTCAACGGCAGGGTTTCGGTGAGTTACGAGGACGTGATGGATCTCATCACGACCGCCGTTCGGAACTGAGCAGTCGGGTTTTAGCAGTATCCCAGTGCGGCGAGTTCGCCGTGCAGCGCCATGTAATCGCTGGCCCCAGAGCTTGCCGGATTCTGGCGGAAGACGTCGCGGTTGTGGGAGGGGCTTTCGGCCACCGCGACGTTTTCCGAAATTACTGTCGTCAGGACTTCATCCCCATACCGCTCCCGCAGTTTGTTGCGTACGTCGTCGCTCATGCGGCGGCGGCGGTCGAAGCGCGTGAGCAGGTAGCGCCGTTCGACCCGGCGTTTGAGCACGGGTTCGAGCACTTGCAGGGTGCGGGTAATCTGGTCGGCCGCCTGGAGCGACAGGTAGTCGGTCGAGATCGGGATGAGCAGCAGATCGCAGGCGAAGATGGCGTTGAGGGCCAGGACGCCGATGTAGGGGCAGCAATCGATGAGGGTGGGGTGTGGGGGGGCTGCGGTTTCCAGGTGTTCGAGGCCGCTGCGCAGCTTGTTGAGGATGGTCGGGCCTTTGCCGAAGATCGAGTCGACCTTGATAAGTTGCTGGTGGGCGGGGACGAGCTGGCCGATTTCCGGCCAGGCGATTTGCAGGTCGTCCAGGTTGCGGCTGTCCTGGTAGAAGGCGAACAGGCTTTTTGAGGCTTCGATCGGGGCGGATCCGTGAATGCTCGACAGGTGCCCCTGGGGGTCGAGATCGAGGAGGAGGGCAGGGGTGCCGGCGCGCTTGAGGGCTGCGCCGAGGTTGAGCGTGGTCGTGGTTTTTCCGACGCCGCCCTTCTGGTTGAATATGGCTATCCGCATGTGGACCCGGGTGAGTGTGGGGTATGCCGGCCGGACGGGGTTGTCGGCCGGTTCTACTTATGTACAAGGCGCTATTTTTCACTTAACATTCAGCTTTCTGCAACTCTTTCCGAGTTGTGGTCGTTCCGGCGGCGTTTGCCGCCGTTTTAGTTTTGGCCGCCACTTCGTGGCTTCGCGTCGGCACTGCCGGCATGAGCCGTCACTGAAGCTGGCGTTTTCGTTTTCTGGTCGATGCCCATGCATGTCATGAATACTTACGCCCGGTTGCCGGTGGCCTTCAGCCACGGCCAGGGCTGCCGGATCACCGATACCGAAGGCAAGGAATACCTCGATGCCCTGTCCGGCATCGCGGTCTCCACCCTGGGCCATGCCCACCCCAGGCTGGTTGCTGCCATCGCCGGCCAGGCCGGGCGGATGCTCCACACCTCGAATCTCTATCGCATCCGCGAGCAGGAGGATTTGGCCGACAAACTCGTCGCGTTGTCGGGGATGCAGGAGGTGTTCTTCTGCAATTCCGGCTGCGAGGCCAACGAGGCGGCGATCAAGTTGGCCCGCTACTTCGGCCACAAGAAGGGCATCGAAACGCCGACCATCATTGTCATGGAAAAGGCCTTTCACGGCCGCACCATGGCGACCCTGTCGGCCACGGGGAACCGCAAGGCCCAGGCCGGGTTCGAGCCCCTGGTGGCGGGCTTCGTGCGGGTGCCCTACAACGATCTGCAGGCGATTCGTAGCATTGCTGAGCACAACCGGAACATCGTTGCTGTCATGGTCGAGATCATCCAGGGCGAAGGCGGTATCCATCTTGCCGCCCCCGAGTTTCAGAGCGGCCTGCGCCAGCTTTGCGACGAGCGGGACTGGCTGATGATCTGCGACGAGGTCCAGTGCGGCATGGCGCGAACCGGCAAGTGGTTCGGCTACCAGCATGCCGGCGTACAGCCCGACATCGCCACCCTGGCCAAGGGCCTCGGTTCCGGCGTCCCCATCGGGGCCTGTCTGGCCGGCGGCAAGGCGGCCGGCCTCTTCGGGCCGGGCAACCACGGCTCGACCTTCGGCGGCAACCCGCTGGCCTGCGCCGCCGCGCTGACCACCATCGCCACCATCGAAGCCGACGGCCTGATGGCCGCCGCCGAACGGGTCGGCCTCCAGTTGCGCCAGGGCTTCAAGGAGGCGCTGGCAGGAACGGCGGGGGTGCTGGAAATTCGCGGCCAGGGCCTGATGATCGGCATCGAACTCGATCGCCCCTGCGGCGAACTGGTGGGCAAGGCCCTGGCGGCTGGCCTCCTCATCAACGTTACCGCCGACAAGGTGGTGCGTCTCCTGCCGCCGCTCATTTTCAGCGAGGCCGAAGCCGCCGAACTGGTGGCCCGCCTGACGCCCCTCATCAAGGATTTCCTCGGAGCCTGAAATGACACGACGCCACCAGGCACTGCGCTCGCGGAGGGCGGGCTGGGCACAGCCCGCCCGTTGCGCGGGCGGGGAGCGGTGCTCCGCCAATTCCCCCCTTCCCGTCGCCGCGGGGGCGCCGGCCTCCCTTGGGGCGGGCCGGCAGGAGGTCTGACATGCCGATCAAGCACTTTCTCCAGTTCAGGGATTTCGCCACCGACGAGTTCGACTATCTCTTCGCCCGCACCCGCTGGATCAAGGATCAGTTCAAGGCCTACAAACAGTATTGGCCCCTGACCGACCGCACCCTGGTGATGATTTTCGAAAAAGCCAGTACCCGGACGCGGCTTTCCTTCGAAGCCGGGATGCAGCAGCTGGGCGGCTCGGCGATCTACCTCAATACCCGCGACTCCCAACTGGGTCGCGGCGAGCCGGTGGAGGACGCGGCCCAGGTGATTTCGCGCATGAGCGATATCGTCATGATCCGCACCTTCGAGCAAGAGATCATCGAACGGTTTGCCGCCAATTCGCGGGTGCCGATCATCAACGGTCTGACCAACGAATACCACCCCTGCCAGATCATGGCCGACATCTACACCTACATCGAGCACCGCGGCCCGATCCAGGGCAAGACCGTGGCCTGGGTGGGGGATTCGAACAACGTCTGCAACACCTGGCTGCAGGCCGCCGAGGTGCTCGATTTCAAGGTCCGCGTGTCGACGCCCCCGGGCTACGAAGTCGAAGCCGACCGCGCTGGATTGCACGGCACCGGCCACTTCGAGCAATTCCCCGACCCCATGGACGCCTGCCGCGGCGCCGACCTGGTCACCACCGACGTGTGGACGTCGATGGGTTTCGAGGCGGAAAACGAAAAGCGCCTCAAGGCCTTCGCAGACTGGTGCGTCGACGGCGACATGATGCGGGTGGCCAATCGGGATGCGGTGTTCATGCATTGCCTGCCGGCCCACCGGGGCGAGGAGGTGACCGCCGAAGTCATCGACGGACCACAGTCGGTGGTCTGGGACGAGGCGGAAAACCGGTTGCACGTGCAAAAAGCTTTGATGGAATATCTGCTGCTCGGCAGAGTTGAAACGAAATAAGGGAAGAGAAATGAGCGACATCAAGAAGGTTGTGCTGGCCTACTCGGGCGGTCTGGATACCTCGGTCATCCTCAAGTGGCTGCAGGATGTGTACAAGTGCGAAGTCGTCACCTTCACCGCCGACCTCGGTCAGGGCGAGGAACTGGAGCCGGCCCGTGCCAAGGCGCTGAAGGCCGGCATCAAGCCGAAGAACATCTACATCGACGACGTGCGCGAAGAGTTCGTCCGCGACTTCGTCTTCCCCATGTTCCGCGCCAACACCGTCTATGAAGGTGAGTACCTGCTCGGCACGTCCATCGCCCGGCCGCTCATCGCCAAGCGCCTGATCGAGATCGTCAATGAAACCGGTGCCGACGCCATCTGCCACGGTGCCACCGGCAAGGGCAACGATCAGGTTCGCTTCGAGCTCGGCGCCTATGCGCTCAAGCCGGGGATCAAGGTCATCGCCCCGTGGCGTGAATGGGATCTGATGTCCCGCGAAAAGCTGATGGCCTACGCCGAGAAGCATGGCATCGAAATCGACATGAAGCACAAGAAGGGTGGCTCGCCGTACTCGATGGACGCCAACCTCCTGCACATCTCCTACGAAGGCCGCCACTTGGAAGATCCGGCCGCCGAGGCCGAAGAATCCATGTGGCGCTGGACCGTGTCGCCGGAAAAGGCGCCGAACAAGGCCGAATACCTCGACCTCGAATTCGTCAAGGGCGACGTCGTTGCCGTCAATGGCAAGAAGCTGAAGGCCCACGAGGTGCTGGCCCTGTTGAATCAATTGGGTGGCAAGCACGGCATCGGCCGCCTCGACCTGGTCGAGAACCGCTACGTCGGCATGAAATCCCGGGGCTGTTACGAAACCCCGGGCGGCACCATCCTGCTACGTGCCCATCGCGCCATTGAATCGGTTACCCTGGACCGCGAGGTCGCCCACTTGAAGGACGACCTCATGCCGCGTTACGCCAGCCTGGTGTACAACGGCTACTGGTGGAGCCCGGAGCGCAAGGCGCTGCAGGTGCTGATCGACCACACCCAGGAAAACGTGAACGGTACCGTCCGCCTCAAGCTCTACAAAGGCAACGTCATCGTCGTCGGCCGCGATTCCAAGACCGATTCGCTCTTCGATTCGACCATCGCCACCTTCGAGGACGACGCCGGCGCCTACGACCAGAAGGACGCGGCCGGCTTCATCAAGTTGAACGCCCTGCGCATGCGCATCGCCGCCAACCTGGCGGCGCGCAAGGCAGGCAAGCCGGCAGCCCGCAAGGCGCCGGCCAAGAAAGCGGCCGCCGCCAAGCCGGTGGCGGCCAAGAAGCCCGCCGCCCTGGCTAAATCGGCGGCTGCCAAGAAGACGCCGGCCAAGCCGGGCAAAAAGGCCTAACTCATGGAAGGGGGAGGGCTGTTCGGCTTTTCCGAGGAACAGATCGCAGATTTCGGCGCGACCTGGGGAGTCGGCGCCTTCATCCTGTTCATGCTGTTCATCATCGGCGAAATCGCCTGGAAATCGAAGGCGGGTAAGACGGGCACCTTCGTGCTCTTCTTCGTCCTCGCTTTCGGCATGGTGGGTTTTATCGCCAAGGGCATCATCCAAAAACTCTGGGGTATCTAAATGTCGCAGTTCGATAGCGTTTCCGTGGTCAAGCAGGCCAATGTCTACTTCGACGGCAAGTGCGTCAGCCACACCGTCCAATTCGCCGACGGCAGCAAGAAGACCGTCGGTGTCATCCTGCCGTCCAGCCTCACCTTCAATACCGGCGCCCCGGAGGTCATGGAAGGGGTCGGCGGTTCCTGCCGCGTCAAATTGCAGGGCGAAAGCGCCTGGAAGACCTACGGCGAGGGCCAATCCTTCGACGTGCCGGGCAATTCCAGCTTCGAGATCGCCTGCGACGAGCCTTACCACTACGTCTGCCACTTTGGTTGAGCGCCATGCCGTCCTTTGACTTCACCTCCGAAGCGGACCTGGTGGCGTTGAAGAACGCCGTCGACGTCGCTGCCCGGCAGATCGACAACCGCTACGACTTCAAGGGTACCTCGGCCAAGATCGAACTCAACGAGAAGGACAAGGTCATCACCCTGCACGGCGATTCCGATTTTCAGCTCGACCAGATCAAGGACATCCTCTTTCCGGCCATGGAGAAGAAGGAAGCCGAGAGCACCAAGCGTCTCGACCTGCAGCCGGTGCAGAAGGTTTCCGGCAACAAGGTCAAGCAGGAATTGAAGGTCAAGATGGGGATCGAGTCCGAGTTGGCCAAGAAGATCGTCAAGCTGGTCAAGGATTCCAAGCTCAAGGTCCAGGCGACCATTCAGGGCGACGCGGTGCGCGTTCAGGGAGGCAAGCGCGACGACCTCCAGGACTGCATCGCCTTGATTAAAAAGTCGATCACCGACTTTCCCATCAAATACGGCAACTTCCGGGATTGATCGCCGGCCAGGGCGGCTGAGCGGCGCCGACGGGCGCCGCTAGCGCTTGAGGCCGCCGATCCAGACGCCGTAGAGCCGGTCGGCCAGGCGGCGCATGGCCGGCAAGCGCTGCGGCATTTCGGCCTGCATTGCGGCGGCGCCCTGGATGCTGGGCTGGTGCGCGATCCCGGCCGCCTCCTCGTCCCACTGGCGGCACCAGGCGGCAATCATCTCGGGGGTCATCTCGACGTGGCACTGCATGCCGAGATGGGGGCCTTTGACGAACGCCTGGTTGGCGCACCAGGCATTGGTGAAGAGCCGGCTGGCCCCCGGCGGGATGCTGAAGGTTTCGCCGTGCCACTGAAAGACGGTGCCGGCCTGGCCGGCGAAGTCGCCCAGCCAGTGCCGGGCGAGGTCGGTGTCCTCGGCCCGGGCCTCGCCCCAGCCGATTTCCTTGACCGGATTTTTCGTCACCTGGCCGCCCAGGGCCTTGCTCATCAGTTGTCCGCCCAGACAGTGGCCGATCACCGGGATCGAAGCGGCATCGGCGTCGCGGATCAGGGCGCAGGCCTGGTCGATCCAGGGCAGGGGGTCGTTGACGCTCATCGGGCCGCCCATGAAGCAAAGGCCGGAGAAGGCGCCGGCCGCGGCGGGGATGGCGGCGCCCTGGTCCACGGCGACGAGGCGCCAGGGAATCCCGTGCCGCTCAAGGAATATGGCAAAATAGCCTGGACCTTCGGTGGGAGAATGACGGAATATGGCAACGGGAAGCATGGCCTGGGCTTGGAGTCGGAAAGTCGGCAGGTATTGTATGCCGGCCCTCCTGGCTTGCCTATCGCTGCCCGCCCTGGCCGCTCTCGACGTGGGCCTGGCCGGTTTGCTCGGCACCAAGGCCATGCTCATGGTCAACGGCGGCGAACCTCAGGCGGTGGGAATCGGGCAGACGGTCAACGGCGTCAAGCTGATCGCCATCCAGGGCGATCAGGCCATCGTCGAAGTCGACGGCAGGAAGCGTCCCCTCAAGGTCGGCCAGCACGCCGTCGGCAGCGGCGGCGGCGAAGCGGCGGGCAAGGTGGTGCTAAGGGCCGACGGTCAGGGGCACTTCTACACTACCGGAGTCATCAACGGCACCTCGGTTCGCCTGCTCGTCGATACCGGGGCGACCATGATCTCCCTGGGGGCGAGTGATGCCCGGCGGATCGGACTCGACCCTGCCAAGGGCCAGCGGGCCGTGACCAATACGGCCAACGGCCAGGTGCCGGTGGCCAAGGTGACCCTCGATACCGTACGGGTCGGGGAGATCACCCTGCATAATGTGGATGCCCTCGTGCATCCGAATGAAATGCCGATCGTGCTGCTCGGGATGAGTTTCCTGAACCGCATGGAAATGCAGCGCGACGGCGATACGATGACGCTCAAAAGGCGCTTCTAGGAGAGAGAACATGCCCCAGAAAGACCAGGAAATCACCCTGCTGCGGAAAGAATTGGAAATGCTCATGGGGGAGCGGCAACTCCTGTTGCGGGTCGCCGGCGCCGCCGCCGCCCTGATCGCCAGCCTCGACAGCAAGCGCCTGCCGGTGGGTGCGGTCGAGGCCGCCGACGTGGTGGCCACCTCGATCAACCAGTTGAGCGAAGAAACCCTGCAGGACGCACTGACCTCGGTGCATGCCGAAATCGAAGGCGACGCCGCACCCGCATGAGCATCGATCTCGACCGCCTGCGGGCGAGTCTCCTGCCGCAAGCGGTTTCCGGCCATTTCGTCAGCGAGGACGGCGCCGACGAGCAGGAACTGACGGCGGCCGCCGTGCTCTTCCCCATCGTCCTGCGGGAAGGCGGGCATACCGTCCTCCTCACCCAGCGCACCGCGCATCTGCGCGACCACCCGGGGCAGATCAGCTTTCCCGGAGGGCGGGTCGAGGCCCACGACGCGACGCCGGTGGCGACGGCGCTGCGTGAAACCGCCGAGGAAATCGGTCTGGCTCCGGACCACGTGGACATCCTTGGCTTCCTGCCTGAATACCGGACGGGAACCGGCTTTCGCGTCATCCCGGTGGTCGCTTCGGTGCGCCCCCCCTTCGCCCTGACCCCGGACCCTTTCGAAGTGGCCGAGGTCTTCGAAGTGCCGCTCACCTTCCTCCTCGATCCCGCCAACCACCAGCGCCATTCCCTCCATTATCGGGGGGCGCTGCGCCAGTACTACGCCATGCCCTACGGCGATTACTTCATCTGGGGCGCCACGGCGGGAATGATCCGCTCCCTTGCCGACCGCCTCGGAATCCTCGCCTGAGCGCCGCAACCGGCCCGGCCGAACCCATCTCATGCCGCCGCCTGCACTCCGCCGAACGTTGTGGTATCGTGGCATTTGGTAAGCCAATAACAAGCCCGGCGGGCGCCCCCAGCATTGCATGAGCCTTCTTTCGCTGATCGCTGTCTTCCTCATCGAGCAACTGCGTCCCTTGCCCTATCGGGCGCTGGTGGCCGACCCGGCGCGCACCCTCGCCGATTTCATCGAATCCCGCTTCAACGCCGGTGACTATCGCCACGGCGTCGCTGCCTGGCTGGTCGTCGTCGTCCCCGCGGTGGGCGCGACGGCGGCGCTCTATTGGGTTTTCTGGCAATTCAGCCCGCTCCTCGCCCTGGTTCTCAACGTCGCCGTCCTGTACCTGACCATGGGCTTCCGGCAGTTCAGCCACCACTACACGGAAATCCAGCTCGCCCTGCGCCTCGGCGACCTCGACCGGGCCCGCCTGCTGCTCTCCCAGTGGCAGGGGCGTTCGGCCACCCTGCTCGGTTCCGGCGAGGTGGCCCGCCTGGCCATCGAGGAGGCGCTTGCCGCCTCCCACCGCCATGTCTTCGCCGTGCTGCTCTGGTTCGTCCTTCTCCCGGGGCCGTGCGGCGCCGTGCTCTACCGGCTCTCGGCCCTGCTCGCCCAGCATTGGCAACGCGGCGCCCTGACCGGGCAGGGCGAATTCTTCAAGTTTTCGCAGCAGGTTTTCGGTATCATCGACTGGTTGCCGCTACGCACCACGGCGGCCGCCTTTGCCATCGTTGGCGATTTCGAGGATGCGGTTTATTGCTGGCGCAACCAGGCCGGCCAATGGACGGACCGCGACCTCGGGATCGTTCTGGCGAGTGGTGCCGGTGCGCTGGGCGTTCAGCTCGGTCGGCCGGTGATGGAAAGCGGGGAAGTGACAGACCGTTCGGAGTTGGGCCTGGGTGATCCGGCCGACGTCGATTTCATGCAGAGTGCCGTAGGCCTCGTTTGGCGTGCCATCGTCCTCTGGATGTTGTTGCTTTTCTTGTTGGGGCTCGCCAGTTTGGTGGGCTGAGAGTTTTTTCACAGGAGAATCATAATGAGCAGAGAAGTTGTCGTTCTGAGCGCAGTCCGTTCCGCCATCGGCAGTTTTGGCGGTTCCCTTGCCGACATCGAACCCCACGAGCTGGCCGGTACCGTGATGAAGGAAGCGGTGTCGCGCTCCGGAGTCGATCCCCAGCAGATCAATTACGTCACCGTCGGTAACTGCATCCCCACCGATTCCCGCTTCGCTTACGTCGCCCGCGTCGCCGCCATCCAGGCCGGACTGCCCATGGATTCCGTCGCCATGGCGGTCAACCGCCTGTGTTCCTCCGGCCTCCAGGGCATCGTCACCACCGCCCAGAACATCCTGCTCGGCGACTGCGACTACGGCGTCGGCGGCGGCGTCGAAGTCATGTCCCGCTCGGCCTATCTCTCCACGGCCATGCGTTCCGGCGCCCGCATGGGCGACACCAAGATGATCGACTCCATGGTCGCCACCCTCAACGACCCCTTCGGCGTCGGCCACATGGGCGTCACCGCCGAAAACCTGGCGGTCAAGTGGGGCATCACCCGCGAAGAGCAGGATGCGCTGGCCGTCGAATCCCATCGCCGTGCCGCCGCCGCCATCGCCGAGGGCCGCTTCAAGTCGCAGATCGTTCCCATCGTCAAGCAGACCAGGAAGGGCGAAGTCGTCTTCGACACCGACGAGCACTGCAAGCCGAGCACGACCATGGAGACCCTGGGCAAGATGAAGCCGGCCTTCAAGAAGGACGGCACGGTCACCGCCGGTAACGCCTCCGGCATCAACGACGGCGCCGCCTTCTTCGTCCTCGCCGATGCCGCCGTGGCTGCCGCCGCCGGCCAGAAGCCCCTGGCCCGCCTGGTGTCCTACGCCGTCGCCGGCGTGCCCAACGACATCATGGGCGAAGGCCCGATCCCGGCGACCAAGCTGGCCCTCAAGAAGGCCGGCCTGACCCTCGATCAGATGGACGTCGTCGAATCCAACGAAGCCTTTGCCGCCCAGGCCATCGCCGTGACCCGCGGCCTCGGTCTCGACCCGGTCAAGACCAACCCCAACGGCGGCGCCATCGCCCTCGGCCACCCGGTCGGCTGCTCCGGCGCCTTCATCGCCACCAAGGCTGTGTACGAATTGCAGCGCACCGGCGGCAAGTACGCGCTGGTCACCATGTGTATCGGTGGCGGCCAGGGCATCGCGGTGATTTTCGAGCGCCTGTAACCCCGGCCTCGGAGCAACAAAAAGAATCGGCGGAGCGATCCGCCGGTTTTTTTTTGTTGCTCGATATTCCGAAAGAATGAAAAACGGCACCTTGCCGTACGCCAGGGTATTGCCATCTATATCTTTGGTGATAGGATTGGGCTGCAAGAAAAATAACGAGGAGGGCCCTTCCCATGAAGACCAATCTGCCGGTGACCCAGGTCGAACATCCCTTTCCCAAAGGGAAATACGTCGTTTCCAAGACCGACCTCAAGGGCATCATCACCTACGCCAACGACACCTTCGTCGAGCTTTCCGGTTTCACCCGCGGCGAACTGATCGGCAAGAACCACAACCTGGTGCGCCACCCGGAAATGCCCCCCCAGGCCTTTGCCGACTTATGGGCCACGGTCAAGACCGGCCGTCCGTGGCGGGGCATCGTCAAAAATCGCTGCAAGAACGGCGATTTCTATTGGGTCGACGCCCTCGTCGTGCCGGTTCGCAGCAAAGGCGAAACGGTGGGCTACATGTCGGTGCGTACCGAACCCAGCCGGCAACAGGTGGCCGATGCCGAAGCGCTCTACCGCCAGCTCAATGCCTCCAAGGCGGCTTTGCCGCAGCCTTCGGCCTGGCAGCGGGTGACCCTGCGCAGCAAGCTGCTTGCCCTCACCCTGTTCATGGTCGCCGCCCAGGGTCTCGGCGCCCTCATCAACCTCCTCGGCCTCGGGCTCAGCCCGGCCGCCGTCAATGGCATTTTGCTCGGCCTCGGCCTGGCCGGGGTGGCAGCCGGTATCACCCTGATCGCCTTGCAGAGCAAGGTGCTGACCATCATGGGCCGCATTGTCGGCCGGCTCGACAACATCGCCCAGGGCAACCTGACCGACGAGATTCCACTTCACCGGCTCGATGAGCTGGGCAAGCTGAACGACGCCCTGGTCACCATGCAGACCCACTTGAAGACCATGATGGCCGAGATCGCCGAGTCGGCGACGGTGGTGCGGGACAATTGCGAAAAACTCGGCACCCGCATGCGGGAGACCCACCGCGTGTCCGAGCTGCAGTCCGACGCCGCGGCCCGCATCGCTGCGGCGGTGGAGGAAATGAACGGGTCCATCGAAAGCGTCGCCGACGACGCCCGGACGACGGCCGAAGCGGTGGACGACGCCCGCCGGCTCCTCGGCCAGGCCTCCGGCAACATGGTGGAAAGCCGGGAAGCCTCCCGGGCGGTGGTCAGCACCGTCGACCAGGCGGGCCACACGATGGCCGAACTTTTCAAGTCGATCCACGCCATCGGCGTCGTGACCCAGACCATCCAGGGCATCGCCGAGCAGACCAACCTCCTGGCCCTCAACGCCGCCATCGAAGCGGCCCGGGCCGGCGAGGCCGGGCGGGGCTTCGCCGTGGTCGCCGACGAGGTGCGCAAGCTCGCCGAGCGGGCGAGCGCCCAGACCCGCGAAATCACCACGACGGTGAGCGAGATTCAGCAGGTGACCCAACTGGCGGTGAGCGGCATGGAAACCGCCGGAACCCATGTCGCCAAGACCGACCAGGCGATGGAAGTGGCCCAGCAGGGCCTGGGCGAGGTGGACAGCCACAGCGAGCGCATGGCCGAAATGTCTCGCCACATCGCCCAGGCCACCCGGGAGCAGGGCCTGGCCGGGGCCGATATCGCCACCCAGGTGGACGGCATCGTCGCCGGCATCGACCAGACGGTGGCGACCATCAGCGAGGTGGTCGACCAGTCGGCGGTGATGAAAGACACCTCCGACCGCCTGCGCGAACTGGTCGCCTATTTCCGCTACATGCGATGAAGCGTGCCGGCGTTGCCATCGTCGGGGCCGGTCCCGCCGGGCTGATGGCCGCCGAAGCGCTGGCCGGCCGGGGTGTGGCGGTGGCGGTCTTCGAGGGCATGCCGTCGGTGGGGCGCAAGTTCCTGATGGCCGGCAAGGGGGGAATGAACATCACCCACGCCGAGCCGATGGACGCCTTCCTTTCCCGCTACGGCAAGGCGCAGGGGCGCCTCGAACCGCTCCTCGCCGCCTTCGGGCCGCAACAGCTGCGGGCCTGGATGGACGAGCTGGGCATCGCCAGCTTTGTCGGCAGTTCCGGCCGGGTCTTTCCCGCCGGGATGAAGGCCGCGCCCCTTCTGCGAGCCTGGCTGCACCGCCTGCGGGCCGCCGGCGTCAGCTTTTACGTTCGGCATCGCTGGCAGGGGTGGGATAGCGACGGCCGCCTGGTTTTTTGCGCGCCCGCCGGCGAGATCCGGGTCGAGCCGCAGGCCACCGTCCTGGCCCTGGGCGGGGCGAGCTGGACCCGGCTCGGCTCCGACGGCGCCTGGGTAGCCTACCTGCAGGCCCGGACCGTCGAGGTGGCGCCCCACCGCCCGGCCAATTGCGGCTTCGACGTGGCCTGGACCCCCTTCTTCCGCGAACGCTTTGCCGGGGCGCCGGTTAAGCCGGTGGTCGCCGAGTTTGCCGGGGTGAGCAAGCAGGGCGAATTCAATATCACCGCTCAGGGCGTCGAAGGGGGGCTGATTTACAGTTTTTCCGCCGCGCTGCGCGATGCGCTGGAAGGCGGCGGGCCGGCGCTCCTCCATCTTGACTTGGTGCCGGGCCGCGACGAAGCCGTCCTGGGCGCCGAACTGGCCCGCCCCCGGGGCCGGGATTCGCTGGCCAACCACCTCCGTCGTCGGGCCGGCATCAACGGTGTCAAAGCCGCCCTGCTGCGGGAATGCGTCGACCCGCAACGGCTTGGCGACGCGGCCGACCTGGCGCGACTGCTGAAGCACCTGCCGCTCCCCCTGGTGGCGACGCGGCCCCTCGAGGAGGCCATCAGCACCGCCGGCGGCGTGGCCTTTGCCGAACTCGACGACCGGCTCATGCTCAGGCGCTGGCCCGGGGTCTTTTGCGCCGGCGAAATGCTCGACTGGGAAGCACCGACCGGCGGCTACCTGCTCACGGCGTGCCTGGCCAGCGGCCGCGGGGCCGGCCTGGGCGCCGCCGACTGGCTCGGCCTGGCGCCGCCGCCCCGGTAATCCGGGGGACGCGCCGGCCTGCCCGGTTGCCGGCGAACCGTGGTAAGGTCTTGCCCGGACAAGTGGCGAGCGGCGGGAATAGGGCATGGCGCAGACCAGCGTGCTGGTAGTCGAGGATGAACCGGTGACCCGGATGAGCCTGGTGGAGACCCTCCAGGACGAAGGCTATCGGGTTCTTGCCGCCGCCGACGGCGGACAAGCCTGGCGGCTGATCGCCGAGGGCGGCGAGCGCTTCGACGTCATCCTCCTCGACCGCATGATGCCCGACATGGACGGCATCGAAATCCTGCGGCGGGTGAAGGAGCACCCCGGGACGGAGGAGACGCCGGTCATCATGCAGACCGCCATGTCGGCCGATGGCGAGGTTCTCGAGGGTCTGCGGGCCGGCGCCTACTACTATCTGACCAAGCCGTTTTCCGGCGATACCCTGGTCGCCATCGTCGGGGCCGCCATCCGCGACCGCCTCGACTATCAGGAGCTGCGCCGCGAGGCCGAGCGGGTGGGGCGGAGTTTCGGCTACCTGCGCCAGGCCACTTTTTGTTTTCGCACTCCCGAAGAGGCCCGCAATCTCGCCACCTTGGCCGCCAACGCCGCCCCCGATCCGGGCCGCGTCGTGCTCGGGCTTTCCGAATTGATGCTCAACGCCGTCGAACACGGCAATCTGGCCATCGGCTACGCGGAAAAGACCCGGCTGATCGACCAGGAGCGCCTGCCGGACGAAATTGCCCGTCGCCTGGCGGCGCCGGAATACAGCGCCCGGACGGTGCATCTCGAGATCGAGCGGCTGGCCGACCGGGTGCGCTTCATCGTCCGCGACCAGGGCGCCGGCTTCGACTGGACCCGCTACCTTGAACTCAGCCCGGAACGGGCCTTCGACACCCATGGGCGGGGCATCGCCATGTCGCGGCTGCTGAGTTTCGACGAACTCGAATACCGCGGCTGCGGCAACGAGGTGGTCGCTTCCATCGCCATCTGAAGCCGCCGGCAGCGGCGCGGCGAAGTCAGCGGCCGGAATAGCGCTCCAGCCGCCCGTTGTTTACCCGCACCCGGTCCCCGACGGCGAAGGCCGTGCTGTCCTTGAATTCGAAGCTCCGTCCCTGGCCGTTGTCGAGCGCGACCTGGACCTTGTAGACGACGGTGCTGCGGACCTTTTTCTCGACCTGATGGCCGACGTAGGCGCCGCCCGCCGCACCACCGATGGTGGCCACCGTGTTGCCCGTGCCGCGGCCGATCTGGTGCCCGAGGAGGCCGCCGGCGACGCCGCCGGCCACGGCGCCGACGCCGGAACCCTGACCTTCGCGCTTTTCCTTGTTGACCGCCGTGACCTTGCCGCAGTTGGGGCCACAGGCGTCGGCCAGCGCCGGGGCGGGCAAGGCGGCGGCCGTCAGGAAGGCGGTGAGGAAAACGGGCAAAACCCGGGGGCGCGGGGTCGAGGTCATGGCAATTCCTTCAGCGTTGTTCGGCGATGATCCGATGATAGGCGGCGAAGCGGTCGTCGTCCACCTGGCCGGCGGCCAGGGCCTGGCGCAGCGCGCAGCCCGGTTCGCGGTCGTGGCGGCAATCGCGGAAGCGGCATTGACCGAGCCAGGGCCGGAATTCGCGAAAGGCGTGTTCGATCTCGCTGCGGCCCAGGTGGCCGAGGCCGAATTCCTGCAGGCCCGGGGAGTCGATGAGGTGGCTGGCGGCGTCGAGGTGGTAGAGGCAGGCGTGGGTCGTGGTGTGCTTGCCGGAATCCAGGGCCTGGGAGATTTCCCGGGTGGCGGCGCCGGCGGCGGGAATGAGGGCATTGACCAGGGTCGATTTGCCCATCCCCGATTGCCCGACCAGAACGCTCGTTCGGCCCCCGAGAAAGGGCCGCAGGTCTTCGGCGTGATCCCGAGCGCAAAGCTCGATCACCCGGTAGCCCAGGCCGGCAAGGATGGCGAGGCGCCGCCGGGCGGCGGGCAGGCGGTCGGCGAGGTCGCTTTTGTTGAGGATGACGAGGATTTCGATATCCTGGCTTTCGGCGGCGACGATGGCGCGGGTCAGCAGTTCGTCGGAAAAGGCCGGTTCGGTGGCGACCACCAGGACGAGTTGGTCCACGTTGGCGGCGATGAGCTTTTGCCGGATTTCGTTGGAGCGGTAAAGGAGGCTGCGGCGGGGGGCAATGCGTTCGATGACGCCCTGGTCTGGGCCGCTGCGGACGAACTCGACTTCGTCGCCGCAGGCGATTTCGCTGCGTTTCCCCCGGGGGAAGCAGGGCAGGCGAGTCCCGTCATGCTGCTCGACGACGTACTGGCGGCCGTGGGCGGCGACGACTCGGCCCCGGAGACTCATGGGCGGGGCAGGGCGTCGACCTCGGCCGCACTGGCGAAATCCCGTTCGGAAAGCCCCCCCACGTCGTGGCTGGTATACGCCACCAGGACGCGGGAGTAACCGACCTCGAGATCGGGGTGGTGGTCGCGCCGGCGGGCGATGGCGGCAACGGCATTGACGAAGGCCATGGTGGCGTCGAAATCGGCGAAGCGGAATTCGCGGCGGATCGATTTGCCGTCGCTGCTCCAGGCGGGCAGGGCGGCGAGGCGGGCGGTGAGGGTGTCAGGGGTCATGGGGCGGCGGGGGGGGTGGTCGGCGGGTCAGGCGGCCCGCAGCTGGCGCAGGTGGTCGATGCGCTGGGCGGCGGGGGGGTGGGAATCGTAGAACAGCGAATGGAGCGGATCCGGGGTCAGGGTCGCGGCGTTGTCCTGGTACAGCTTGACCAGGGCGCGGACCAGGTCGTCGGCGTCGGCATGGTCGGCGGCGTAGGCGTCGGCCTCGAATTCGTGGCGCCGCGAGAGGTGGGAGAGGAGCGGGCTGAACGGGAAGGTGAACACCGGCACGATGAGCGAAAAGAGAATCAGGGCGAGGGCTGCGTTGCCCCCGGCGAGGCCGAGGCCGGCGTAGAACCAGGGGGCGTCGATGAGCTGGCCGAGAAGGGCGAGAAAGGCGAGCGAGAGGGCAAACATCAGGGCGATGCGCTTGACCACGTGTCGGCGGCGGAAGTGGCCGAGTTCGTGGGCCAGGACGGCCTCGACCTCGGCCGGCGCCAGGCGTTCGAGGAGGGTGTCGAAAAAGACGATGCGCTTGTTGTCGCCGAAGCCGGTGAAGTAGGCGTTGCCGTGGCTCGAGCGCTTCGAGCCGTCCATGATGAACAGGCCGCTGGAGCGAAAGCCGCAGCGCTCGAGCAGGGCTTCGATGCGGGCCTTCATCTCGCCCCCTGGAGCGGAGAAAAGCGGTTGAAGAGGGGCGCGATCCAGGTTGGAAAAATGAGCTGCAGCACGAGGCTGAAGAGGCACCAGAAAATCCAGGCGTAGAGCCACCAGAGGCTGCCCAGGTCGGCCATGAGCCAGAGGATGGCGAGGAGCACCGGGGTGCCGATGGCGAGGCCGAGGGCGGTCTGTTTGGCCAAGTCGGCGAAAAACAGGCCCAGGCTCATGCGGTTGAAGCCGAAACGAGCCTCGATGACAAACTGGCGGACCAGGGAAAAGGGTAGGTCCACCAGGGCGGAAACGGCCATGACGCTGAAGATCAGGGCGACCCCGTAGGCCAGGCCGGCGAGCCGGGCGTTCCAGAAGTCGTGGAGCTGGGCGAGGCCGCCGCCCAGGGTGAGGCCGAGGAGCAGCGCCGCCTCGGCCAGGGTGGCGAGAAGCCCCAGGCGGGTTTTGGCGACGGTGTACGCGGCCGCCTTGCGGTGGGATTCCAGGGAGATGCGCTGGGCGAAAAAGGCCGGAACCGCCCCTGCGTGCGCCTGGACGAAGCGGGCGTGGCGCATTCCCAGCCAGAGCCGCAGGGCCAGGCTGGCGAAGAAGGCGGCGAGGAACAGGGCGGTGAACGCGCCGGGGGAAAAACTGGTGTTCATTGAGCTGTGCGACAATGGCGCCTTTTGGGCATCAGGCAATTATATGGCAGGCAACGCAAACAACCTCGTCTGGCTGGACATGGAAATGACCGGCCTAAACCCCGATGGCGACCGCATCATCGAACTGGCCATGGTGGTGACCAACCAGGAACTGCAGCTCGTTGCCGAATCGCCGACCTGGGCGGTGCATCAGAGCGACGCCGTGCTGGCCGCCATGGACGATTGGAACCAGAAAACCCACGGGCGTTCCGGCCTCATCGACCGGGTCAGGGCGTCGACCCTTGACGAAGCAGCCGTCGAAGCCCAGGCCCTGGAGTTCCTGCGCAAATATTCGTCCCCCGGGCATTCGCCCATGTGCGGCAATTCCATCTGCCAGGACCGCCGCTTCATGGCCCGGTCCATGCCCGAGTTGGAGGCTTTCTTCCACTACCGCAACCTCGACGTCAGCACCCTGAAGGAACTCTGCAAGCGCTGGGTTCCCGAGGTCTACAAGGGCTTCAAGAAGAAAAGCAAGCACACTGCCCTGGCCGATATCTACGAGTCCATCGACGAACTCAAGTATTACCGCGAGTACTTCCTGAAGCTGCCGGCAGCGGTTTGATCGCTCAATTCTCCCGCCGGTAGAGGCGGAATTTCTCCCGCCGGTCCCCCGGCCGGCTGCCTTCCCAGACCCGGGTCCAGCGCCCGGGCGGCGGCGCCAGTTCCTGGCGCGTGTCGCCCTGGACGAGGAGCCATCGGCACGCCTGCCCCGCCGTGCTGTCGGCGGCGAGGGGTTCGATGCCGACGAAGTAGGCCAGCGACGCCCGCTGGGTGTCGGTCAGTTCCCGCTCGGCCAGGCATTTTTCCTTGGCCGGCAGGCGCTGGGCCACGGCCTGAGCGACCGGGCGGTAGCTCTTGCCATAGTCGAACCAGGGGAGCAGGAGGGCGATGGCGAGAAGCCAGAAGGTGGTGAAGCCCATCGTCCAGTGGGTGAGGCTGCGGTAGGGCGAGCGGGGCGCCGTGACGATGAGCCAGATCCACCAGGCCGTCGCGACCAGGGCCACGAGTACGGCCAGGGGTTCGAAATGGCTGACGAATCCGGGGCGCAGCACCACCACCCGCTTGGCCAGGCGCTCCGGCCAGCCCAGGGCCATCGCTGACCACGCCACCCAGACCAGGGCGGCGAAGAAGGTGAAGGTCATCATGGCGAAGGAATCGAAGGCGTTGGCGGCGCCGCGGCGCAGGCTCAGGGCGCCGGGCGTGGCGAGGAGGGCCAGCGGCGGGAGGAGGAGCAGGGCCGGGATTTCGCGGGGCCGGTAGGCGATGGCCAGCATCACCAGGGTCAGGGCAAAAAACGCCAGGGGCAGGAGTTGCGGGCGCTCGCGCCAGGCGGTGCGGCGGCGCCACAGGCCCCACAGGGCAAGGGGCAAGACCGGGAAGGCGAACCAGAGGAGGTTGCCGAGATAGGTGCCGAGGCCCGCCAGGGGGGCGATGCCGGCGCCGAGCTGGGTTAATTCGGCGTCTACCCAGCCGTCCAGGCGGGCCGGTTCGAAGATGTGCAGCAGCAGAGGCCAGGGCAGGGCCAGGGCGGCGGCGAGCAGCAGGCCGAGGCCCAGCGTTGTGGCAGCGCTTCGCCGGTCGGTCGACAACGCGGCGGCGAGGGGGGCGACGGCCAGGAGGGGCAGGCTCGGCGCCAGCCCCGCACCGAGCAGGCAGGCGGCCAGGGAAACGCCGTAAAAGACGCCGGCCAGCTTGGCTTTGCGCGGCATGGCGGCGAGGGAGCCAATGACCCCGCCGTAGGCCGCCAGGGCCACCAGCATGGGTTGCGCATCGTGGGCGTGGAGCAGCAGCCCGGCGGCGCCGGCAAGCAGCATGGGGCTGGCGGCGGCCGAGTCCTGGCCGTAAAGTTCGCGGCCGGCGTAGTAGATGCCGGTCAGCGCCAGGGCGACCCAGAGTCCGCTGGCGAAACGCATGGCGTCGTGGAGCGGCAGGAGACCACCCAGCAGCTTGCCGGTGATCGCCGCACTCCAGTAGTAGAGGGGCGGTTCGTTGAAGGGCCGGCCGGCGAGGTTGGGAGAAAGCCAGTCGCCGTAGGTCAGGATGTGCCAGGCCGTGCTGATGTGGATGGCGTCCTCGCCCTTCCACGGATCGCGGCCGAAGAGGCCGGCCACCACGTAGAAGGCCAGCATGCCGGCGAGCGCCCAGCCGGAAGGAGGGAGGCGCAGGCCACGGCGCAGCAGGGCGAACAGGTCAGGCATCGGGGCGGGAAAAGAAAAAGGCAGCCCGACGGCTGCCTTTTGTCGCGTTTCCGGTCAGCCGGTTCAGGCGGACTTGCCGCGCATGGAACCGAACTTCTGGTTGAACTTCTCGACGCGGCCGGCGGTATCGACGATCTTCTGCTTGCCGGTGTAGAACGGATGGCAGGAAGAACACACTTCGACGTGCAGAGCCTTCTTCATGGTGGAGCGGGTGGTGAACGTGCTGCCGCAGGAGCAGGTTACCTGGATTTCGTTGTACTCGGGGTGGATACCGGCTTTCATGGCGTGTCCTTTCGCATCAAGCGACCGGCGGATGTGGCCGATCTGGGTAATTCGCAATTATCTGTGAATAAGGGGTTGAGTGCAATAGGGTTGTTCTTTGGATTTGTCAGGGATAGGGGCAGTGGCTGGGGCGCGGGCGTGGGATGCTTTTTTGCCGCTGTTTTCCGCCTTGACGGTGGGTGCTTTCTTTTGCTTCGCCAAAAGAAAGTACCCAAAAAAAGGCGGAAAATAGCGGTAGAACAATCAACCATGCGTGCAGCCACGCCCGAAATTCAGGTGCGGAACCAGATCCTGGATCAAACCGGACCCGGTCGGCAGGTGCCGATCACCCCCGCCGCATGGCGTCGAAGAACTCGTTGTTCCCCTTGGTGGACTTGATCTTGTCGAGGAGGAATTCGACCGCGTCGAGGTCGTCCATGGGGTAGAGGAGTTTGCGCAAGACCCACATCTTCTGCAGCACGTCGGGTTTGAGCAGCAGTTCCTCGCGGCGGGTGCCGGAGCGGTTGACGTTGATGGCCGGGTAGATGCGTTTCTCGGCCATCTTGCGGTCGAGGTGGATTTCCATGTTGCCGGTGCCCTTGAACTCCTCGTAGATGACGTCGTCCATGCGCGAGCCGGTTTCGATGAGGGCGGTGGCGATGATGGTCAGCGAGCCGCCTTCCTCGATGTTGCGGGCGGCGCCGAAGAAGCGCTTGGGCTTTTGCAGGGCGTTGGCGTCGACGCCGCCGGTGAGCACCTTGCCCGAGGCCGGCTGTACGGTGTTGTAGGCGCGGGCCAGGCGGGTGATGGAGTCGAGGAGGATGACCACGTCCTTCTTGTGCTCAACCAGGCGCTTGGCCTTTTCGATGACCATCTCGGCGACCGCGACGTGGCGGGTGGCCGGTTCGTCGAAGGTCGAGGCGACGACCTCGCCCTTGACGGTGCGGGTCATTTCGGTGACTTCTTCCGGGCGCTCGTCGATGAGCAGCACGATGAGCACGACGTCCGGGTGATTGGTGGTGATGGCGTGGGCGATGTGCTGCAGCATCACCGTCTTGCCGGACTTGGGCGGCGCCACCAGGAGGCCGCGCTGGCCGGCGCCGATGGGGGCGATCATGTCGATGACGCGGCTGGTGATGTTTTCCTCGGCCTTGATTTCCCGCTCCAGGCGCAGCATGCGCGTGGGGTGGAGCGGGGTGAGGTTCTCGAACATGATCTTGTTCTTGGTCGCCTCGGGGGGCTGGCCGTTGATCCGGTCGAGTTTGGTCAGGGCGACGTAGCGTTCGCCGTCCTTCGGGGTGCGGATTTCGCCTTCGATGGAGTCGCCGGTGCGCAGGTTGAAGCGTCGGACCTGGGAGGGCGAAACGTAGATATCGTCGGTGTTGGCGAGGTAGGAAGTCTCGGGGGAGCGGAGAAAGCCGAAACCGTCGGGCAGAACCTCGAGGGTGCCGTCGCCGTAGATGGTTTCGCCGTTTTTCGCCTTGGCCTTGAGGAGTGCGAAGATCAACTCCTGCTTGCGCATCCGGTTGGCGCTCTCGATGCCGGCGACGGCGGCCATTTCGAGCAGTTGACTGACGTGGAACGTCTTGAGTTCGGAAAGTTGCATGGGGCTTGTGCCTGGCGCCGGATAGAGGGGGGCCGAGGGGCCGGCGGCGCGTCTTGTTGTGGGGAGGGGGGCGGGTGCCTGAGGGCGCAGGACGCGCAC
Source organism: Azonexaceae bacterium (assembly GCA_009469675.1). Lineage (GTDB taxonomy): Bacteria > Pseudomonadota > Gammaproteobacteria > Burkholderiales > Rhodocyclaceae > SSSZ01. The sequence goes on along the minus strand of SSSZ01000104.1, from coordinate 27,299 downwards.
TCAGGGCCGCAGAGTAAGGCGATTACAGGTTGCTGTCAATGAAGGCCGTGAGCTGCGACTTGGAAAGCGCGCCCACCTTGGTGGCCTCGACATTGCCGTTCTTGAAGAGCATCAGGGTGGGAATGCCGCGGATGCCGAATTTGGCGGGGGTGGCCTGGTTGTCGTCGATGTTGAGTTTGGCGACCTTGAGCCGGCCGGCGTATTCGGAGGCCACTTCGTCGAGGATGGGGGCGATCATCTTGCAGGGACCGCACCATTCGGCCCAGTAATCGACCAGCACCGGCTGCTGCGATTGCAGCACTTCGGGCTCGAAGGTGTCGTCGGTGACGTAATGGATGTGCTCGCTCATGGGTGCCTCGTGGATTCGGGGAAGTGGCTTGGGGAAAAGGGTAGCGGCCGAACGGCGCTGAAGTGTGGGGGAATGCTAGCGAAAAATACGCGCCATGGGAAGGGAGACCCGGCCGGTTGACCGCCGGCCAGGGGATTTGTTGTGTCGTTTTGGCGCGATTGCCGGTCAGCGCTTCAAAAGATTGGCCAGTTCGACGGCGGTCTTGACCGCCATCTTGTCGAAGAGGTTGGCCCGGTGGACCTCGACGGTGCGCATGCTGATGTTGAGTTCGTCGGCGATGACCTTGTTGAATTTGCCCGCCAGGACCAGTTCCATGATCTGCCTTTCGCGGCTGGTCAGAGTGTTGAGCCGGGCATTGACCGAATCGGCGCTGGCGTGGGCGGCCCGCTCCTTGGCGTGGTGGGCCATGGCTTCTTCGACGCGATTGACCAGCAGGTTGTCGTTGAAGGGTTTTTCGCAGAAGTCGAAAGCGCCTTTCTTCAAGGCGTTGACCGCCAGGGGTACGTCGCCGTGGCCGGTGAGGAAAATGACGGGAACGCGGTTGCCGCGCTCGGTCAGGGTTTCGAAAAGGTCGAGGCCGCTCATCCCGGGCATGCGCATGTCGAGGACGATGCAGCCGGCGGTGTCGGGCTTTCAGGCGGCGAGGAAATCCTCGGCGCAGGCGTAGGCGGTGCAGGGCAGGCCGCGGGACTTGAGGAGCCAGGCCAGGGCATCGCGGATGGCTTCGTCGTCGTCGACCAGGTGGGCCATGGGGTCGCTCATGCGTGCTCCAGGGGTAAGGTGAAGGTGAATATAGTACCGCTGCCGGTCGGCGAGTCGAGGTTGGGGTCGGCCCACAGGCGGCCGCGATGGAATTCGACGATGGACCGGCAGATCGACAGGCCGACCCCCATGCCGTCGGGTTTGGTCGAAAAGAATGCAGTGAACAGCTTGTCCTTGACGTCGTCGGCGATGCCGCAGCCGTGGTCGGCGACGCGCACGACAATCTCGCCGCCCTCGGCGGCGACGGCGACGGTGAGCAGGCGCAGGTCCGGTTCGATTTCGACCATGGCGTCCATGCCGTTGCGCATCAGGTTCAAGAGCACCTGTTCGAGCATCAGGCGGTCGGCGAGGACCGGCGGCAGGTCGTCGCTGCGGCAATCGATGCGCACCTGGCGTTTGCGGGCGTCGGTTTCGAGAAAGCCCAGGCAGTCTTCAACCACGTCCTGGACCAGGCAGGGCGCCCGCTTGGGTTCGCTCTTCCTGACGAAATCGTGCACCCGGCGGACGATGCGGCCGGCCCGCTGGGCCTGGACGCCGACTTTTTCCAGGGCGTAGCGGATGTCCTCCGGCTTCCACGACGCCCCGTCGAGGAGATTGAGGCAGCCCGTGTTGTAGCTGGCGATGGCGGCGAGGGGCTGGTTGAGTTCGTGGGCCAGGGTCGATGCCATTTCGCCCATGGTCACCAGGCGGGCGGTGAATTGCAGCTGCTCCTGCTGCTGCCGGGCCAGTTCCTCGGCGCGTTTTCTTTCCGTGACGTCGAGGAAGGAACCCATCCAGCCCGTCTGCCGGCCGTCGCCGTCGATCAGCGGAGCCTCGTAGATGAGGGCCTGGAAGCGCTCGCCGTCCTTGCGCATGAGGGTGATTTCGAAGCCGTCCTGGGGCGCGTCGCCGGCCAGGACGGCCCGGTGGAGCGACAGGGTTTCCTCGATCTGGTCGGGCACCCAGTAGGGCATGGGCGGCATGCGGCCGACCAGTTCCTCGCTGGAAAATCCGGTCATGCGGCAGAAGGCGGGATTGACGTAGACGATCCTGCCCGTCGTGTCCCGGGCGCGCATCCCCACCGTCAGGGAATCCTCCATCGCCTGGCGGAAGGCGTGTTCGGCCCGCAGGGCCTGCTCCGCCTTGACCCGTTTTTTCATCAGTTCGCGCACCGCCCACAGGCTCCAGAAAATGCCGGCGGCGAGAATGACGATGGCCCCACCCAGGAGGCGCTGCAGCGGATTGGTGCCGCTCTGGTAGCCCGTCACCCGCAGCTTGAGGCCGTAACCGGGGGGTTCGAAGGGGATCTCGTAGGATTGGTTGGGGGTGCCCTGGACGTTCGACTTGGCGCCGTACTGGATGTCGTTTTCGTCGATCACCTGGACCAGGTATTTCTCGGTGAACCACCAGGGGACCAGTTCGGTGAGCAGGGCGTCGATGGGGTAGACGGCAACCAGAACGCCGGTCAGGCGGTGTTCGGAAAAAACCGGCATGACCAGTTGAAAATGGCCGTGGTTTCCCGGGCCGAGGTACGGTTCGCTATAGGTGCGCTTTCCCAGGCGGGAGGCGATTTCGTAGGCTTTTTCGGCGACCGGCGGGCCGAAGGATTCGATCTCCTGGTCCGGCTTGCCGCCGGCGGGAAGCGCGTCGACGACGGCCCAGCTGGAGTCGAGCCAGAGCACTTGCTTGAGATCCGGGTTGTTGCGCAACAGGTTGGCAACCCGCAGGCGGAACAACTGGTGGCGGTCGGTTCGGCCGGGGAGTTCGAGGGCGAGTTGTTGCAGTTGCTCCTCGGTTCCCGTCACGTGGAAGCGCAGATTCTGTTCCAGCCAGAGCACGTCCTTGATGAGGGTCGCCCGGTCTTCCTCGACCTCGTTCTTGTGCAGCACCCAAAGGAGTGCGACGACGACGGCGACGAGCAGGATGATCCCCACCGTGGGCAGGGCCAGAAGCCAGCCAACCCGGCGGGAACTGAGGGCGGAGAAGGTCTTGCTCGCAGCGGACATGGGGCGATGTTACACCAGCGCCCCCGGGGGGTTGGCCATTGTGGATATCCACAAGTCGGATATCCACAATAGCCCCACTCGGCCTTCCTCGCCATACTTCGCCGCATGCCGGTTGATCCGGTCCAGCCTACACGAGGAGCGTGAGAGTCATGGCCAAGAAATCGATATTCAAGAGTCTGTACGTCCAGGTGCTGATCGCCATTGCGGTCGGCGTTGCCCTGGGTCATTTTTATCCCGATACCGGGGCGGCGATGAAGCCGCTGGGCGATGGTTTCATCAAGCTCATCAAGATGATCATCGCCCCCATCATCTTCTGCACCATCGTCGTCGGCATCGCCGGCATGGAGGACATGAAAAAGGTCGGCAAGACGGGCGGCTACGCGGTTCTCTACTTCGAGGTGGTGAGTACCATTGCCTTGATAATCGGCCTCGTCATTGTCAATGTCTGGCAGCCCGGGGTCGGCATGAATGTCGACGCTTCGACGCTCGACACCAAGGGCATCGCCAAATACGCCCAGCCGGGGCAGATGCAGTCCACGGCCGATTTCCTCATGAACATCATCCCGGTCAGTGTGGTCGACGCCTTCGCCAAGGGTGACATGCTGCAGGTGCTGTTCTTCTCCATCCTTTTCGGCTACGCCATGCATGCCTTCGGCGAGCGCGGCAAGCCCGTCTTCGAACTGATCGAAAAGCTCTCCCATGTGCTGTTCGGCATCGTCGGCGTCATCATGAAGGTTGCCCCGATCGGCGCTTTCGGCGCCATGGCCTACACCATCGGCAAGCACGGCGTCGGTAGCCTGGCCCAGCTGGCCAACCTGATGGGGGCGTTCTACCTGACCTGCGTCGTGTTCATCTTCGCGATCCTCGGCAGTATTGCGGCCCTGCACGGCTTCAACATCTGGAAGCTCATCAAGTACATCAAGGAAGAACTCTTCCTGGTTCTCGGCACCTCGTCGTCGGAATCGGCCCTGCCGCGTCTCATGGCCAAGATGGAAAACGCCGGCGCCGAGAAGTCCGTGGTCGGCCTGGTGGTTCCCACCGGCTACTCCTTCAACCTGGACGGCACCTCGATCTACCTGACCATGGCTGCGGTCTTCATCGCCCAGGCCACCAACACGCCGATGGATCTCTCCCAGCAGATCACCCTGCTCGTCATCCTGCTGCTGACCTCCAAGGGTGCGGCTGGCGTCACCGGCAGCGGCTTCATCGTCCTCGCCGCCACGCTTTCCGCCGTCGGCACCGTGCCGGTGGCCGGCCTGGCCCTCATCCTCGGCATCGACCGCTTCATGTCGGAAGCCCGGGCGCTGACCAACTTCATCGGCAACAGCGTCGCCACCCTGGTTGTCGCCAAGTGGTGCAAGGCACTCGACACCGACAAGATGAACGCGGTCCTCAACAACGAGACGCCGGATGAAGCCAACAACCCGGAACTGGTCCTCGACGACGCCCCCGAGCCGGTTGTCCCCCACGCGCCGCGGCCCATGGTCGAACACCACTGAGATTGACCTTCACCCTGAAAGCCGCCGGCCCGTCCGGCGGCTTTTTTTTGCCATTGCAACAGGCGCCGGCCGATCCTGTGGAAAACCACAATAGGCAGGAGTTAGCTAAAGCGTAATGCTTTCACCAAGTCGCAATTCCCTCGAATGCGATTTTCACTATTGGAGGAGACCATGAACATTACCAAGCTGCTCGTCGGCCTCGTCGCCGGCACCTTGTCGTTCGCCGCCGCGGCGCAACAGCCGATCGTCATCAAGTTCAGCCACGTGGTGGCCCAGGATACCCCCAAGGGTCTGGCCGCCAACTTCTTTGCCAAAAAAGCCGATGAACTCACCAAGGGCAAAGTCAAGGTCGAGGTCTACGCCAACTCGACCCTCTACAAGGACAAGGAAGAAATGGAGGCGCTGCAGCTCGGCGCCGTGCAGATGCTGGCCCCGTCCCTCGCCAAGTTCGGCCCGCTGGGCGTCAAGGAGTTCGAAGTCTTCGATCTGCCCTATATCTTCGACGACTACAACGAATTGCACAAAGTGACCCAGGGGCCGGTGGGCGCCCAGTTACTGGCCAAGCTCGAACCCAAGGGTATCAAGGGTTTGGCATACTGGGACAACGGCTTCAAGTCCTTCTCCCTGAATACCCCGATCAAGACGCCGGCCGACTTGAAGGGCAAGAAACTGCGCATCCAGTCGTCCAAGGTGCTCGAGGAGGAAATCCGCACCCTCGGCGGCCTGCCTCAGGTGATGGCCTTCTCCGAGGTCTACCAGGCGCTGCAGACGGGGGTCGTGGACGGAACGGAAAACCCGATTTCCAACCTCTACACCCAGAAGATGCACGAGGTGCAAAAGCATCTCACCCTCACCGACCACGGCTACCTGGGATATGCCGTGATCGTCAACAAGAAGTTCTGGGAAGGGCTGCCCGCCGACGTCAGGGGGCAGTTGGAAACGGCCATGAAGGAATCCACCGCCTACGCCAACAAGATCGCCAAAGAACAGAACGACAAGGATCTGGAGTCGGTCAAGAAGAGTGGCAAGACCACCGTCTACGTGCCGACCAAGGAAGAGCGCCTGGCCTTCAAGAAGGCCCTGGTACCGGTGCACCAGAAGATGGAGTCGCGTATCGGCAAGGACATCATCCAGGGGGTGTACAAAGAAACCGGGTTCGACCCGAACGCGCTCTAAGGCGGCGATCGTCTACACCAAGCCCGCCGGCGCGGCCGGCGGACAATGAGTTCAATCCGTAGAGTTGCGGGGGGGTCATATGATCAACAAGGCGCTCAATCACCTCGAAGAACTGCTCGTGACCTTCCTCATGGGGGCGGCCACGCTCATCATCTTTGCCGCGGTGGCGCATCGGTACCTGGCCGGGGTCGGTATTCCGGGGCTGCAGGACTGGCTGCTGACGCTTAATTTCAGCTGGGCCCAGGAGCTCTGCATCATCATGTTCGTCTGGATGGCCAAGTTCGGAGCCGCTTACGGCGTGCGGACCGGCATCCACGTCGGCGTCGACGTCTTAATCAACCGGCTCGATGACGGCATGCGGGCCAAATTCATTATTTTCGGCCTGATGGCCGGTGCCCTGTTTACCGGTATCGTGGCCACCCTGGGCGGCCACTTCGTCTGGGAAAACGGCGCCCACTACGCCATTTTCACGGCCCTCGGAGTCGATCCGGGCGACGTGCCGGAAGGCCCCATCACCCCCGACCTGGAGTGGCCGACCTGGATCGTCTATAGCGCCATTCCCCTGGGTTCGTCGCTGATGTGCTTCCGCTTTCTCCAGGTTGCCCTGGGCTTCATCCGGACCGGCGAACTGCCCCACCACGATCACGGCCATGTCGACGGCCTGGAAGACGAGGTGCCGCCCGTCGATGTTGACGTCTATTCGCTGGACGACAACCTCCACATGCGCGACCTGAAGCACCCCATCCTCGGTGAGCGCCGTACCGGCGAAGATCGCCGCCAGTGGGGCATGGCGGTGGAGGTCGAGCGCCGCACCGGCAGCGAACGGCGAACGCCCCGCTCCGACGACGAAGGAGGCAGCCAATGAACGCCCTCGTGATTTTCGGCCTCCTGGCCGTCCTCATGCTCACCGGCATGCCGATCTCGATTTCCCTCGGCCTCACCGTCCTGACCTTCCTGTTCACCATGACCCAGGTACCCCTGGAATCGGTGGCCTTGAAGCTCTTCACCGGCATCGAGAAGTTCGAGATCATGGCCATCCCCTTCTTCATCCTGGCCGGCAACTTCCTCACCCACGGCGGGGTGGCCAAGCGGATGATTAATTTCGCCACCAGCATGGTCGGCCACTGGTACGGCGGCCTCGGCCTGGCTGGCGTTCTAGCCTGCGCGCTCTTTGCCGCGGTGTCGGGTTCTAGCCCGGCGACGGTAGTGGCCATCGGCTCGATCCTCCTGCCGGCCATGGTCAAGGCGGGCTTTCCCAACAAGTTCGGGGCCGGCGTGATTTCCACCTCGGGGGCGCTGGGCATCCTCATTCCGCCTTCCATCGTCATGGTCATGTACTCCGTCGCCACCAACACCTCGGTGGGCGCCCTGTTCATGGCCGGCGTCGTCCCCGGACTCGCCCTGGCGGCGACCCTGGGCGGTGTCACCTGGTACCGGGCCAAGAAGTTCAACTACCCGCGCCAGGCCAAGGCGACCTGGGGCGAACGCTGGCAGAGCTTCCGGAAATCCGTGTGGGGGCTGCTCCTCATCGTCGTCGTCATGGGCGGTATCTACACCGGCATCTTCACCCCCACCGAGGCAGCGGCCATGAGCGCGGTGTACGCCTTCGTGGTGGCGGTCTTCGTGTACCGGGACATGGGCTTGAAGGACGTGCCCAAGGTGCTGCTCAACTCGGCCAACATGTCGGCGATGCTCCTTTACATCATCACCAACGCCGTCCTGTTCTCCTTCATCATGACCAACGAGAACATCCCCCAGGCGCTGGCCGACTGGATGCTGGCCCACGGCCTGGGAGTCATCACCTTCCTCCTGGCGGTGAACATCATCCTCCTGCTCGCCGGCAACTTCATGGAGCCGTCGTCCATTGTTCTCATCTTCGCCCCCATCCTCTTTCCCGTTGCCATGAAGCTGGGCATCGACCCGGTGCACTTCGGCATCATCATGGTGGTGAACATGGAAGTCGGCATGTGCCACCCGCCGGTCGGCCTCAACCTCTACGTCGCCTCGGGAATCACCAAGATGGGCATCACCGAGTTGACCGTGGCGGTCTGGCCCTGGCTTCTCTCCATGCTCGGCTTCCTTGTGGTGGTCACCTATTGGCCGGCGTTGTCCATCTGGCTACCCAAGACCCTGGGCGTCATGTAAGCCGCCCCAGGCCTGCCTAACCGGCGTGCGAGCGGGGAGACCCGCCGCACGCCTTTTGTTCGAGGAAGAAAGGATGGAAAATGAGCCTGGCCCTTTTTTTCTTGAAATCACGACGAATTGCGGGCCTGGGGAACTGCCTTTCTGGATAACTGACGGTCAGGTGAAATTTCGACCTGTGGAGTACGAGCTTTGTCAGCGCCCATATTGAGTCCGGCCATCCCTCAGCTTCCAAGCGGAGACCTGCAGCGGACGGCCGACTTCTACCGAGATCGTCTCGGATTCACGGAGTTCAAGCTCTTTCCTGAGCACGGACACCTCATTGTCCGGCGAGGGGCAGTTGAGATCCAGTTCTGGCTTGCCGGGTCGGAGGAAGAGGCGACACTCTACGGAAGCGCAAGCAGTTGCTATATCCGCGTCCAAAACATCGTATCGCTCTACGAAGAATTGAGCCGTCGGGGGGCGCCGTTTCGCTACAGCTTGACCCGCCAACCTTGGGGAATGCACGAGATGCAGGTCGATGATCCCTTTGGAAGCGCGATCCGATTCGGCGAAGCGTTTGAAGCGTGAGTACGACCAATGCACATCCAGGGCTAGATCAGCGGGACGCCCAACGATTAGGCGTCCAGTTTGGCCAGTTCGGCTTCCAGGTAACAGATGTGGTCCCGCAAGGCTTCGATCACCAGACGATGCCGAGGCGACAGGTCGCCATCGAGGGAAGCGGCCAGGGCTTCGCGCTTACCTTTGAGCCGCCCGATCCCCAGGACAGCCAGTTGATCCGGGGAGTGGCCGGCGATCAGCCCTTCGATCATTCGTTTGGCAGACACCCCGTTGATGTCCGAAACCACGCCGCCGAGCTTGATGCCGGCATCGTCCAGGAGCTTGTGCATCCGGTTCTTCTCGCCGGCCAATATCCCAGAAAGCTTCTTTCGGTAGCGCGAGACGAGGCGCAATTCGCGCAGATCCTTGGGCGGAATGAAGCTGCCGCGCACCAGACCGAAGCGCCCCAACTGGGCCAGCCATTCCGAATCGGCCACGTCAGTCTTGCGTCCCGGGACGTGCTTGACGTGGTGGGCATTGACCACCCAGGCCGGAATACCGGCTGCCTCCAGATGCGCAAAGACGCTCTTCCAGTAAATCCCCGTGCTTTCCAGGAGCACCAGTTCGACCCGCAGTTCCAGGAGCCAGGCGACCAGGGTCTTCAGGTCGCGTTTGAAACCGCCGAACTCGCGGGTGTGTTTGGTCACCGTGGGCGGCGTGCGCGGCGCGATCTTGAGGACGATGTACAGCAAGGCAATCAGGCTTTTGCGGTTGGGGTGCAGGAAACCGTAGTTTCGTGCCCGGCGGAAGCCCTTGGGCAGCACGTGTTGCAGGATCAGGCACAGGAAGTCTGCACCCGGCAGCGTGCGTAGAGGTTTCAGTAGCGGTAGCGCAATTGAGCAATCAGAAGGGTGTCACCTTCAAGCTTATACACCATGCGGTGCTCATCGGTTATGCGCCTTGACCAAAAGCCGGCCAAGGCATGCTTCAGGGGTTCCGGCTTGCCTATCCCCGCAAAGGGTTCGCGCTGCGTCTCGCGTATCAGTTTGTTTATCCGTTCAAGCATTCGTCGGTCTTGTTGCTGCCAGTACACATAGTCTTCCCATGCGCCATCTGCAAATATCAGCTTCATTCGGCCAGCTTTCGCTCGGTGCCTCCGCCAGTGGTCAGTTGTTCAGCCGCCGCAAGCAAGCGCTTGGCGTTCGTGGGGTTGCGCAACAAGTACGCGGTTTCTTCCAGCGCGTTGTAGTCTTCTAGCGAAAGCATGACCACCGCTTGCTCTCCATTGCGGGTAATAATCAACGGCTCGTGGTCGTTGCACACGCGGTCCATCGTGTTCGCCAAGTTTGCGCGGGCGGCGCTGTAGGTCAGTGCATCCATAGTGATCTCCTTGGATATGTACGTGTTATCGTACAGTTCATTCCAGCCATGTGCTCACATTTTGGTTCCCTGCCTCTAACCCCTACAGTCGAGGGGAGCTGCGCATAAGACCGCGCAGTCCCCTCTCTTCCACGTTGGGCGATTCCCAATCGCCCTATCGGAAATCAGGAAGGCCCATGATCAGCACACCGATACATGCAACTGACGAAATCGTCATACCTCTTTCCGCAACCGAAGTGTGGCCGGTGCTGGCTGACTTTGGAGGGTATCCTCGGTGGTGGCCGAAATCTCTCGGAATACGTCTGCTCTCGAGCGGTACTGAACTGCTTGGTACGGAGGTGGAACTGCGCCCCTTGGGCGGGCGGCCCTTTCGATGCCGGGTCGAAAAGGTGGACGCGCTGAAACGCATCCAGATGCGATACTTCGGCGGGTTCATCGAGGGCGTTGGTGAATGGCGGCTTGAGCCATTGGGCCATGAAACGCGCGTGATCTACTGCCTTGAGGTAGAGGCGCGCGGCTGGTTGGTTGCAATGCTCAGCAAGGCGCTTAATCTTGCTCAGATACACTCTCGATTCATGCAAGCCGTCCTCCAAAACCTCGCCAATGTCCTGGATCGGAAACAACACCCCGCGATCCATAGTCAGTAGCACAACGCGTCCAGGGTCACGGCAGGATCAAGGGTCTTGCACAACAGCACCCACCCCGAACCGCCGCCAAACATCCCGCTACCCTTGTAATGGCAAAAAATGGTAAAGGGACCAGGCCCGTTCTCCCATAATCTCGGCGAAGGGCGCGATCAGATGACGATTGCTGTCGCGGTACCAAAGCGCCGCCATGACAAGCTGTTGCCGAGGGGCCTGCGCCGGCGGTGGTTCGTTCATCTGCGGCTACGTTGGATGGACCCGCCTGGCGCTTTTTCTGGGGTTGTGCCGGGTAAAAGCTGATAAAATACAGAGTTTTGCTAAACCACTGTTATATCGGAGCTTTCCTATGGCCATCGAGCGCACTCTTTCCATCATCAAGCCGGACGCCGTCAAGAAGAACGTCATCGGCCAGATCTACTCCCGCTTCGAAGCGGCCGGCCTGAAGGTTATCGCCGCCCGCATGACCTGGCTTTCCGCCCAGGAAGCCGGCCAGTTCTACGCCGTGCACAAGGAGCGTCCCTTCTTCAAGGATCTGGTTGAGTTCATGACCTCCGGCCCGGTCATGATCCAGTGCCTGGAAGGCGAGAGCGCCATCGCCAAGAACCGCGAGCTGATGGGCGCCACCGATCCCAAGAAGGCCGAGAAGGGCACCATCCGCGCCGATTTCGCCGAATCCATCGACGCCAACGCCGTCCATGGCTCCGACGCTCCCGAAACCGCCGCCGTGGAAGTCGCTTTCTTCTTCCCCGGCATGAACACCTACAGCGGCCGCTAAGTCCAAGCTGCATGACCGTCAATCTCCTCGATTTCGATGCCGCCGGCCTCACGGCGTGGTTCGCCGAGCAGGGCGAGAAGCCCTTTCGCGCCCGCCAGGTGCTGCGCTGGATGCATCGTTCGGGGGTGGCGGATTTCGACGCCATGACCGACATTGCCAAGAGCCTGCGCGAAATGCTCAAGGCCGGGGCGGTCGTGGCGCCGCCCGCGGTCGTTTCGGACAGGCTTTCCGACGACGGCACGCGCAAGTTCCTGATCGACGTCGGCGGCGGCAACGCCGTCGAGACGGTCTTCATCCCCGAGGACGACCGGGGCACCCTGTGCGTCTCCACCCAGGCCGGCTGCGCCCTCGATTGCGCCTTCTGCTCCACCGGCAAGCAGGGTTTCAACCGCAACCTCACCGTGGCCGAGATCATCGGCCAGGTCTGGCAGGCCAACCACGCCCTGGGCGCGGTGCATGGCGACGAACGGGTGATTTCCAACGTCGTCCTCATGGGCATGGGCGAACCCCTGGCCAATTTCGATAACTCGGTGACGGCCCTGCGGCTGATGCTCGACGACAACGCCTACGGTCTTTCCCGCCGCCGCGTCACGGTGTCCACCTCCGGCCTGGTGCCGGTCATGGACCGCCTGCGGGACGAATGCCCGGTGGCCCTGGCGGTTTCGCTGCACGCCCCGAGCGATGCCCTGCGCGACCAGTTGGTGCCGATCAACCAGAAATATCCCCTGGCCGAACTGATGGCCGCCTGCCGCCGCTACCTGGAGAAGGCGCCGCGGGACTTCATCACCTTCGAGTACGTGATGCTCGACGGCATCAACGACAGCGACGCCCACGCCCGCGAACTGCTGGCCCTGGTGCGCGCCGTGCCGTGCAAGTTCAACCTCATTCCCTTCAACCCCTTCCCCGGCTCGCCCTTCCGGCGTTCCCGGGCGGAGCGGGTGCGCCGTTTTGCCGACATCTTGATGGCGGCCGGCATCGTCACCACGACGCGCAAGACGCGGGGCGACGACATCGACGCCGCCTGCGGCCAACTGGCCGGCCAGGTGCGCGACAAGACCCGGCGTACAGCCGGGCGCAGCATTCCACTCAAGGAGGTAAGGCTTTGACCAACAAGCGGTGCAGTCGATGGGCGGCGGTTGCCGTGATCGGGCTGGCGGCGCTGGCGCCGGCGCTGGCCCAGCAGGGGGCGGGGTTGCCCCAGGGGCCGACCTACGGCGCCGATCCGCGGGCGCGGGCCAAGATCCATACGGAACTGGGGTCGCTTTATTTTCAGGAAGGCAATCTAGCCGTCGCCCTCGAAGAGCTGAAAATCGCCATCACCGCCGATTCCACCTACGCCCCCGCCTACAACGTGCGCGGGCTGGTCAATGCCTACCTGCGCGAATTCGGGGCGGCGGACGAGGATTTCCGGAAGGCCCTGAACCTTGCCCCCAACGATCCCGAGGTCAATAACAACTATGGCTGGTACCTGTGCGAACACGGCAAGCCGCGCCAGGCCATCAGCTACTTCTTGAACGCCATCAAGAACCCGCTCTACACCACGCCGGACCGGGCCTATACCAATGCCGGCGCCTGCGCGCTCAAGGCCGACGATCTCGATGGCGCCGAAAATTATCTCCAGACCGCCCTCCGGTTGGGGGGCGAAAGCAACCTGGTCGCCCGTATCCAGCTTGCCCAGCTGTTTTATCGCAAGGGCCGTCTCGACGAGGCCAAGCGCGCCCTCGGCGAAACCCTCAAGGTCATGGAGCCGCCGAGTCCCGACGCGCTCTGGCTGGCGCTTCGGGTCGAGCGCAAGCTGGGCAACCGCGAGGCGGAAAGCGGCTTTGCCGCCCAGTTGCGCAGCCGCTATCCGGGGTCGCCGGAATACCAGGAGTTCTTGAAGGGCAATTTCGAATGAGTGTGGAGATGCATGAAGTGGCGGCCGGCGAGGCCGGGTATCCCGTCCTGCCGTCGGTCGGGGCGCAACTTGTCGCCGGGCGGGAGGCCAAGGCGCTGACCGTGGCCGACGTGGCCCAGACTTTGAAGCTCGGCGTGCGCCAGGTCGAGGCTCTGGAAAACGGCGACTGGGGCGGATTGCCCGGTGCCACCTTCATCCGCGGTTTCGTGCGCAACTATGCCCGCCTGGTGCAGGTCGACGCCGGCCCCCTGATGGAACAGCTCGACGCCGTGCTGGAACCGCCCAGGCCCCGGCTCGACCTGCCGGAAACCGCGCCGGCCACGATGCCTACCCCGGGCGCCGGCCAGGGCCGTGATTACGCCATGGCGATGTTCGGGCTGGTGCTGGTGGTCGTTGCCCTGGCCATCTATTTCCTCATGCCCGCCGATTTGACCGAACTGCGCAAAGGTCTACAGTCCCTCGTCGCCAGCGATGCCAAGAAAGAGGCGGCGGCCGTCCAGCCGGCGGTGCCCGAGCCGGTGCTGCCGCCGGGGGCGACGGCGCAGCAGGTGCTCAATCCCCAGGCCGTGGCGCCGGGCGAATCCTCGCCCGCCGGCCTGGCGCCTCCGCCCCTCCTGCAGGATGCGGCCGCTCCGACGGCTCCCCCGGTTCCGGCAGCCGGCCCGGCAGTTCCGGCCGCCGCGGCAGAAGGAACGCCGGCGCTGCGGTTCGTCGTCGAGAAGGAATCCTGGATCGAAGTCAAAGGCGGCGACGGCAAGGTGCTTTATTCCCAGAAAACCCCGGCCGGCAGCGAGCCGGCGGTGAGCGGCAAGGGGCCCTATGCGCTGGTCGTCGGCAACGCGCCGGGGGTGCGGGTCATCCTGCGCGGCCAGCCGGTGGACCTCGCTCCCCACGCCCGCGGCGATGTCGCCCGCCTGGTCCTGGATTGACGGAGTGAGCGTGGTGGAACGCAGGAAAACGCGGGCTTGCCGCATCGGCCACGTCGTCGTTGGCGGCGGCGCGCCGGTGGTGGTGCAGGCCATGACCAACACCGATACCGCCGACTACGTCCGCACGGCCATCCAGACCGCCGAACTGGCGCGGGCCGGGTCGGAATTGGTGCGCATCACGGTCAATACGCCCGAGGCCGCCGCCGCCGTGCCCCGCATCCGCGAGCACCTCGATCGCCTGGGTTGCGACGTGCCGCTGATCGGCGATTTTCACTACAACGGCCACCGCCTGTTGAGCGACGAACCGGCCTGCGCCGAGGCCTTGGCCAAGTACCGCATCAACCCGGGCAACGTCGGCTTCGGCAAAAAGAAGGACGAGCAGTTCGCCCAGATGGTCGAATTGGCCTGCCGCTACGACAAACCGGTGCGCATCGGCGTCAACTGGGGCAGCCTCGACCAGGACTTGCTGGCCCGCATCATGGACGACAACAGTCGCCGGGCCGAACCCCTCGACGCCGGCCAGATCATGCGCCAGGCGATGGTCGCCTCGGCCCTCGAATCCGCCGCCAAGGCCGAGGAGGTGGGGTTGGCCGGCGACCGGATCATCCTCTCCTGCAAGGTTTCGAGCGTCCAGGATCTGATCGCCATCTACCGCGACCTCTCCCGCCGGGCCGACTACGCCCTGCACCTGGGGTTGACCGAGGCCGGGATGGGTTCCAAGGGCATCGTCGCCTCCACGGCGGCCCTCGCCGTGCTGCTGCAGGAAGGGATCGGCGATACCATCCGCGTCTCCCTGACGCCGGAGCCGGGCGGTTCCCGCAGCCAGGAAGTCATCGTCGCCCAGGAAATCCTCCAGACCATGGGCCTGCGCGCCTTCACCCCCATGGTCGCAGCCTGCCCGGGCTGCGGCCGCACGACCAGCACCTTCTTCCAGGAGCTGGCGGGGGAGGTGCAGGATTTCGTGCGCGGCAAGATGCCCGAATGGCGCCTCCAGTACGACGGCGTCGAGAACATGACCCTGGCGGTCATGGGCTGCATCGTCAACGGCCCCGGCGAATCGAAGCATGCCAACATCGGCATTTCCCTTCCCGGCACCGGCGAAGCCCCGTCGGCGCCGGTCTACGAGGACGGCAAAAAAACCGTCACCTTGAAGGGCGACAATATTTCCGGCGAATTCAAGCACCTCATCGAGCGCTACATCGAGCGCAGCTACAAGAAAAAACTGAAGTCATGAGCCAAACCCACCAGGCCGCCATCCAGTCGGTCAAAGGGATGCCCGACATCCTGCCGGCCGAAGCCGAATTCTGGGAACTCTTCGAAGACACCGTGCGGTCCTGGCTGAAAGCCTACGGCTACCGGCCCATCCGCATGCCCATCGTCGAACCGACCCCGCTGTTCAAGCGGGCCATCGGCGAAGTCACCGACATCGTCGAAAAGGAGATGTATTCCTTCATCGACAGCTTGAACGGCGAACCCCTGACGCTGCGCCCGGAAGGCACCGCCGGCTGCGTTCGGGCCGTCATCCAGCACAGCCTCATCGCCCAGCAGCCTCAGCGCCTTTACTACATGGGCCCGATGTTCCGCCACGAGCGCCCCCAGAAGGGCCGCTACCGCCAGTTCCATCAGGTCGGCGTCGAGGCCCTGGGCTGCGCCGGCCCCGATATCGACGCCGAGATGATTCTCATGGGCGCCCGCCTGTGGGCCGACCTCGGGCTGGAGGGCATCGAATTGCAGTTGAACAGCCTCGGCCAGCCCGACGAGCGGGCCCGGCACCGGGCCGAACTGATCGCCTATTTCGAAGCCCACGCCGAGTTGCTCGACGAGGACGGCAAGCGGCGGCTGCACACCAACCCCCTGCGCATCCTCGACAGCAAGAATCCGGCCCTGCAGGAACTCTGCGCCGCGGCCCCCAAGCTCATCGATTATCTGGGCGAAGCGTCGCTCGCCCATTTCGAGGGGGTGCAGCGGGTGCTCAAGGATGCCGGCCTGCCCTACACGATCAACCCGCGCCTGGTGCGCGGCCTCGATTACTACAACCTGACCGTCTTCGAGTGGGTTACCGACCGCCTTGGCGCCCAGGGAACGGTCTGTGCCGGCGGCCGCTACGACGGCCTGGTCGGCCAGTTGGGCGGCAAACCCGCCCCGGCCTGCGGCTTCGCCATGGGAGTCGAGCGCCTCATCGCCCTCATCAAGGACGCCGGCGGCGAACCCGCCGCCCCGGCCCCCGACGTCTATCTCGTGCACCAGGGTGAGGCGGCTACCCGCCTCGCCTTCCGCACCGCCGAGGGCTTGCGCGACCAGGGCATCGACGTGCTGCTGCACTGCGGCGGCGGTAGCTTCAAGTCGCAGATGAAAAAAGCCGATGGCAGCGGCGCCGCCTTTGCCGTTATCATCGGCGACGACGAGGCCGCCACCGGCGAGGCGCAATTGAAACCCTTGCGCGACGAGGGTGCCGGACAAAGAAAACTCAAGGTGGACGACCTGGCGGCGGCCATCGTCGACCAATTGATCGACGCGAACCAAGCCGACGACGAGGAATAAAAGCCATGGCCCATTTGGATCTTGAAGAACAGGAACAGATCGACTCCCTGAAAACCTGGTGGAAGCTGTACGGCAACCTGGTCTCCGGCCTGGTGGTCGCGGTTTCCCTCGGGGTGGTGGGCTGGCAGGGCTGGAACTGGTATCAGCGCAGCCAGGCGGCCCAAGCCGCCGGCATTTACGGCGTCCTCGAACAGGCCGTGGCGGTGCGCGACATGCAGCGCATCAAGACCGTCGCCGGCGAACTGGCCGAAAAATTCGGCGGCACGCCCTACGCGCCCCTGGGGGCGCTGCTGGCGGCCAAGGTGAGTTTCGAGGCCGGCGATCTCAAGACGGCCAAGGCCCAGCTCGCCTGGGCCGCCGACAACGGCAAGGACGAGTTGAAGGACATCGCCCGCCTGCGCCTGGCGGCCGTCCTCCTCGACGAAAAAGCCTACGACGAGGCCCTCAAGCAGACCGATGCCACCCACGCCGCCGCCTTCGACTCCCGCTTCGCTGAAATGAAGGGCGACATCCTCGCCGTCCAGGGCAAGAAGGCCGAGGCCAAGGCGGCCTACAAGCTCGCCCTGGCCAAGCTCGAAACCAAGGGCGACAGCCGCAATCCCTACCGCGACGTGCTGCAGCAGAAGCTCGACAGCCTCGGAGAAGCGGCGTGAAGCAGCGGCTCCTCCTCGGCCTGACCGCCGCCACCCTGGCCCTGGCGGGATGTTCGACCATTTCCGACGGCCTGAGCGCGATCAATCCCTTTGCTAGTTCCGGCCCCAAGATCGCCGAACTGTCCCCCATCAAGGCCACCGCCGAGGTCCGTCAGGCCTGGTCGGTGAGCGTCGGCAAGGCCGGCAACTACGTTCTCGTTCCCGCCGTGGTGGGGAGCGCCGCCTACGTGGCCGGGGGCGACGGGGTGATCGCCAAGATCGACAACGGCGCCACCAGCTGGCGCATCAACGCCGGCCAGCCGCTTTCCGGCGGCGTCGGCAGCGACGGGCGCCTGGTCGTGGTGGGCACGCCCAAGGGCGACGTCCTGGCGTTTTCCGCCGCCGACGGCAAGCTACTCTGGCAGGCCAAGGTTTCTTCCGAAGTGCTGGCCGCCCCGGCGGTGGGCGACGATGGCGTGGCGGTGCGCAGCGGCGACAACCGGGTTTACCTCCTTGATGGCGCCGACGGCAAGCGCAAATGGGTCTACCAGCGGTCGACGCCGTCGCTGTCGCTGCGTTCGGTGGCGCCGCCGGTCATCGCCGACAAGTACATCTTCGTCGGCTTCCCCGGCGGCAAGCTGGTCGCCCTGGCGGTGCAGAACGGGGCGCCCGTCTGGGAAGGCACCGTCGCCCTGCCCAAGGGCGCCACCGAACTCGACCGCGTCGCCGACATCGTCGCTCCCCCCGTGATCGACGGCCGCCAGGTCTGCGCCGTCGCCTTCCAGGGCCGGATCGCCTGTTTCGACCTGGGGCAGGGCGGCAACCTCATCTGGGCGCGGGATTTCTCCGCCGCCGCGGGCCTCGCCATGGATGGACGCTATCTCTTCGTCACCGACGACAAGGGGGCGGTCCATGCCCTCGACCGCGGCACCGGCAGCAGCGTCTGGAAGCAGGATAAGCTCCTCAACCGCCGCGTCTCGGCGCCGGTCGTCCGGCGCGGTCTGGTGGCCGTGGCCGATGTCAAGGGCGTCGTCCATTTCCTCAACCGCGACGACGGCGCCTTCGCCGCCCGCTTCAACACCGACGGCACGCCGGTGGCGGCGCCGCCCCAGATGATCGGGGCGAACTTCCTGATCCAGACCAGCGGCGGCAACGTCACGGCCATCGACGCCCAATGAAACCCACCCTGGTACTGGTCGGCCGGCCCAACGTCGGCAAATCGACCCTCTTCAACCGCCTCACCAAGTCGCGGGACGCCATCGTCGCCGACCTGCCGGGGCTGACCCGCGACCGCCACTACGGCCACGGCAAACTCGGCGGCAAGCCCTATCTGGTGGTCGATACGGGGGGCTTCGAACCCCTCGTCAAGGACGGCATCCTGCACGAAATGGCGCGCCAGACCGAGCAGGCTATCGCCGAGGCCGACGCCGTCGTCTTCGTGGTGGACGGCCGCAGCGGCGTCACTCCCCACGACAAGGAGATCGCCAACAAGCTGCGCTGCCTCAACCGGCCGGTCTTCGTTGCGGTGAACAAGACCGAGGGGCTCAACCGGGGCATGGTCGAGGCCGAATTCCACGAGCTCGGCCTGGGCGATCCCCACGCCATTTCGGCTTCCCACGGCGAAGGGGTGCGCGGCCTGGTCGAACTGGCCCTCGACACCTTTCCCGAGCCGCAGGAAGAAGAAGGCAAGTCCGAGGCGGTGCGGGTGGCCATCGTCGGCCGGCCCAACGTCGGTAAATCGACCCTCATCAACTCGCTGCTCGGCGAAGAGCGGGTCATCGCCTTCGACGCCCCGGGCACCACCCGCGATTCCATCGCCGTCGATTTCGAGCGCAACGGCCGCCAGTACGTGCTCGTCGATACGGCCGGCATGCGCCGCCGGGGCAAGGTCTTCGAGGCCATCGAGAAATTTTCCGTGGTCAAGACCCTGCAGGCCATCGAGGACGCCCACGTGGTCATCCTCATGGTCGATGCCCAGGCCGACGTTTCCGACCAGGACGCCCACATCGCCGACTTCATCGTCGAATCGGGCCGCGCCCTGGTGGTGGCCATCAACAAGTGGGACGGCCTCGACCGCTACGTGCGGGAACAGACCAAGGCCGTGCTGCAGCGCAAGCTCAAGTTCCTTGAGTTCGCCAAGTTCCATTTTATATCCGCCAAGGAAAACGTCGGCCTCGACAATCTTTTCAAGTCGGTGGACGGCGCCTTCGCCGCCGCCATGGCCAAGCTGCCCACCCCCAAGCTGGCCCGGGTGCTGGCCGACGCCGTCGCCAAGCAGGCTCCGCCCCGCCACGGACTCTTCCGGCCCAAGCCGCGCTACGCCCATCAGGGCGGCTCCAACCCGCCGATCATCGTCATCCACGGCAGCGCCGTCGACCATATCTCCGACAGCTACAAGCGGTATCTGGAACATACCTTCCGGGAAGCGTTCAAATTGCAGGGCACGCCCCTGCGTATCCAGTTCGTGGCCGGCAAGAACCCCTTCGCCGATCGGGAAAAACGCTAAATTATTTTGGCATCCGTACCGAATTTCGGTACATTTGTGTCTCATAACAACTATGTGGAGTCCACACCATGAGCAATAAAGGGCAACTGCTACAAGACCCGTTCCTCAACGCGCTGCGCCGCGAGCATGTCCCGGTTTCGATCTACCTTGTCAATG
The DNA here is from genome assembly GCA_009469675.1 of Azonexaceae bacterium. GTDB lineage: Bacteria > Pseudomonadota > Gammaproteobacteria > Burkholderiales > Rhodocyclaceae > SSSZ01. The sequence continues at coordinate 7,386 of SSSZ01000104.1, read as the reverse complement.
GCATCAAGTTGCAGGGTCAGGTCGAATCCTTCGACCAGTACGTCGTTCTTCTCAAGAACACCGTGACTCAGATGGTCTACAAACACGCCATCTCGACTGTCGTGCCGGCCCGTCCGGTCAATATCCAGCAGGAACAGGCGGCCGAATAAGCCTCGTTTCCTTCGGCCTGCCAGCGATGGCCGGCCTGAATTTGCCCAGTCGACGCCCCCATGCTTGAACGACCCGCCGCCGGTGAACGTGCGGTGGTCGTTCAGCTCGACCTCGGCCAGCGCGATTTCGACGACCAGTTGGAAGAGGTCCGGCTGCTTGCCGAATCGGCCGGCGGCCTGGTCTGCGCCGAGGTCGGCGGGCGGCGCCACAGCCCCGATCCCAAGACCTTCGCCGGCAAAGGCAAGGTGCAAGAAATCGCCGCCACCCTGGCTGCTGCGGAGGCCGATCTGGTGATCGTCAACCATGAGCTGTCGCCGGCCCAGGAACGGAACCTGGAACGGGAACTCAAATGCCGGGTGATCGATCGCACCAGCCTGATCCTCGATATTTTCGCCCTGCGCGCCCAGAGCGCCGAGGGCAAGCTGCAGGTCGAACTGGCCCAACTCGAGCATCTTTCCACCCGGCTGGTCCGGGGCTGGACCCACCTGGAGCGGCAGCGCGGCGGCATCGGCCTGCGCGGCCCCGGGGAAAAGCAGTTGGAAACCGATCGCCGGCTCCTCGGCAACCGAGTCAAGACCTTGAAGGAGCGCCTCGACCGGCTGTCCCGCCAGCGGGGCGTGCAGCGCAAGGCGCGGGGGCGCGGCGAGGTGCTCAACGTTTCCCTGGTGGGCTATACCAACGCCGGCAAATCGACCCTCTTCAACGCCCTGACCAAGGCCGGTGTCTACGCCGCCGACCAGTTGTTCGCCACCCTCGACACCACCTCGCGCAAGCTCTGGGTCGAGGGGGCCGGCAACATCGTCATTTCCGACACCGTCGGCTTCATCCGCGACCTGCCCCATTCCCTGGTGGCGGCTTTTCACGCCACCCTGGAAGCCACAGCCCAGGCCGACCTCCTGCTGCACGTGGTGGATAGCGCCAACCACGCCCGCGACGAGCAGATGGCCGAGGTCAACAAGGTACTGGCCGAAATCGGCGCCGAGACGGTGCCGCAAATGCTCGTCTGGAACAAGATCGACTTGACCGACGCCGGGCCGGGAGTCGAGCGCGACGAGTATGGTAAAATCCGCCGCGTCCGCGTCAGTGCCCGGTCAGGTGAAGGCCTGGAACTGCTGCGCGGGGCGCTGGCCGAATACGCCCGAGACAAGACCGACGCCCGTCAGGCGGCCCTGGCAGCCGCCGAAGAAACCGCTGAACTGCACGGATAACCCTAGAGCAACCACCATCTCCATGATTCCAACACTCGGCATACTCATGTCGCTCAACGATCCCCAATGGGGCAACCGGGGCGGCAACGACGGCGGCGATTCCGGCGGCCCCAAGCGCCCCAACCAGGGGCCTCCCGATCTGGAGGAACTGTGGCGCGACTTCAACCGCCGTCTCTCCGGCCTGTTCGGCAAGAGGGGCGGGGGCGGCAACGGCGGCGACGGTCCCAAGATGCCGCAGATCGACTTCAATCCGCGTTTCCTGGGCGGCGGCCTGGGCCTTTTGGCCGGCCTCATCCTGGTCATCTGGCTGGCTTCCGGCTTCTACATCGTCGACCAGTCCCAGCGCGGCATCGTCCTGCAGTTCGGCAGCTTCAAGGAAACCACCGACCCCGGGTTGCGCTGGCGCCTGCCGTACCCGATCCAGTCCCACGAACTGGTCAATCTTTCCGGCGTGCGCACCGTCGAGATCGGCTACCGCGGCAGCGAGCGCAATAAGGTCTTGAAGGAGGCCTTGATGCTCACCGACGATGAGAACATCGTCAATATCCAGTTCGCCGTCCAGTACATCCTCAAGGATCCCGTCGAATACCTCTTCAACAACCGCCATCCCGACGAAGCCGTGGTCGGGGCCGCCGAAACCGCGGTGCGCGAGATCGTCGGCAAGAGCAAGATGGACTACGTCCTCTACGAAGGCCGGGAACAGATCGCCACCCAGGCTTCCAAGCTGATGCAGGACATCCTCGAGCGCTACAAGAGCGGCATCCTGATCTCCAAGGTCACCATGCAGAACGCCCAGCCGCCGGAGCAAGTGCAGTCGGCCTTCGACGACGCCGTCAAGGCGGGCCAGGACCGGGAGCGCCAGAAGAACGAAGGCCAGGCCTACGCCAACGACGTCATCCCCAAGGCCAAGGGCACCGCCGCCCGGCTCATCGAAGAAGCCAACGGCTACCGCCAGCGCCTGATCGCCACCGCCGAGGGCGACGCCTCGCGCTTCAAGCAATTGCAGACCGAATACGCCAAGGCGCCGGAAGTGACCCGCCAGCGGCTTTACCTCGAAACCATGCAGCAGGTCTACTCCAACACCAGCAAAGTGCTGATCGACGCCAAGGGGCAGGGGAACCTGCTCTACCTGCCGCTGGACAAGCTAATGCAGGCCGCCGGCGGGGTCGTCGGCACCCAGTCGGCGGTTCCGGTCGAACCCGCCCTGTCGCAGTCCCGGGCCGTTCCCCTACCGACGGAAGCGCCGCCGCAGGTCGAGAAGGCCCCGGCGGTGGACCGCAGCGGCGCCTATTCTTCCACCAACCCGCGGGACCGCGACACCCTGCGCGGCCGCGAGCGGGAGGGCCGCCAATGAGATCGCCCCTGAGTTTTGCCGGCTTCGTGGTCGCCACCCTGTTGGTGGTCGTCGCCATGTCCATCTTCACCGTGGATCAGCGCCAGTTCGCCCTGGTTTTCCAGCTCGGCGAGGTCAAGAACGTGATTACCGAGCCGGGCCTGAACTTCAAGTTCCCGATGATCCAGAACGTGCGTTATTTCGAAAAACGCATCCTCACCCTGGACAACAACGAGCCCGAACGTTTCATCACCTCCGAGAAGAAGAACGTCCTGGTCGATTCCTACATCAAGTGGCGCATCGTCGATCCCAAGCTCTACTACATTTCGGTGGGCGGCGACGAATCCCGCGCCAAGACCCGCCTGAACCAGACGGTCAATGCCGGCCTGCGCGAGGAATTCGGCAAGCGCACCGTGCACGACGTGGTGTCCGGCGAACGCGACAAGATCATGGAAGACATGCGGGTCAAGGCCGATGCCGACGCCCGCAAGATCGGCGTGCAGATCGTCGATGTCCGCCTCAAGCGCGTCGAGTTGCCCACCGAAGTCAGCGAGGCGGTGTATCGCCGCATGGAGGCCGAGCGCAAGCGGGTGGCCAATGAGCTGCGGTCCCAGGGCGCCGCCGAGGCCGAGAAGATTCGTGCCGATGCCGACCGCCAGCGCGAGATCATCGTCGCCGAGGCCTACCGCGACGCCCAGAAGACCAAGGGCGAGGGCGATGCCAAGGCGGCAGCCATCTATTCCCAGGCCATGGGGCCGAGTCCCGAGTTCTACGCCTTCTACCGCAGTCTGGAGGCCTATCGCAACAGCTTCCGCAACAAGAACGACGTCCTCGTGGTCGAGCCGAATTCCGACTTCTTCAGGTACATGAAGAACATGGGCCGGGGTGGCGAGAGTGACGGCAAGCGCAAATGACCTCCACGCTGTTGCTGGCCTTCGCCCTCATGCTGGTGCTCGAGGGCATCATGCCCTTCCTCGCCCCCAAGGCCTGGCGTGAAACCTTTGTCCGCCTCACCCAGATGTCGGACGGGCAGATCCGCTTCATCGGGCTCACCTCGATGCTGATCGGCCTCGTCATGCTTAACGTCTTCCAATGAACTGGCTCCTTCCCGAATACATCGCCGACGCGCTGCCCGCCGAGGCGGCCCGCATCGAGGCGGCGCGCCGTTTGCTCCTCGACCACTGCAAGGTACGCGGCTACGAGCTGGTCATTCCGCCCATGCTGGAATACCTGGACTCGCTCCTGACCGGCGCCGGCCAGGACTTGAAGCTGCGCACCTTCAAACTGGTGGACCAGCTTTCCGGCCGCACCATGGGGGTTCGCGCCGACATCACGCCGCAGACCGCCCGCATCGACGCCCACCTGCTCAACCACCAGGGCGTCACCCGCCTGTGTTACTGCGACAGCGTCCTCCACACCCTGCCGGCCACCATCTCGGCCAGCCGGGAACCGCTGCAGGTCGGGGCCGAACTCTACGGCTACGGCGGCATCGCCGCCGACCTCGAGATCGTCCGCCTGATGGCTTCGGCCCTGGCGGCCATCAAGGTTCCCGCCAGCCGTATCGACCTCGGCCATGTCGGCATCTTCCGCGCCCTGGCCGAGGCGGCCGGGCTGCCCGCCGAGGCCGAGGAAAACCTCCTCGATCTCCTCCAGGCCAAGGACGTTCCCGGCCTCACCGAAGCCTGCGCCGCCGTGGCCGAACCTTATCGCAGCGCCTTGCTCCGCCTGCCGGCGCTCTACGGCGATGCCGAGGTGCTCGACCGGGCCGCCCGCGACCTGCCGCCGCTGCCGGCCATCGCCGCCGCCCTCGAGGGCCTGCGCCACCTGGTCGCCGGGGCGCCCGAATTACCCATCTCGATCGACCTTTCCGACCTCCGGGGCTACCACTACCACAACGGTGTGGTGTTTGCCGCCTACTGCCCGGATTATCCCGCGGCCCTCGCCCTGGGCGGGCGCTACGACGGCGCCGGCAAGGCCTTCGGGCGGGCCCGGCCGGCCACGGGTTTTTCCCTCGATCTGCGGGAGGCCGTCCGCCTGGCGGCGACCGACGAGGTGCCGGGGGCTATCCTCGCGCCCCGGGCCGACCATGACCCAACGCTGGCCGTCCGCATCGCGACGCTACGCGACCAGGGCGAAGTGGTCGTCGCACTCCTGCCCGGCGAAGCCGCTTGCGAGGGGCCGCGCTGCGACCGCAAGCTGGTCAAGGTCGGCGAACACTGGATTATCGAAGCAATCAACGAAGACTGAGGCACAACATGGCCAAGAACGTAATCGTCGTCGGCACCCAGTGGGGCGACGAAGGGAAGGGAAAAATTGTCGACTGGCTGACCGATCACGCCCAGGGCGTGGTCCGTTTCCAGGGGGGGCATAACGCCGGCCACACGCTGGTGGTGGGCGACAAGGTCTATAAGCTCAACCTGGTGCCTTCGGGCATCGTCCGCGACGGCGTCCTCTGCTACATCGGCAACGGCGTGGTACTCGACATCCACCACCTGCTCGGCGAAATCGCCGAACTGGAAAAAGGCGGCATCGACGTCCGTTCCCGCCTCAAGGTGAGTCCGGGCTGCCCCCTCATCCTGCCCTACCATTCGGCGCTGGACCGGGCCCGCGAGGCGGCCAAGACCGGCGACCAGAAGATCGGCACCACCGGCAAGGGCATCGGCCCCACCTACGAGGACAAGGTGTCGCGCCGCGGCCTGCGGGTGTACGATCTCTTCCACCCCGAGCGCTTTGCCGAGAAGCTCAAGGAAATCCTCGACTACCACAATTTCGTCCTGACCCAGTATTTCAAGGCCGACCCCGTCGATTTCCAGACCGTGTTCGATCAGGCCATGGCCAACGCCGAAGGCATCAAACCCCTGGTCGCCGACGTTTCCGCCGCCCTCTACGCCGCCAACCAGGCCGGCCAGAACCTGCTCTTCGAGGGCGCCCAGGGGACGCTCCTCGACATCGACCACGGCACCTATCCCTTCGTCACCTCGAGCAACTGCGTCGCCGGTCAGGCGGCCGCCGGATCGGGCATCGGGCCGGGCATGCTGCACTACGTCCTGGGCATCACCAAGGCCTACTGCACCCGCGTCGGCGGCGGCCCCTTCCCGAGCGAACTCGATATCGAGACGGCCGGTTGTCCGGGCTACCAGATGTCCCAGGTGGGCCGCGAATTCGGCACCGTCACCGGCCGCAAGCGCCGCTGCGGCTGGTTCGACGCCGCCGCGCTGCGCCGTTCCGGCCGCATCAACGGCCTCACCGGGCTGTGCATCACCAAGCTCGACGTCCTCGACGGCCTGGAAGAGCTCAACATCTGCACCGGCTACAAGCTCGACGGCGAATTCATCGATCTCCTGCCCATCGGCGCCGACGAAGTGGCCCGCTGCGAGCCGGTCTACGAAACCATGCCCGGCTGGAAGGAGACCACCTTCGGGGTCAAGCGCTGGGAAGATCTGCCGGCCAACGCCCGGGCCTACCTCGATCGTCTTGAGGCCCTCTGCGAGGTGCCCATCGCCATCGTTTCCACCGGTCCGGAACGGGACGAGACCATCCTCAAGCAGCACCCGTTCAAGTAGGCATGGCGGCCCGGGGCTGCCGCAACGGCCCCGGTCCGGGACGACCGGTCAGCGGCCGGCCCGGCTTTCGGCCCGGCGCAGCATTTCGCCGGCCAGGGCAGTGAACTGCTCGGCAATCTCGTGGCGCATGCCGCTGATGCCGAAACTGCTCGGATACCAGCGGCCGGGGATCATCTCGACGCGGTAGGCCAGGCGGGTTCCCGCGCCTTCCGCCGCGACGCGCATTTCGCTCGCCATGTGCTTGGCGCTTCCGGAAAGCGCCTTGGCGAGCAGCAGGCCTTCCTTGGGATGCAGCTCGACCCGCCTTTCCGACTCGAAGGCGAAGGTGAAAATGCCATAGCTGATCTTGCCTTTTTGCGCAAAGACGATGGCTGTGTCGTCCCGGGTCAGAATGCGGCTGCTTTCCAGATTGGGAACAAAAGCCGCCATCCGGTCGAAATCGATGAGAACCTCCCAGGCCACCGCCTGGGGCACCGGAACGAAAAAGCTGAAACGGCCGGTGTACATCCCGTTTTCGTAGCTGACCTCGACCTCGTCCTTGGTCAGCGTCGGCGGAGCGGCGCCCAAGGCCCCGGCCGACAGGGAGGACAGGATGTACAGGCAGAAAAGGCGTCGATTCATTTCATCAATCTACCGGGGGAGGCTGACCGGCTTCTGACCCAGCATAAGACGTAGTCATTTAGGAGTATAGGTCGACCAATGGCAACCTGCTATCTTGCCCTCTTCTCGAACTTGGGAACGGCCCAATGACGCTTTCCGCAAGCGAATTCAGCGCCCTCGATGCCCACGGTATTGTTGCCGGCTTGCTCGGCCAGGATCTTTTTCGCGCCGTCATCGACCGGCCCGATCTGCATCGCGCGTTCGCTCCGGGGGAGGTGGTGTTGCGCAAGGAAAGCCGGCCGGGCGGCATGTTCGTGGTCATCCACGGCACCCTGGAGATGATACTCAGCAACCGCCAGGGGGTTGAGCACATGGTTCGGGTCGCCAAGGCCGGCGATTGCCTCGGGGTCGAGAGCGTCCTCTGCGACACCGAGGCGGTCTACGAATTGCGTGCGCTGACCCGGGCCAGTCTGCTGTTCGTCCCCAAGGCCGAAGTGCTCGCCTGGATCGACGGGTCGCCGGCCTTTTCCCG
>SSSZ01000103.1 GCA_009469675.1 Azonexaceae bacterium | reverse complement strand
GAGGTTGCCCAGGCTGCTGATCAGCGCGATGCCGCCGGCGGCGGTCTTCTTCGGCAGGTACTCGCTGCAGGCGGCGAAGAAGATCGGCGTGGATCCCGACTGGCCGATCGTCAGGATGGCCAGGCCCGCCAGCGACAGCGCCACGTTGCCCTGCATCGATGCGGCGATCAGGCCGCCGGCCGCGATGAAGCCGACGCACAGGAAGTAGTGCCAGCGCCGCTCCATGTGCTTGTCGGAACTGCGGCCGATCAACACCATGCCGGCCAGGGCGACCGCTGCCGGCACCGCCGACAGCATGCCGATGACGAACAGGTCGGGGATTCCCCAGCTCTTGATCAGGGTCGGGGTCCAGAACACCATCGCATAGGTGGCCCCGAGGGCCAGGAAGTACGCGATCGACAGCGAGTAGACCCTCGGATCCTTGATCAGCGAAAGCAGCGAGCCGTGCGATGCCGAAGAGACGACATGGGCGTCGTGGTCGACGTGGCTGCGCAGCAGCGCCTTTTCGTTCGCGCTCAGCCAGCCGGCCTGCTCGGGCTTGTCGTCGAGGTAGAAGTAGGCGACGACGCCCAGGATGCTCGCCGGCAGGCCCTGGAGCACGAACAGCCACTGCCAGCCGTGGTGGCCGAGCACGCCGTCCATGTACTTCAGGATCGCGCCCGAGACCGGCCCCGCGATCAGGTAGGCGATGGTCGCGCCGGTCATGAACACGGCGATCGCCTTGGCGCGCCGCGCCGACGGGTACCAGTAGGTCAGGTACAGGATGATGCCCGGGAAGAAACCGGCCTCGAAGGCACCGAGCAGGAAGCGCAGGATGTAGAACTGCGTCGTCGTCTGCACGAACATCATCGCCGACGCGACGATGCCCCAGCAGAACATGATGCGCAGCAGCGTCTTGCGCGCGCCGATCTTCTCGAGCAGCAGGTTGCTCGGCACCTCGAACAGGAAGTAGCCGATGAAGAACACGCCGGCGCCGAAGGCGTAGGCCGCATCGCTGAACGGCAGCGTCTGCTTCATCTGCAGCTGCGCGAAACCGATGTTCACGCGGTCCAGGAACGCGATCACGTAGCAGATGACCAGCAGCGGCAGCAGGCGCCGGCTGACCTTGGCGAACAACGCGATGTCGGCGTCGCTGTAGGCCTGGTGGGGGCCGGCCTTCGATTGCATCGGATTCACGGGGCTGCCTCCGTCGTGTGGTTGCGCGCGGCTGCGTCCGGCGCTCAGGCGGCGCGCGCGGCGGCGCGCTTGCCGGCGGCGGGCTTCTTCGCAGCGGCGGTTCTCTTGGCAGCCGCCGGTTTTTCTGCCGCCGCGGGCCTCTTCGCGGCGGCCACGCGTCGTTTGGCCGCCGCTGCGCCGCCGACCGCCGCGGGCGCCGGCAGCGCCTTCGCCCGGCGCTTCGCGGCCGGCGCCGGCACCTCGGCGGCCTCGACCTCGATGTCGACGCTCGGCAGCTGCCGGATCTCGTCGAGCGCGTCGCGCAAATAGTCGATCAGCTCGTACGATTCCTCCTGCGACACCGTACGCCGGCAGGCGGTGAGCCCGAACTCCAGCGAATCGGCGTAGCTCTGCACGGTGATGTTCAGCGCCATGCCGTGCCCGGGGATCGACACCGGGTAGTAGTGGCGCATGCGCGCGCCCGCCATGTACAGCGGCACCGGGGATCCCGGCACGTTGGAGATCGCGACGTTGCCGAAGGCCGGCAGCCGGCTCGCCAGGTTGGAGCGGCCGTACAGCGACGCCATGCTGGTCATCAGCCAGGGCGCGCCGGTGATCGGCATGTCTACGCCGAGCACCGGCTTGAGCTCGCGCACCACCGCCTTCGCGGCTTCGGACGACGCGTGGATCGCCTTGAAGCGCTCGCCCAGGTCGGCGATGTCGGTGGCCAGGTCGACGCGGATCGCGGACACCTGGTTGTTCATCCGGTCGTCGCCGGCGCCGCGCAGGCTGACCGGCACCATCGCGATCAGCGCCTCCTTCGGCAGCTCGCCGCGCTCCTTGAGATAGCGGCGCAGCGCACCGGCGCACATCGCCATCACGATCGTGTTGACGGTGCCGCCCACGCGCCTGCCCAGCGCCTTCAGGTCGTCGAGCGACACCGACATCGTGCTGTACGAGCGCTGGTTGGTGATCGACACGTTGAAGACCGACCTCGGCGCGAGGCCGAGGTTCAGCTTGCGTTCGCCCTTGGGCGTGCGCTGCGCGGCCATCACCTTGGCGGCCGCGGCCAGCGCCTTGGCCGCGTTGGGCAGCAGCGCGGCGATCTCGCGGTAGCGCGCGACCGAGTTGGTCACGGCCGCCTGCAGCAGCTCGGTCACGCCGAGCTGGTAGCGGTCGGCGGCCTTGCGGCGCGTGGGCGGGCGCACTTCGCGCGGCTTCGGCGTCACGTCGTACAGCACCTTGGCCAGCTCGACCCCGGCCTTGCCGTCGATGCCGCTGTGGTGCGCCTTGGTGTAGAAGCCGACCTGGCCGTTCTCCAGG
>SSSZ01000102.1 GCA_009469675.1 Azonexaceae bacterium | reverse complement strand
GGGTCAGTTGCTCCACAGCGACGACTTCCCGGCCTCCTTCGCCCCAATGCCAGCAATAGCGCGAGTCCTGCCGGATGTGGAAGAGGTCGGTCAGTACCGGCTGCCCATCGCGCATTTCGGCCACAAGCTCATGCAGGCTGTAGCCCCAAGCCGCGCCTCGAATCGCCTCTTTTACGACGTCGGTCCAGGGGGTTTTGAGCGCCTTCCACATCGCGCCGAAGTCCTCCGCGATGGCCACGGCTTCGGGGTCGGTCGCATCGGCAGCCGTGAAGGTGTAGGGAACTTGCGCGGCGAGGTTGGCCATAATGCCGAAGGAAACGGCGATCAACGAGTCGCCTTCCAGCATTTCGGCGAACACCGTGTCCCGGCGCGTGCCCTGTAGCTCCCGGTGCCGCTCGTCCTGCGCGGCGTAGCTGGTCGTGCCGTAGTTGGGGAAGCCCGAGTAGGCTATCAGGGAGGTGAGGTCTGGCTTGGCTTCGGGCATGTGTACGCGCTACCCCGTTTTCGGCTGTCGGTCAAGCGTTGAAGCGCCCGAAGGCGCTGGTGAGGCTCTTGGCGGTGATGGCGGGGGCGGCCCGGGTGGCCAGCCACGCGAAGAACTGGCTCTCTGCGTCGATCTGGTCGTCATGCGCGGCCCCTGCCAGAAAGCCCAGATGCTCCGCCACGAAGTCGTGTATCCACGGCTTGCCGCTCGGGAGCCAGACCTGCCCGGCGGTGTAGCGGGGCAGGCTGTAGATTTCGGCGCGCTCCCGCTTGTCGAGGCGACCGGGGTCCCAGCCCTGAATCCCCACGATGTCCTTCTCTTTCCGAAGCTCGGCTACCATCGCGCTCCCGTTGGCCTTGTCCTCCACCACCACAGCCTGCGGGCGATACGCCGCCACCAGGTCGCGCAAGGCTGCCTTGCTTGCGGGGTAGTCCATCCGGCGGCGCACCTGCTCTATCAGGTAACAATCCGCCTTCTTCCTGCCCCACACCTGCATGACCACGAAGTCGCTTGTGGCCTTGTCCTTGAATGTGAGGTCGCAGCTTATAACGATTTCGTCCATCGCCGGTAGTGCATCGTAGCGGTTGCCGAAGTGGTCCGAGCGGAAGATGCTCCCGTCTGCGGGCACCGGCTGCTGTTGGTAGACCGATGCCCAGCGCCACGGTGCTATGGATAGCTTCCGTTCAAGCATCGTTTCCAGAGAGTATCGCTCTGGTGACAACGGCTCCCCCTCGCGACGCCAGAGGGTTCCGTCTTCGGCGTACTCGTCCACTTCGGCGATGGCGGGATAGCGGATGATTTCCCAGGGTTTGCCGCCGGAAAGCCGTTGACGCTCCAGAAGGTAGCCAACCGGATCGTCCACACCCCAGCGGGTGCTGACCACCAGAATCCCGCCGCCTTCCTGGATGCGGGTCATAAACGCGGTTTCATACCAACTCTCAAACCGCCGCTTGAACGCCGCACTTCTGGCCTGTTCCTCGTCTTTCACCGGGTCGTCAATGATGCCGACGTGAGCGGACATGCCGGTGATGCCGCCGCCCACGCCTGCACTTCGGACGCCGCCGCCATCGTCCAGGGTCCATAGCTCGTTGGTCCACTTCGCGGATTTTCCGTGAGAGAGCTGCGCCACCCACTCCGAAGCCGTCTCCACCGCCGCGCGGGCAGACACCGACATCTGCGAGGCGAGATCGTCCGCGTAGCTGGCCAGAATCACCCGATGGTAGCTGTTGCGGGAAAGGTGCCACGCCGGGAAGTTGCGGCTACAAAGCTCGCTCTTGCCGTACTGTGGGGGCACGTTGACAATCATCCGGGGGCCTTCCCCAGCGGTGACGGCAGCGGAGAAAGCTTGTAGCCGTGCGGCAAGATGCCGGTGGAACTTCCCGGCCTTGTAGCGCGGGTTGTTGAGCTGCGTCCAGGCGATCAGGTCGTCTCGGGATACGACGCGCTTCCGGGCGCGCGCCTCCTCCACCTGCGGACGAAGGGCCTGGATCTTGCGCAGCTTCACCTCTGCGAGCCGCTGTTCCAGGACTTCCCGACGGCTAAGGCTCATTCAGCGTCGCAAGCTCCTGCTCAAGCTCGCGCTCCTCTGCCCGCAGTCGGTCAAGGTCCAGAGCGAGCCGGACGCCGCCGCTATGCTCCATCTCCACCCTCTGCGCCGTCGGGTTCTGCCGTGCCGCCCACGCCGAAGCCGCGCCGATGGCCTGCACATGCACCGCCGCTGGCAGTCGCTCCACCTTCTGCCTGCCCCCTTCCTTGACTGCCTCCCCCACATCGTTGAGCACCGGCCGCACCCCCTGTGCCATCATCTTGAGCTGCTGCGCCAGCGTGCGGTCCAACTCCTCCGCTTTGACCTGCATTTCCCGCCGGTGCGCCTCGCTGCGCTCCTGGATCATGCGCTTCGTATCGGCGCGGTTGGCGATGCTTGAGGCGGTGCGCTTAGACATAAACACGGAGAGCGGGTGCCTCTCCCCAGCGTACACCTGTCGCGAGCGGTTGGGGGTGTCCGGGACGATGCAATCCGTCTCCGCTGTGATGACCTGCCTCAGTGCCTCCGTGGACGATATCCCGTGCTTTACAATAAACTCCTGAAGGGCGCGGGTGGCCCAACCGGGGATGACGCTGCGGCTCATGGGTGCCCCCGGTCGCTACGCCGGGATGAGTGCCCCCAGTCGCGCGGCGATGGCCGGGGGGAGGCGCCACAACCCGAGCGCCCC
>SSSZ01000101.1 GCA_009469675.1 Azonexaceae bacterium | reverse complement strand
CGGCGGGTAGGCGGCTTACTCGTACCCATTAGGCCCCCCTAGTGGGCAGTTGCGTAGTACGCGATGGACCAGCCGATCAGAGCAACGCAGACGGTGATCCAGATGCAGATAGCCACGATGGCGGAGCGGTCTACGGGTGGGACCTTGGTTGCGTCGCGGGGCGGCGGGAGATGGTCGGGCTTGATGTCAAGCCACGGCGCGATTCGTAGGGCGAGCGCGTTCCGGGCGCCGCGGAGTCTCCAGCGGGCGCGAGCGCGACGGTTGCCGTGACGGACACTGAGTGGCGTCCAGCTACCCATCCGCACGCGGCGCCTTACGCGGCTTCTCGGCCTTCTCCGGCTCCGGCTCCGGCTCCGGCGGGTTCCCAGCGGTCAGCCAGTGCAGAGCGCGGGCGACCTCGCGCATGGCCGTCGTCTCGTTCGGTGCCTCGCCCTCGGCGGTGTTGCCGTCGAGGGTGACGGTCCACTTGTAGCCGTCGCGGGTCGGGTCGATGGTGTAGCTCATGCGGTCGCCTCGATCTTCAAGGTGTCTCGTGCGTCGTAGTACGTCTTCGCTTCTTGCTGGCGCCACAGGTCGCGCTCTTGGTTGCGGTGTTGGACGCGCACGGTGCGGACGTCCAGTGGTTCGGTTGCGTCGATGCCGTTGGGGTTCCACATGACGGTGCCGTCGCCGGCGACGTACCGGTAGTGCGCGCCTTGGCAGTGCAGGCCGGGGAGGTTGCGGAAGAACTTGGTGATGCCCTGCTGTTCCCGTAGTGGGCTGGGGAACGGGTAGGCGTTCGGGGTCTTGTGGGGGCGGTGCCACCAGTAGGTGACCTCAGCCGTCAGCAGGGTTGTTTCGGCGAGGGCTTGGCGTACGGTCTGTTCGTGCGGGTTGGTGACCTGCTCGTCGGCGTCCACGATGTACAGCCAGTCGTTCTCTGTGCCGAGGAGTTCGGCGAGGCGGAACATGGTGGTGCGCTTCTCGACCTCGTTGCCTGCCCACGGATGGGCGGGCTGGTGAAGGGTGAGGCCGATGCCGAGCATGTCGGCCTGGGCGCGGATCACGTCCGCCTGATCGCTGGGACTCTTGGCTTGCGCTTCCGGGTAGAGGGCGTACGCGCCGTCTACGGCAATCAGGTGGTCGGCGAACGTGAGGGTGCCGACGGCGTTGGCGAGCATTGCCGGACTCTCGTTGAACCAGGACAGTAGGGCGATGATCACGGCTCGCTCCAGACGATCGCCTCACGGTCCGGGCCGATCAGCAGCTCGCGGCCGGGCGTGTAGTCCCGCTCGTTCCAGACGGCTTTCAGGTGTGTAATGAACCCGTCGCGTGCCGCCGTGATCTCGACGCCGGCGCGCTGGAGGCGGTAGCTGAGGTGCAGGTCGCTGGCGTGCCCTGGTTCGTAGTCGGCGCCGTAGCAGCCGAACGGGAACTGTTCCCAGTCCTCGACGGTCATGGTGGTGAATGCCATGCCGGTGAAGTACGTGCGCTGGTATTCCGGGCCGGCGTTTACCTCGTCGCGGGTCGGGAAGGCGTAGGCGCCTTCGTGCGGGAACGGATGGACGGGTGCGGTGCTGAGGTTCGCCCTTGGGTCGTTGTCAGCGAGCTGGCACCATCCGGTCGTGACGCGGCCGGGGGCGCTCAGGACGGCGTTGACGGCTGCCTGGGTGACGATGGTGTCGTCGCTGACGACCGTAAGCCGGTGAACGCCTTTGGCGCGGGCGAGCTGTAGGACTTCGGGCCAGCGTTGCGCGACGCGCGCCTCGCTCATGCCTTGCACGCGGATCGTCGGCGTGGTCAGCCGGTCGAGCGCGCTGAGGGCTTGTGGGATGCGGCGGGGGTTTAGGACGACGACTGCCGCGTCATCGTGAGGCGGTGCGGGTAGTCCTGCGGGTCGATGGTCAGTCCGCGCTTGATCGGGCACTCAAGCTCCAGTCGATTGATCAGCCAGGGAAGGCGCTGGGCCTTGGCGAACCTGAGCAGCCACTGGCGTTCGGGTTCGGTGAAGTGAACGGCGGGCATCAGCGATAGCGGCGCTCGTTGACGGTCCGCTCCACGGTGTTCAGGCCCAGCGCCGAGTCCTCGTAGACCCAGTGGCAAAGCAGGCGCGTATCGTCGGGCTGCAAGTAGCACGGGGCGCCGACCTTCGGGGCGGGCTTCATCTCGCGCTTGGTCTCGTCGACAAGCTCACCGAATTCTTCGCTCCATGTCTGCCCGACGACCGTCTCCACGATCGTGAACGCCGGGTAGGCGCCGACCTTGCGGAACTCACCGGACACGGATGCCGCCCATACTTCGACAGCCGCGTAGAGCGACCCATCCGGGGGCGCGAGCGTGATGATCTGCGCTGTCATGTGCCGGTCTTCGCGGTGACGACGATCGTAAACGGGTTCTCCGTGGGGAACGACCATTGCTCGCTGCCGGCAGGGTCGGTGCGCCAGCGGCCGTAGTAAACGCCGAGAGCAAGCTTGTTACCGGCCGTCCAGGTGAGCGATGGCTGCGTGTTGTTCGGGCTATCGGCCCATGCCGCGGTGATGAGCGTGCCGGCGCCACCCACTACCGGCGACACGGCGAGCGATACGTTCTTCCCGACACGCGCGACGCGGTTGCTACTGGCATCGAGAAGCCCGGTGCACGAAAGGTCGGGCTTGAGGTCACCCTCGACGATCACGAAGACGGTGTCGCTGCTCTGAGCCATGTCAGGTCGTCTCCATGCTGAGGGGGGCGGTCGCGGACGAAACGACGAGCGGGGCGGTCGCGGATGAAACGACGAGCGGGGCGGCGAACGGACGCACTAGCGCGCCCGGGGGTGCTGCCCCTGAAGCGATAATCGCGTCCGCGGTCAGGGTGCGGGTGGCGCCGCGGGCCATGATGACGGCGTCGGCGGTGACGGTCTTGGTGCGCTGCGTTGCGGACCCGGCGACGATGACAACGTCCGCGCTGACGGTGCTGGTGCCAGGCGCGATGATCTTTGCGTCGCTCGTGATGCTGCGTGGGCCACGGATGACCGCGTCGCTAGAGACGATCGTGTTGGCGCTGATGACGGCGTCGGCGGTGACTGCTCGGGCGCGCTGCACGTATGCAGTCGACGCGTGGTCGTAGGCGCGGAACCAGACCTCGCTTCGGTCCTGTGAGGCGGTCTCAAGGCCGTAGACCAGCCCGAGGTTCGGGTCGACGCCCGCGCGGCCGATCGCGAACGGACTTACCCACACTCCGCCGTAGAACGAGACCGATGAGCCGCCGCCGATCGTGATTTCGCTGCTCCACGTCGCGGCGTTGTTCGTGCTGGTCTTGAAGTACGCCTGGGACCGGCTGCTGTCGGTGTAGGCGAAGACCAGGTCTTGGTCGTACTCGTGGCTGACGAGCCCGGCTCGGTTGCCGAGACTGGTGACGCTGATCTGGGT
>SSSZ01000100.1 GCA_009469675.1 Azonexaceae bacterium | reverse complement strand
GAGTCATCCAGCCATCGCGCTCGGCATCTGCCGCTCTGGCTGCATCAATACAACTGGCACAGACCTCATGCCAGCCTTCAATATCAGCCCCCCATCTCCCGCGTCACCTTACTGAACAACCTGGTGGGTTTACACAGCTAGTTCCACCGGAATCCCTGTATCCCTATGACCTGGACCAAGAAAAACGCCCTCAACCGCTGGTGCCTGCGCACCCTGCAGCAAAACTGTGCTTCGCCCCTGCACAATTTGCTCCACGAAGCCGCCGGCCTGGCCGTGCTCGCCCAGGCGCGCCACAAGGGCCGCCCTCCCCTGCAGAACGCCTGTCTGGGCGACCATTGCGACCACTGGCAGGCGGTTGATACAGAGCGGGGCACGTGCCGCTATCGCCAGGATTTGAAGGCGGAACTCGGCAAGTTGCGCAGCCGCGGGAAATAAGCCGCCCCCGCGGCCCGTCGGTCAGCTTACCGGCCCCGGGCTGCAGCGTTTCCAGCCAAGGGTTTCAGGCCCCGAGCATGCGCCCCTGGGCGTGATGGCAGGCCAGATTGCGGACCGCTGCCAATTCCGATTCGGTTTCGATGCCTTCGGCCACTGTCCGCAGACCGAGCGCCGTGGCCACGCCGAAGATGGCGCCGAGGACGGTCTGCTCGTCGGGTTCGCGGATCTCGTCGCGGATCAGGCTGCGGTCGATCTTGATGCCCTGGATGGGAAGCTGCTTGAGCACCGTGAGGTTGGAGTAGCCGGTGCCGAAATCGTCGATCACCGCAGCAACGCCCAGGTCGCGCAACTGACCGAGAACCCGGATACTGTATTCGGGATCGTGCATGGCCAGCATTTCGGCGATCTCGACTTCGAGGAGCTGGGGTGCCAAACTCACTCGGCGCAAGGTTTCGCGGATCATCTGGACGAGGTCGGGGCGCTGGAATTCAGCGGCGGATAGGTTGACCGAAACGACCACCGGCGTACCCTCGGCCTGCCAGTCGCGGGCGTGCACACAGGCCGTCTCGAGCACCCACTCGCCGATCCGGGTCATCAGGCCGAGTTCTTCCGCCATACCGATGAACTCCTCGGGCATGACCATGCTGCCGTCGGGCTGGTGCCAGCGCAGCAGGGCTTCGCGACCGTGTATGGCACCGCTGCCGAGGTCGAAGATGGGCTGGAAGTGGAGTTCGAATTCCCGCTGGCTGAGGGCGACCTGCAGGCGCTTTTCCATCTCGACGCGGCGGGTCGGCTTGCCCAGGAGTTCCGGGGCGAAGAAGCACATCCCGGCCCGGCCGCTGCCCTTGACGTTGTACATAGCGGCGTCGGCGTGCTTCATCAAAGTGTCCGCGTCGCGGCCGTCGCGGGGATACATGCTGATGCCGATGCTGGTGCTGATGACACGGCTCTCGACCCCAAGGCTGACCGGCTCCTTCATCGCCGCCAGGATTTTTTCCGCCACGGCCCGGGCATCGGACTCTTCGGTCACTTCCGGCAGAAGGACGGTGAATTCGTCGCCCGCCAGGCGGGCCACCGTGTCGGCCGTGCGGACGCAGCGCCGCAGGCGGTTGCCGACTTCCTTCAGGAGCAGATCGCCGGCCTCGTGGCCGAGGGTGTCGTTGATCTGCTTGAAGCGGTCGAGGTCGAGGAACATGATCGCCGGCGTCCGGTATTTGTTGCGCTTGGCCTGGGCTAGGGCCTGTTCCAGACGGTCGCGGAAGAGCAGGCGGTTGGGCAGGCCGGTCAGGGCGTCGTGAAAGGCCTGGTAGGTGATCTTTTCCTCTCGCTCCTTCCTTTCCGTAATGTCGGTGAAAATGGCGATGTAGTGCTCGACCTCGCCCTTGCCGTTGTGCACGGCGCTGACGTTGAGCCATTCCGGGTAAACCGAACCGTTCTTGCGGCGATTCCAGATTTCGCCCCGCCATTCGCCGCGCTCTTTCAGGGTCGTCCAAAAGTCGGCATAGAAGTCCTCACCCTGTTTTCCCGATTTCAACAGGGCCGGCGTCTGGCCGATGGCCTCTTCCGCCGAATAGCCGGTCGTGTCGGTAAAGGCCTTGTTGACCATGACGATGCGCGAGCGGGAATTGGTGACCGCTATGCCCTCCAGGGAATTCTCGAAGACGATCCGGGCCAGGCGCTGCTCGCGCAGCAATTCGTGGGCTTTGTCCATGACGCGGTTGAAGGCCGCCGTGGCGACACCGACCTCGTCGGGGCGGTGCACCGGCAATTCGCTGGCCTCGTCGATGTCGCCCTCGGCGATACGATTGAGCCCCTCGGTCATTTTGGCCAGGGGCCGCGACACCATGCGGGTGATGAACATCCAGATGAAGAACCCGAGCGGGATGCACAGGGCTGCCGCCCCCATCACGGCGTGGCGGGCGAAGAGCCGGGTGGTCTGGCTGGCCTGGGCCAGCGAAATCTCCATGCTGACCACGCCGAGAACGGTGCCCGGCGGCACCTCGTGGCAGTTGGTGCAATTCTTTCCCAGGTAGTTTTCCAGCGCCCGGGCCGGCAACACCGCCCGCATCCGGTCACCACCGTCCGCGCCGACATGGACCGTATAAATGGGATCACCTGTGACCAGTACCGCCTTTTCCACGGCGTCGGCAATGGTTTCCCCTTCGTAGCCCGGCCCGAACTGCTGCACCACCGGTTCGCCCCGGATCACCTTGAGGCTCTCGATGTGGTTCGTTTCCTTGATCTGGTCGAGGAAGATGGGGCGCAGGGGGACGGTGCCGGTAATCATCATGCCGGTTAGTCCCGCCAAGGTCATCTGATGGACGCTGTTGGCGAATTCCTTGGCCTGGTCCACGGCGATCTTGCGCTGTTCCAGGGTGGCCCAATAGATCAACCCGGCACCCGAAACGATCACGGCAAGCAATATGGAAACTACCAGGCGAAGCCAAATCTTCATGTAAGGCGAACCTCTGGACCAGACACGCGGAGTGCCGCAACGGAAGCAATCCTACACGGAAATCGCCGCCTTTCGGCCATTTCTGAAAGGCGAAACCTTCACGCCATCGACCATGCGGCACGCGGTCCCCGGTTCGGAAAAGGGCCTGAGCCGCTGCCCGGATGGAATGTCAGTGCCGTTCCCGCTAGTTAGAAAGGAGTAGATCGGGGGGTGTAACGATTGTACCCGGCCGGTTTTCCCCGCCCCTCGCCCGGCGGACCGGGTTCAGGACAGATCTTCCTTGCGCGGGACCGGGAGGCGGATGAGTTCGATCCCCTCGTCCTTGAGGGCTTCGTATTCCTCGTCGGTGGTCTGGCCGCGGATGGCGCGTTCGGGGGCCTCGTCGTAATGCATCCGCCGCGCCTCCTCGGCGAAATCGGTGCCCACGTCTTCGGTGGCCGCCATCATGGCGTTGACCAGTTGCCGATAAAGCGCCATGGCCTGACTGCCGTTGGGAATGGCGCTGAAGGTCGCCGTGCCGGAGCGGGGCAGCGGCGCCGGCTCGGCATGGCCTCCGATGGCCACGGCCGACGGAACGCGACGCAAGTCGATGCTGTCGCACTGGGGGCAGCGGATCATGCCGCTCGCCAGCTGGGACTCAAAGTCCTGGGCGCTGGCAAACCAGCCCTCGAGCTTGTGGTCGTTTTCGCAGCAGAGGTCGTAGATAATCATGGCAAAGGCTTCGTGGTGCCCAGGACCGGACTCGAACCGGCAAGGATTGCTCCGGCGGATTTTAAGTCCGCTGTGTTTACCCATTTCACCACCCGGGCGAAGGGCGGATTATAGCGGCCGGCGCATAGGAAAAAGGGAAAGCGACCGGCGCTTTCCCTTTAAATTGGAGCGGCAGAAGAGTCTCGAACTCTCGACCTCAACCTTGGCAAGGTTGCGCTCTACCAACTGAGCTACTGCCGCGGCATTCTGGAGGCGCGAGCCGGAGTCGAACCGACCTACACGGATTTGCAATCCGGTGCATAACCGCTTTGCTATCGCGCCTTGCCGAAAAACTGTATCAGCGACAACTAAAAGGGGAAAGCCACGCTTTCCCCAAAAAAACTGGAGCGGCAGAAGAGTCTCGAACTCTCGACCTCAACCTTGGCAAGGTTGCGCTCTACCAACTGAGCTACTGCCGCGTCGAACAGAGCCGGCATTATAGGCTCTGAATCTTAATTGTCAACCCGGATCGCCGCTCCGCTTGGCGATCTCCGGCCAGGCCATGCGCAGGTAATAACCCATGGACCATAGGGTGAGCAAGGCGGCGATCCAGATCAACCAGTTGCCGATTTTCTGGGTATCCAGGCCGAACAGGGCGACATGGTAAAGCAGGAGCGGGATGGCGATCATCTGAGCGGTGGTCTTGACCTTGCCGAGCATGGAGACGGCGACGCTCTTGGAGGCGCCGATTTTGGCCATCCACTCGCGCAGGGCCGAAATGGTGATTTCGCGGCCGATGATGATGGTGGCCACGAGGGCATCGGTGCGGTCGAGCTGGACAAGCATGATGAGGGCCGCCGCCACCATCAGTTTGTCGGCCACCGGGTCGAGGAAGGCGCCGAAGGCCGAGGTCTGGTTGAGCCGGCGCGCCAGATAGCCGTCGGCCCAGTCGGTGACGGCGGCGGCGACGAAGATCGCGGTTGCGGCCAGATTGCGTTCGTGGGGTGTGGCCCAGTCCGCCGGCAGGTAGTAGGCCGCGATGAGCAGCGGAATGGCGACGATGCGCAGCCAGGTGAGCAGGATGGGCAGGTTAAAGGGCATGGCCTCAGTGTAATGCAGCGTAGATTCTTTCGGCTAGCTCCCGGCTGATCCCCGGCACGGCGGCCAGTTGGTCGGGGCTGGCGGCCAGGACGCCGGGCAGGCCGCCAAATTGGGCGACCAGGGCCTTGCGCCGGGCTGGGCCGATGCCGGGCAGGCTTTCCAGCCTGGAGGTCTGGCGGGCCTTGCCGCGTTTGGCGCGGTGGCCGGTGATGGCGAAGCGGTGGGCCTCGTCGCGGATTTCCTGGATGAGGTGCAGGCCCGGGTGCTCCGGCGGCAGCTGCAACGGCTCCCGGTCGTCGGGAAAAACCAGGGTTTCCAGGCCGGGTTTACGCGCTTCGCCCTTGGCCACGCCGATGAGCGGCAGCCCCCCCAGGCCGAGGTCGGCGAGAACGCCGTAGGCCGCGCCGACCTGGCCCTTGCCGCCGTCGATGAGAATGAGATCGGGCGCCGTCCCTTCGCCGGCCGCCACCTTGTCGTAGCGGCGGCTTACCGCCTGGCGCATGGCGGCGTAGTCGTCGCCGGGAGCGATGTCACGGATGTTGAAGCGCCGGTAGTCGGCCTTTTTCATGCCATTGCCCTGGTAAACGACGCAGGAGGCCACCGTCGCCTCGCCCTGGGTGTGGCTGATGTCGAAACACTCGATGCGCTGCAGCGGCTCGCTGAGTTCGAGGGCCGCCTGCAGCGCCGCCAGCCGCTGCTCCTGCTGGGCCGCCGCCTGGTTGCGGGCGACAATGGCGAGGCGGGCGTTCTGGATCGCCATCTCGACCCAGGTGCGATGCACCACCGAACGCGGCTCCAGCACCGGCACGGCGCGGCCGGCCAGTTCCGCCAGCAGGTTGGCGTTGTCGCCGCCCTCCTCCTCGGTCGGCGGCGGCGACACCAGGATTCGGACGGGCGCCGGATGGACGGCGTAATGTTGCTGCAGGAAGGCCGCGACAGCGTCGGCCGGGGTCGAATCGCCGGCATTGGCCGGGAACTGCGGGCGATCCCCCAGGTGCTGCCCGCCCCGCACCATGGCCAGGTTGACGCAGAGCTGGCCGGCCTCCCGCAGGGCGACGACGATATCCACGTCCTCCCCCTTGGCGCTGGAGACGTACTGCTTTTCCTGGACCTGGCGCAGGGACTGGATCTGGTCCCGGTAGATCGCCGCCATCTCGAAGGCGAGCCGGGCCGAGGCCTCTTCCATGGCCCGGCTCAGGCGCTTGATGACCTCCTGCTGGCGGCCGTGGAGGAACATGGCGGCGAGCTGGACGTCGCGGGCGTAATCCTCGGCCGTGATGTGGCCGACGCAGGGGGCACTGCAACGCTTGATCTGATACAGGAGGCAGGGCCGCGAGCGGTTGGCGAAGACGGTGTCCTCGCAGGTGCGCAGGCGGAACATCTTCTGCAGGGTCTGCATGCCGTCCCGCACCGCCCAGGCCGACGGGTACGGCCCGAAATACTCGGCCTTGCGGTCGGGGTTGCCGCGAAAGAAGCCGAGCCGCGGGAAGGCGTCCCGGGTGAGGACGATGTAGGGGTAGGACTTGTCGTCGCGGAAAAGGATGTTGTAGCGGGGGTTCAACGACTTGATGAGGTTGTTTTCCAGGAGCAGCGCTTCGGCCTCGGAGCGGGTCGCCGTCGTCTCGATGTGGGCGATTCTCTCCACCATGTGGGCGATACGCGGACTCGGCAGGTTCTCCCGGAAATAGGACGAAACCCGCTTTTTGAGGTTCTTGGCCTTGCCGACGTAGAGCACGGTGCCCTCGGCATCGAGCATGCGATAGACCCCCGGCAGCTCGGTCAGGCTGGCCAGGAAGGCCTTGGCGTCGAAGCCGCCGCCGGCACCTTTGGCGCAGCGCGGGCTGGCGGCAAGGGACGCTCCCGGGCCGGGATGGTCCGGCGGCCGGTTCATGGCCCCAGGAAGCTGCGCACGCCGGCGAATACCGCCTCGAAGCTCGGCCGCGTCAGGCGTCCGGTGCGCCAGTTGTAGCCGCTGCAATGATAGCTGTCGAACAGCCGGCGTCCGTCGGGCAGGGCATGCTGGACGTCGTGGGCAAAGACCATGGTCCCGGCCTTGAGGCCGTAGGCCCGGAGTACCGCCTGGTGGGCGATGGCGCCGAGGGCGACGATGGCCGCAAGGTTCGGCATGGCGGCAAGTTCGGCCTGGAGGTGGCCGTTGCACTGGCGGATTTCGGCGGTGGTCGGCTTGTTGGCCGGCGGCAGGCAGCGCACGGCGTTGGTAATGCGGCAATCCGCCAGGGACAGTTCCGGGTTGGCCCAGCCGTCCGGCCCCAGGGGGTGAGGGGCGCTGGCGAAGGCGAAGCGGTGGAGCGCCGGGTAGAGCAACTCGCCCGCCACGTCGCCGGTAAACGGCCTTCCGGTGCGGTTGGCGCCCTTTTCCCCCGGCGCCAGGCCGACCACCAGGAGGCGGGCCGACAAGTCGCCGAAGGCCGGGACGGGCCGGACGTGCCAAGCGGGTTCCCGGCGGCGGATGGCGGCCAGGTGGTCGGCCAGGCGGGGGCAGGCGACGCAGGTCTCGGGGTGCTGGAATGAAGGCATGGGAGGAATGTTAACATGGCGGCCATGCAAGCCCATTGGGACATCTTCTGCCGCGTCATCGACAATTTCGGCGACATCGGCGTGTGCTGGCGCCTGGCCCGCCAGCTGGCGGCCGAACACGGCCGGCGGGTACGCCTCTGGGTTGACCACCCGGCGAGCCTCGCACCCCTGCAGCCCGGGGTCGATGCGGCGCTGCCCAGGCAGTCCGTCGCCGGCGTCGAAATCCGCCACTGGCCCGCCAATTTCCCGACCGTCGACGCCGCCGAGGTCGCCGATGTGGTGATCGAAGCCTTCGCCTGCGAACTCCCCCCCGCCTACCTCGCAGCAATGGCGGCGCGTCGGCCGGCCCCCGGGTGGATCAACCTGGAGTACCTTTCCGCCGAACCCTGGGTCGAATCCTGCCACGGCGTCGCATCGCCCCACCCCACCCTGCCCCTGGTCAAGCATTTTTTCTTTCCCGGATTTGCCGGCAGGACCGGCGGCCTGTTGCGGGAATCCGGCCTCATCGCCCGGCGGGACGGCTTTCTCGCCGGCCTGCCCCCGTCCTCGCCCCTGGAAATCAGTCTTTTCTGTTACGACACCGCCCCGGTCGGCGAACTGATCGAGACCTGGAGCGCCGCCGACTACCCCATCCGCTGCCACGTCCCGCCGGGCAAACCCCTGGCCGCCGTCCGAGCCCACCTGGACGGCCCCGGCCCCTGGCGGCGCGGCGGCCTCGAAGTGCTGCCCATCCCCTTCCTGCCCCTGGACGGCTACGACCAGCTCCTGTGGCGCTGCGACGTCAATTTCGTGCGCGGCGAGGATTCCTTCGTGCGTGCGCAATGGGCCGGCAAGCCCTTGGTCTGGCACATCTACCCCCAGGAGGACGCCGCCCATGAAGCCAAGCTGGAAGCCTTTCTCGACCGCTATACGGCGACGGCCGAATCCGCTCTGGCGGGTGCCGTGCGGCAGCTTTTTCTCTCCTGGAACCGGGGTTCCGGCGTCGGCGCGGCCTGGCGCGAATTCGCCTCCTGCCGCGAGGCGCTGGAGGCCCACGCCCGGACCTGGGCCGGGAGCCTGGCCAGTGGCCCGGATCTGGCGAGCAGTCTCGTCAAGTTTTGCACTGCCGGGTTATAATTTAACGTTTTTCTTTTTCAGACAGCTTTCGGGAATTCCAGAATGAAGACCGCTCAAGAACTCCGCTCCGGCAACGTCATCATGGTCGGCAGCGATCCACTCGTGGTGCAGAAGGCCGAGTACAACAAGTCCGGCCGCAACGCCGCCGTCGTCAAGATGAAGCTCAAGAACCTGCTCACCGGCGCCCCGTCGGAATCGGTCTATAAGGCCGACGACAAGTTCGAGCAGGTCATCCTCGACAAGAAGGAAGTGACCTACTCCTACTTCGCCGATCCCATGTACGTTTTCATGGACGCCGAGTACAACCAGTTCGAGGTCGAGGCCGAAAACATGGTCGACGCGCTCAAATACCTGGAAGACGGCCTGCCCTGCGAAGTCGTCTTCTACGAAGGCAAGGCCATTTCCGTCGAACTGCCCAACAGCGTGGTGCGCGAGGTGGTGTATACCGAACCCGCCGTCAAGGGCGACACCTCGGGCAAGGTCATGAAGCCGGCCCGTCTGGCCACCGGCTTCGAACTGCCGGTGCCGGCCTTCGTCGAAATCGGCGACAAGATCGAGATCGACACCCGCACCGACGAATACCGCAGCCGTACCAAGTAAGGAGCAGGCTCGCGCCGGTGTCGTTGCACCCCGCTTGCCGTAGCGCCGCTACTGCTTCCACGGGGCGCGCCTAGCTGTGTAAACCCACCAGGTTGTTCAGTAAGGTGACGCGGGAGATGGGGGGATGATATTGAACGCTGGCATGAGGTCTATGCCAGTTGTATTGATGCAGCCAGAGCGGCAGATGCCGAGCGCGATGGCTGGATGACTCGTAAGCCCGCGCATAGGCCCATTCCCGCAAGGCGGTCTGGATGAAGCGCTCGGCCTTGCCGTTGGGTTGAGGTGAGTAGGG
>SSSZ01000099.1 GCA_009469675.1 Azonexaceae bacterium | reverse complement strand
GCTTCGCATCAAGACACCCACACCTATCGGTTGTTCCAATTTTTAAAGAGCATCGCCGCATCACCTTGTCGCGATCAGCGAAGAAGCGGAATTATGAAGCGTCTCTCACATCTCGTCAACACTTCCGTTCAACTTCTTTTTCTTCCCGTCACCCGGAGAACCTTGCGGCAGCGCCGTGTTGCGGTGAAGAGGTGCGCATTATACGGGGGCGTTTCCGGCGGTCAACACTTTTTCGAAATAATTCCGCAAACAATTTTCTCGCCCGCCCGGCATCCGCGAAAAATCAGTCAGTTAACGGTCACCCGGGCGAATTTTCGCTTGCCGACCTGGAGCACCACGGCCTCGCCGACCGGCACGACGACGGCCTTATCGGCGACTTTTTCGCCATTGGCCCGGACCCCGCCCTGCTCGATCATGCGCAAGGCCTCCGAGGTGCTGGCGGTGAGTCCGGCCTGTTTGAGCACTTGTACCAGCGCCATGGGAACGCCGCCGTTGTCGAGGGCAACCTCCGGCAGGTCGTCGGGCAGCACGCCTTGGCGGAAACGGGCTTCGAATTCGGCAAGGGCGTCATCGGCTGCCTTGCGGTCGTGGAAGCGGGCCACCAGTTCCTGGGCGAGAAGGACTTTGACGTCGCGGGGATTCCGTCCAGCCGCAACTTCGTTCTTCAACCCGGCCACGTGACTGTCGGGTAGGAAGGACAGGAGGTCGTAGTAACGCCACATCAGCTGGTCGGAAATCGACATGACCTTGCCGAAGATCTCCCGCGCCGGTTCGTTGATGCCAATATAGTTACCCAGGGATTTGGACATCTTGTTAGTACCGTCCAGCCCTTCGAGGAGCGGCATCATGAGGATGCATTGGGGCGATTGCCCATAATGCTTCTGCAGTTCCCGTCCGACCAGGAGGTTGAACTTCTGGTCGGTGCCGCCGAGTTCCACATCGGCCTTCATGGCGACGGAATCGTAGCCCTGGCACAACGGATAGAGGAATTCGTGGATGGCGATCGGCTGCCCGCCGGCGTAACGTTTGGAAAAATCGTCCCGTTCGAGCATGCGGGCGACGGTATGCTGGGCGGCCAGCTTAATCATGCCGGCAGCTCCCAGGCCGTCGAACCAGGTCGAGTTGAAGCAGATCTCCGTACGGGCCGGATCGAGAATCTTGAACACCTGCTCCTGATAGGTTCTGGCGTTTTCACCGATCTGCTCCCGGGAAAGGGGCGGACGGGTGACGTTCTTGCCGGTCGGGTCGCCGATCATGCCGGTAAAGTCACCGATCAAAAAAAGAATCTGATGCCCGAGATCCTGGAAATGGCGCAACTTGTTGATGAGCACGGTGTGGCCCAGATGCAGGTCGGGCGCCGTCGGGTCGAACCCGGCCTTGATCCGCAGCGGGCGGCCGCTCTTGAGTTTTTCGACCAGTTCCGCCTCGATCAGCAACTCGTCGCTACCGCGCTTGATTAAGCGCAGGCTGTCTTCAACGCCTTCCATGACACTCCCCTGAAATCCCGATCTGCCGACCTGGCGAAATCTGCTAAACTGCCCCGCAACTTTGGGAGCCAAGTCATTAATTCAATGGAAAAGAGCGGCATTCTAGCGCAATCGACGACCCTCATCGACCGAATCAAGCAGCACCGCTGGACCATCGGCGTCGCTGGCGCCGCATCGGCCCTCGGCATGGCGGGGGCCATTGCCGTCGCACCGGCCGACGGCCTGCCCGGAACCCGCATGGTGGTCGAGCAGCTAGCCCTCGAAAGCGCCAAACCGGTTGTCGGCAGCGACCATGTTTTCCTGCGCGAAGAGAAGATCCAGCGCGGCGACACCGTCGCTGCGCTTCTCAACCGCTTGGGCATTCAGGAGGGCGAAGCCCTCTATTTCGTCCGGACCAGCGCCCAGACCCAAGCGCTCTACCAGCAACTGGTTCCGGGCAAGGTGGTGGTCGCCCAAACCACGGCAAGCGGCGATCTGGTCGCCCTGCACTTTCCCTTGAACGGTGGAGAATCGGCCCTGAGTGTCGAGCGCGTTGGGGGAGCGCTAAGCGCCAAGACCGTACCGCTACGCTTCGAAACCCACACCGTGATGAAAACGGCGGAAATCCGCAGCTCCCTTTTCGCCGCCACCGACGGCGCCGGAATCCCCGACAACGTGGCGATCCAGATGGCCGAAATCTTCGGCGGCGAAATCGACTTCCACCGCGATCTCCGCAAGGGCGACCGGTTTTCCATGGTCTTCGAGATGAACTACCTGCGGGGCCAACCGGCCCGCAGCGGCCGGATTCTCGCCGCCGAATTCACCAACAACGGCAAAACCCACCGCGCCCTGTGGTTCGACCAGGAGGGCAAAGGGGCGTACTACACCGCCGAAGGCAAGAGCCTGCGCAAGGCCTTTCTCCGTTCCCCGCTGGAATTTTCCCGGGTGACCTCGGGTTTTGCCCTGCGCTTTCACCCCATCCTGCAGCAATGGCGGGCCCACAAAGGCGTCGATTACGGCGCCCCCAGCGGCACCCGGGTCCGGGCCACGGGCGACGGGCAGATTGAATTTGCGGGCAGCCAGGGCGGATACGGCAACGTGGTGATAATTCGGCACAGCGGCAGCCACTCCACTGCCTACGGGCATCTCAAAGGCTTTGCCAGCGGCATCCGCAAGGGCAGCCGGGTAAACCAGGGCGACACCATCGGCTACGTGGGACAAACCGGCTGGGCCACCGGGCCCCATTTGCATTACGAGTTTCGCATCAACAATCAGCAGGTCAATCCGCTGGCGGTGAACCTGCCCACTGCCATTCCCCTTGAAGGCGCGGCGTTGGCGCGTTTTAAAACCCAGTCGGCACCACTGCTCACCCACCTGACCCTCCTCGGGACGGCCAATCTGGCGGCCCTGGACTGATCGGCGCCGAAGCCCGGCGGGTAAACGAAATCGGGCGGCCTGGGCCGCCCGACTGGTTTCCGGTAACGCCGCTCAGGCCGAAAACGATGAGCCGCAGCCACAGGTGGACGTGGCGTTGGGATTGCGGATGACGAACTGCGAGCCCTCCAAACCCTCGGTGAAATCGATTTCCGCTCCGACCAGATACTGGTAGCTCATGGGATCGATCAGCAGCGTGACGCCGTTCTTTTCCATGGCCGTATCGTCTTCGTTGACTTCCTCGTCGAAGGTGAAGCCGTACTGAAACCCGGAACAACCGCCGCCGGTCACGAAGACGCGCAATTTCAGCCCGGGGTTGCCTTCCTCTTCGATCAATTCCTTGACCTTGTTGGCGGCGCTTTCGGTAAACACGAGGGGGGCAGGCATTTCGGTAACGGCGTTCATGGGGGACTCCTGGAAAAAAACGGGCAGATTATGCGAGCCGTGGGAACGGCAGTCAAATGAATTAGTTTGAGGCCGCCAACTTTAGTTCCACGGACTTTCCCGATTGGTGAACCAGTCGCCCCTCGATCACCGCCCCCTGGTGCATTTCGATCAGCGTGTACTCAACATCGCCCACAATGCGCGCCCGGGGCTGCATTTCCAGCGATTCGGAAACTCTCACCGGGCCTGCCACCGTGCCGTTGATGACAAAATGCGCGACGTCCACGGAACCTTCGATGCGCGCCTGCTCGCTCAGCACGAGGGTGGACGAGGTCGCACCTTCGGTGGCGACGACATTGCCCTTGACCTCGCCGTCAATGCGCAATCCGCCGGTAAAACGGATACTGCCTTCGACCACCGTTCCCGCTCCAATCAAACTGTCGATGCGGTTCTGGGGCTTGTTTTCGCTGCGTTTTCCAAACATGGCGTTCTCCTAGAGCTGGGCCGATCGTTTTGCCTTCAGTGTATCACTTTGCAAAATCCGGGCTTCGACCCCCCTGAGCTTCGCCCCGGCAGGGAGGGCAAAAACGCCTTCCTTGCGGAGAAAATGGCGGACTTCGATGCCGTATTCCGGCGGCGATTCGTGCCCACCCGGCAAAGTCATCAACTGGTCGCGGCCGGCCAGACTATAGCTGATGGCAAGCTGCAGACGCCCCTTGAAGTCCTTGACCTGCTTGTTGGCGACAAAGCCGACCAACAGGCGGTAGCGGTAGCGTTCCGGTTCGGCTTCGGCGACCACCCTTAGGCGCTCGATGCGAACCGCCGCCTCCGCCCCCCCGGCCGGCGGCACCAGGCGTTCGAAGAAGGCGATATCTTCCTTGAGACTGGCGTTTTCCCCCTCCAGGAGTTTGACTCGGGAGTGCAACTGCTGTTTGGCGGATCGCTCCATCTGGACGCCGCTTTGCTCCGTCCCCACCGCCGCCCGCAATTCCTGGAGTTCCTGTGCGGCGAGCTTGAGCCGGTCCTCAAGCCGCCCGATTTCCTGCTGCAACTGCGCCTTTTCCCCCCGCTGGGCAATGGACCAGGCGATCGCGGTAATCGCCAGGGTCAGCGCCAGCACGCCGGCGGCGTACCACTGCCAGGGAATGTGGGTGCGCACCGCCACCCGCGGCGCCGTAATCCCGAAGCGCCGCCGGAAGCGGCGCAACTTCAGGGTAACAGCGGGAGTTGGCATAGGCCCCGGGTTTCGTCCAGACCGAACATGATGTTCATGTTCTGGACCGCCTGCCCGGCCGCGCCTTTGACCAGGTTGTCGATGACCGACAGGACCACCAGGGTGTCGCCGCCCTGGGGACGATGCACCGCAATGCGGCAGACGTTGGCCGAACGGACCGAACGAGTCTCGGGATGAGACTTCGCCGGCAGCACGTCCACAAAGGGCTCGGCGGCATAACAGGCTTCGAAGGCGGCCTGAAAATCAGCTTCGCGGCCGATCCGCGCATAAAGGGTGGCGTGGATGCCGCGAATCATCGGCGTCAGATGGGGAACGAAAGTCAGACCCACCGGAGCACCCGCCATCTGACCGAGACCCTGGCGGATTTCCGGCAGATGCCGATGGCCCGGTACGCCGTAGGCCTTGAAATTGTCCGCGGCCTCGGAAAAAAGAATATGGGTTTCGGCCTTGCGCCCCGCCCCGGACACGCCGGACTTGGCGTCGGCGATGAGGCTCCCGCAATCCACCAGGCCGGCCTTGACCAGCGGCAGAAAGCCGAGCTGGACGGCGGTGGGATAACACCCCGGGTTGGCGATCAACTGCGCCCCCTTAACCTGCTCGCGATAAACCTCGGGCAGGCCATAGACGGCCCGGGCAACCCACTCGGGGCAGGCATGCTTCATGCCGTACCATTTTTCCCACTCGGCGACATCGCGAATGCGGAAGTCGGCCGCCAGATCGATCACCCGCACGCCCGCTTCGAGAAGCGCCGGGGCTTGCTGCATGGCAATCCCATTGGGGGTCGCGAAAAACACCAGATCGCACTGCTTGAGGTCGGCCGCCGCAGGATCTTCGAAAGCCAGGTCGACACGGCCCCGCAGGCTGGGGAACATCGACGCCACCGGCGTCCCGGCATCGCCCCGGGAAGTAATGGCGGTCACCCGGACATCCGGGTGCTGGGCCAGAAGGCGGAGCAATTCGACACCGGTATATCCGGTGCCGCCGACAATACCAACTTTTATCATGCTTACTCTCCAGTCAAGCTGCGAATCATAACCCGCCCTCCAGAAAAGCCAAAAGCCGCCCTGAGGCGGCTTTTGCTGGGGCCGTTCCGAAGCGGATCAGCGCTTGGAGAACTGCTTGCGGCGGCGGGCCTTGTGGAACCCGACCTTCTTGCGTTCGACTTCACGGGCATCGCGAGTCACGAAACCGGCCTTGGACAAGGCGGGCTTCAGGGCCACGTCGTACTCGATCAGGGCGCGGGTGATACCGTGACGAACGGCGCCGGCCTGGCCGGATTCGCCACCGCCGGTGACGTTGACCTTGATATCGAAGCCCTTGAGCTGATCGACCAGTTCCAGCGGCTGGCGCACGATCATGCGGCCGGTTTCGCGGGAGAAGAACTCATCGACCGGCTTGCCGTTGACGACGATGGCGCCGGAACCACGCTTCATGAACACACGGGCGACGGCGCTTTTGCGACGGCCGGTACCGTAGAAATAACTTTCAGCCATTTGCTACCCCTTAGATTTCCAGCGCCTTGGGCTGCTGGGCAGTGTGCGGATGCGCGTTGCCGGCATAGCACTTCAGTTTCTTCAGCATGGCGTAGCCGAGGGGACCCTTCGGCAGCATGCCCTTGACCGCGGTTTCCAGGGCACGGCCCGGGAAGCGCTGTTGCATCTTCTTGAAGTTGGTTTCCGAAACGCCGCCGGGATAACCGGAGTGACGGTAGTACTTCTTGTCTTCGGCCTTGTTACCGGTAACAACGATCTTTTCGACATTGGTGACGACGATGAAATCGCCGGTATCAACGTGCGGGGTGTAGATAGCCTTGTGCTTGCCGCGCAGGCGGCGAGCGATTTCGGTGGCGAGGCGGCCGAGCACCTTGTCCGTGGCATCCACCACAAACCACTCGCGCGTCACCTCATGTGGTTTGGCGGAAAAAGTTTTCATCTGTGCCGTCCTTTTTATGGGGTGCTGATTACAGAAAGCCGCAGATTATATTCAAAGTCGAAACAGCGTGTCAATGGACTTGGAAGCACCCGGCCCAATCCCGCGCAGGCAAAAAAAACGCGGCTCGGAGAGCCGCGTAAATCCACACCAAAGGAGGAGGGTGGAGGAGACAAATCTGAACTTCCGCCGCTTGCTTGCTGCTGAACGACCTCGGTTCGTACGCTTCGCATTGTGCCGAAACCCAAAGCCAAAATCAAGCTTTTTTTGTGCATCGCCGCAACATTATTTTTATCAATGAATTTAATTCGTTAATCAACACTAACATATTATGTTTAATACAATTAATTTCAGTTACAGATGACGATTAACGAATGATTAACCCAGGACGACGAGTCAAATCGCCTCAATACCCGCAGCCATATTGCTGCAGTGCAGCATTGCGCCCCGAAACACCGCCCACGGCCTGGCTGAGCTACAATTCGCCCTCTTATTTGGGAGATGAAGCATGGAATGCACCGTCAGATGGCTCGGCAGCGAGGGCGGCATGTCCTTTGTCGGCGAAACCGGCAGCGGCCACGCCGTGGTGATGGATGGCGCCCCCGAAGCCGGCGGCCGAAACCTGGCGCCCCGGCCCATGGAGATGATCCTGGCCGGAACCGGCGGCTGCACCGCCTTCGATGTGGTTCTAATCCTGAAAAAAGGCCGCCACCAGGTCAGCGGCTGCGAGGTCGGACTCAAAGCCCGGCGCGCCGCTAGCGACCCCAAGGTGTTTACGCACATTCACTTCCACTTCACGGTTCGCGGCAAACAACTCAAACCCGAAGCTGTGGCGAGGGCGATCGAACTCTCCAAGGACAAATACTGTTCGGCGTCGATCATGCTCGGGAAGACCGCCGAAATCACCCACGACTTTGAAATCGTCGAAGAAAGCTGAGGGGATTCAGGCTGCGATCAACACCCAAAGGGAGTTACCGCGCCCCAGGTTAGCAGGCACAGTGGTGCCGGCGGGTGACGCTTCTTCTACTCATCGGCCTTCAAATCGAGACACGAAGGCGAGCCGAAGTCAGTGCTGGAGCACGGCAAGGCGAAGTCGACAAAGGATCGGATTGAAAGCGAATGGGTATTACAGGTAGTACGCGGTTCGGGTCATGAAGCCGGCTGCCAGGCGCATCGCCCGCTTGACCGGCGGCGGCAACTCCGCCGCCCCGAGCGCGCAGGCGGTATCGGCGTGCTTGATTTCGTCCAGTCGCATTTGATCGACAATCGCCCGCGATCGGCCGTCCTCGGCCGGCAGGCTGGCCAAATGGCCGTCAAGATGCGCCTCGACCTGGCGCTCGGTCTCGGCAAGAAAACCGAGATTCCAGCGTTCGCCCAGGCGGCCGGCGATCAGCCCCATGGTCAGGGCGCCGCCATACCAGAAAAAATTGAGCAGACTCTTGCGCCCGCCCAATTCGGCGATCCGCTGCTCGGTCCAGGCCAAATGCTCGGTTTCCTCGTCGGCTGCCTGGCGCAAAGCGTCGCGCACCTCAGGATTGCGCGAGGTCAGCGACTGCCCCTGGTACAGGGCCTGGGCGCAGATTTCGCCGCAGTGGTTGACCCGCATCAAGCCCACGGCGTGGCGCCGCGCTTCGTCGCTGAGAGAAGGCTCGGGCGCCCCGTCGCCGGGCACCGGCCGGCGACTGCGGGCCGGTGCCAGGACTGTGCGCAGCACCTTGTCGAACTCGACGATCAAACTGTCCGAAACCATAGTGACTAAACATTCTCCGATAGTCGGGCTGACAACTCGTTGCCCTTGGCGGGTCAATAGCGCTTGAGAGACGGATGTTCGCCCCGCCGCAGGGCGTCGCGGGCCTCGTCGGCGGTGCGTACAATCACCCCGTTGGGGCAGAAATGATCCTGGAACAGCGCGGCGTGATGGCGATTGGCCGCCGCTTCGCGGATTCGCTCCCACTGGTTGCTCCGGGACTTGGACCAACTGCCGTCGGGCTGGCCGAAGGCGTAGAGACGGCGCTCCCGGGCTTCGCAGCGCATCCCTTCGAAACTGACGTTGCGGACGCCGGACGGCGTTTCCACGACGAGCACATAGCGCACCACGCCGTCCGAACCGACGGAAATCGACCCGGGATCGACGCAAAAGCGATTGCTCGACGCCGAACTGACAAAAAACGGAATGCACTCTGCAATCTTGGGAGCGGCCGGCAACTGGACGGCGATCTCCTCCCAGCGTTTGACTTCGTAATCGTCCTCGAAACCGGCCTCGGCCGAAGCGGCGATCACTGCGGCGGCAGCGACCGCCCATCGGATTTTCGTCAAATCAAACTCCGGCGCCCTGGGCGATGGCCGCTTCGATTTCGGCAAAAGTACGCGCCACCTCGGTGCTATGGAGGGGAATCCCCAACTGCCGGGCCACTTGCGAAGCCGAAAAGATACCCCGCACCATCTGGCGATTGGCCGTGACATCGCGGTCGACCACCAGGGCATGCTGGCGCCCGCTGTGTTTCAAGGTTTCGACAATGCCGCCGACCCGGGCCCGCAAGACCTCGGAAAAATCGAGGACTTCGATCTGCTCCCGCGGGGTCATCACGTCCTCCACCCGGATCTCGTCGTGTTTGACGCCGCGCTTGGTCACCACCTGCATCGGCCGCTCCCCGAGGATATCCCGCGCCGTCACCAGGCCGATGACGTTGCCGGTCCGATCGACCACCAGCAGCGAACGCACCCCCCGGGCGATCATCGCCTGGTTGGCGACGTCAACGTGGGTTTCCGGATCGATGGTCGCGGCGGGAACCAGGCGCAGGTCGGTCATGACCTCCAGGGCCGGCGAATCGGCGCCCACCGGCTGGGGCGAAAAAGAAGCCGGCTGGTGATAACCGGCACCTGCCTCGAGCCACACTGACCCGAGCCGCTTGTACGCATTAGCCATTTGTTCCTCCTCCTTAGGCGGGTTGATCGTCCTTCGCTTCGTGATTGGAGTCAGATTCTTGCAATGGGTTTCGGTTCTTTCTGCGATGACGATAACGACGGTCGGAATCAAGAAAGCGCACCAACTCGTTGAGGGCCTGCTGATAGACCCCCCGCTTGAACTCGATCACCACATCCAACGGCACCCAGTATTCGTTCCAGCGCCAAGCGTCAAACTCGGGCTTGTCCGTGGCCCGCAGGCTGACGTCGCTGTCGCGTCCTACGAGGCGCAGCAGATACCAGATCTGCTTCTGCCCCTTGTAGGATCCGCGCCATTCCCGCTTGATCCACTGTGTCGGCACCTCATAGCGCAACCAACCCTTGGTTCGGCCCAGGATTTGCACATGCTCGGGTCTTAGCCCGACCTCTTCGTGGAGCTCTCGGTACATGGCCTGCTCCGGCGTTTCGCCGCGCTTGATGCCACCTTGCGGAAACTGCCACGAATGTTCGCGTATGCGCTTACCCCAGAAAACCTCGTTTTTCGCGTTACAAAGAATGATGCCGACGTTCGGGCGATAGCCTTCACGGTCGAGCATAAAAAATCCTGCAATAAACTATGGTTGCGACCATTCTTTCACAAAGCCGGCCTGCATGCAAAGGACGGCGGGCGTGTAAAATCCCCTTTTTGCAACGAATTCCAGAGCCTTCCATGCGCACCTCGCAGTTTTTCTTCACCACTCTCAAGGAAGCCCCAGCCGACGCCGAAGTCATCAGCCAGAAGCTCATGCTGCGGGCCGGGTATATCAAGCGCGCCGCCGCCGGCATCTATACCTGGATGCCGATCGGCCTCAAGGTCTTGCGCAAGGTCGAAACCATCATCCGCGAGGAAATGAACCGGGCCGGCGCCCAGGAACTCCTGATGCCGGCGGTGCAACCGGCCGAACTGTGGCAGGAATCGAAGCGCTGGGAACAGTACGGCCCTGAACTGCTGCGCTTCAAAGACCGCCACCAGCGCGACTTCGTCATCGGCCCGACCCACGAGGAGGTCATCACCGACGTGGTGCGCCGCGATGTCAAGAGCTACCGCCAACTGCCACTCCACCTCTACCAGATCCAGACCAAGTTCCGGGACGAGATCCGCCCCCGCTTCGGGGTCATGCGGGGCCGTGAATTCCTGATGAAGGACGGCTATTCCTTCCACACCTCGTTCGCCGATCTGGAGCGCGAATACAAGAACATGTACGCCACCTACAGCCGCATCTTCGAGCGACTCGGCCTCAAGTTCCGCGCCGTCGCCGCCGACACCGGCTCGATCGGCGGTACCGGCTCCCACGAATTCCACGTCCTGGCCGACTCCGGCGAGGACGCCATCGCCTACTGCCCGGACTCGGACTACGCCGCCAACGTCGAGCTGGCGGAAGCCGTCGCTCCGGCCGCGCCCCGCCCGGCCGCCGGCGCCGCTCTGGCCAAGGTCGCCACCCCCGGGCAAACCGCCTGCGCCGATGTGGCGACCTTTCTCGGCATCGCCGTCGACAGGATGGTCAAGGCCATCGCCGTCGTCAGCGAAAAGGAGGACGGCGGCCAGACCTTCGCCCTGCTTCTCCTGCGCGGCGATCACGAACTGAACGAAATCAAGGCGTCCAAGCTTGCCGGCCTGGCGCCCTTTCGCTTCGCCAGCGAAGGCGAGGTCGAGGAATACCTGGGCTGCAAACCAGGCTACATCGGCCCGGTGGGCATCGACCCGGCCCGGGTGCGGGTCGTCGCCGACCGCACGGTGGCGGCGATGAGCGACTTCGTCTGCGGCGCCAATGCCGCCGGCTTCCACCTGACCGGCGCCAATTTCGGCCGCGACGCCGCCGAACCGGAAGTCGCCGACATCCGCAACGTCGTCACCGGCGACCCGTCGCCGGACGGCAAGGGCCGCCTGGATCTCTGCCGCGGCATTGAAGTCGGCCACATCTTCCAGTTGCGCCGGAAATACGCCGAGGCCCTGCAGTGCGCCTACCTGGACGAAAACGGCAAGAGCCAGATCATGGAAATGGGCTGCTACGGCATCGGCGTCACCCGCATCGTCGGAGCCGCCATCGAGCAGGGCAATGACGAGCGCGGTATCGTGCTGCCGCCGGCCATCGCCCCGTTCTCCGTGTGCATCGTGCCCATGGGCTACCAGAAGAGCGAGGTGGTGAAGGCCGCCGCCGACGCCCTCTACGCCGAACTCAAGGCGGCCGGAATCGACGTCCTCCTCGACGACCGCAACGAGCGCCCGGGGGTCATGTTCGCTGATATGGAACTGATCGGCGTGCCGCACCGGCTGGTTATAGGCGAGCGCGGCCTCAAGGAAGGACAGGTCGAATACAAGGGGCGCCAGGATGCCGAAGCCACGCTGATTGGCCAAGCCGACACGGTCGCCTTCGTACGGGACCAGCTGTGCGCCGCCTGATCGCGGCGCTCTGTCTTGCCCTGCCGGCTCTGGCCGCCCAGGCCGGCGCCCAGAAGTACGAACCGCTTTCGGCCAGCGTCCAGGCCGCCCTACACAAGGCGGTGTCCGACGCACGCCCGCCCACCAGTTCGTTCCGCGACCCCATCGAAGCCACCAACTGGCTGAGCGAGATGTCGCGCCGTCTGGAAAAACGCATTCCCAATCGGGAATACCGGATCGAACTGCTGCGCGCCGTCCATTACGAAGCCAAGCGGGCCGGCCTCGACCCCCAGCTGGTGCTGGGCCTCATGCAGGTCGAATCGGGGTTCCGCAAATATGCCGTGTCTTCAGCGGGGGCCCGCGGTTACATGCAGGTCATGCCCTTCTGGGTCAAGTTGATCGGCCGCGCCGATGACAACCTGTTCCACCTGCGGACCAACCTGCGCTACGGCTGCACCATCCTGCGCCACTACCTCGATATCGAAAAGGGCGACCTCTTCCGTGCCCTGGGGCGCTACAACGGCAGCCTGGGGCAGGCGGAATACCCCAACATGGTGCGGGCCTCCTGGGAAAAGAACTGGGACTGGCCGGCCGCCGCCCCGCGCACCTAGGCGCAGTTGAAGCACCAACTAGGCGCCCGTGGTAAGGGCATGCCGGCGAAGCCCGTAGGCTGCCCGGGGACGTCGCACCTATGAACGGTATAGCGGCGGGCAGGCCGAGGCCGGCGCCCTTTTCGCCGGGGCCTCTGTTGCCCGCGTCACCGCGTACCTGCCACGGCGGGACGTTTCGCGGGCCGATACGGCGAGAAAACCTAACGACACCGGGGCATCTTGTCAGACAATTCGCTTTCAAAGCGAGACGCGAACGCGAGCCGAAGGCCGTGCTGTAGCCCGGCAAGGCGAAGCCGACAAAGCATCGGTTTGCAAGCGTATTGGGATCAGCGCATCCCGGGCAGCAGGCCTTTCATGCCCCGCATCAGCTTGCCCATGCCGCCCTTGGTGAGTTGCTTCATCATTTTCTGGGATTGCTCGAACTGGTTGAGGAGGCGATTGACCTCCTGCACCTGAACCCCGGCTCCAGTGGCGATCCGCCGCTTGCGGCTGGCCTTGATGAGTTCGGGTTTGGCCCGCTCCTGGGGCGTCATCGAATTGATGATGCCCTCGATCCGCCCCACCATCTTGTTCTCGGCGCCGGCGGGCAACTGGCCGGCGGCCTGGGCGAACTGGGCGGGAAGCTTGTCCATGAGGGCGGAAAGGCCGCCCATGCTGCGCATCTGGCCGATCTGCTCCTTGAAGTCGTTGAGGTCGAAACCTTTGCCGGACTTGAGCTTCTTGGCGAAGGCAACGGCCTTCTCCTCGTCGATCCCCTTCTTGGCCTCCTCGATCAGGGAAAGCACGTCGCCCATGCCCAGGATGCGCGAAGCCATGCGTTCCGGGTGGAAGGCCTCGATACCGGCCAGTTTTTCCCCAACGCCGGCGTACTTGATCGGCTTGCCGGTGATGTGCCGCACCGACAAGGCAGCACCGCCCCGGGCGTCGCCGTCAAGCTTGGTGAGGACGACACCGGTAAGCGGCAAGGCCTCGTTGAACGACCGGGCGGTGTTGACCGCGTCCTGGCCGAGCATGGCGTCCACCACAAAAAGGGTCTCGATGGGCTTCAAGGCGGCATGCAGGCGCTTGATCTCGTCCATCATCGCCTCGTCGATGGCCAGCCGGCCGGCGGTATCGACGAGCAAGACATCGTAATAGTGGCGCTTGGCCCAATCGACCGCCGCCAGGGCGATGGCCTCGGGTTTTTCCCCCACTGCAGAGGGGAAGAAATCGATCCCCGCCTGCCCAGCCACCGATTTCAGCTGTTCGATGGCGGCCGGACGGTAGACGTCGCAGGACACCACCAACACCTTCTTCTTCTGGCCTTCCTTGAGCAGCTTGCCCAGCTTGCCGACGGTGGTCGTCTTGCCCGCGCCCTGCAGGCCGGCCATGAGGACGATGGCCGGCGGCTGGGTGGCGAAGCTGATGCCCTCGTGGGCCTCGCCCATGATCTTGGTGAGCTCCCGATGGACGACGCCGATCAGAGCCTGGCCGGGACTCAGGGATCCGATCACCTCCTCGCCCACGGCCTTCTCCTTGACGGCGGCAATGAAGTCCTTGACCACGGGCAGGGCGACGTCGGCTTCGAGAAGCGCCATCCGGACTTCGCGCAGGGCATCGGCGATATTGGTTTCGGTCAGGCGCGCTTCGCCCTTGAGCGTCTTCATGACGCGGGCAAGGCGTTGAGTCAGGTTATCGAGCATCGGCTTGGGGCTTCGAGTAAAATTGGCGAATGGGCACTATTGTAATTCAGCTTCTGCCGCACATTCTGGCCGCCGTCCTCTACGGTCTGCTCGGCTACCATTTCTGGAACACCCGCTGGCGCGAAAACGACCAGGCCCGGGTGGCCGTTCCCATGCAACCCTGGGAGCGGAGCGCCATCGGCGCCACCTTGGCGATCCACGCCTTCGGCCTCTATGGCGCCTTGTTCAGCGAGGTCGGGATGCGCTTCTCGTTCAGCTTCGCGCTCTCCCTGATGATGTGGCTGGCCGTCCTGATCTACTGGCTCGAAAGCTTCCTGGCCCGCATGGAGGGGCTCCAGCCCATGGTTCTGCCTTTAGCGGCGGCTTGCACCGTCCTTCCGGCCGTCTTTCCCCAGGTCCATCTGGTGGCCCACGCTGGCGCCACCGGGTTCAAGCTGCATTTTCTGGCCGCCATGCTGGCCTACAGCCTCTTCACCCTCTCCGCCCTCCACGCCGTCTTCATGGGCTTCGCGGAAAAAGCCCTGCACCGGCGCACCATGACCCGCAGCCTGACCAGCCTGCCACCGCTCCTGACCATGGAATCCCTGCTTTTCCGCATGCTGCTCATCGGCTTCATCCTGCTGACGCTCACTTTGGGCAGCGGCGTTCTGTTCTCGGAATACCTGTTCGGCCGGGCCTTGACCCTCGACCACAAGACCTTGTTCGCCTTCGCCTCCTGGGGCATTTTCGCCACCCTCCTGGTCGGTCGCCACGCCTGGGGCTGGCGCGGCCGCAAGGCTCTGCGCTGGACCATGGCGGGCTTCGCCGTCCTGCTCCTGGCCTACGTCGGCAGCCGTTTCGTGGCAGAAGTCATCCTCGGACGCGTCTGACGCCCGCCGATGGCCGACATTCCCCTTTCCGCGCTGCTGCTCGCCCTGCTGGCCCTGCTCATCCTTTCCGGTGTGTTCTCCGGCGCCGAAACGGCGATGATGGCCGCCAACCGCTTCCGCCTGCG
This sequence comes from Azonexaceae bacterium, assembly GCA_009469675.1. Classification (GTDB taxonomy): domain Bacteria; phylum Pseudomonadota; class Gammaproteobacteria; order Burkholderiales; family Rhodocyclaceae; genus SSSZ01. The sequence goes on along the minus strand of SSSZ01000099.1, from coordinate 92,738 downwards.
CCACGCTGCCCAGAGCGGCAACCGCGGCGCCAAGCTGGCCTTGCTCCTGCTCGGCAAGACCGACAAGCTGCTGGGGCTCATTCTGCTCGGCAATACCCTGCTCAACGCAGCCGCCGCCACCCTCACCGGATACATCGCCCTGGCGCTTTTCGGCCAGTCGAAATGGGCGCTCGAAATCGGCACGCTGTGCATCACCTTCGCCCTTCTGGTGGTGTCCGAAATCACTCCCAAGGTCGTTTGCGCCACCTATGCCGACCGCCTGGCGCCGCTCCTCAGCTATATCCTCACGCCGCTGTTGCGTCTGGCCTACCCGGTCATCTGGTTCGTCAACCTCTTCGTCTCCGCCCTCCTCCGCCTTCTTGGCCTGTCGCCCCGGGGCATGCACGCCGAAGCCCAGCTGTCGCCGGAAGAGCTGCGCAGCCTGGTCCTTGAGTCGGCCCATTTCATTCCCCCCAAACACCAGACCATCCTGGCCAACCTCTTCGAATTGAACAACATCACGGTCGAGGACATCATGACCCCCCGTGGCGCCATCGAAATCCTCGACCTCGACCGTAGCTGGGAGGAGGTCGTGGCCCAGATCAGGACCAGCCACCACAGCCGGCTGCCGGTGTGCCGCGAATCCCTCGATCAACTGCTGGGCGTCCTGCCCGTCCGGCGCCTGATCGGCGAAGTGCAGCGCGGCGAACTGACGGAAACGGCACTGCGGGAGCAGTGGCTCGACGCCTACTACATTCCGGCCGGAACCGCCGCCTTCTCGCAACTCGCCTTTTTCCAGGAAAACCGCCAGCGCATCGGTTTCGTCGTCGACGAATACGGCGAAATCCTTGGTTTGCTCACCCTTGAGGACATCATCGAGGAAATCGTCGGCAAATTTACGACTTCGCTGCCCGGCCTCGACCATTCCGTCGCCTGGGACGAAAACGGCTCGGCCGTGGTCGAAGGGTCGCGCCCCCTGCGGGAAATCAACCGCATGCTCGCCATCGAGCTACCCCTGGACGGGCCGAAAACCCTGAACGGCCTGATTCTCGACCATTTCCAGGACATTCCCGAGGCCGGCGTCAGCTTCAAGATCGACCAAATCGCCATCGAGGTTCTGCAAACCCAGGACCGCAGCGTCAAAACCGCCCGGATTTTCCGCCCGAACCCGTAGAAAAGCAGCCGCAGAAAGGCTTTACAAACCAAGGCCTACGTAGCATCATCAATACGATGTATCCGGCATTTGACGACCACTGATGGCAGCCACCCCCCAATCCGCGCCCCTGGGCGGCCTAGCACGGGCGATGGTGCAAGCCGGCCGACTCAAGGAAGTCGAGGCGGAGCAACTGCTTTCGCAAGCCGCCGGCAACAAGTCGTCCTTCATCGAGCAACTGGTGGCGAGCAAAAAGGCGACCGCCCTTGACGTCGCCCGGTTCGTCGCCGAGACCTTCGGCTATCCGCTGCTCGACCTGGGGGCTTTCGACGAGGCCCACGTGCCGGCCAACGCCGTCGATCGCAAGCTGATCGCCAGCCACAAGGTCATTCCCCTCCATAAGCGGGGCAATCGCCTTTCGGTGGCGATCGCCGATCCCACCAACCTGCGTGCCCTGGATGAAATCCGCTTCCAGACCGGGCTGGCGGTGGACCCCATCGTCGTCGAAGAACCCAAGCTCCTGCCGCTGGTTGCGAAATATTCGGAGTCGGCCGAGGACACGCTCAAGAATCTGGCCAGCGACGACATCAACCTCGATTTCCTCGACGAGGAGAGCGCCGCCAAGGCCGACGAGGCGGCGACCCAGGATATCGACGACGCGCCGGTCGTCAAGTTCATCCAGAAGATGCTGCTCGATGCCATCAACGACGGCGCGTCCGACATCCACTTCGAACCTTACGAAAAGTTCTACCGCATCCGCTTCCGGGTCGACGGCATCCTCCGCGAGGTGGCAACGCCACCCCTGGCGATCAAGGAAAAAATCGCCTCCCGCATCAAGGTCATCTCCCGGCTCAATATCGCCGAGAAGCGAATTCCCCAGGACGGCCGCATGCGCCTGGTGCTTTCCAAGAACCGGGCCATCGACTTCCGGGTCAGCACGCTGCCGACCCTGCAGGGCGAAAAAATCGTCCTGCGCATTCTCGATCCGACCTCGGCCACCCTCGGCATCGAAGCCCTGGGCTACGAACCCGAGCAGAAGGCCGCCCTCCTCGACGCCGTCAGCCGCCCCTACGGGATGGTGCTGGTCACCGGCCCCACCGGCTCGGGCAAGACGGTGTCGCTCTACACCTGCCTCAACCTGCTGAACAAACCCGGCGTCAATATCTCGACCGCCGAAGATCCTGCGGAAATCAACCTCCCCGGCATCAACCAGGTCAACGTGGACGACAAGGTCGGCCTGACCTTCGCGGCAGCCCTCAAATCCTTCCTGCGCCAGGATCCGGACATCATCATGGTGGGCGAAATCCGCGACCTGGAAACCGCCGAAATCTCGGTCAAGGCCGCCCAGACCGGCCACATGGTGCTTTCCACCCTGCACACCAACGACGCGCCGCAGACCCTGACCCGCCTCATGAACATGGGCGTGCCGACCTTCAATATCGCGTCCAGCGTCCTGATTATTACCGCCCAGCGCCTGGCCCGGCGCCTGTGCAATTGCAAACAGCCGGTACAGGTGCCGCAGCAGGCCCTGCTCAATGCCGGGTTCAGCGAAGCCGATCTCGACGGTTCCTGGACCCTCTACGGCCCCGGCGGCTGCGACCGCTGCAAAGGCAGCGGCTACAAGGGACGGGTCGGCATCTATCAGGTCATGCCCGTGACCGAGGCGATCCAGCGCATCATCCTGGCCGGCGGGAACTCGCTCGACATCGCTGCCCAGGCCCAGAAGGAAGGCATCAAGGATTTGCGCCAGTCGGGACTCTTGAAAGTCAAACAGGGTGTCACCTCGCTCGACGAGGTTCTGAGCACGACCAACGTCTAAACGGGAAGGGGGACAACGGATGGCTACCGCAGCGAAACCGAAGAAATCCGGCGTCAAGGAACAGACCTTCACTTGGGAAGGCAAGAACAAGGACGGCAAGGCGGTCCGGGGCGAAATGCGGGCCGCCAGCCTGTCGGTGGTCCAGACGACCTTGCGGCGCCAGGGCATTCTCGTCGGCAAAGTCAGCAAACAGAGCTTTCGCGGCGGCAGCAAGGTTACCGAAAAGGACATCTGCCTGTTCACCCGCCAACTGGCCACCATGATGAAATCCGGAGTGCCGCTGTTGCAGGCCTTCGACATCGTCGGCCGAGGCCACTCCAACCCGGCGGTGGGCAAGCTCCTCCTCGACATCAAAGCCGACGTCGAGACCGGCAGTTCGCTTTCCCAGGCTTTCCGCAAATATCCGCTCTATTTCGACGCCCTCTACTGCAACCTCGTCGCCGCCGGCGAACAGGCCGGCATCTTGGACAGCTTGCTGGACCGCCTGGCCACCTACAAGGAAAAGATCCTTGCCATCAAGGCCAAGATCAAATCGGCGCTGTTCTACCCGATCACGATCCTGGTCGTCGCCTTCGTCATCACGGCGATCATCATGATTTTCGTCATTCCGGCGTTCAAGGAGGTGTTCAAGAGCTTCGGCGCCGACCTCCCTGCGCCCACGCTGATCGTGATCGCCATTTCGGATTTCTTCGTCGCGTATTGGTGGGCCATCTTTGGTGCCATCGGCGGCGGCATCTATGCCTTTATTGAGGCCTACAAGCGCTCCGAGGCCATGCAGATCGCCTTCGACCGCTATTCGCTACGCCTTCCGCTCTTCGGCGACATTATCCGCAAATCGGTCATCGCCCGCTGGACCCGCACCCTGGCGACCATGTTCAGCGCCGGCGTTCCCCTGGTCGAATCGCTGGAATCGGTCGGCGGGGCTGCGGGCAACTATGTATACAAGGTCGCAACCCGGCAAATCCAGAGCGAGGTGTCCACCGGCACCAACCTGACCACGTCGATGCAGAACAGCAATCTTTTTCCCAACATGGTGACCCAGATGGTCGCCATCGGCGAGGAGTCTGGCGCCCTCGATTCGATGCTTTCCAAGGTCGCCGACTTCTTCGAAGCCGAGGTCGATGACGCCGTCGCGGCCTTGTCGAGCATGATGGAACCGCTGATTATGGTCGTTCTCGGCACCTTGATCGGCGGCATGGTAATCGCCATGTATTTGCCGATCTTCAAGCTGGGCGCGGTGGTCGGCGGCTGATGCTGGAGACTCCGGGCGACTTGGCCGCGGTTGCCGGGCTGCTCGGCCTGTGTCTGGGCAGCTTCCTCAACGTCGTCATCCATCGCTTGCCACGCATGATGGAGCGCGAGTGGCAGACCCAGTGCTGTGAATTGCGCGGCGAAGCCCCGCCGGCCTCCGAGCCGCTCACCCTGGCGACCCCGCGCTCCCGCTGTCCCGCCTGCGGCCACCCGATAACGGCCTTGCAGAACATTCCGGTGCTGAGCTACCTCGTCCTGCGGGGTCGCTGTGCGGCCTGCCGTAATCCGATATCGCCGCGCTACCCGTTGATCGAGGCCTTTACCGGCCTGGTTTCGGCCTACCTCGCCAGCCATTTCGGCCTGTCCTGGCAGACGGCCGGCGCCCTCTGCCTTCTTTGGACGCTCATCGCCCTAGCCTGCATCGACCTCGATACCCAGCTCCTGCCCGATTCCCTGACCCTGCCACTGCTCTGGCTCGGGCTGCTGTTCAATCTCTTCGGCACCTACGTCGATCTCGCATCGGCGGTCGTCGGCGCCATGGCCGGTTACCTCTCGTTATGGTCGGTCTATTGGCTGTTCAAGCTGGCCACCGGCAAAGAAGGCATGGGCTACGGCGACTTCAAGCTCCTCGCGGCGCTGGGGGCCTGGCTTGGCTGGCAAATGCTGCCCGCCATCATCCTGCTGTCGTCCCTCGTCGGCGCCTTCGTCGGCCTCGGACTGATCGTCTTCGCCCGACACGGCCGCAACATTCCCATTCCCTTCGGCCCCTACCTCGCCGCCGCCGGGCTGATCGCCCTGCTCTGGGGCGGCTCCCTGACCCGGACCTACCTCGGCCTGATGAGCTGACCCGGTCAGCTGGCGGAATCCCCGAACATGTCGGTTATAATTCAAGGTTTTGGAGGATTCCCATGCCGATCTACGAATACCGCTGCGACGCCTGTGGCTTCCAGAAGGAACATCTGCAGAAAATGAGCGACGCCGCCCTGACCGCCTGCCCGGAATGCGGCAAGGCGAGCTATCAGAAGCTGCTTTCCGCCGCCGGTTTCCAGCTCAAGGGGAGCGGTTGGTACGCCACCGACTTCAAGGGTGGCAGCAAACCGGCTACCCAGCCCGCGGACAATCCACCGCCCTGCCAAGGCGGAAGCGGAGCCTGTACCCCGTGCGCGGCCAGCTAATCAAACGCTATTTCATCACCGGCCTGCTGATCTGGGTTCCCCTGGTCATCACGGCCTGGGTGCTGTCGGTCATCGTCAGCACCCTGGATCAATCGCTGCGCCTGCTGCCGGCATCGATACACCCGGAGAAGCTAGTGGGCTTCGCCGTTCCCGGAGCCGGTGCGGTGCTGACGCTCCTGATGATCTTCGTCACCGGCTTTCTCGCCACCAACTTCATCGGCCAGAAGCTCGTCGTCTGGTGGGAAAAGCTGCTGGCCCGGATTCCCGTCGTCAATTCGGTCTATAACAGCGTCAAGCAGGTTTCCGACACGCTCTTCTCGCCCAACGGCAACGCCTTCCGCAAAGCCTTGCTGGTCCAGTACCCCCGCGAGGGGAGCTGGACCATCGCTTTCCTCACCGGCCAACCCGGGGGCGACGTGGTCAACCACCTGGGGAGCGAATACGTCAGCCTCTACGTGCCGACCACGCCCAACCCGACTTCCGGCTTCTTCCTGATGATGCCCGCCAAGGACGTCATCGAACTCGACATGACCGTCGACGAAGCCCTCAAATACATCATCTCGATGGGCGTCGTCGCCCCGCCGCCGCACCATCGCCCCACCCCCAACACCTAAACCCAACCCACACGGAACAGCTTCATGCGTAGCCATTACTGCGGACAACTCAACGCCTCCCTCGACGGCCAGATCGTCACCCTCTGCGGCTGGGCCCATCGTCGGCGCGACCACGGTGGCGTCATCTTCATCGACCTGCGCGACCGCGACGGCTTGGCCCAGGTGGTCTGCGACCCGGACCGGGCCGAGTCCTTCAAGACGGCCGAATCAGTGCGCAACGAGTTCTGCCTGAAGATCACCGGCAAGGTCCGTCCGCGTCCGGCCGGCACCACCAATGCCAACCTCGCCTCCGGCGAAATCGAAGTGCTGTGCCACGAGATCGAAGTGCTCAACCCGTCGGTCACGCCGCCGTTCCAGCTCGACGAGGAAAACCTCTCGGAGAACGTCCGCCTCACCCATCGCGTCATCGATCTGCGCCGTCCCCAGATGCAGAACAACCTGATGCTGCGTTACAAGACGGCCCGCGCCTTCCGTCGCTTCCTCGACGACAATGGCTTCATCGATGTCGAGACGCCGATGCTCACCAAGTCCACACCGGAAGGCGCCCGGGACTACCTCGTACCGTCCCGCGTGCACCCCGGCCAATTCTTCGCGTTGCCGCAATCGCCGCAGCTCTTCAAGCAGCTCTTGATGGTGGCGGGCTTCGACCGCTACTACCAGATCACCAAGTGCTTCCGCGACGAAGACCTGCGCGCCGACCGCCAGCCGGAATTCACCCAGGTCGATATCGAAACCTCGTTCATGAGCGAAGCCGAGATCACCGCGCTGATGGAACAGCTGATCCGCCGCGTCTTCAAGGAAGCCATCGACGTCGAACTGCCGGAATTCCCCCGCATGACCTACGCCGAAGCGATGCGCCGCTTCGGTTCCGACAAGCCGGACCTGCGCGTCACCCTGGAACTGGTCGATGTCGCCGACGCCTTCAAGGATGTGGCCTTCAAGGTCTTCGCCAACGTCGCCAACAGCGAAGGCGGCCGCATTGCGGCCATGCGTATCCCGGGCGGCGCCAGCCTCACCCGGGGCGAGATCGACGAGTACACCAAGTTCGTCGGCATCTATGGCGCCAAGGGTCTGGCCTATATCAAGGTCAATGATGTCACCCAGATCAACGAAACGGGCCTGCAGTCGCCGATCGTCAAGAACCTCTCGGAAGCCTCGCTGCGCACCGTGCTTGAGCGCACCGGCGCCCAGTCCGGCGACCTGATCTTCTTCGGCGCCGACAAGGCCAAGATCGTCAGCGACGCCCTCGGCGCGCTGCGCATCAAGATCGGCCATGAAAAAGGCTTCGTCACCGGTGCCCAGTGGGCCCCGCTGTGGGTCATCGACTTCCCGATGTTCGAATACGACGACGAATCCAAGCGCTGGACTGCCTGCCACCACCCCTTCACCAGCCCCAAGGACGAGCACCTCGACTTCCTCGCCACCGATCCGGGCAAATGCCTGGCCAAGGCCTACGACCTGGCGCTCAACGGCTGGGAACTGGGCGGCGGCTCGGTCCGTATCCACCGCGCCGACGTCCAGGAGAAGGTCTTCGCCGCGCTGGCCATCGGTCCCGAGGAACAACAGGCCAAGTTCGGCTTCCTCCTCGACGCCCTCAAATACGGCGCGCCGCCCCACGGCGGCCTGGCCTTCGGCCTCGATCGCATCGTCACCATGATGACCGGCGCCGAATCGATCCGCGACGTCATTGCCTTCCCCAAGACCCAGCGCGCCCAGTGCCTCCTCACCGACGCCCCCTCCGGCGTCGACGAGAAGCAGTTGCGGGAGTTGCACATCCGGCTCCGCCAGAAGGTCGAAACCACGGCCGAGGTGGGGCAGGGTTAAATGGCCTGCGGCCTGCGCCTGCTGCTCGTCGCCTGGCTGCTCATCGGCAGCGCCTTCGGTTTTTCCGACGAACACTCGGACTGGATCGCCGCCGCCGACCTGCCGCCCGAAGCCCGCCACACCCTGGCCCTCATCCACCGGGGCGGGCCTTTTCCCTACGGTAAGGACGGCAGCGTCTTCGGCAATTTCGAACGGCGCCTGCCCGCCCGCCCCCGGGGCCACTACCGGGAATACACGGTGACCACCCCGGGCAGTCGCGACCGGGGCGCCCGCCGCATCATCGCCGCCCAGGGCGGCGAGTTCTACTACACCGACAACCACTACCGGAGCTTCCGCCGGATACGGGAATAAGCATGGTCGACTTCAAGCAGCCGGAAACCAGCGGCGTCTACGGTGCCGGCGCCGCGCAATGGCCGGCTCTCGAAGCCGCAGCCCGCCGCGCCGGGGTGAACGCGATCCGCGTCGACGCCTCCGGCGCCGCCGACATCGATGCCCTACTCGTTGACCTCGGCCGCAGCCTGCGTTTTCCCGACTGGTACGGCGCCAATTTCGACGCCCTCCATGACTGCCTCACCGACCCCGGCTGCCTGCCCCCCGACGGCCACCTGCTCTTCCTCACCGGCCTCGAAATCCTGGAACTCGAAACCCCCGAGGATTTCCTCATCCTCCTCGATGTACTCGGCTCCGCCGCCGAAATCCGGCGTCAGGCCGGCCATCCCCTGTGGGTCGCCGTCGACGCGGCGGCCGCCGGACTTCCCGCCCTGACCGGCTGATGCCGCAATACAAGACACCGGTCTCGGTACTGGTGGTCATCCACACCGCCGATCTGCAAGTCTTGCTTCTCGAACGGGCCGCCCACCCGGGCTACTGGCAGTCCGTCACCGGCAGCCAGGAGGGCGACGAAGACCTCGCCGCCACGGCCCGCCGCGAAGTCGCCGAAGAAACCGGGTTTGCCGCAACGGCGGGCAGCCTCTCCGACTGGCAAACCACCAACCGCTACGAAATTTACCCCCAATGGCGCCAACGCTACGCCCCGGGGGTGACCCACAACACCGAACACGTCTTCGCTCTCCGCCTGCCCGCCTGCTTCGCCCCCACCCTCGCCCCGGCCGAACACCGGGCCTGGCGCTGGCTCCCCTGGCGAGAGGCGGCGGCGGCCTGCTTCTCCTGGAGCAACCGGGACGCCATCCTGGAACTTCCCCGGCGCCTCGCACCACCGGCCTGAAGGGCAACAGGCGGGCCGACGCCCGGCCTTTGATCGGCGTCAACCCGAGGCCCCGAACCTCTTGAACGGGAGAGCGTCCGCCCTATATTGGGAACAGGAAGTCACCCATCATGAAAGGAGAAAGCAAATGGCCAACATCACCCGCTTTGATCCCTTTGACGATCTGTTCCGGGGGTTTTTCGTGCGGCCCATGGAGTTGAGCGGTAACGGCGCGACGCCGGCGTCGATCAAGGTCGACGTCAAAGAGCAGGAAGACGCCTATCAGGTCCACGCCGAACTGCCCGGCGTAAAAAAGGAAGACATCCACGTCACCGTCGATGGCAATTTGGTTTCCATCAGCGCGGAAACCAAGCGGGAAAACGAAGTCAAGGAAGGTGAGCGCATACTTCGCTCAGAACGTTATTTTGGTAAGGTGTCCCGCTCCTTCCAGCTCGGCCAGGAAGTGGACGATGGCCGGGCCGCCGCCAGGTTCAACGACGGCGTCCTCGAATTGACGCTGCCCAAGCGCGCCCAGAGCGTCAGCAAGCGGCTCGCCATCGAGTGAAGGCTGCGGCGCCGGCGGAGAAATCGTCGCGCGCTGCCCGAGTCCAAGGCCAGCAGAACGCCGCGCTTGGACGGCGCGGCAGGTTTATTGGACGATTTTTCAGTTACGCCGGGCCGGCGGCCGCTTGGTTAGTGGGGCGGCTGGGGGCTCGGCGAACGCGAGGGCAAGGTCGAAAGCTGCCTCGACAAATTTCTTGACCCGGGCGAACTCGTCGTCGGAAAGCCGCCGCGCCGCGTCCCGGGCGCGGTAGATGGCGACGAATTCGTGTTCCCGACCGGCATGTTCGACCAGGCGGCCGATTCCGACAGCGTCCATGGCCGACCAGAGGGCCGGACTATAAGCCTTGGTCAGATTGGTGACGAAGGGAATGGGGTCGTTGCGGGCGAGGACGGCCGCCAGGCGGAGAATGACCTCGAAGGGCAGGGCCAGCTTGCCGGTTTCGGCTGCCGCCAGCAACTCGCCGTCCTGGAGATCGACGGCGTGGGCCAGTTCGTCCAGGGACAAACCCGCCCCTTCCCGGACCTGGCGCAGGAAACTGCCGGCCTGGAGGAGGCCGCGGGCACCGCTCGCCACGTTTTTCGGCAGGAGGCCCCCGGCGGCATTCAACGAACCGCTCATCGCCGCTCCGGCCAGGCCCATCACCTGGCCGGTCAGCGCCTTCCAGGTTTCGCCCAGGCCATGGGCCACCGAAGGCGCCGTCGCGGCCTGGGCATCCCCTCTCGCAGTCCCTCTCGCAGCCTTGCCGGAAGCCTTGCGGCCGCTGGATTTGTTCGTTGTCGCCATAGCTCCTCCTGGTACCCGGTCGGCGGGGTGAGGGTGATCCTGGAAAACCCGGCCGAACCGCAGAGTTCGCGCCTCGGCGCCGGGAATTTTAGGACGATTCTAACGGATGCGGTTTGGCATTGTCCGGGGCGGAGGTAAAATCCGCGGCATTCTGATCCGGAGTCTGCCATGAGCCTCGACACCCTCTCCCCCGGCACCAAGGCCGCCGTCCTGGCCGAAGCCCTGCCCTACATCCAGCGCTTCCACGGCAAGACCATCGTCGTCAAATACGGCGGCAACGCCATGACCGACGAGCACCTCAAGCAATGCTTCGCCCGCGACGTGGTGCTGCTCGAACTGGTCGGCTTCAACATCGTCGTCGTCCATGGCGGCGGCCCCCAGATCGAAACCCTCCTCGGCCGGGTCGGCAAGAAGGGCGAATTCATCCAGGGCATGCGGGTCACCGACGCCGAGACCATGGAAGTGGTCGAAATGGTGCTGGGGGGCCAGGTCAACAAGGACATCGTCAATCTCATCAACCAGCAAGGCGGCAAGGCCGTCGGCCTGACCGGCAAGGACGGCAATTTCATCCGCGCCAAGAAGCTGATGCTGGAAAACAAGGACAACCCGGGCGACCTCATCGACGTCGGCCAGGTCGGCGAAATCACCTCCATCGACCCCTCCCTCATCGACCACCTCGACAAAGGCGCCTTCATTCCCGTCATCGCCCCCATCGGGGTCGGCAAGAACGGCGAAACCTACAACATCAACGCCGACGTGGTGGCCGGCAAGATCGCCGAAGTCCTCAAGGCGGAAAAACTCGTTCTCCTCACCAACACCCCCGGGGTACTCGACAAAGCAGGCAATCTGCTCACCGGCATCACCCCAAAGGAAATCGACGCCATGGTCGAGGACGGCACCCTCTCCGGCGGCATGCTGCCCAAGATCGGCTCGGCGCTCGATGCCGCCCGCAACGGCGTGAAGAGCGTGCACATCATCGACGGCCGGGTCGAACACGCCCTCCTGCTAGAAATCCTCACCGACCACGGCGTCGGCACCATGATTAAGTCCCATTGATGGGCGTCCCCCAGCGGACCTGGCTGTTCGACCTCGACAACACGCTGCACGACGCCACCCCCCACATCTTTCCCCACATCAACCGCTCGATGCGCCAGTACATCGAGCGGCACCTCGGGGTGGACGCCGACGAGGCGAGCCGCATCCGGCAGGACTACTGGGTCCGCTACGGGGCCACCCTGTCCGGCCTGATCCGCCACCACGGCACCGATCCCCGGCATTTCCTCCGGGAAACCCACCACTTCCCCGATCTCGCCCGGCTGGTCCGCTTCCACCACCCGGTGCGGGCCATGCTGCGGCGCCTGCCGGGTCGCAAGATCATTTTCTCCAATGCGCCCCATGATTACACCCGGGCGATCCTCCGCATCACCGGCCTGGAGCCGATCTTCGACGCGGTCTACACCATCGAAACCCTGCGCTTCCAGCCCAAACCGATGGCGGCCGGTTTTCGCATCCTGCTCCGGGCCGAACGCCTCGACCCCCGGCGCTGCATCATGGTGGAAGACAGCCTGGCCAACCTGATAACCGCCAAGAGGCTCGGCATGAAAACCGTGTGGGTGAGCACTGGCTTACGCAATTCCCCTTACGTAAACAAGAAGATACCATCCGTCCTGGCATTGCCAAAAGACCTCGCGGGGCTATAATCCGGCATCGATGTCACGGGGGAGACTAGACCATGCCGAGCAAGCCCGGCGAACGCCGCCTGCAAATCCTGCAAACCCTGGCCGAGATGCTCGAGACGCCACGGGGCGAAAAAATCACCACCGCCGCCCTGGCGGCCCGGCTCGACTGCTCCGAAGCCGCGCTCTACCGGCATTTCGCCAGCAAAGCCCAGATGTTCGAAGGCCTGATCGAATTCATCGAACAGAGCCTCTTTGGCGTCATCAACCAGATCACCAGCGAAGAAGGCCAGGGCCTCAAACAGATCGAACTCATCCTCGGCCTCCTGCTGCGCTTCGCCCAGAAAAACCGGGGCATGACCCGGGTGCTCATCGGCGACGCCCTGGTCGGCGAAAACGAGCGCCTCCAGGGGCGCATCAACGCCCTGCTCGACAAGATCGAGGCGGCCTTGAAGCAGGCCTTGCGTATTGCCGCCACCCAGGAAAACCTCAAGCCCGACGCCGATTTCGGGGCCCTGGCCAACCTTCTGCGCTGCTACGCCGTCGGCCGCTGGGAACACTACGCCCGCAGCGGCTTCACGCGGGAACCCCTGGCCCAGTGGCCGCAGCAGTGGCCGATGCTCTACTTCGCCTGCCTCTCCCAGTCGGGAACACCGGGCAGCGCCTGAAGCGACAAGGGCGGCCCGGGCCGCCCTCGTTTCTGCAAGCGCTGAGTTCAGCGCTGCAGCCAGGCCGCGGCGTCGAGGGCAAAATAGGTCAGAATGCCGTCGGCCCCGGCCCGCTTGAAGGCCAGCAGACTTTCCAGGACGCAGGCCTCCTCGTTGAGCCAACCGTTCTGGGCCGCCGCCTTGAGCATGGCGTATTCGCCGCTCACCTGATAGACGTAGGTCGGTGCCATGAACTCGTCCTTGACCCGCCGCACGATGTCGAGGTAGGGCATTCCCGGCTTGACCATCACCATGTCGGCCCCCTCCTCCAGGTCCAGCGCCACCTCGCGCAGGGCCTCGTCGCTGTTGGCGGGGTCCATCTGGTAAGTGTACTTGTTGCCCTTGCCCAGGTTGGCCGCCGAGCCGACCGCGTCGCGGAAGGGGCCGTAGAAGCTCGAAGCGTATTTGGCCGAATACGCCAAAATGCGGGTGTGAATCTGGCCGGCGTCGTTCAGCTCCGAGCGGATGCGGCCGATGCGGCCATCCATCATGTCCGACGGCGCCACCACGTCGGCCCCCGCCGCGGCGTGGGAAAGCGCCTGCTTGGCCAGCACCGCCAGGGTTTCGTCGTTGAGGACGTAGCCCGATTCGTCGATCAACCCGTCCTGGCCGTGGCTGGTGTACGGGTCGAGGGCCACGTCGGTAATCACACCGAGTTCCGGAAACTCCCGCTTCAAGGCCTGCACCGCCCGCGGCACCAGTCCGGCCGGGTTGTAGGCCTCCTCGGCCCCCAGGGACTTGAGCGCGACATCGACCACGGGAAACAAGGCGAGCGCCGGAATGCCCAGCCGCACCGCCCGTTCGGCGGTCTTCAGGAGGACATCGAGGGATTGCCGTTCAACCCCTGGCATCGACGCCACCTTCTCGACCCGCCCCGCGCCTTCGAGAACGAAGACCGGATAAATGAAATCATCGGCGGTCAAAACGGTCTCCCGCATCAGGCGGCGGGAAAAATCGTCGCGGCGCATGCGGCGCATGCGGGTGGCAGGAAAACCTCCGTGAACACTCATCTTTCTTCCTCTAAACAACAATGCGAAATACTCTCAACAGAGCCGGAACTTTTCGTCGGAACATTACCTCAAACGCCATAGATGGCACGCGCTGTCTCCCGCTTTACCTCCCTGAGCGGGTGCCTTAATCTCGTTAAGGCATTTTGGCCCCCGGATCCCCCTTTTCCGGGGGCCCTTTTGTTTTCGCCGTCTTGGCTTCGGGGAGCGGCAGGCCGAGCCAACCGGCCAGCACCGCCTCGGCCTCGTCGATTCCGGTTTTCTTCAGGCTGGAAAACAACTGCACGGTGAAACCCTCGCCCTGCTTGGCGAGTTCCGCCTTGACAGCGCGCAGGGTCTTGGTCTGGTCCTGGCGCGACAGCTTGTCGGCCTTGGACAGCAGGATGTGGATGGGGCGCCCGGTCGGCCGGAACCATTCGATCATCCGCCAGTCCAGATCGGTCAAGGGCCGCCGGCAATCCATGATGATGCAGAGGCCGGCGAGGGGGCTGCGCCCCTGCAGATACGGCCCGATCAGGCCCTCCCACTGGGAGCGGATGGCTTCGGGCGCCTTGGCGTAACCGTAACCCGGGAGGTCCACCAGATACTTGCCGCCCTCCAGGGTGAAATAATTGAGGTGCTGGGTCCGGCCCGGCGTCTTGCTGACGTAGGCAAGGCGCACGCGTCCCGCCAGGGTGTTGATGGCGGAAGACTTGCCGGCGTTGGAGCGGCCGGCGAAGGCCACTTCGCAAACGGCGTCGGCGGGCAGATCTCGGAGATGGGCGACGGTGGTGTGAAAAACCGCCTTCTGTAAGAGGGGCATAAAAAACTCGGCTGATCCGCCCGGGGGCGGCAAACTAATATAGAATAACAGGTTTGTAACTTCCGTTCCGGCCCCATAGTCAGAGACGCGCACAAGGAGTTAGAAAATGGTACGCACAACCGCGCTTGCAGTACTGCTCGCATCCAGCTTCATGGCCCAGGCTTCCCAGGAAGCCGCCCCCAAGGCCGACCCCGCCAAGGGGAAAACCATCGCCGAAACCGTGTGCGTCGCCTGCCACGGTGCCGACGGCAACAGCCCGGCTGCCGTCAACCCGCACCTGGCTGGCCAGGTCGAGCAATACATCTACAAACAGCTCGCCAATTTCAAGGCGGCCGACGGCAAGCCCGCCGTCCGCAACAACCCCATCATGGGGGGCATGGTTGCCGCCCTTTCCGACGACGACATGAAAAACGTCGCCGCCTACTTTGCCCAGCAAAAACTCAAGGCCGTCGGCGCCAAGGACGAGAAGCAGATCGCGCTCGGCCAGAAGCTCTGGCGCCAGGGCGATTTCGCCAAGGGCGTCCCGGCCTGCGCCGGCTGCCACGGTCCGGCCGGCGCCGGCCTGCCCGCCCAGTATCCCAAACTGGCCGGCCAGTATGCCGAATACACCGAAGCGCAGCTCAAGGCCTTCCGCCAGGGTGAACGTGCCAACGATCCGGAAAAAATGATGCGCATGGTCGCGGCCAAGCTGTCCGACGCCGAGATCAAGGCGGTCGCCGAATACGCCGCCGGCCTTCGCTGAGCGGCAGAACCAGGAAAAAGGCAGCCCAGGCTGCCTTTTTTGTTGCCCCGCGCTTGGCACGACGACGCGCCGGGGATAGACTTCAACGAACAATATGGTCGCAATCCACAGAAGAGGCCCGCCATGAAAACCCTGAAGCAACTCCTGAGCGAGCGCAATCGCCCGCTTGCCGTCGTCAGCCCCAAGGATTCCGTTTTTCACGCCCTGACCGTCATGGCTCAGCACGACGTGGGCGCCCTCCTCGTCCTCGAGGGGGAACAGTTGGTCGGCATCTTTTCGGAGCGTGACTACGCCCGCAAGATCATCCTCCACGGCAAGAGTTCCAAAGAAACCCTGGTCAAGGAAATCATGAGCGACAAGGTGGCCTACGTCACCCCCAGCCACAGCATCGACCAATGCATGGCTCTGATGACCGAGAAGCGCTTCCGCCACCTGCCCATCCTCAACGAGGACGGCAGCGTCGCCGGCCTGGTGTCGATCGGCGACCTGGTGAAGGAAACCATCAGCGCCCAACGCTTCCTGATCGAAGAACTTGAGCGCTATATCGCGGGCTGAAGCATCGCCTCCCCCGTGCCGATCGGGATCGCCGATTTCCCCAGCGGCCCGGCGAAAGGCCTGACATGGCTCTCGACAGCCGCCTCCATTTCCGCATTCTCGAGGACATCGCCCGCGATCTCTCGGGGGAGGTCAATTTCCCGACCTGCCTCGACGCGGCCATCATGGTCCGCAACACCCTGCGCGACCCCGACGCCTCCCTCGATCGCGTTGCCGGCGTGGTCGGCGTCGAGCCGCTGATCGCCAGCAAACTGCTGCGGCTGTCCAATTCGGTGCACTACAACCCCTCGGGCCGGACCGTCACCGACGTGCGCAACGCCATCAGCCGCCTGGGATTCGAAACGGTCAGGACGATCTCCCTGGCGGTCGCCATGGATCAGATGCTCAAATCCCGCAACCTGGCGGCTTTCGACGCCCTGTCACGGCAAACCTGGGAGCATTCGCTGCAAGTGGCCGCCATCGCCCGCGTCCTCGCCCGCCGCATCGGCCGCATCAACCAGGACGAGGCGATGCTGGCCGGCATGGTCCATAACATCGGCGTCTTCTATCTCCTCTACCGCGCCGCCGAATATCCCGAATACCGCGACAACCTCGAGGCCGTCATCGGCCTCGTCACCGGCTGGCAGGGCAGCATCGGCGAGAGCCTGCTGCAGGCCCTCGGGCTGCCCGAGCGCATCGTCGAATCGTCGCGCCAGGGGCGGGGCCGGCCGGTCAGCGAAAATCCGTGCAGCCTGGCCGACGTCGTCTATTTCGCCAGCCTCCTGGCCGGCGATGGCCTGGAGTGGATGCCTGCCGTCGAATCGGAAGCCGACGCCGCCGCCCGCACGGCCGACCGCGAGCGTTACGCCGACCTCCTCGACGAAGCGGCCGAGGACATCGGCGAGTTGCGCGCCGCCCTGGCCGCCTGATCCTCCGCCGCCGGCACCTCCGCGGCGGCGAACACTTCCCCAGTTTCCCTTGTCCAACCCGGGCGTCCGGCCACGACCGGTGTAAGTTTTTGCCCCTTGGCGCGACCAATGGATAGGAAAACCCAAGGAAGAATCATGATAATTCGCCGCCCCCCCGACATTGCACCGTCCGAAATCACCGACCCCGGCGTGTATAACCGCCGCCGCGAGTTTCTTGCCGGCCTCGGCCTCGGTCTTGCCGCCGCTGCCCTGCCCGGCCGCGCCCTGGCAGTGGCCGCCCCGGCCCACGGAGCACGCTTCGAAGGCGTCGTCCCCAACGTCGTCACCCTCGACGAAAAAGCCACCCCCTTCGATTCGATGACCACCTACGGGAATTTCTACGAATTCGGTCCCGACAAGGAAAGCCCGGCCCGCAACGCCCACCGCCTGCGCACCCGCCCCTGGACCATCACCGTCGACGGGGCGGTCAAGACGCCCAAGACCTTCGCCCTGGACGACATCCTCAAGTGGGCGCCCCTTGAGGAGCGGACCTATCGCCTGCGCTGCGTCGAAGGCTGGAGTGCCGTCGTGCCCTGGGTCGGCTTTCCCTTTGCCGAACTGGCCAAGCGGGCCGAGGTCACGGGCAATGCCAAATTCGTCGAATTCTGGAGCCTGGCCGACGCCGAGCAGATGCCCTTCGTCCGCATCCCCTTCCTCGACTGGCCCTACGTCGAAGCCATTCGTCTCGATGAGGCCATGCACCCCCTGACGATTCTCGCCTTTGGCATGTACGGCGAAGTCATGCCCAAGCAGAACGGCGCCCCGGTGCGCCTGGTGGTACCCTGGAAATACGGGTTTAAGGGAGCGAAATCGATCGTCCGCATCCGTTTTGTCGAAAAGCAGCCGGAAACCGTATGGACCAAGACCGCCCCCGACGAATACGGCTTTTACTCCAATGTCAATCCGGACGTCCCGCACAAACGCTGGAGTCAGGCCAACGAGCGCCGGCTGGGCGAATTCTTCCGCCGCCGCACCCTGCCCTTCAACGGCTACGCCGAGCAGGTGGGGCAGCTCTACACCGGCATGGATTTGAAAAGGTATTTCTGAACCATGGCCCTGCAGCTCACCGCCCCCCAGATCACCCGCCTCAAGATCGCCCTCTTCGCGGTTTCGCTGCTGCCCTTCGGCCGCCTGGTCTACGCGGCCTGGAGCGGCGATTTCGGCGCCAACCCGGTGGAATTCGTGCAGCGCTTCACCGGCACGTGGACCTTCAACTTCCTGCTCATCACCCTCACGGTAACGCCCCTGCGGGCCTTTACCGACTGGCACTGGCTGTTGCGCACCCGGCGGATGCTGGGTCTCTTCACCTTTTTCTACGCCAGCCTGCATTTCCTGTCCTTCGTCGGCTTCGACCACAGCTTCGACCTCACCGACATCGCCCTCGACGTTGTCAAGCGCCCCTTCGTCACCGTCGGCTTCGCCGCTTTCTGCCTGCTCGTACCCCTGGCCGCGACGTCGAATCAGCTGGCCATCCGCCGGCTGGGGGGGAAACGCTGGCAGGCGCTGCATCGCTCGGTATACCTCATCGGCATCCTGGCGGCCTTCCACTACCTCTGGCTGGTTAAGGCGACGGCCCTCATCTACCCCGCCATCTACGGCCTGATCCTGGCTGTCCTGCTGGGCTGGCGCGCCCGCGAGCGGATGCGGCGCTACGGCCCGTACCCGGCTGCCCGGCCGGCCGCCCAGCCGATCAAGATATTCCGGGCGAAACCTTGATCTTCAGTTGCGCCGACCCGCTTCGAAACGGATGATCGAACGCCCGTCGGCAGTGGTCTTGGGCTGGGCTTTCCAGGCGTGGCCGTAGACCACCTCGAAGGTTGCCGGCAGCTTGCCATCGCGGCGCTGGGCCTCGTAGGCTGCCCGGGCCGAAGCCCAGGCAGCGCGACCGGTCAGGCCGTGGCGCCGGGCTTTCATGGCGCAGCTCGAACCGGCGGCCCGCAGTTCCGCCAACAGGGCGTCGAAGGAATCGTAGGTCAGGGTCAGCACTTCCATATCCATCACCGGATCGGCAAAGCCGCAGGCGACCAGCATGTCGCCCAGATCGTGCATGTCGATGGTGCGCTGGGTGTGGGCGTAGCCGTCGGCAAAGGCGGCGCGCAGTTCCTTGAAGCTGTCCGGCCCCAGGGTGGAAAACATGAGGAGGCCGCCGACTTCTAGCACCCGGTGGGCTTCGGCCAGGACCGGGAGGGGGTCGTCGAGCCAATGCAGGAGCAGGTTGGACCAGACGAGGCCCTGGGATTCGCTGCGCAGCGGCAGGCGGCAGGCGTCGGCGGCGGCGAGGAGCGGGCCTTCGGGACGGCCGAAATCGAGCCAGCGGCGCCAACCCGGACGGGGAGAGTCGATCGGGGCCAGCATCTCGGGCACCAGATCGATGCCCAGGGCCAGGGCTTCGGGATAACGCCGGCCCAGGGCCGGCAGGCTGGCGCCCCGGCTGCAGCCGAGGTCCACCAGGCGGGTCGGGGCGATGCGGACGTAGTCGAGCCGCTCCTGCATCCGGCGGTCGATTTCGCGGGCGAAAAAATCCCCTTCGCCGTAACGGGCGGCGACGCGGGCGAAGCTTCGTCGAACCTGGTTGCGGTCGACGAAGCCGGCTTCCGCCATCACACCGGCGTCAGGCCGAGGCGCTCGAACAGCGCCTCGTCGCGCTCGACGTCGGGGTTGCCGGTGGTGAGCAGCTTGTCGCCGTAGAACATGGAGTTGGCGCCGGCCAGGAAACAAAGCGCCTGCAGTTCGTCGGTCATTTCCTGGCGGCCGGCCGAGAGGCGGACCCAGGAAGTCGGCATGGTGATGCGGGCGGCGGCGATGGTGCGGACGAACTCGAAGGGATCGAGGCGGTCGACACCGGCCATCGGCGTGCCGGGAATCGGCACCAGGTTGTTGATCGGCACCGATTCCGGCGCCTTCTCCAGATTGGCGAGCTGAACCAGCATGGCAGCACGGTTCTTGCGCGACTCGCCCATGCCGACGATGCCGCCGGAGCACACCTTGAGGCCGGCGTCGCGCACCTGGTCTAGGGTATCGAGACGATCGGCGTGGGTGTGGGTCTTGATGACCTGGCCGTAGAACTCGGCGTCGGTATCGACGTTGTGGTTGTAGTAGTCGAGGCCCGCTTCCTTGAGCTTCTCGGCCTGGCCTTCCTTGAGCATGCCCAGGGTGACGCAGGTCTGCAGCCCCAGGGCCTTGACTTCGCGCACCATGTCGAGAACCTGGTCGAGATCCTTGTCCTTCGGGCCGCGCCAGGCGGCACCCATGCAGAAGCGGGAAGCCCCCTTCTCCTTGGCCAGCTTGGCGGCGGCGACGACCTCGTCCACCGGCAGCAATCGCTCGCGCTCGGTACCCGTCTTGTGTTTGGCCGACTGCGAGCAGTAGCCGCAATCCTCGGAACAACCGCCGGTCTTGACCGAAAGCAGCGTCGAGCGTTGAATGGCGTTGGGATCGAAATGGCGCCGATGCACGCCCTGGGCCTGCCAAAGCAGGTCCATCAGGGGCAGTTCGTAAAGCGCCAGAACCTCGGAAACGGTCCACAGATGGCGATCAGAAGAAACGGCGGCCAGCGGCGTGGCCAGAACCTGGGCGGAAGCATGCATAGCAAAAGACCTTGATCGAAGACTGAAACCCGCGGCAAAAGCCGCCCATCACCCAAACGGTAATTATGAATTATCGAACAGGCGCAAGAAGGTGTCAATTTTACCCCAAGCCGTCAAACTCGCCCTGATCCGATTGCGCCGCCTTCGCCCCGCCGCCCTTCTGCCCGCCTCCTGCGTGCTGTGCGGTGCCGACGGCGCAGCGCCGGTGCTTTGCCCAGGCTGTGCCGCCGACCTGCCGCTTCTGCCGGCGGCGCGCTGTCCCCAATGCGCCGAACCCACCACCCACGGCGAACGGTGCGGCCGTTGTCTTGCCGTCCCGCCCCATTTCGACACCACCACGGCGATCTTTCGCTACGACTTTCCCCTGGACCGCCTAGTCCACGCCCTCAAATACGGCCATCAGCTCGGCATCGCCGCCTGGCTGGGCGACTGTTTGGCCGGAGCGGCGACCGATAGCCCGGGGGAGGTCGTCGTCCCCCTGCCGCTCCATCCGGCCCGGCTGCGGAGCCGGGGCTTCAACCAGTCGGCGGAAATCGCCCGTTCCCTGGCGGCCCGGCTGGGACGCCCCGTCGCCTACGATCTGCTGCAGCGCCGCCGCGATACCGGCCCCCAGGCCGCCCTGCCCCTCAAGGAACGGGCCGCCAACGTCCGGCGGGCCTTCGAGTGCAGCCGGGATGCGGCCGGTGCCTCCTTTCTTCTGGTGGACGACGTGATGACTTCCGGCGCCACCCTCGACGAAGCGGCGCGCACCCTCAAGCTCCACGGTGCCCGCACGGTCGGCGTGGCGGTGGTCGCCCGGGCGCTGCGCAACTGAGCTAACCGGCGAATCCGCGGCGGGAGGCGCCGGCCGCCCGGGGGCAAATCAGGTGATCCTGGCGCCGTCCGGGCATGGACAAGCGGTTGGTTGCGGTTTCTAGGATAATCCGCGGCATGCCGATCCGTCTTGCCATGGCGCACCGCTACGCCTGCCTCGGGGCCATTGCCCTGATGCTGACGCTGCCCTTCCTGCTGCCCCACCACAACAATCCCATTCCCACTTTTTTCCAGGAGTGGGCTGCCGCCATTCTCGGCCTGGCGGCGCTGACCTGGCTGCTGCGAGACGGCGAAAAAACGCCCCTCGAACTGCCGGAAGTCGCCCTGCTGCCCGTCGGGCTGCTTTTGCTCGCCGTCCTCCAGGGTGTTTTCCAGGCCGATGCTCTGACCGACCGGCTGCTCATGTTCGCCCTCTACCTCATCTGGGCCATCCTGCTCGCCGTGCTCGGCCGGCGCCTCGCCCAGGACATCGGCCTGCCCCGGTTGGCCGACGTGATGGCCACCGCCGTCCTCGTCGGCGCCCTCCTCGAGGCCCTCACCGGGGCCGTCCAGCTCGCAGGTCTGGCCCGCCTGCCCTGGGTTTTTCCCCATTTCGGCGGCGGCCTGCGGGGCAACCTCGCCCAAACCAACAACTTCGCCGATTACCTCTGGCTCGGCGTGGTTTCCCTCGTCTATCTGCGCAGCCGCAACTGGCTGGGCAATGTTTCCGCCGCCGGGGCGCTGCTCATCATCGCCCCCCTGGCCGTCCTTTCGGCTTCCCGTTCGGTCTGGTTCTACGGCGTCGCGCTCCCGGTCCTCGCCATTCTCTGGGCGGGCCGCAGCGCCTTGCCCGGGGGGGCCGCCCTACGCCGCTGGAGCCTTCTCGCCCTGGCGGCGACGCTGCTTTTCCAGGGGGCGTTCAGCAGCGGCCTCGTTCCCCTGCCGGATAGCACGGTCACCGCCGGGGGCCGCATCGCCGACGCCGGTTCCTACGACCCCGTCCGCTTCACCCTGTGGCGCACGGCGTTCCTTATCTTTAGCGACAACCCCTGGTTGGGGGCCGGTTTCGGCCAGTACACCCGGCATTTCCTCGAACACGTCCTCGACCTCATGCCCCGGCGCCTGCCGGGACTGCCGGAAAACGCCCACAACATGCTGCTCAACCTGCTGGCCGAAATGGGGATCGGCGCCGGACTGCTTCTCGTCGTCTTCGCTGCCCGCTGGCTCCTCGGCGTCTGGCGCCAGCCCCGCACCGAGGCCGGTTGGTGGGTCTTGGCCATGGTCCTCGTCCTGGCCATCCACGCCAATCTGGAATACCCCCTGTGGTACGCCTTTTTCCTCGGCCCCGCCGCCCTTCTCGCCGGCGCCGCCAGCCCCCGCAACCGCCCCCTGCGGCTGGGGCCGCGGGCGCCCCTGGCGATCGGCGCCTTTCTCGTCCTGGGGAGTCTCGCCTTGGTGACCTTGTACCAGGACTACAGCCTGCTCGAAGACACGCTGCACGGCCGCCTCGCCCGCAACCCGGCCGAGGCCCGCAGCCGCACCGCCGCCGCGCTGCAGCAACTGGCCGGCGAATCGCTGCTGCGCCCCTACGTCGATCTGACCGCCGCCAACCTCATGGACGAATCGGCGGAAGGACTCGGCGTCAAGCTGGAGACCTGCGAGCGGGCCCAGCGTTTTTCGGCCAGCCGGGAAATCGTTTTCAAGTGCGCCTACCTGCTCGCCCTGGCTGGCCAGGACGATGCCGCCAGCCTGGCGCTGCGCCGGGCGGTGGCGGCCTACCCGGACCGGGCCGAACTGATTGTCGCCCAGTGGCGGCGCCGGGGGGCCGACGAGCCTATCCTCGCCCGCCTGGCGGCCAACTTCCCGCCCATCGTCCCGCCGCCCGCCAGGTAGCGGGAGACGAACTCATACCAATTCGCTTTCAAATCGAGACGCGAAGACGAGCCGAAGACAGTGCTGGAGCACGACAAGGCGAAGTCGACAAAGGATCGGTTTGAAAGCGAATGGGTATCAGTGCAGCCTGGCTTCGGCCAGGGCGGCAAGATCGGCGTTGAGATTACCGCTGGCCAAGGCGCGCCGGTAGGCTTCCCGTGCCTCGCCGGCCTTGCCCTCGCCGTCCAGGGCCTGCCCCAGCCCGAACCACCAGCGCCCTTCGGCCGGGGCGAGCCGGCTAGCCGCGCCGTAGCGTTCGGCGGCGTCGCGGTAACGCCCCAGGCGGTTCAAGACATGGCCATGGAAGCCGGCGTATTCGGCGTTGCCGAGGGCGAGGTGCTGCGACCGGACGAGCACCTTTTCGGCGCCGGCCAGGTCGTTGCGCTCGACGAGCAGGCGGGCCAGCGACATAGCCCAGCCGATCTGGGCGGGGTGGAGGTCGAGGCCTTCCTGCAGCGCCGTCATCGCCTCGTCGATGCGCCGCCCTTCGAGAAGCAGGCGGAGCAGCGCCTGGCGGGGCCCCACGTGGGCGGGATCGTGGCGCAGCGCCGCCTGCAGCGCATCGTAGGCGGCGCTGTTCTGGCCGGCGGCGAGGAGGCTCTGGGCACGGCGGAACTCGGCTTCGGCCCGCTCCCGGGCGCTGCCCTGGACGGCGGTCTTTTCGATGCTGCCCGGGGCAACGGGCGGTACTTCGGCGGCTTTCGGCCGGGGGGGTGCGGCCTCGGGCCGGACCGGCGGGGCGGCGCTCGGCACCGCATCGCGGGCGCTGCGGGCCGGGGGCGCCGACGGTGGCGGGGCTGCGACGGCCGGCTCGGCCGGCGGGTTTTCCAGGAGGTGGGCGATGCGCAGGGCGTCGACGGCGGCCAGGGGCGCCGGATCGGGGAGACTGGGCGGCGCCGCAGCCGGCGCCGGCATCACCACCGGCGGAGGGCTGACGGCCGGCGCCGGGGCCGCCGCCATCGTCCCCACCGGCCGGCCGCCGGGGAAGGCCTGCCACCACACCAGGGCGATCGCTCCGCCGCCCAGCAGAACGAGCAGCGGCAAGCCCCAACGCCAAGGCGAAGGCCGCCGTTGGGCGGGCAAGGCCCGGATTTCCCGCTGCAGCTGCTGATCCCCCAGTTCGCCGGCGCGGCGGACTTCGAGGTCGCGCAGCATGTCGTTGATGACGCTCATTTCACCACCAGCCCGGCGACCGGGCGCCCTCGGTATCGGCGGCGGCCTTGCGGACGTGGCGCGCCTTGACCAGGCGCTTGCCTTCGCCGAACACGGAAAACAGCGCCTTGTTGGCCAGAATGTTGACCAGCCGCGGCGTTCCGCCGCTTGCCCGATGCAGGGCCCGGGCTGCACCTTTGGCGAAGAGTTCGTCGCCGCGGTAGCCGGCGACCCGCAAGCGGTGGCCGAGATAGGCGGCAATCTCCTCCTTGGCCAATCCCTGCAGGCGGTAATGGAAGGCGATGCGCTGCAGCAGCTGGCGTACCGACGGATGGGCCAGCTTTTCGTCGAGTTCGGGCTGGCCGAAAAGGACGATCTGCAGGAGTTTTCTTTTTTCCGTTTCCAGATTGGACAGGAGGCGCAGCGCCTCCATGGTTTCCAGGGGCATGGCCTGGGCCTCGTCGATACAGATCACCACCGGCCTTTCGGCCCCGGCCATTTCGAGCAGGGCGTGGTTGAGGCGCTGCAGCAGATGGTAGTCGTCGATGGTCGGCACCAGGGCCAGGCCCAACTCCTCCCCCAGGGCCAGCATCAGGGTGCGGGGGGTCAAGAAGGGGTTGGGCAGGTAGGCGGAAACCGCCCCCGCCGGCAGGGTCTGGAGCAGGCGGCGGCAGAGGAGCGACTTGCCGGTACCGACTTCGCCCGTGATCTTGATGAAGCCTTCGCCGCTGTTGAGTGCGACGAGGAGGGTGTTGAGGGCCTCCTGGTGGCTTGCCGTGACGTAGGTGTAGCTGGTGTCGGGGGTGATCCCGAAGGGCAGTTCGGTCAGGCCGAAATAGTCTAGATACACGCCGCCCCGACCCCGCCCACCCTCACTGGGTTTGCCATTCGATCTTGCGCGGGTCGAGGGCCTGCACCCGCTCGTGGGTGGCGCTCAATTCCTGGCGCCAGGAGTTTTCGTTTTCGATCACCGTCGATTTCATCAGGATGACCAGTTCGCGCTTCTTGTTGGCCGCGCCTTTCTGGCCGAACAGGGTACCCACCCCCGGCACCCGGCTCAGACCGGGCAGGCCGTTGCGGCTGTGCGACTGCTCCTGGCTCATCAGGCCGCCGATGGCGACGATGCGGCCGTCCTGGACGCGGACGATGGAATCGGTCTCGTTGATGCTGCTCGATGCCAGGGGCAGTGAAAAGACGCCGATCTGGCTGCCCAGGTTGATCTCCTTGGTGCGTTCCTCGACCACCGTGACGGCCGGATGGACGTGCAGGATGATGTTGCCGTCGTCGTCGATCTGCGGCGTGACGTCGAGGGAAATACCCGAGAAGAAGGGCTGCAGCGTCACGGTGGGCGTGGTGATGCTGCCGGTGCCGCTGGTGCTGGTGGTAGTCGATACGTTGGTGACGAAGTAGTCGTCGGTCCCCACCTTGAGGACGGCCTTCTGGTTGTTGAGGGTGGCGATGCGGGGGCTGGACAGCACCTGCAGGTCGCCCTGGGTTTCCAGGAAGGAGACCAGGGCGGCGAAGTCCTTGGCCTGGAAGGCCAGACCGAAGAAACCCTTGCCCAGGGAAGAAGCGGCGATGGCGCCGGCCTTGCCCGGAGTCGACGTGATGGCGCTGCCGATGCCCTGTCCCACCGCCGATCCGGAAAGCGCCGTGCTGTTGCCCGAAAGGCTCGACCCCGGCGCCAGGACGCCCCCCGCCCAGCGCTGGTCGTGGCCGCTGAACTTGGCCCAGTTGATGCCGGTCTGGTAGGAATCGTTGAGGGACACCTCGATGATCTTGGCTTCCAGCATGACCTGGCGCTCGACCATGAGCTGGGTGGCCTTGAGGTAGTTCTCGACGGCCCGCAATTCGGTCGGCAGGGCCTTGACCAGGACGACGCCGGAAACGGCGTTGAGGATGACGCTGCGCCCCTCGCCCTGACCGACGATGGTGGACAGGGCGGTTTTCAGGTCGAACCAGAAGTCGTTGTCGGACGAGGTGCGGACCCGGCTGGCGTCGGCGTTGCTGAGGGGCAGGCCACCGCCCGACGGCGTGCCGCCCGGGGTGGCCGTGGTGGCCGGCGCGGTGACGGCCGGCGTGGCCGCCGTCGTCGTGCCGCCGCTGCCGCCGCTGCCGCTGCCGCCGGGATTGACCACGCTGGGCGAACTCGAGGTGATGCGCATGTCGCTCACCCCCTGGCGCCGGCTGGCCAGGTAGTTGATCTGGAAAATCCGCGTCTGCACCGAGTTGGGCTGGATGCCGATGCGGTTGCCGCTGACCTTGTATTCGTAGCCGTAGAGTTCGCGGATGGCGTCGAGGGCCTCGCGGACGGTGACGTCCTTGAGGTCGAGGGTGAGGTTGCCGGTCACCTCGGGCGGCACCAGCATGTTGTAGCGCGTGCCGGCCACCAGGGCCATGAAGACCTGGCCGGCGGGGGCATTGTTGACGGCCAGGTTGAAGCGCGGCTCGGGTCTGGCGGCGACCGGCTCGTCCACCTGCAGGGGCGGCATCATGGCCCGCCCGACGGCGTCCGGTGCCGGCTGGCGGCGTTTGCTTTCGGCGGCTTCCTTCAGTTCCTGGCTGATGCGGTCGAAGGTTTCCCCCGACCGCATCGACGGGCTGCCGCAGGCCGACAGCAGCGCGCTCGCGAGTATGGCGATCCCGACGTTTTTCATGGTCTTTCCCTTTTCTCCCCGGCCTTGCCGGCCGCCCCGGTGGGCTCCCGGTCCTTCCTGATTATTTTCCTGGCATCCGGCGTCAAGGCCAGACGCTCGATGCCCTGGGGCCCGGCCAGCACGGCTTCGGTCTCGCTCAGCCGCACCAGGCGGGCCTCGCCGACCTTGCCGCCAAGGGCCACCAGCTTGCCGCTGATGATCGCCGTCGGTTTGCCGTTTTTCGGCAAAAGCACCGATTGTAAACGCAAGCCGGCCTCGGCTGGCTCGGCCCCCTCCGGGCCAGCGAATTCGGCCGGCGGCCGGGTCGGGTCGCCGAGGGGCGCGCCTTCGGCCCGGACGGCGCCGGCCCAGGCAGCGGCCAGAATGGCAAGGAGAATCAGCGGCTTCATAGCGACAGCCACGCCCGATCGGCGGCCAGGGTGTAGACCGTGACCGTGAGCAAGGCCTTGGGATGCGTCTCGACGGTCAGCCGGACCGGCCCCCAGAGCAGTTTCTTCTCGGCCTTTTCGAGCTGGTCGAGGTAGGCCAGCAGTTCGAAGTAACCGCCCTCCAGGCGCAATTCGATGCCGTGACGGAAAATGTCGAACTGGCGCTCGGCGGGTTTGCCCTCCGCCTTGGCGGGGGGCGTCAGGATGCTTTCCGGCGCCAGGGTCTTCAAGCTGACGAGGCGCAGGCCGCCGTGCTTGGCCAGCAGATGTTCGAGCAGGTGATTCATCTCGGCCGGCGGAACCAGGCTGTCGCTGAGCTTTTTCAGGCGCTCGTCGGCCCCCAGGAGTTTCTGCTGCACGCCGGCCAGCTCGGCTTTCTTGGGGGCGTCGGGGTCGACCTGCAACTGGGCCTCGAGGTTGGCGATCTGGGCCTTGGCGTCGGCCAGGCCGAGGCGCTGCTGCTCGACTGCCTGGCGAAGGCTGCGGGCCTTGGCGAATGGCGGATCGACAAAGAGCGAATTGCCCACCAGCAACGGGCCGAAGACCAGGGCCAGGGCGACCATCGCCTTCTCCCGCGGGGAAAGGGCGTTGTAGCGGGCAGCGACGCCGGCCAGGGGGGTTTTGGCGGCGCTCATTCGGCTTTGCCTCCCGCCCGGCCCTGGCTGCCGTGGAGAACGAATTCGGTGTAGCGCCGGGCGTTCCCCGGCGGCGGCACCCGGCCCGGCGTTTCGGGGGGGGCGGCGCGGCTGGCGTCCTGCATGTCGAGGGCGGCGAAGCGGCGGCCCTGGAAGGTGCTTTCTTCGTTGAGGCGGCGGATGTAGTGGGGCAGCAAGGCGGCGTCGGCCAGCCGGCCGCGGATTTCAACGTCGCTGCCGGCCAGGGTGAAGCCGGTGAGCCAGACCCCGTCGACCATCTGCCGGGCGAAGCCGCGCATGGCCAGGGCGTGGCCGCCGGCCCCGCCGGTCCGGCCGGACTCCACCACCTGCAGGGCTTCTTCCCGCTGGCGCAGGGATTCGGCCAGGCGGTCGATCTCGGCCTGCAACGCCGGGTTGGGCTGGCGGGCGGCGAGGGTCTGGCCCAGCGCCAGGAGGCGCTGCTGCAGGGCGGCCGCTTCGGCGTCGCCCCGCTCTTTTTCCTCGCCCAGGCCGGCCACCTGCTGCCGCCCCCAAAGCCCCAGGCCGGCGACGAGCACGATGACGGCCAGGGCGCTCCCCGCCACCAGCGGAAAGCCCAGCCAGTCGCGGCGGGGCCGCAGGGCGGGCAGGAGCAGGTTGATCTGCTGGCTCATGGACCGCCCTCCCGCAGGGCGGCGCCGATGGCCAGCAGGCCCTGGGCCTGGCGCTGGGGATTCTTCAGTTCCGGCAGGGCGGGAAAATCGGCCACCGCCGCCAGATCCATGGCCTGCACCGGGACGTAGAGGTTTTCGCCGAGGGCGGCGAGGAGCCAGTCGGCGGGCTGCTCGCTGGCAAGCACCAGGCGGACGACGGAAATAAAATTGTACTGGCGGTCGAAATTGTCGAGGGTGCGCTGCAGTTCGAGGACGAGGCGCTCGACCAAGACCTGGCGCCGCTCGCCCTCGGCCTCTGCCAGGGTGCGGGCGGAAACCTCGATGCGGCGGGCGAGATAAAGCTCGCCGCCGTAGGTGATGGTGAGCAGGCTGTCGGCTTCGCCCAGGCTGAGGAAAGCCAGGCCGCGGTTGGCCTCTTCGAAGAGGGCGGCGACGTTGCGCTGGGCCAGCTCGGGAATGTCGATGGCGGCGAGCGGCACCCTGGCGCCGTCGAAGAGGCGCATGCAGCGGCCCACCGCCTCGGCTCCGGCGGTCACCGCGAAGACGCTGGGCTGGCGGCCGGCGGCGCTGTCCTTCAAGGGAATGTCGAGGACGCCGACGGCGGCGGTATCGATGGGAAAGTCCACCATGTCCTTCAGGCGCCAGCGCACCGCCGAAGTGCGTTCTTCCGCCGCCACGGCGGGTGCATCGACCTGGAGCAGGCGATAATCGCTTTCCGGCAGCAGGGTGGTGCAGGCGTAGGCCTTGAGCTGGTGCGACGCCCGCAGGCGCTGCAGGGCGTCGGCCTCGCCGGCCTCGACGCGGAAGGAATCGAGGCGTTCGATGAGCGGCCGCTCGTCCCGGGCACGGACGGCATAGGCCAGGTCGATGCGCCCTCCCCGGCACACCACCGCCATCCAGCCTTTTGTGTTTTTTGCCCGCAGTTTTGGCAGCATCGCACCATCAACTAAAGTATTTCACGAAGGATATCCCGCAACACATTAAATTACAACGGCTTTTTCTCAAAAACGCTCCTGCGAATAGATAATCGAGTTGCGCGGACCGCAACTGCCGAAACACACCCGCGAAGTCGGCGTTGCCAAGAGCAGCCAGGTATTGGCCCCACGCACGATGTTGCCGACCACGTCGACATAGCCGAAATTTCCGGCGCCGGGGGCGGAAAAACGCAGGCCGGCGTTGCCGGCAACCACCGGGGCGCGGCCAAAAGCATCGGCGACCACCCCGAAGGCCGCTGCCGTTTCGCCGGCCGCCAGCTGGTTGGACGGCGTCTGGGTGGCGAAGGTCAGGCCGGCATTGGCGCTGGTCGGCACCGTGAGGGCTGTGCAACTGTCGTTCACATTGCGCTGCCAGCCGGTGGCCGTCCAGAACTGGGTTTCAGACCGCACCGGCAGGGCGATGAATTCGCTGCCGTAGGCGTTGCCGATGGCAAGCCGGCCGCTGCGGACGGTGGTAGTGCCTTCGACGGTCGCCGCCGGCGGGGCCCGCAACGAGGTGACGCCGTCGCCGCCCGGCGCATTTTCCGTGGCCCGCAGGCGAACGACCGTCGGCGTCGTGGCAGTGGGGACGGTATAGGTCAGCGCCGGCACCGTCGCCGCGGTGATGGTCGCCACGCCGCCCGTGAAGGCCGCAGCCCCGATGGCCTCCCCGGCGAGGGCGCCGGCCCCGGGGTTGGCGGCGGTATCGCCGGCATTGCGGGCGGTCAGGGTGGTAGCGCGGGCGTAGCTCGCCCCCTGGTAGTTGGCGGTGGCCCCGCCGGCGGCGTTGCGGGCCGTGACCGTCGCCCCGAAGGGCTGGCCGGAGTAGGTGAAGGTGCCGGCGGCGCAGCCCTCGGTGACGGCCACGTCGAAATGATCGGGGAAGAAGCGCCCGAAATGGTTAGTCGCCGCCGTATTGCCGAACAGGCAGCCGACCTTGCCGGCGGCGTTGGCGGTGTTGGCGAAGGCGTCGGCACCGGCGGCGTTCTTCTGGCAGACCGTGTCGCTGCCATCCTGGTAGGCGGCGGTGTAGGTTGCGTCGGCCACCCCCCTGGCCTGGAAGCGGAAATAGCCCACCTCGCTGTAGGTGAAGGTGCCGCTGGCCGTACCATCAAGCGGCGCGGCGGCGGTGAAGCTGCCCCCCAGGGTGCCGACGCCCGCCGGGGCGGCCAGCCACTCGATGGGGGTGGCGTTGATGGGGGCGGCGCTGATGGTCGGCGTCCCGTCGTAACCCGGCGTGCCGCTGGCGGCGGTGAGGTTGAAGTTGGCGCCGGCGGCGAGCCGGGGCAAGGCGGTGGCGCTGGCGCCGCTGGCGTCGGCCGTGGCGTCGGTGGAGGTGACGGTGAGCGCGGCCGGCCGGATGGCGAAGCGGTCGCTCGAACAGACGGTGGTAGCACTCGGGCCGCTGCCCTGGGTGAAGCGCACCCAGACGTTCCGCCCGGCCTGGGTGTTCTGGCCGGCCAGAACGGCATAGGTGGTGGCGGTGGCCGGCCGGCCCGCTGAGAAACTGATGTTCTGGGCGCTCACCCCGGCCACCGTGGCCGGTGACGTGGTCGGGCACTTGTTGCTTCCGGTTGCCGTCCCCGTGCTGCTCACCAGGTCGACGCTGACCGTGCCGGTAAAGGCGGTATCGACGGTTTTGGGGGAGCCCTTCAAAGCCACCAGATCGAAATTGAAGCCCTGGCCGGCCACCTTGGTGTACAGCCGGTTGCCCGTGGCCCCGCAGCGCGCCGGGCTGCCGGTGAGGTTGCTGCAGGCGTCGAGGTCGGCGGCAAAACACGACGAGGCCGGCGCCGTGAAGGTGCAGGTGGCGCTGCTGCCGTTCCAGCACTTGACCCCGTTGAACGGCACGGCACTCAGGTTATTGGCCCCCAGGGTGACGCTGGCGCTGACCGTGCCCACCTGGGCCGTGACCGAAGCGGTGGGGGTGCCGGCGGCGATGGAAAAGGCGCCGCTAGCCGGGGTCAGCGTCGTGCTGCCGCCGCTGGCGGTGACGTTGCCGGTGAAACTTGCATTGACCTCGCTGCCGGAGGGGCAGGGCACCGTCGACGAGAGGCAGCCGAGGACCGTGATATTGAAGGGGCAGAGGTTGGACCCCGGGTCGTAGCGCAGTTCGAGGTGGTCGTAGGGGGGGACGGCGGGGGAGCCGATGACGAAATCGTAATCGAAGGTGTAGGTGCCGGGGGCGGTGAAATCGTATTCGATAGCCATGCCGGTATCCTGGTAGGTCGTCGTCACCGTATTGGGCAACTGGGTCGGATTGCTGACGGCACAGGCCTTGAACGGATTGGAGGTATCCCAGAAATCGCTCCACAGGGCGGTGCAATACCGGCTGAACGGCAAGCCGCCCCGTTCCCGGAACGATTCGATGATGCTCACGCCGGCCGGTATCGCCGTGCTCGAGGGGCAAGTCGTCCCCGACGCCGGGGGATAGGTGCCGACCACCCGGTGGCCGTTGGAGTCGGTGAAAGTGACGCCGCAGCCGTTGTCGCTGCCGCCCAGGTAGGTGTCGACGGCGTGGTAGTAGCGCACCGGGTTGTTGGCGGCCACCGGGTAGCCGGCGGGGATGGTCAGGGTGACCGACAGGGTGACGAAATCGAAGGGCCGCAGGTAGGTGTACACCACCGAAAGCTGCGGCCCGTTGGTGATGCCGTAGGTGCCGGTGGCGGTCTGGGTGGTGCCGTCGGTGATGTTGCCGGCGGGGGAGGCGGCGGAAATCGTCTGGGTGTTGTAGGCGGTGGGGGAAAAGGTGCCCCCCACTGTGTGGGAAGGCCCGTAGACCGTGCCGTTGGCGCGCAGGAAGATGCCGTTGTCCAGGTTGTTGCTGGCCGGCGTGACGGTCGGGCTATAGACCTGGCCGGTGTTGTTGAGGCGGCGCACCTGTATCTTGGAGGTGCTCTCCAGGTAGATGTGCAGGCCGTTGGCGGCGGAGGTGCCGCCGTTCGGGTTGAGTTCGGTGACCGCCGCCCCGGCCGACAGGGCGAGGGTCAGCAACCCGGCGGCGAGGAGGGCCGGCCCCCGGCGGACGATGGGCTGATCGCGGTTCATGGCCTCTCCTTCATGCTAACGCAGGCATTCCATCGGCGCCCCGGGGACGGCGTTGTCGATGCATTTTTCCACCACTACCCGGAACTGCCGCTCGACCGTCAGCCCCGGCCCCGGGATCTGGGCGGTGGCGGTGATGCGGTAGATGCGGAACTGCCGGCTGCCTTCGA
This sequence comes from Azonexaceae bacterium, assembly GCA_009469675.1. Lineage (GTDB taxonomy): Bacteria > Pseudomonadota > Gammaproteobacteria > Burkholderiales > Rhodocyclaceae > SSSZ01. The sequence continues at coordinate 59,910 of SSSZ01000099.1, read as the reverse complement.
AGTAATCGCCGGGGGCGGCAAGGGGAAAGGATTCGCAGCCCACCGCCACGTTCGCTCCCAGGCCCGGCGGGTTGGCGGCGGCGAAGCAGGCTTGCAGCACCGGCGGCACGAGGTCGGGCCGCAGCACCTGGTAGAGGCCCCACTCCGCCCCGCCCCGGGCCGCCTGGTAGGCGCGGGCGGCGAGGATGTCCTCGCTCGCCGTGGCGTGGGAAACGGCAGTCATCCGGGCCATGAGGGCGGCCAGGACGCCGAAGAGAACGAGGAAAAACAAAGCCGTGAAGATCGACACGCCGCCCTGGCGGCATCGGCGGGAAGCGGGGCTGGTCATGGCGTGTTGAGCACCTCCACCTGGTCCATCAACTGCACCGTTTCGCCGTTGGCGGCGAGGTCGAAGCGGATGGAAACCAGGCCGTTGCGCTGGAAGACCCCCGGGGTGTAGGTAAAGACGTTGGCACAGTTGGCCACGTTGTTGACCAGCATGGCCGAGGTGCCGGCCCCCAGGTTGCCGGCCCCGGCCGCGGTGTTGGTGGTCTGGGCGGCGAGAAAGCCGTAGCCGGTGTAGCGGCGGATTTCCCCCGCCGCCCCGTTGCACTGGTAGGTCACCGGCGGACCGACGACCTGGAAGCGGTTGGCGGGCGAGGCGAAAGGAAAGGCGAAGGGGGGCGCGGCCGCCGCCAGGACGGCGAGGCCGGTTCCGGCAGTGACGGCCCGCCGGTTGGTGCCGGCGTAGGCGTCGGCACCGGGAATGCCGAGGTTGAAGACGACCACCGGCTGGCCGGCGGCGACATCGACGGTCGGGCCGAGGACGTCGAAACTCGCCGCCGTGGCGGACAGGCCGAAATCAAGCGGCAGATCGCCGGCGCCGCCGCCGGATTCGGCCCGGTAGCGGCCGGCGGCGACGACGGGAATGAATTCGATGAAGGTGCCCGTGGCGTCGACCCGGACGCTGTTGGGGAGCGCCGCCTGGAGGTCGCGGCTGAGGCGGCGCAGGGCCAGGTCGCCGGCATCCACCAGGGCGGCCCGGTTGGCGATGTCGAAATAGGACTCGATCTGCCAGCGGCCGAACATCGCCACGAGGGCGATGAGGATGCCGCTGATGACGATGGAGACGATCATCTCCACCAGGGTCAGCCCGGCTTGGCGGTCAGGTGCGGGGCGCATAGCGGAAGCGGAAACCGGTGAGGACGAAGGCGGGCGTCGCATCACGCAGGTCGGTGACGGTGACGGCGATCTGCAGGGCCGCCCCGGGCGGCAGGCCGTAGGTGGCGCCGATGCGGGTGACGGCGACGTCAACCCGGTAGTTGGCCAGGGGGTTGGTGCCGGAAATGCCGGTCACGCCGACCTGGGTGTAACCGCCGTAATCGGCCACGTTGTCGAACTGGGTGCCGGGGGCGACGCCGTTGCGGGTTTCGACGAAGGCCGCCGAATGGGCAGTGGGGGCGGTCAGCGGATTCGGGTCGCCTCCCCGGTCCTGGTCGGCGGCCACCAGGGCGCAGGTGGGCAGGGTGCCGGAGATCGTCGCCGTCGCGGCGTTGGCGTCGTCGGGATCACAGTAGGTGAAGGGCTGGTGCAGGATTTCGGCGAGCACGGCTTCGGCCACCGCGATCTGCTGCTTCTTGACCTGGGGGTCGGCGCTGAAGAAGAGCGACGTGCGCAGGCTGGCCAGCAGCCCCACCACGCCGACGCCGACGACGACGATGAAGATGATCTGCTCGACCAGGGTGATGCCGCCCTGGCGGGCAGCCGATCGCCTAGCGCACATAGCCGGTTTGCGCCTCGACGGTGACGGGCAGCGCCGCCAGCCCGGTCACCGTGATGACCGCCCCGGCAACGGTCTGGCCGGCGCCGTCGAAAACGATGGCGGCGGGCACGCCGACGTAGGTGACGCCGGCCGGCGCCGTGACCTGGGCGACGCCGCCCTGGGGATGGTTGAGATTGGCGCCGCCGGTGCAATCGGCAGCGCCATTGAGGGGGGAAATGGTCAGGGTCGCCGTGTTCGCCGTAAAGTTGGCGCACACCGTGCGCCGGGCGGCGATGGCCGATTTCTGCCCGAGGCGCAGCAGGCCCACCGTGTCGTCCCGGAACTGCCGGGTCTCGAAGCCGCTGTCGCCGGTCCAGCGCGGCAAGGCCACCGCCGCCAGGATGCCGGCGACGACGACGACGACGATCAGTTCGACGAGGGTGAAGCCGCGTTGGTGCAAATCCCACTCCAATGAACAAAGCCCGGACGATCGCCCGGGCCTCGGTGCCGGGCGCCCGCGGCGCCCTCTTGCCCGGGGGAACCGGGCACGGCGTCAGCAGCCGCTAAGGGTCTGACTATACCCGGGAACTCCGCCCACCCCGGCTGCTGTGTAGGTTATGAAGCAATTGGTCTGGACTTGGAACTGATTGGCGCTTGGCTGGGTAATACCGCCACCCGATATATCCATCACCTTCGCCAGTTCCGTACCGTTTGCAGCATAGCCATTGGTCGCCAGCACGGTAATCGTTGGCGTCGCAGTTACGCTCACACCCGTACCAGTCAACGCTCCTTGCGCCGCCGCCTTGCCGTAGATCATGGTATTGGCACCGCGCATGGAAGCCTCGATCCCGCCAAGAACTGCACGGCGGGCATCGGTGGAAAAATCGACAAATTTCGGCAGCGCCGTCGCCGCCAGAATCCCCAGGATGACGATGACGACGATCAGTTCGATGAGGGTGAAACCGCGTTGTTGTGACATGGAGTGGTCCTTTCTTGGTCAGGAATTCGAAATCAGTTGCACACCGTCGAGGTGCCGGCGCCGGAAAGGCTGACCACCGGGGCGACGATGGTGGTGCCGGCGGTGGTGGCGGCGGTGTAGGTGAATTGGCAGGAATTGTTGGTCGGTGCCGGGACGCCGATGGTGAGCACGGCGGCGGCGCCGGCCCCGCCGTTGATGAGGATGTAGTCGGCGCCGGAGCCGGCCGCCCCGGCGTTGATCCCGGCCGCGGCGACGATGCCGGCGGCGTTGGCGGTGGGATACTGGTTGATGCCGGTGACCGAGAGGCCTTCCATCGACAGGGTGTCGCAGTTGGCGGGCGGCGTCGGGCTGCCCAGGGAGGCCAGGCACTGGGCGTGGTAGAGGACGGCGCCGGCCCGCACGGCGCCGACGGCGCCCTGGAGCTTGGCCTGGCGGGCCTGGACCTGCAGATCCACGAAGCGCGGCAGGGCCACGGCGGCGAGGATGCCGAGAATGATGATGACGACGATCAGTTCGATCAGGGTGAAACCGCGGGCGCGCATGGGCATGGTTGCTTTCTCCTAGGCGATAGGGCGTTATCGGCACCTTCGCATAAAACTGAATAACTATAACAAACGTCAGAACAAGAACAAGATGTTAAAACCGCTTTCTTTGACAAATCGGACGATCAAACTTAACGAATCAGACGATTGAACCACCGGTATTCGGCCTGGGGGCGCAAGGCGACGTAAGCCACCGCCCCGCCGGCCGATGCTTCGCCGAAGGCGCCGCGGCCCACCAGGTTGAAGCGCATTTCCCGGCTGCCGTCGCTGGCATAGAAGGCCTCGCCCCGTTCGACGCGATAGACGACGCTGGCGCTCACTTCGTCGAAATACCAGCGCCCGGGTTGACTGCTGCGGCTCAGGTAGCCGTCGAAGTTGGCCGGCTTGTCGGCGAAGAGTTCGAAGGGGTCGTGGCGCGGCAGGCGGCGCAGTTCGTTCCAGCGGTTGCCGGCGGCCAGTTCGGCCGAGCGGATGAGGAGGGCGCTCTTGAGCATGGCGAGGTTGCTTTCCGCCGCCGCCGCTTCGGCCAGTTCCTGATAGTTGCGCAGGCGATCCAGGCCGACCGCGACCAGGATCGCCACCAGGGAGATGACGACGATCAGTTCGAGAAGGGTGAATCCGCGCTGGACGTGGCATCGTTTCATCTCCCCGCCTATTTCTTGAACGCCGCCTTGCCGAGATCCCACATCGGCAGGAAGACGCCCAGGGCCAGGATGAGGACGAGGATGCCCAGGGCGACGATGAGGATGGGTTCGATCTGCTGGCCGAGGGTCTTGAGTTCGTATTCGACTTCGGCCTGATACATCTGACCGATTTCTTCCATCATGTCGTCCAGCGCCCCGGATTCTTCGCCGACGGCGATCATCTGCAGCACCACGGGGGTGAAGATGGCGGTGGCGATGCCCGCCCGCAGGACGCTTTCGCCCCGCTCGACGCTGTCGCGCATGCCTTCGATGCGGCTGGCGATGTAGCTGTTGTCGACGGTCTGGGCCGAGTTGGACAGGGCCTGCATGACTGGCACGCCGCTCCGGGTACCGAGGGCGAAGCTGCGGGCGAAGCGGGCCAGGGCGGCCTTCTGGAGAATCTTGCCGGCGATGGGGAAGCGCAGGGTCATGGCCTCCCAGCGGTAGCGCCCGGCGGCGGTGCCAACCCAGCTCCTGAAGGCGGCGATGGCGCCGACCAGGGCGAGGAGCAGCCAGGGCCAGTTGGCGACCATGAAGTCGGAAAAACCGATGAGGAACTGGGTCATGAGCGGCAATTCGGCGCCGAACCCCTTGAACACCTTGGCGAAGGCCGGGATGACGAAAAGGTTGATGACGACGATGGCGGCGGCCATGGCGATGACGACGAACATCGGGTAGCGCAGCGCCGACTTGACCTGTTCGCGCATGAAACGCTCGAATTCCAGGTGTTCGAAGAGGCGCAGGAAGATTTCCTCGAGCAGGCCGGTGGCTTCGCCGACCCGCACCATGGAAAGATAGAAGGAGGAAAACACCTTGGGGTGGCGGGCCAGGGAGACCGACAGTTCGCGGCCGGCCTCGAGGCTCTCGCGCACGTCCTTGATGACCGCCTTCATGGCCGGGTTGATGGCCGATTCCTGCAGGCCGGTGAGGGCGCGCAGGATGGGCACGCCGGCCTTCAAGAGGGTGTGGATCTGGCGGGAGAAGAGCAGGAGGTCGATGTGGCCGACCCGGGGTTTGAAGAGGGTCAGCTCGAACGCGACCCCGGGGTTGCTGGCCTGGATTTCCAGGGGCACCACCCCCTGCCCCTGGAGCATTTCGGCGACGGCGCCGGCGCTGGCGCCCTCGAGGACGCCCTGGACCAGTTCACCGCCGCCACGGCGGCCTTTGTAGGCGAAATGGGGCATGCCGGTTCAGCCCCCCCGCCGGCAGTGGGGTGTCAGAAAGAACGGGGCGGGACAGCGCATCTAGTCCTCGAACTGGTTGCTGATGCGCATGGCCTCGGCCACCGTGGTGGTGCCGGCGAGGACCAGGCGCACCGCGTCGCGGCGCAGGGTTTCGCCGGCCATCTGGCGGCGGGCGGCCTGCATGAAGACGCCGGGGTCGTCGTGGTTGATCGCTTCGACCAGTTCGTTGCTCATTTCGAGGAATTCGTACACCCCGATCCGCCCCTGGTAGCCCGTGGCGTTGCAGTGGGAGCAGCCCCGGCCGTGGCGGTAGGGGCGGCCGTCCACGTGGTCCCCCAGTTCGAAGCGCAGCCATTCGCGCTCCCCCGGCGTCGGCGCGTAGGGTTCGGCGCAGTTGCCGCAGATCACCCGCACCAGCCGCTGGGCCATCACCATATGCACCGAGAGGGCCACCATGTAACGCGGCACCCCCATGTCGAGCAGGCGGATGGGGGTGGTGATGGCGTCGTTGGTGTGCAGGGTGGACAGCACCAGGTGGCCGGTCATGGCAGCGCGCATGCCGATTTCGGCGGTTTCCTGGTCGCGCATTTCGCCGATCAGGACGATGTCGGGATCCTGGCGCAACACGGTGCGCAAGACCCGCGAGAAGGAGAGGTCGATCTTTTCGTGGACCTGCACCTGGTTGAGGCCGCCCAGGCGGTATTCGACCGGGTCTTCGACGGTGATGACCTTCTTTTCCGTGCTGTTCAGCTCGTTCAAGGCGGCGTAGAGGGTGGTAGTCTTGCCCGAGCCGGTGGGGCCGGTGACCAGCACCATGCCGCTCGGCCGCGAGAGCGAATGGCGGAAGCGTTCGAGCACCCGCGGCGCCATGCCGATCTTGTCGAGGGACAGGAGGCCCGTGTTCTGGTTGAGGAGCCGCATCACCACCGATTCGCCGTACTGGGCGGGGAGCGTCGAAATACGCACATCCACCGAGTTGCCGCGCACCTTGATGTTGAAGCGGCCGTCCTGGGGCAGGCGTTTTTCCGAAATGTCGAGGCCCGACATGAGCTTCAGGCGCAGCGCCACGGCGCTGGCGATCTTGGCGTCGGCTTCGGTCTGGATGTGGAGGACGCCGTCGATGCGGAAGCGGATGCGCAGGCCCCTTTCCTGCGGCTCGAAGTGGATGTCGGAGGCCCGCAGGCGGATGGCTTCCTCGAAGACGGTCTGGAGCAGCTTGACCACCGGGGCATCTTCCGCCCCCGGGGTCAGGCCGAGGAGGTCGCCGAATTCGACGGGAATGTCGCCCAGCTCGGCGGTCAGCTCCTTGGCCAGGCCGGTGATCTGCTCGCCCCGGTGGTAGACCCGGTCGATAAAGCCGAGGAGCTGGCTTTCGGTGACCACGGCGAGATCGATTTCCCGCTTGAGGACGCGGGTGATCTCGTCGTAGGCCTGCAGGTCGGTGGGGTCGGAAAGGCCGATCTGGAGGCGGCCGTCGGACAGTTGGTCGAGGACGAGGGCGCGGAAGCGGCGGGCCTGGGCTTCGGGCAGCAGCTTGATGAGATCGGGCTTGGGGGTAAACTGCCGCAGGTCGAGGTAGGGAATACGCAACTGCCGGGCCAGGGCCTGGGAAATGCCCTCTTCCGTGACGTAACCGCTTTCGACGAAAATACGGCCGAGTTTGCGCCCGGTGGCCTTTTGCTGGTCGAGGGCGAGCTTGAGCTGCTCATCGCTGAGCAACCCCTGCTGAATCAACAGATCACCGAGACGGACTTTTTGCGGGGGTGGCATCTCTCCCTCCAACCAACCTTAACTTATTGTTTTAATCCGCTGAATTAAATGGATTTTAATACCAGCGGAACTTACGCCTTTTTACCCGCCCTGACAAGTGTTTGCCGTCGTCCTCTACCAGCCTGAAATTCCGCCCAACACGGGCAACGTCATCCGCCTGTGCGCCAACACGGGCGCCGAACTGCACCTGGTCGAACCCCTGGGCTTCGATTTCAGCGACAAGGCCCTGCGCCGGGCCGGCCTCGACTACCACGAAACCGCCCGGGTCCATCGCCACCCCGGCTGGGCCGAGTGCCGGGCGGCCCTGGCCGGGCGGCGCCTCTTCGCCATGACCACCCGGGGCGGCGCCAGCCCCTACGACCTGCCCCTCGCAGCCGGCGACGTCTTCGTCTTCGGCCGGGAAACGGCGGGCCTGCCGCCCGAGGTGCTGGCCGAATTCGCCCCTGCCGCCCAGCTCCGCCTGCCCATGCGGTCCGGCCAGCGCAGCCTCAATCTTTCCAACGCCGTCGCCGTCACGGTTTTCGAAGCCTGGCGTCAGACGGGTTTCGCCGGCTCGGTGTAGGCGGGATTGGGGCGGAACGACGGTTGCGCCGACGGCGAAGCCGGATGTTCGTCGCGCCCCGGCGCTGCCGCGGGTGTCACCGGCCTTCCCGGCGCCCCGGGAAGCTCCGGCGGAGCAGCCCTACGGCGCCCCGGGGCACCCGCCCCCGGTTCTAGGCGACTTCTTCCTTGGGGTCGCGGGCCATCAACTGCTCGACGGCCTGGCCGGCTGAGATGCGGCCGTCGAGAACCGCCGCCACCGCCGTCGAGATGGGCATTTCGATGCCCAGCCGGGTGGCCAGCCGCGCCACCTCCCGGGCGGTATAGACGCCTTCGGCGACGTGGCCGAGTTCGTCGAGGATCTGGGGCAGGGTTTTGCCCTGGGCCAGCCCGAGGCCGACCCGGCGGTTGCGGGAGAGGTCGCCGGTGCAGGTGAGGATGAGGTCGCCCATGCCGGCCAGGCCCATGAAGGTGTCGCGGCGGGCGCCGAGGGCCAGCCCGAGGCGGGCGATCTCGGCCAGGCCGCGGGTCATCAGGGCGGCCCGGGAGTTGAGCCCAAGGCCCAGGCCGTCGCAGACGCCGGTGGCGATGGCGAGCACGTTCTTGACGGCTCCGCCGACCTCGACGCCGATCAGGTCGTCGTTGGCGTAGATGCGCAGGCGGGTGGTGTGAAGCTCCCGCGCCATGCGGCGGGCGAATTCGCCGTCGGTGGCGGCGAGAGCGACGGCGGTCGGCTGGGCGCCGGCCACCTCCTCGGCGAAGCTGGGGCCGGAAAGGACGCCGCAGACGAAACCCTCCCCCAGCACCTCGGCCACCACCTGGTGGGGCAGGCGGCCGCTGCCGGCTTCAAAACCCTTGCACACCCAGACCAGCGGCACGGCGTTGCCCAGGGCCTTGAGGGCTTCGGCGGTGGGGCGCAGGCCGGCGATGGGGGTGGCGACCACCAGAAGTTCGGCGTCCTGGACGGCCGCCGCCAGGTCGGTGGTGACGGCGACGCCGGGGGGCAGGCGATAGCCCGGCAGGAAGCGCCGATTCTCGCGCTCGGCGAGGATTTCGGCGGCCACGTCGGCCTCCCGCGACCACAGGGTGACCCGGTGGTTGCCGGCAAAGGCGATGGCCAGCGCGGTACCCCAGGCGCCGGCGGCGAGGACGGTGACGTTCATAGGCCCCAGATCTGGGTGGCGCGCACGAAGCCGGTGGCGCCATCCTTGTGGCGCACCTTGACCCAGCCGGGGGCGGCGGCCTCCAGGTAGTCGAGGGCGACCCACTTGTCGGCCTCGAAGGCCAGCGGCGCATCGGCCTTGTCGGCCTGGCGCACGTCGGCCCGGGCGGCGGTGACGACCACCGTCCGGCGCTCGCCCAGGGTCTTGTTCTCGACCCAGGCGAGGCTGCCTTCGGCGTCGCGGACCTTGGTCCAGCCGTCGAGGCGGACGACCACCTCGACCGGCGCGTATTGCTTCAGGAGATACAGCTTCTTGCCCTTTTGCGAGGGCGAGTCGTACATCACGGCGACCGGCGCCTCCACCGAGCGGTAGTCGAGGGCCTGGGCGGGCAAGGCCCAGGCGGCCACAAGAGCGAAGGCGAAGCGGCGCACGGCGGCCTTACTGGATGGGCACTTCAGCCGGAGCCTGCTGTTCCTGCTGCAGGCGGGACATGTACATGGCTTCGAAATTGACCGGCTGCAGGACGATGGGCGAGAAGCCGGCGCGGGTGACGGCGTCGGCGACGACTTCGCGGGCGTAGGGGAAGAGGATGTTGGGGCAGGCGATGGCGACCAGGGGTTCCATCTGGTCGTCGGGCACGTTCTGGATGCGGAAGATGCCGCCCTGGCCCACCTCGACCAGGAAGACGGTCTTGTCTTCGAGCTTGGCGGTGACGGTGACGGTGAGGATCACTTCGAAAACGCCGTCGCCGATGCCGGTGCCCTGGGTGTTGAGCTGGACTTCGACATTGGGCGCCTCGCGCTCGAGGTAGATTTGCGGCGCGTTCGGCACTTCGACGGAGAGATCCTTGACGTAGAGTTTTTCGATGCTGAACACCGGTTGCTGATTCTGATCCATTGTCTTCTTTCAGGTTGAGTAGTCGATTCAGGCGGTTTCGCCGGCCAGGAGCGGGATGAGCTTGCCGGCCGCGTCGAGGGCGACAAGTTCGTCGCAGCCGCCGACATGGGTGTCGCCGATATAGATTTGCGGCACGGTGCGGCGCTTGGTCTTTTCCATCATGGCCTCGCGCTGGGCGGGATCGAGGTCGACGCGCACCTCCTCGATCTGGCTGACGCCCCGGGCCGAGAGCAGTTGCTTGGCGCGCACGCAGTAGGGGCAGACCGCCGTGGTATACATGAGGACGCGGCGGGCCGTCATTTGACGCGGCTTCCCTTCTTGAGGGGCAGGCCGGCCTGGAGCCAGGCATCGACGCCGCCGGCCAGGGTGTAGAGCCGGTTGAAGCCGAGTTTCTTCAATTCGCCGCAGGCCTTGGACGAGCGCACCCCCGAGGCGCAGCAGACGATCAGCGGCTTGTCCTTGTATTTTTCGATTTCGCTCACCCGGTCGGCGAGCTTGGCGACGGGAATGTTGCGGGCTTCGGGCAGGTGGCCGGCGGCGAATTCGCCCACCTCGCGGACATCGACCACGTGGGCGTCTTCGCGATTGATGAGGAGCGTCGCCTGGCTGGGATTGACGGCAGCGCCGCCGCCCTTGACGAGCATGGGCCAGAGTAGACCGAGGCCGCTGGTGACGACGACGGCGACGAGCAGGATGTTTTGGTTGATGAATTCCATGGTTCGATTCAGTTGGCCGGGACGCCGCAGAAGACCTCGCGCATCATGCCGATGAGCTGCAGGGTGCGGGCGTCGCCGACGCGGTAGTAGACCCGGTTGGCGTCCTTGCGGGTAAGCAGGACGCCTTTTTCCCGCAGGATGGCCAGGTGCTGGGAGATGTTGCTCTGGGAAGTCCCCACCGCATCGACGATTTCCTGGACGCAGGCTTCCTGGTCGCCGACGACGCAAAGGATCTTGAGCCGCAGGGGATGGGCGATCGCCTTCAGCGCACGGGCTGCGGTTTCGATGTGCTCCTGCTTCTCGATGAGGTTGAAGGCCGGCTTATCCACGGGAAACCCTCGTTACGGATGAATGGATCATTATAAAATAGAGGATTAGTTTTGGCAGACCTTTAATTGACTTCGTACCGGTCACCGGGCCGGGGAGCATGACCCGGCCGCCCCGCTCCGCCACGCTGTCCGTCGCGGCCTTCCTGCTGGCGGCAAGCCTGGCGGCGGCCCCCGCCGGGGCTGCCCGGCCGCACCGCCCGGCCGCCCCACCGCGTCCGGCCGAGGCCGCCGCCGCCCCGGAAATCGCCGACAAGGAAGCCGACCTCAAAGAATTGCGCGGGCGCATCGAATCCCTGCGCAAGGAACTGGCCAGCAGCGAGGAAGACCGGGCCGACGCCGCCGACCGGCTGCGCGAATCGGAACGCCACATCTCCAACCTGCAACGCAGCCTGCACCGCCTGACCAGCCAGCGCAACGAACTGCAGGCCCGCCTGCGCGACCTGGCCCGCCAGTCGCAGGAGCTCGAAACCACCCTCGGCCAGCAGCAAAGCCAGTTGGAGAAGCTCCTTTACCGCCAATACCTGCGGGGCAACCCGGATTCGCTGCAACTGGTGCTGAACGGCGACGACCCCAACCAGACGGCCCGCGACCTCCACTACCTCGCCGCCATCGCCCGCAGCCGGGCCGAGTTGCTGGGGGAGATCAACGCCACCCTGGAGCGCAAGAAGACCCTGGCCGCCGACGCCAAGTCCCGGGCCGAGGAACTGGCCGAGGTCGAGGGCGAACAGCAAGCGCAGCACGCCGAATTGCAGCAGCAGCGCGAAGAGCGCAAGGCGGTGCTGGCCCAGGTTTCGGACCGGGTCAACAAGCAGCGGCGGGAAATCGGCAGCCTGCAGCACAATGAAAAGCGCCTGTCGCAACTGATCGACCGCCTGTCCAAGCTTCTCGCCGCCCGAGCCGCCAAGGCGGCCCAGGAGGCGAAGGCGGCCCAGGCCCGCACGGCGCGGGTCGCACCGCCACCCCGGGAGCGCGAGGGGGCGGGCGAACCCGCCGCCCGCCCTCGGGAAATCGAAAACCACCACGAACCGGTGGCGACCAGCGGCGCTTTCGCCCGTCACAAGGGCAACCTGCGCCTGCCGGTACGGGGCGCCCTGGCCGGGCGCTTCGGCGCCCCCCGCGAAGGCGGCGGCATCTGGAAAGGCCTCTTCATCAAGGCCGGCAGCGGCAGCGAGGTCAAGGCGGTGGCCGGCGGCCGCGTGGTCTTCGCCGAATGGATGCGGGGCTTCGGCAATCTGCTCATCGTCGACCACGGCGATTCCTACCTCACCATCTACGGCAACAACGATTCGCTGTTGAAACAGGTGGGCGACGCGGTAAAGGGCGGAGAAACGGTAGCCACCGTGGGCAACAGCGGGGGCAATCCGGAATCCGGTTTATACTTCGAACTCCGTCACCAGGGGCAACCCCTCGATCCCTTGAAATGGGCCAGTTTGAAATGAGCAAAATCAAGACCATCAGCCTGACGCTCGGCGGCTTCGTCGCCGGTGCCCTTATCAGCCTGCATATTCCGGCCCTGGCCGACAAGGAAGCCGGCAAGCCCGGTCTGCCCATCGAGGAGCTGCGCACCTTCGCCGAAGTCTACAATGCGGTGAAGCAGGGTTACGTCGAACCGGTCGAGGACAAGAAGATGATCGCCAACGCGATCTCCGGCCTCCTTTCCAACCTCGACCCCCACTCAGCCTACCTCGACGCCGACGCCTTCAAGGATCTGCAGGTCGGCACCCAGGGCGAATTCGGTGGCCTGGGCATCGAGGTCGGCATGGAAGACGGCCTCGTCAAGGTCGTTTCCCCCATCGAGGACACCCCCGCCTACCGCGCCGGACTCAAGGCCGGCGACCTGATCTTCAAGCTCGACGACACGCCGGTCAAGGGCCTGACCCTCAACGACGCCGTCAAGAAAATGCGCGGCAAACCCAAGACCCCGATCAAGCTTTCGATCATCCGCAAGGGCGAAACCAAGCCCATCGAGGTCACCCTGATCCGCGAAGTCATCAAGGTCCAGAGCGTCAAGTCCAAGCTCGTCGAACCGGGGTTCGGCTGGGTGCGCATCACCCAGTTCCAGGAAAACACCGGCGCCAACCTGGTCAAGCACCTGGGCGACCTGACCAAGGGCGGCAGCCTCAAGGGCCTCGTCCTCGATCTGCGCAACGATCCGGGCGGCCTGCTCAACGGCGCCGTGGGCGTCTCGGCGGCCTTCCTCCCGGCCAACGCCAAGGTGGTGTCGACCGACGGCCGCACCGAGGATGCCAAGCAGGAATTCCTCGCCCGCCCCTCGGACTACCTGCGGGGCAGCAAGGACGACTACCTCAAGGCGCTGCCCGCCGAAATCAAGCAGGTGCCGATGGTGGTGCTGGTCAATAGCGGCTCGGCCTCGGCCTCGGAGATCGTTGCCGGGGCGCTGCAGGACCACAAGCGCGCCGTCATCATGGGCACCCAGACCTTCGGCAAGGGTTCGGTCCAGACCGTCCTGCCGCTCCCGGGCAATACCGCCATCAAGCTCACCACGGCCCGCTACTACACGCCGAGCGGCCGCTCGATCCAGGCCAAGGGCATCGTCCCCGACATTCTCGTCGAGGAGACCGCCAACGGCAGCCCGGCCAACGCCGGTCGCCTGCGGGAGGCCGACCTGGAACGCCACCTGACCAACGACAAGGATGGCGAAGCAGGCAAAGAAGCACCCAAGCCCGAGGCCAAACCCCACGCCAAGACCCCGGCCAAGCCGGGCAAGGGCAAGGACGGCGAAAAGAAGGACGAGGCCGACGAGGACCAGCCCCAGCGCATCGAATACGCCGGCAAGAACGACTACCAGTTCGCCCAGGCGCTCAATCTTCTCAAGGGTCTGCAGATCATGCAGAATAAGACCCAGTAGCGTTCCCAGGGGAGGAAAAATGGGCCACCCGGATCTGAAGAAAAACCGCGAAATCCTGTTCGCCAAGTTCCCCCCCGGCCAGGTGCCGGAAGCCGCCGACGACCTCGAGCGCCTGGACGAACTCGAAGTCGCCCCCAAGGTCGAAAAGCGGGCGGTCGGCGTCACCTACGAGCTGACCCGGCATACCCTGGAGGAACTCGAACACCACCTGGAAGACAAGGGCTACCACCTCGACAACACGCTCATGAGCAAGCTCACCCGCGCCCTCATCCACTACGTCGAGGATACCCAGTTGCACAACCTGGGCGCCCCGGAAAAACGCCTCAAGCGCTCGTCCCAGGAGGCCTACGGGCAGGCCTGGGAGCACCATCCCCACGGCGACCACGACGATACGCCGCCGGAGTGGCGGGAATACAAATAAGCGCGTGGCGACCGGGCCTTCGGCGGCGGGCACTTCGGCGCGCCCGTAAGGCTCCCGCGCCTCCGCACGCCGCCTCCCTACCTTGAACGACCAGCAGCTTCTCCGCTATAGCCGGCACATCCTCCTCGACGCCCTCGGCATCGAAGGCCAGGAGCGCATTCTCGGCGCCCACGCCGTGATTGTCGGGGCCGGCGGCCTGGGTTCGCCGGCGGCCCTTTACCTCGCCTCGGCGGGAATCGGACGGCTGACGCTGGTGGACGGCGACACCGTCGATTTCACCAACCTGCAGCGCCAGATCCTCCACACCCAGGCGCGGGTGGACATAGCCAAGGCCGAATCGGGCAAGATCGCCCTCGCCGCGATCAACCCTGAAGTGCGGGTCGAAACCATCAACGAGCGCCTCGCCGGCGACCGGCTTGACGCCCTCGTCGCCGCCGCCGACGTGGTTCTCGACTGCAGCGACAACTTCGCCACCCGCCACGCCATCAACCGGGCCTGCGTCCGCCACCGCAAACCTCTGGTGTCCGGGGCGGCCATCCGCTTTGACGGGCAGATCAGCGTCTACGACCTGCGGCGGGACGATTCGCCCTGCTACCACTGCCTCTTTCCCGAAGGGGACGATGTCGAGGAGGTACGCTGTGCCGTCATGGGCGTCTTCGCGCCGATCACCGGCATCATCGGCACCCTGCAGGCGGCCGAGGCCCTGAAGGTGGTGGCGGGAATCGGCGAAGCCTTGACCGGCCGGCTGCTCCTCCTCGACGCCCTGGAAATGGAATGGCGCAGCGTCCGCTTCAAGAAAGACGCCGGCTGCGCCGTCTGCGGCCCCCACCCCGTCGCCGCCGCCCCGGCCCCGGGCCGGACCTGCGGCTAATGCCGGTCTGCCTCGACGCGCTCCGCCGAGGCCCGGAGAAAATCCGAAGAAACCCGTGGCACCGCGGCCGGCCCACCCGGCATCGGACGAATCACTGACGCCGCAATCCGGTTTTCTCCGCCCCCGGCGCCGCTGTGCCGCAAGGGTTCATAGCAATCCGACTTTCCCGCCTCAACCCAGGCGGGCCAGCACCCGGATGTCGCCGCCGATCTGGCGCAGGTCGCGGATCGCCAGGTGCCGCCGATCGGCGAGGCTGGTCAGGGCCGCCAGGTTGAACAAGCCCTGGGCGTCGTCGCCGATCAGGCAGGGCGCCAGGTAAAGCAGCAGTTCATCGACCAAACCCTCCCGCAGCAGGGAGCCGTTCAACTTGCAGCCGGCCTCGGCGTGCACTTCGTTGATGCCGCGCCGGGCCAGTTCGGCCATCAGGGCAGCGAGGTCCACCTTGCCGCCGGCGTTGGGCTGGACGAAGACTTCGGCGCCGGCGGCACCCAGGGCGGCGATGCGGACCCGATCGTCCACCGCCCCCGCCACAAGGACGTTGCCGCCCTGGAGAAGGCGGGCGGTAAGCGGCGTTTCGAGCTTGCTGTCCACCACCACGCGCAGGGGCTGGCGGGTCGTTTCGACCTCGCGCACGGTGAGTTGCGGATCGTCGTCGCGGACCGTGCCGATACCGGTCAGGATGGCGCAGGCGCGGGCCCGCCAACGATGGCCGTCGCGGCGGGCCTCGGGGCCGGTGATCCACTGGCTGACCCCGTTGTTGAGGGCCGTCTTGCCGTCCAGACTGGCCGCCGCCTTGAGGCGCACCCAGGGCCGCCCCCGGGTCATGCGGGACACGAAGCCGATATTGAGTTCCCGCGCTTCGTTTTCGAGCAGGCCGCAGGCCGTCTCGACCCCGGCCCGGCGCAGCTTGTCGAAGCCCTGCCCGGCCACCAGCGGGTTGGGGTCGGCCATGGCGGCGACGACGCGGACGACGCCGGCGGCGATCAGAGCGTCGGCGCAGGGCGGGGTGCGGCCGTGGTGGCTGCAGGGTTCCAGGGTGACGTAGGCGGTGGCGCCCCGGGCGGCGGCGCCGGCCGCCTGCAGCGCCAGGGGTTCGGCATGGGGGAGGCCGGCCCGCTCGTGCCAGCCCTGGCCGACCACGGCGCCGTCCTTGACCAGGACGCAGCCGACCCGCGGGTTGGGGCTGGTGGTGGTCAAGCCCCGTTCGGCCAGGCGCAGGGCTGCGGCCATGAAGGCGTGGTCGGCGGCGGAAAAAGCCACGCCCCCGCCGCTACTTTTTGGGGGAAACTTCGCGGATGGCCCGGGAGAAGGCATCCACGTCCTCGAAATTGCGGTACACCGAGGCGAAGCGGATGTAGGCCACCTTGTCGAGTTTCTTCAATTCGCGCATCACCAGTTCGCCGACCTGCTGCGAGGTGACTTCGCGTTCCCCGGACGAGAGCAGCTTTTCCTCGATGTCGGCAATCGCTCCGTCCACCGATTCGGTGGAGACGGGCCGCTTGCGCAAAGCGAGTTCGAGGCTGGCCCGGAGTTTGTCCCGGTTGAACTCGGTGCGCGAGCCGTTCTTCTTGACCACCTGGGGCAGGCGGATTTCCGCCCGCTCGTAGGTGGTAAACCGCTTGTCGCAGGCGTTGCACTTCCGGCGGCGGCGCACGATGTCGCCCTCGTCGTTGAGCCGGGTGTCAACGACGGCGGTATCGTCGGTGCCGCAGAAGGGGCATTTCATGGTTGCGGTCGGGATTCAGGATCGGCGATCGGCGCCCCGGCAAGCCGTGGCCGATCCCCGATCAGCACGCCCAACCTCCCTCAGGCGCCGTACACCGGGAACTTCTTGCACAACTCGGCGACCTTGGCCTTGACCTTCTCGGTGACCGCCGCATCGTTGGGGGCGTCGAGAACGTCGGCGATGAGGTGGGCGACGATTTCCGCCTCGATCTCGGTGAAGCCGCGGGTGGTCATGGCCGGCGAGCCGATGCGGATGCCGGAGGTGACGAAGGGCTTCTGGGGATCGTTGGGGATGGCGTTCTTGTTCACCGTGATGTGGGCCCGGCCCAGGGCCGCCTCGGCGTCCTTGCCGGTGATGTTCTTGGCCTGCAGATCGACGAGGAAGACGTGGCTCTCGGTGCGGCCCGAGACGATGCGCAGTCCGCGCTCCTCGCCGAGGACGCGGCTCATGACGCGGGCGTTGGCGATGACCTGTTCCTGGTACTGGCGAAAGCCCGAGGTGGCGGCTTCCTTGAAGGCCACCGCCTTGGCGGCGATGACGTGCATCAGCGGGCCGCCCTGCAGCCCGGGGAAAATGGCGGAATTGATCGCCTTCTCGTGTTCGGCCTTCATCAGGATGATGCCGCCGCGGGGGCCGCGCAGGGTCTTGTGGGTGGTCGAGGTGACGACGTCGGCGTGGGGCACCGGATTGGGGTAGTAGCCGGCGGCGATGAGGCCGGCGTAGTGGGCCATGTCGACCATGAAGATGGCGCCGACTTCCTTGGCGACCTTGGCGAAGCGCTCGAAATCGATACGTAGCGCATAGGCCGAGGCGCCGGCGATGATGAGCCGCGGCTTATGCTCGCGGGCCAGGGCTTCCATCCGGTCGTAGTCGATCTCTTCCTTGGCGTCGAGGCCGTAGGAGACGACATTGAACCACTTGCCCGACATGTTGAGCGCCATGCCGTGGGTAAGGTGGCCGCCTTCGGCCAGGCTCATGCCCATAATGGTGTCACCGGGCTTGCAGAAGGCCATGAGGACGGCCTGGTTAGCCTGGGAGCCGGAATTGGGCTGGACGTTGGCCGCCTCGGCGCCGAAGAGCTTCTTCAGGCGGTCGATGGCGAGCTGCTCGGCGACGTCAACGTATTCGCAGCCGCCGTAGTAGCGCTTGCCGGGGTAGCCTTCGGCGTATTTGTTGGTGAGCTGGGAGCCCTGGGCTTCCATGACCGCCTTGCTCACGTAGTTTTCGGACGCGATCAGTTCGATGTGGTCTTCCTGACGTTTGACTTCGGCCTCGATGGCCTTGCACAGTTCGGGGTCGACTTTCGCCAGGGTGTCTTTCGCGGAAAACATTTGAGATGCCTCAAGCCTTTGAAAAAGGGTGAAATTTTAACACATCCCGGGGTCGGGCAGTTCGTCCAGGGCGGCAAGTTCGAGATGGGCCGTGTCGCCCCAGGTTGCGATGCGCCATATTCCGTCCCGCAGACTCAGCCAGTTGAGGCCGGCGTTGGGGATGAGGAAATCCCGCGGGGCCTCCAGGGGATTGCCGCGGACGAAGCGGTTGACGATGTCGAGCACGCCGCCATGGACGACCACCACCACCGTCTGGCCGGCATGGACGGCGGCCAGGGCGGCAAGCTTGGCGGTCACCCGGGCGTACATCTGGCGCAGGCTTTCGCCGGTCTCGAAGGCGTAGTCCGCCTGCCGCGCCTCGAAGGCGGCGTAGCCCCGGGGATGGCGGGTCTTGGCCTCATCGTAGGTCAGCCCCTCGAAGAGGCCGTAGCGCCGCTCCCGCAGTTCGGGAGCGGCAATCGGGGCGAGGCCGAGGGCGGCGCCGATGCGCCCGGCTGTCGTCCAGGCCCGTTGCAGATCGCTGCTGTAGAGCGCGGCGGCACCGGATGAGCGGAGCCAGCGGCCGGCCGCGTCGGCCTGGGCCAGCCCGACGGCGTTGAGGGCGATATCGATCTGGCCTTGGATGCGGCGTTCGGCGTTCCATTCGGTTTCGCTGTGGCGCACCAGGCAGAGGCGGGTTTCGGCTGTGGTAGGGATTTCCACCATTTCGCGCAGGGAGACCTCGGGTGTAAATTGCCGGCACCAATCGACAGGAGCGCCTTGGCGCCCCATCAAGCCGGCGGAAGGTTGCGGCAGAAGGCTTGCCCCGCCTGCAACCGAGAAGTCCGGCATTTTATCAACCTTAGGAGGAGTACTGTGACCTCTCTGCTCAAGCTGTCCCGGCTTATCGACGCGATCACCGCCTGGGTAGGCCGATCGGCCTTCTGGCTCGTCCTGGTGATGACCGTCATCAGCGCCGGCAACGCCAGTGTGCGTTTCGTGTTCAACTACAGTTCGAACGGCCTGCTGGAGATCCAGTGGTACCTGTTCGCTGCGGTTTTTCTGCTCTGCGCGGCGTATACCCTGCAGAAAAACGAACACGTCCGCATCGACGTCTTGTCCGGCAAGTTCTCGCCCCGGGGCCAGGCCGTCATCGACATCATCGGCACCGTCTTCTTCCTCCTGCCCATGGTGATCGCGGTTCTCTGGCTGTCGCTGCCGCTGGTCGCCGAGTCCTACAAGATCCAGGAATACTCGGCCAACGCCGGCGGCCTCATCCGCTGGCCGGTCAAGGCGGTGCTGCCCATCGGCTTCACCCTCCTGGCGCTGCAGGGGATTTCCGAACTCATCAAGCGCGTCGCCTTCCTGGCCGGTCGCATCGACGACCCCAACGCCAAACACAAGGAACCGACCCCGGAAGAAGAACTGGCCGCCGCGATTGCAGCCCAAAGCGCCGCCGCCAAAGCCAAGGAGGCCAAATAATGGAATGGGTCATCGCCAACATGGCGCCCCTGATGTTCGGGGCCCTCGTTCTCTTCCTCCTCTTCGGCTACCCGGTGGCCTTCGCCCTGGCCGCCAACGGCATCGTCTTCGGCCTCATCGGCATCGAACTCGGCCTACTTCAACCCCAGCTCTTTCAGGCCTTGCCGGAGCGCATCTTCGGCATCATGGCCAACGACACGCTCCTGGCCATCCCCTTCTTCACCTTCATGGGGCTGATTCTCGAACGCTCGGGTATGGCCGAGGATCTCCTCGACACCATCGGCCAGCTCTTCGGCCCCTTGCGCGGCGGTCTGGCCTATGCCGTCATTTTCGTCGGCGCCCTGCTCGCCGCCACCACCGGGGTGGTCGCCGCCTCGGTGATTTCCATGGGCCTCATCTCCCTGCCCATCATGTTGCGTTACGGCTACGACAAGCGGCTCGCCTCGGGCGTCATCGCCGCCTCGGGCACCCTGGCCCAGATCATTCCGCCGTCGCTGGTGCTGATCATCATGGCCGACCAGTTGGGCAAGTCGGTGGGCGACATGTACGAGGGGGCCATGGTTCCCGGCCTGGTCCTCACCGGGCTCTACGTGGGCTACGTCTTCATCCTCACCCTGCTCAAGCCCAAGGCCGCCCCAGCTCTGCCGCCGGAAGCCCGCAGCCTGCGCGGATTCAAGCTGATGCTGCGGGTTCTGACCACGCTGGTACCGCCCCTGGTGCTCATCTTCCTCGTGCTGGGCACCATCTTCCTGGGCATCGCCACCCCTACCGAGGGCGGCGCCATGGGGGCCGCCGGCGCCCTGATCCTGGCCATCGCCCGCCGCCGCCTGAGCCTCAAGCTGCTCAAGCAGGCCATGGAGACGACGGGCAAGCTTTCCTCCTTCGTGGTCTTCATCCTCGTCGGCTCGACGGTGTTCGGCTTGGTCTTCCGGGCGGTCAACGGCGACCTCTGGGTGGAGCACCTGCTCCTCGGCCTGCCCGGCGGCCAGCTCGGCTTCCTCATCGTGGTCAACGTGCTGGTCTTCCTGCTGGCCTTCTTCCTCGATTTCTTCGAGCTGTCCTTCATCATCGTGCCGCTGCTCGGGCCGGTGGCGGAAAAACTCGGCATCGACCTGATCTGGTTCGGCGTCCTGCTCGGGGTGAACATGCAGACCTCCTTCATGCACCCGCCCTTCGGCTTCGCGCTTTTCTATCTGCGTTCGGTGGCGCCGGCCTCGATCAAGACCACCGACATCTACTGGGGCGCCATCCCCTTCGTTTGCATCCAGATCATCATGGTGGCCCTCATCATCATCTTCCCCGGGATCGTCAGTTACGGCGACGACGCCCAGCGGGAAGCGGCACGCCTGGAGCGCGAAGGCGGCGGCCCGCCCCCCGCCGACCTCGACTCGCTGATGCGCCAGAACGGCGGCGAGTCGGGCGCCGCCAAGCCCGCAGACAGCAACAGCGACCTCCTCAAGCAACTGCAGGGCGGCAGTTCCGGCGACGGCAAACCCGCCGAAGGCAAGGCTCCGGCCGACCCCAACGCCGACCTCCTCAAGCAGTTGCAGGGCAAAAAGTGATCCCTTAGCGCGGCTTTACGGCCATGCCTTGCCAACGGAACCCGCGGGTTCCGTTTTTTTTCATAGAATCCGACTATCGAATTCTTGGCAAGAATCAATTCGACGCCCGGGCGTTCCGGGTCCAGAATAGGCTCGGGTTCAATAACAAGCTCGCAAGGAGGGCACCATGGATATCGGCATCGGCAAGAAAGAACGGGAAAAGATCGCGGAGGGGCTGTCGCGCCTTCTGGCGGATTCCTTCACCCTGTATTTGAAGACCCACAATTTCCACTGGAACGTCACCGGCCCCATGTTCAACACGCTGCATGTGATGTTCATGGACCAGTACACCGAATTGTGGAACGCCCTCGACCTCATCGCCGAGCGCATCCGCGCCCTGGGCGTGGCAGCGCCGGGCACCTACCGGGAATTCGCCAAGCTCACGGTCATCAAGGAAAGCGAAGGCAAGGTCGGCGCCGAGGACATGATCCGGCAACTGGTGGCCGGCCAGGAAGCGGTGGTCAAGACCGCCCGCAGCATCTTTCCCGTGGTGGACAAGGCGGGCGACGAACCGACCGCCGACCTGCTGACCCAGCGCATGCAGATCCACGAGAAAAACGCCTGGATGCTGCGCAGCCTGCTCGAAGGCTGAGGCCGGCGGCAACCCCGGGGCGGGAGGGCGGACGCCCTCCCGCCCCGGTCATTTTTCCACGAAGGCCCGCTCGATGACGTAGTCGCCCGCATCGCCGATGTGGCGCGAAATCCTGAAGCCGCGCCGGTCGAGCATGGCGCAGCAGTCCTTGAGCATGGGCGGGCTGCCGCAGATCATCGCCCGGTCGACGGCCGGATCGAGGGGCGGCAGGCCGAGATCGGCCCCCAGCCGGCCGCTCTCCACCAACTCGGTGAGGCGCCCCTGGGTCACGAAGGGTTCGCGGGTGACGGTGGGGTAGTAGACCAACTTCTGCCGTACCGCCTGGCCGAAAAACTCGTTGCCGGGCAGCGCTTCGGTGATGAAATCCCGGTAGGCCAGTTCGGCGACGGTGCGTACGCCGTGGACCAGGACGACCTGCTCGAAGCGCTCGTAGACCTCGGGATCCTGAATGACGCTCAAGAAGGGGGCCAGCCCCGTCCCCGTGGCAAAGAGGTAGAGGCGCTTGCCCGGCAGAAGGTCGTGGAGAACCAGGGTTCCCGTCGGCTTTTTGCTGACCAGAATGGGGTCGCCGGCCCTGAGGTGCTGCAGCCGGGAAGTCAGCGGCCCCTGGGGCACCTTGATGCTGAAAAATTCGAGATGCTCCTCGTAGTGGGGGCTGGCGACGCTGTAGGCGCGGGTGACCGGCCGCCCCTCGACTTCGATGCCGATCATGACGAACTGCCCGCTCTCGAAACGCAGGCCGTTGCCGCGGGTGGTGCGGAAACTGAACAGGCGGTCGTTCCAGTGGTGCACGCTGATGACCGATTCGGTACTGAGTTGGCTCACGATCGCTTCCTTTCGCATCTTTCCATGGCAGCAGTCTAGAAGGAAGGTGCATATCCTAAAAGCGGATAATTACGATTACTCATATCTATAATATCGATATGAAACACTCCTATCGCCAGCTTGAGGTCTTTGTCGCCACGGCCCGCCAAGGGAGCCTGTCCCGCGCTGCCGAGAGCGTCGCCCTGTCGCAATCGGCAGCCAGCACCGCCCTCGGCGAATTCGAACGGCAACTGGGCATCCAGGTCTTCGACCGGGTGGGCAAGTCGCTCCACTTGAACGCCCTGGGCCGGCAACTCCTCCCCCGGGCCCGGGAAATCCTCGACCGCGCCGCCGAACTCGAAGCTCTCGCGAGCGGCGGCGGCGCCTTCGGCGCCCTGGAAATCGGCGCCACCCTGACCATCGGCAACTACCTCGCCACCCTCATCGTCGCCGAATTCCTGCAGCGCCATCCCGACAGCCAAATCCGGCTCGAGGTGCGCAACACCGCCACCATCCTGCACGATCTGGCGCGCCAGGAACTCGACCTCGGCCTCATCGAAGGCCCCTGCCTCGACCCCGATCTCGCCGTCGAACCCTGGCTGGCCGACCGGCTCACCGTCTTCTGCGCCCCCACCCATCCCCTGGCCGGGCAGCAGCCGGCGAGCCGGGAAGAACTCCTCGCCGCGACCTGGATTCTGCGGGAACCCGGGTCGGGCACCCGGCGCGCCTGCGAAACCGCGTTCGGCGCCGACTTTCCGCGCCTCAAGGTGCGGCTCGAACTCGAACATACCGAGGCCATCAAGCGGGCCGTCGAAGCCGGGCTGGGGATCGGCTGCATCTCCCGCCTGGCGCTGCGCGACGCCTTCCGCCGCGGTTCCCTGGTGCCGGTGGCCTGTCCGGAGATCGACCTGGAAAGGCAGTTTTCCTTCGTCTGGCACCGTCAGAAATTCCAGACCCGGGCGATGCGGGAATTCCTCGCCCTGTGCCGGGAAAAAACCGCCGGCGCCGCCTACAGCGACGACATCGACCTGCCGACGGTAGCCTGAGCCCCGCCCGTAAAAAAAAACCCGCCGGCGGGCGGGCTTGGGGGGGTGCCGCAGGCGGGCTTACTTGTGGCTTTGCAGGAAGGAATCCATGCGCAGTTCGGCAACGCTGAACCAGGCGTTCTGGGTCTTGCGGTACTTGTCGAACTCGGCGTGAATCTTCTTGAACGCCGGGTTCTTGGCCGCTTCGTCGGAATAAATCTGCTGCGCCGCCTTGTAGGCGGCCTCCAGGATTTCCTGGGAATAGGCCTGCAACTTGACACCGTTCTGCAGGAGCTTGGAGAGGGCCGCCGGGTTCTTGTGGTCGTATTCGGCCATCATCGTCACGTTGGCCTCATAGGCGGCGGCCTGGAAGGCCTCCTGGTATTCCTTGGGCAGCTTGTCCCATTCCTTCTTGTTGACGAAGAAGTGGATGACCGGACCGGGTTCCCACCAGCCGGGGTAGTAGTAGTTCTTGGCGACCTTGTAGAAGCCGAGTTTTTCGTCGTCGTAGGGGCCGACCCATTCGGCGGCGTCGATGGTGCCCTTTTCCAGGGCCGGGTAGATGTCACCCCCGGCGATCTGCTGCGGCACCGCGCCCAGGGCGGCAAAAACGTTGCCGCCGAGGCCCGCGATACGCATCTTGAGGCCGTTCAGGTCGGCCAGGGTCTTGACTTCCTTGCGGAACCAGCCGCCCATCTGGACCCCGGTATTGCCGCCCATGAAGGAGACGATGTTGTAGTTGGAATAGAACTCGTCGAGGAGCTTCTGGCCACCGCCGTAGTAAATCCAGGCGTTCATCTGGCGGGCATTCATACCGAAGGGGACGGCGGTGCCGAAGCCGAAGGTCTTGTCCTTGCCGACGTAGTAGTAGGAGCAGGTGTGGCAGCACTCGACGGTGCCCTGCTGCACGGCATCCAGGGCCTGCAAGCCGGGGACGATCTCACCGCCGGCGAAGACGCGGATGTCGAACTTGCCGTTGGTCATGGCGCGCACACGGTTGGCCAGCACCTCGGCGCCGCCGTAGATGGTGTCCAGGCTCTTGGGAAAACTTGACGTCAGGCGCCACTTAATCTCCGGCAGCCCCCCTTGCACCGCAGGGGCAGCGGGGGAAGAGGTTGGAGCCGGCGCCTTGGATTCTTCCTTTTTCCCACAGGCTGCCAGCGCGGCTGCGGCCGCAGCACCAACGGTTGCTTTCGCAAGGAAATTGCGACGTTGCATAGTGTCTCCTTCACGTTAATTGGTCACGTCAAGCCTATATCGGCTCGTATCATTTTAATCAAGCCGCCGATCTTGGCGAGTTGCGGTAAACCCTTATCCCCTATTCGCCGGCGACGGTCATGCGGTCGATGAGGATCGAACCCGTCTGCTTCGAGCCGCGGGCCAGCACGTCGTTGCCCACGGCGACGATGCCGGCGAACATGGCCTTGAGGTTGCCGGCGATGGTGATTTCCTCGACGGGATAGGCGATCTCGCCGTTTTCTACCCAGAAACCGGCGGCGCCCCGGGAGTAGTCGCCGGTGACGTAGTTGATGCCGTGGCCGAGGAGTTCGGTGACCACCAGGCCGCGCCCCATGAGCTTGAGGAGGCCGGCGAAGTCGCGTTCCCCGGGTTCGATGATGAGATTGTGGCTGCCGCCGGCGTTGGCGGTGCTCTTCAGGCCGAGCTTGCGGGCGGTGTAGACGCCGAGGAAATAGCCTTCGAGGACGCCGTTTCTCACTACTTCGCGGTCGCGGGTGGCGACACCGTCGTTGTCGAAGGGCGCGCTGCCCAGGCCGCGGGCGATGAAGGGCCGCTCGCCGATGTTCACGAATTCCGGAAAAAGCCGCTGGCCCAGATGATCGACCAGGAAGGACGCCTTGCGGTAGAGGGAACCGCCGCTGGCGGCGTGGACGAAACTGCCGAGCAGGCCGGCGGCGAGCGGGGCTTCGAAGAGAACCGGGACTTCCGCCGTCTTGACCTTGCGCCCGCCCAGGCGTGCCACGGCGCGCTCGGCCGCCGTGGCACCGACCCGTTCGGCGGAATCGAGTTCCCCGGCCAGGCGGCGCGTGGTGTACCAGTCGTCGCGCTGCATTTCGTCCTGCTCGCCGGCGATCACCGAACAGGCGATGTAATGGCGCGAAGTCGGGTAGCCCCCGAGAAAGCCCAGGCTGTTGGCGGCGACGAACTGGGCTTCCTGGGTGGACACCGTCGCCCCTTCGGAATTGCTGATCCGGGAATTCGCGTCGAAGGCGGCCTGCTCGCAGCGATTGGCGATGTCGATGGCGGTTTCCACCGGCAGATCCCAGGGGTGGTGCAGGGCGAGGTCGGGGCAGTCGCGGGCCAATTCGCCGAGTTCGGCGAGGCCGGCGCAATCATCCTCGGCGGTGAAGCGGGCGATATTGAGGGCGGCCTCGACGGTATCCTTCAAGGCCTGGGGAGAAAAATCGGAAGTGCTGGCGTAGCCCTTGCGCTGCCCGGCGTAGATGGTGACGCCGATGCCCTTGTCGCGGTTGTACTCGATGGTCTCAACCTCGCCGCAACGCACCGTCACCGACTGGCCGAACCCCTCGGAGACATCGACCTCGCAGGCCGTCGCCCCCTTGGCCTTGGCGTCGGCGAGAACGTCCCGGGCGAGTTGCTGGAGGGTGGCGAAGGGATAGGAAAAGCGGGTGGAGTCGGCCATGGCAGCGCGTCGGGACAGGAAAGTAGTTATCATAGCAGCCCTGCGCAGAGAGCCTCCCCATGCCCGACGAAGATTTCACCGACAGCGACCGCCGCCCCTCCAAGACCCGCGTCAAGGAGGCCATGCACGAACTGCAGGAACTGGGTGCCGCCCTGGTCGCGCTTTCCCCCGGGCAATTGAAGCGCATCGCCCTGCCGGAAGAAATTTTCGAGGCGGTGCGGGACTGGCAGCGCTTTACCAAACACGAAGCCAAACGCCGCCAGCTCCAGTACCTCGGCAAGCTCATGCGTCACGCCGACCCCGCACCGATCCGTGCCGGCCTCGCCCTGCTGCGCGGCGAATCCGCCGCCGAGACGGCCCGGCTGCACCGCCTGGAGCGCCTGCGCAGCCGCCTCCTGGAAGACGAAAAGGGGCTTGCCGAAATCGCCGCCGCCTGGCCCGGCGCCGATCTCACCCAATTGCGGCAACTGCGGCGCAATGCCCTCAAGGAGCAGGAAGCCAACAAGCCGCCCCGGAGTTTCCGTGCGATATTCCAGATCCTGCAGGAACTCGACGCCCAAAAGGA
The DNA here is from genome assembly GCA_009469675.1 of Azonexaceae bacterium. Lineage (GTDB taxonomy): Bacteria > Pseudomonadota > Gammaproteobacteria > Burkholderiales > Rhodocyclaceae > SSSZ01. The sequence continues at coordinate 33,438 of SSSZ01000099.1, read as the reverse complement.
CGCGCCCCATGACCTCTCCCCATGACCCGCTGCTGATCGGCCTGGTGTCGATCAGCGACCGCGCCTCCACCGGCGTTTACCAGGATCAGGGCATCCCCGCCCTGGAAGAATGGCTGGGCCGCGCCCTGACCACGCCCTGGCGGGCCGAAGTCCGGGTCATCCCGGACGAACAGCCGACCATCGAGGCGACCTTGAAGGAACTGGTGGACGCGGCGGGCTGCCATCTGGTCCTGACCACCGGCGGCACCGGCCCGGCCCGGCGGGACGTTACGCCGGAAGCCACCCTGGCCGTGGCGGACAAGCTGATGCCGGGTTTCGGCGAGGAAATGCGGCGGATCAGCCTCAACTTCGTCCCGACGGCGATCCTCTCGCGGCAGGTGGCGGTGATCCGCGGCGGCGCCCTCATCGTCAACCTGCCGGGGCAACCCAAATCGATCCGCGAAACCCTCGAAGGGGTGCGCGATGCCGCCGGCGCCGTGACCCACACCGGCATCTTCGCCGCCGTGCCCTATTGCCTCGACCTGATCGGCGCGCCCTACGTCGAAACCGATCCGGCGGTCATCCAGGCCTTCCGCCCCAAATCGGCGCAGCGGCCGCCACGCTGAACGGCGGCCCCCGCCTCCTGCCGATTCATTGTCAAAGCGGGACGGGAAGGCGAGCCGAAAACAGCGCCGCAGCACGGCAGGGCGAAGTCGACAAAGGATCGGCTTGCACGCGCATGGGTATCAGAAGCGGTAGCGGGCGATCTCGTAATCCCCGGTCTGCTCGACCAGGGCCACCGGTGCGACTAGGCGGGGGCTGCCGTCGATGACGACCTCCATCGATTCGCGCAGATCAAAGGTGGCGAGCGGCACGACGACCCGCAGTTCGCCGCTTTCGTTGCCATCCTGGATCCACAGCCCCTGCACCGGCGCCGCCGCAACATAGCCGGTGGTCTTGCGCGGTTTCATGGCGATCAGGGCGGTCTGGCGGGCGATGGTGAGGATGCCGACCTGGGCCTCGGATTCGCTGCTCCGATGGTAGCGGCGGACGATGCCGAGCAGCCAGTTGTCGCCGCCTTCGGGCTGCATGGCAAGAAGGCTGCCAACCTTGAGCCAGTCGGCCCGGGGTTCGGCGACCAAGGTGCCGAAGCCGCCCCGGCTGACGTTCTCCACCACCCAGGATTCGACCGGCAGGCCTTCGGCGCCGGCCGGCCCGGAAAGCGCCAGCAGGGCGTTGGGCAGGCCGGAGAGCACCGCCATGCGGTGCTTCACCGGGTGGCGGGCGTGTTTGCGCTGGGGGGGCACCGGGGCCCAGTAGGCGGCGAGGTGCTTGACCACCGGCAGCACGGTCTTGGCGTGGTACTGGTTGCCGAGATTGATGTCGGCGGGCAGGCCGCTGCCCCGCTCGAGTTCGCCCACCAGTGCACACGCGTTGTCGTAGGCGCGGGAGGGGTGGAAGAAGCGCAGCGACGGCACCAGGCGTTTGGGCATGCGGGCCAGGCGCCAGGGGGGCTGGGCCCGGGCGAGGTCGACCCAATAGACGCTGGCCTTGGAGCTTTCCTTGGCAAAGACGAAGCCGGTGAGGAAATAGCCCACCAGCTTCTCCGCCAGCTCGATTTCCCCGGGCAGGAGGCTGTCCACCGCCGACGTGTGGAGCACGGCGATACGCAGGTATTCCTGCTGCGGCGACGTGGTGCCGGTAGTCTTGGGGTAGAGTTGGATCGACTTGGTGGCGACGCCGGCCTGCTCGGCCGTCGAATAGGCCAGGCCGAGGCGCAGCCAGACCGCATCGGAACAGGGACCGTAGCGGAAAAGCTCCCACTTCAGGATATTGCCGAGACAGGCGATGAGCCGTGCGCTGAGCATGGGCAGGGCGGCGCGCAGGGTATCGGCGACGCGGTCCTTCTGCACGCTGCGGGCGACGCACTTTTCGTAGGCGGCTGCGGCTTCCGACCAGAAGCCGCTCACCGCCTGCCAGAGCTTCTTCTCGTCGGCCTTGGCCAGGCGGTGGGAATGGAGGTATTCCCGCGCCAGGCGCAAGACCGGCCACTGGGCGGCGTCGTCGAGCTGGCGGACGATGTCGAAGAGTTTGTCGCCGGGAATGTCGTCGGCGCCGCGCACCGATTCCAGCCAGCCGGCGATTTCCTCCAGGGCCTTGTGGGCGTTGTCGCTGGGCAGTTCGCCGAGAATCCGCCGGAATTCCTTGGCGTCGGCCAGCGGGTGTTCCGACTTGGCCTGCCCGAACAGTCCTCCCAGTTTGCCGCCGATCGCGTCCAGCATGCCGCCACTCCTTGCGGGTTCGAGGAACCCGGTAGTCAGGTCGCGGGATTCGACCCAGGGATAGCCCGATTACGCGATTGTAGCCTTTCGGTGAGAAATTTCAGCCCCCAGGCGACGCCAAAACCGGTCTGGTCGCTGCCGATCGCCCCCAAACCGCCCTTGCAGGCCGCCGCCGCCAGGTCCACATGGAGCCAGGGCAGGTCGCCGACGAAGCGCTTGAGGAAACGGGCCGCCAGGATATGGTCGGCCTCGCCGTCCAGGGTGCATTGCTTGACGTCGGCCACCTTGCTCTCCAGTTCGCTTTCGTAATCGTCGTCCATGGGAAAGGCGCAGACCCGCTCGCCGGCCAGCCGCCCGGCCGCCACCGCCGCCGTCGCCAGCCCCGCGTCCTCGGTGAGAACGCCGGCGTAGCGGGTGCCCAGGGCGGTGACCATGCTGCCGGTCAGGGTGGCGAAATCGATGACCAGGTCGGGGTCGTCCCGCACCGCCAGGGCCAGGGCGTCGGCCAGGACCATGCGGCCCTCGGCGTCGGTGTGGACGACCTCGATGGTGGTGCCGTCGAGGGCGGTGACGATGTCCCCCTGGCGGTAGGCGGCGGCGGAGATGTCGTTGCGGGCCAGGGCCAGCCAGGCGTCGATGGCAAGCGGCAGGCGGAGCCGCGTCGCGGCCAGCAGGATGCCGAGGACGACGGCCGAACCGGCCATGTCCTCGTGCATGCCCGCCATGTATTTGGCGGGTTTGAGGTTGTGGCCGCCGCTGTCGAAACAGATGCCCTTGCCGACCAGGGCGACGGTTTCCACGGCGTCGGCGGGTTCGTAGGACAGGCGGACGATGGCGGCATCGTCCTCGCTGCTGCCCTGAACCACGGCGAGAAAGGCCCCGGCGCCCAGACCGGCGAGGCGCTGGCCGTCGAACTCCTCGCTGTCCCAACCCATCTCGTCGGCCATGTCGGCCAGCCGGTCGCGGTAGGCGCCGGGGGTGAGGACGTTGGGCGGCAGGGCGGTGAGGCTGCGCGCCACCAGGCTGGCCTCGGCCAGGGCGACGGCGGTTTCGGGCCGGCCGCCGCAACCCCACAAGGTCAGCCGGGCCAGGGCCTTGGGGGCGTCCTTTTTCTTGCGCGTCGGCAGGGGAGCGCCGTTGGCCAGGCCGACGTAGGCGGCGAGTTCGGCGGCCAGGGCGACGAAGGCGCTGTCGCCGTCGATCAGCACGTCGATGGCCGCGGGCTGCTCTTCGAGCAGCAGGGCGAAGGCCTTGCGCAAGGCGGTCAACTGCGCGAAGCGGGGTTTGCCCGGGTCGAGCATGAGCCAGGCCCGCAGCCCGCCGCCGACGGTGGCGGCAAGGGGGCCGGAGCGCAAGGCCTCGACGCCCTTGCCTCGCCGCGCCAGGCTTGCCGCCAGGCCGGCGCCGTCGGGGCAGACCGGCGGCAGGGCATCGGCAGCCGGGAGGACGACCAGCACGTGGGCGAGGCCGGCGAGTTGGCCGGGGTCGGGCAGGGCAGCGATCGTTTCCAGGTCGGCGAGCATGTAGAATCCGGTTTTCATCTTGGTTGGGCATTATAGCCATGCAGCAGTACCTCGACCTCATGCGCCACGTCCTGGAACAGGGCAACGACAAGTCGGACCGGACCGGCACCGGAACCCGCTCGGTCTTCGGCTGGCAGATGCGCTTCGACCTGGCCCGGGGCTTTCCCATGGTGACCACCAAGAAACTCCACCTCAAATCGATCATCCACGAGTTGCTGTGGTTTCTCCAGGGCGACACCAATATTCGCTACCTGCAGGAAAACGGCGTCCGCATCTGGGACGAATGGGCCGCCCCCGACGGCGACCTCGGGCCGGTGTACGGCAAGCAGTGGCGGCGCTGGGAAACCGCCGACGGCCGGGTGATCGACCAGATCGGCCAGCTCGTCGCTGGCCTCAAGAATAATCCCGATTCCCGTCGCCATCTGGTTTCGGCCTGGAACCCGGCGGATGTGGAGCGCATGGCCCTGCCCCCCTGCCACTGCCTCTTCCAGTTCTACGTCGCCGACGCCCGGCTGTCCTGCCAGCTCTATCAGCGCAGCGCCGACATCTTCCTCGGCGTGCCCTTCAACATCGCCTCCTACGCCCTGCTCACCCTGATGGTCGCCCAGGTCTGCGGCTATCGCCCGGGCGAATTCATCCATACCTTCGGCGACGCCCATCTCTACTCGAACCATTTCGAGCAGGCCCGCCTGCAGTTGACGCGGCAGCCGCGCCCCTGGCCGACCATGGCGATCAACCCCGAGGTACGCGACATCTTGGCCTTCCGCTTCGAGGATTTCCGCCTCGAAGGCTACGACCCCCACCCCCACATCGCCGCCCCCGTGGCCGTCTAGCCGCCGCCATGGCGAGTTCCACCACCCTCCTGGCGGGCGATCTGGGCGGCACCAAGACCCTGCTCACCCTGGCCGAGTTCCGCCGGGGCTACGCCGTCAATATCCGCGAGGAACGTTTCGCCAGCCGGGATTTCGCCAGCTTCGACGCCGTCCTGGCGCAATTCCTCCAGGGCTACGACAAGCCCATCGGCTGCGCCTGCTTCGGCCTCGCCGGACCCACCGACGGCCAGCGCGCCAAGCTCACCTACCTGCCCTGGGAAATCGACGGTCCGCTCCTCGCCAAGCGCCACCGCATCAACCGCGTTCTCCTGGTCAACGACTTCGCCGCCGCCGCCCACGGGCTCGACGGGCTGGGCGGCGGTGGCCTGCTGACCCTGCGCCGGGGCGTTCCCCGGGGCCAGGCGCCGCGGGTCATCCTCGGCGCCGGCACCGGCCTGGGGGTCGCCGGCCTGGTCTGGTGCGACAAACACTACACGGTGATCCCCGGGGAAGGCGGCCATCTGGGCTTTTCCCCCCAGACCGCCGAACAACGGGCCTTCGCCGCCCACCTGGCGGCAAGCCGGGGGCGGGTGACGGTCGAGGACGTGGTTTCCGGCCCCGGCCTGAGCCGCATCCACGCCTTTCTCGCCGGCCGCGAGGTCGCCGCCGAAGAGATCGGCGCCGCCGCCCTGGCCGGCGACGCGGCCGCCCGGCGCACGGTGGACTTCTGGCTCGCCGCCTACGGCGCCTTTGCCGGCGACCTGGCCTTGCACTGGCTCGCCCGGGGCGGCGTCTTCATCGCCGGCGGCATTGCCGCCAAGCTCATCCCCGGCCTCTCGCCCCGGCCCTTTCTCGAAGCCTTCGACGGCAAGCGCGAACACAGCGAAATCGCCGCCGCCATGCCGATCAGCCTGGTCACCGACGAACGCCTGGGCCTGCTCGGCGCCCTGGTCCTGGCCCAGCGCGCCACCCCGGCCTGAACTTCAGGCCGCCGGGGGGCGCTCGGCGGCGAGCCAGCGGCCGACGGTTTCCTGGATGGCAGCGGCGGAAATCGGCTTGGCGATGAAATCGTCCATCCCCGCCGCCCGGCATTCGGCGCGGTCGCTGTCCATGGCGTTGGCGGTCATGGCGACGATGGTGACGGCCGGGTTGCGCACGCCCGTGGCGGGGTCGCGAATGAGCCGGGTGGCTTCGAGTCCGCCCATCTCGGGCATCTGGACATCCATCAGGACGAGGGCGAAGTCGCCGGCCTGCAGGGCGGCAATGGCCTCCCGGCCGTTGTTCGCCACCTCGACCTCGACCGCGAGTTTCTTGAGCAGGCCCAGGGCCACCTTCTGGTTGATCGCGTTGTCCTCGACGAGAAGGACGCGGGTGCCGTGGCGTCGCCGCTCCTCCACCGTATGGCGGGTGACGATGGACGGCCGGGCGGCGGCCGCCCGGGGTTCGAGCACCAGGGCCAGGGCGTCGGCGAGGTCGGCCTGGCGCACCGGCTTGGTCAGGTAGGCGGCGAACCCCAGGGCTTCGAATTTGCGGGCGTCGCCCCGCTGCCCCACCGAAATCATCATCACCAGCTCCGGGGCGGCGGCGCCCTGGTCCTGGCGGATGCGGCTCCCCAGTTCGGCGCCGTCCATGCCCGGCATCTGCATATCCAGAATAGCCAGACGGAAGGGCCGGCCGGCGGCGGCCGCCCCCGCTACCGCGGCCAGCGCCGCCGGGCCGTCTTCCGCCAGGGTGACCTCGACATCCCAGCGCTGCAGGCGGTGGGCCAGCCAGTCGCGGTTGGTGGCGTTGTCGTCCACCACCAGGATGGGCAGGCCGCGCAGATCGACCCGGGGCACGGCCAGGGGGGGCTGGCTGACGCAGCGTGGCAGGGGCAGGACGAACCAGAAGGTCGCCCCGGCGCCGGGGCGACTGTCGACGCCGATGGTCCCGCCCATGAGTTCGACCAGGCTCTTGCAAATGGCCAGGCCGAGGCCGGTGCCACCGTACTTGCGGGTGGTCGAGGCGTCGACCTGGGAGAATTTTTCGAAAAGCAGGCTGCGTTTGTCTTCGGCGATGCCGATGCCAGTATCGCGCACGGCAAAGCGCAGAATCGCTTCGCCCTCCCCTTCGATCAGGGTATGGACCGAGATTTCGACCTCGCCGGCGGGGGTGAATTTGATGGCGTTGCCGGCGAGGTTGGTGAGAATCTGGCGCAGCCGCCCGGGATCGCCCCGCACCATGACGGGAACGTCGAGAGCGACGCTGCAGATGAATTCGAGACCCCGGCCGTGGGCGCGCACGGCGAGCGGGGCGGCGCAATCGTCGAGTAGGGCCGGCAGGTCGAATTCGATGTCCTCGAGTTCGATCTTGCCGGCTTCGACCTTGGAAAAATCGAGGATGTCGTTAATCAGGACGAGCAGCGCCTCGCCGCTCGACTGGACGCTGCGGGCGTAGTCGCGCTGCTCCCGGCTCAGGTCGGTGTCGAGGAGAAGCTCGGTCATGCCGATCACGCCGTTCATCGGCGTGCGGATTTCGTGGCTCATATTGGCGAGGAATTCGCTCTTCGCCCGGCTCGAGGCCTCGGCCGACAGCCTCGCCTGGCGCAGCCGGTCAGCCGTAGCCGCCAGCAGGTAGAGCCAGATCAAGAAAAGCAGGGCGCCGGCCCCACCCGCCGCGGCCAGGGCGAGCACCCGCGGCCGCTCGAGCCAGCCCGGCCGGCGGTCGAAAAAGACGAGGGACCAGGCCCCCGGCGAGTCGTTCCAGTCCAGGGCGTGGCTGCGCACGCCGTAGGTTTCGCCGTCGACCCGGACTTCGCGGGCGGCGACGGCGAAGGGGAGCGGGGTCGCCGCCACCGCGAAGCGCCCGCTTTCATCCGCCGCGGGGTCGCGGCCCGGCCCGGCCAGGGGCCTTCCGTTCCAGTCTTCCCGGCTGGCGGCGAAGACGATGCCCTGGGGCGAAACCAGCAAGGCCGGCCCGCCGCTCCAGCTGCCCAGCAGCCGGTTCAGGCGGTCGGTGCCGATGCGCACCCCGGCGATGCCCCGGCCGGACCCGCCGCAGTGGACAGGAACGGCAAGGAATATGCCGGGCTGCGCCCCGCTGTCGCCGCGTCGCACCGCCGGATAGACGGATGGCCCCTGGGCCAGGACGAGATTGACCAGGGGCGGCGCCGCCCCCTGCCAATTGCCGGCGGCCGGGCCGCCGCTGGCGGCCAGCACCATGCCCTCGCCGTCGATAAGGAAGGCTTCCTCGACGGCGTACAGGCGTTGCAACTCGCCCAGCGCCGCCCGCACCGCCGGCCCATCCCGGGCGGCGTCGCGGAGGAACGCGCAGGCCGGCTCCCCGGCCGCGAAAAGGAGCAGCCCCCCCATGGCCCGGCTCGAACCGGTGCCGGCTTCGAGCACGGCGGCGTAGGTAGCGAGTTCCCGCGCCAATTCGATCTCTCTTTCCCGGTCGAGGTCGCGGCCCAGCAGGGTGGCCACCGCCACCGCCACAAGGGCGGCCAGGGCGAAATACCAGGAGCGGTAGCGGACGATCCAGTTCATGGGCATCGGGCAATCGGCGGGATGGACAACGCTGCGGCGACAGAGCGCCGCGCCGCACCATCATACTTGAGCCGGGCCCGCCGGCACAGACCGGGCACCCGCCCCGGCTCAAGCCGGCACGAGCACGACGCAGGCCAGGGGCGGCAGCGTCAGACAGAGGGAAGCGGGCTGGTTCATCCAGTCACCGGGGACGGCCTCGACCCCGCCGCCGTTGCCCAGGTTGGCGCCGCCGTAAAGAGCCGAATCGCTGTTGAGCACTTCGGCGTAGGGGCCGGGCCGGGGAACACCGAGGCGGTAGCCGTGCTGGGGCACCGGAGTGAAATTGGCGGCGACCACGGCAAACGAGCCGTCCCGCCCCCAGCGCAGCCAGGCAAGCACCGAATGCTCGCTGTCGTGGCAGTCGATCCAGGCGAAGCCGCCGGCTTCGAAATCCTGTTCGTGCAGGGCCGGCAGGCGGCGATAGAGGTGGTTGAGGTCGGCGGCCAGGCGCTGCAAGCCGCCGTGCCGGTCGTCGGCGAGCAGCCCCCAGTCGAGTTCGCGGGCCTCGGACCATTCCCGCAGCTGGCCGAATTCGCCGCCCATGAACATGAGCTTCTTGCCCGGGCTGCAGGCCTGCCAGGCGTAGAGGAGGCGCAGGTTGGCGAAACGCTGCCAGGCGTCCCCGGGCATCTTGCCGAGGAGCGATCCCTTGCCGTGCACGACCTCGTCGTGGGAAAAGGGGAGGACGAAGTTTTCCGTATAGGCGTACATCTGGCCGAAGGTCAGCTCGTCGTGGTGCCAGCGGCGGTGGATCGAATCGCGGTGGAAGTAACGCAGCCCGTCGTTCATCCAGCCCATGTTCCACTTCATGGCGAAACCCAGGCCGCCCAACCAGGTCGGACGCGACACCTGGGGCCAGGAGGTGGATTCTTCGGCGATCGTGAGCGCCCCCGGGAACTCGCCATGGACCATGGTGTTAAGTTCCTTGAGGAAGTCGATGGCCTCCAGGTTTTCCCGCCCGCCGTAACGGTTGGGCAGCCATTCGCCGGCCTGGCGGGAGTAGTCGAGGTAGAGCATCGAGGCGACGGCGTCGACCCGCAGGCCGTCGAAATGGAATTCGGCCAGCCAGTAGTGGGCCGACGAGAGGAGGAAGCTCCGCACCTCGTGGCGGCCGTAGTTGAAGATGTGGGTGCCCCAGTCGGCGTGCAGGCCGAGCCGCGGGTCTTCGTGTTCGTACAGGGCGGTGCCGTCGTAGCGGGCCAGGGCCCAGTCGTCCTGGGGGAAATGGCCGGGCACCCAGTCGAGGATGACCCCCAGGCCGGCCTGGTGGCATGCGTCGACGAAGGCCTTGAGTTCGTCCGGCGAGCCATGGCGGGAGGTCGGCGCGAAGTAGCCGGTGGTCTGGTAGCCCCAGGATTCGTCGAGGGGGTGCTCGGTCACCGGCAGCAGTTCGAGGTGGGTGTAGCCCTGGGCGAGGGCGTAGGGGATGAGGCGTTCGGCGAGCTCGGCCCAGAGGTAGCGGCGGCCGTCCGGATGGCGCATCCAGGAACCGGGATGGACCTCGTAGATGCTCATCGGGGCGTGCAGCCAGTCCCAGCCGGCGCGGGCGGCGAGCCAGCCGGCGTCGTTCCAGGCGTGGGCGGAGGGGGCCACGACGTAGGCGGCGGAACCCGGGCGCAATTCGAAACCGCGGCCGTAGGGGTCGCTTTTCTGGGCCGTACCGCCCCCCGCCAGGGCGACGCGGAAGCGGTAGAGGCTGCCCACCTTCGCCTCCGCCACCGTCCCCGCCCAGACGCCGGAGGCGCCGAGGCTCGCCAGGGGGTGGGCGGTGTCGTCCCAGGCGTTGAAGTCGCCGACCACGGCAACCCCCGCCGCATTGGGGGCCCAGACCCGGAAGGTCGTCCCCCCCGGCCCGGGATGCGCCCCCAGGATGCGGTAGGCCTGGAAATTTCGCCCTTCGTTGAAGAGATAAAGTGCTTCCGATAGCTGCATGCGATCCCCCTAGCGCAGTATCATAAGCTTAAACAGCGACCAGGGAGGTCATCATGTCCATTACCGTGAACTGCCCGCACCAACCCTACTGCGAGTTGCGCGAGCAGACCGACATGCGCTTCATCAGCCACCTCACCCGCAACACCTTCGCCATCATCCTGGCCGGGGGGCGGGGCAGCCGCTTGAAGCAACTCACCGACTACCGCTCCAAACCCGCCGTGCCCTTTGCCGGCAAGTTCCGCATCATCGACTTCACCCTGTCCAACTGCGTCAATTCGGGCATCCGCAAGATCGGGGTGGCGACGCAGTACAAGGCCCACAGCCTGATCCGCCACATCCAGCGGGGCTGGAGCTTCCTCGACGGGCGTTTCGACGAATTCATCCAGCTCCTGCCGGCCCAGCAGCAGATCGACGAAACCCAGTGGTACCAGGGCACCGCCGACGCGGTGTACCAGAACATGCACTTCCTGCGCCGCTACAACCCGGAATACGTCCTCATCGTCGCCGGCGACCACATCTACAAAATGGATTACGGCCGCATGCTGGCCTTCCACGTCAAGCACCAGGCCGACATGACCGTCGGCTGCATCGACGTCCCCCTCGACGACGCCCGCGAATTCGGGGTGATGGGCGTCGACGGCGACGACCGCGTCGTCGAGTTCGTCGAAAAGCCCGACCGGCCACCCGCCCTTCCCGGCCGCCCGGACCGGGCCCTGGCGTCGATGGGCATCTACATCTTCAACGCCGCCTTCCTCTTCGAACAGCTCCAGCGCGACGCCCTGGTTTCCGGGTCGAGCCGCGACTTCGGCAAGGACATCATCCCCCACATCGTTCCCCGCTACCGCGTCTTCGCCCACCGTTTCGCCGATTCCTGCGTCGGCATGAGCGAGGACGAGGTGCCCTACTGGCGCGACGTCGGCACCATCGACGCCTACTGGGAGGCGAACATGGAAATGACCAAGGTGACGCCGGAACTCAACCTCTACGACAAGGACTGGCCGATCTGGACCTACCAGGAGCAGCAGCCCCCCGCCAAATTCGTCTTCGACGACGACGACCGCCGGGGCAGCGCCGTCGATTCGCTGGTTTCCGGCGGCTGCATCGTCTCCGGCGCCAGCGTCAAGCGCTCGATGCTCTTTTCCAACGTCCACGTCCATAGCTGGGCCAGGGTCGAGGATTCGGTCATCCTGCCCCAGGTGGACGTCGGCCGCCACGCCGTTTTGCAGCGCTGCGTCGTCGACAAGCGCTGCAAGATCCCGCCGGGCCTGGTGGCCGGCGTCAACGCCGCCGACGACCGCCGCCGCTTTCACGTCAGCCCCAAGGGCATCACCCTCATTACCCCGGAAATGCTCGGCCAGGGCGCCGGCCAGGGACCGGTCTGAGCCGTGGCCGAACTCGCCTTCCTCTGGCACATGCATCAGCCGGACTACCGCCATCCGGAAACCGGCCAGTTCGTCCTGCCCTGGGTCTTGCTCCACGCCATCAAGGACTACGCCGACATGGCGGGCCACCTGGAACGCCATCCGGCCATCCGCTGCACGGTCAATTTCGTCCCCGTTCTGCTCGACCAGATCGAGGATTACGGCGACCAGTTCGCCACCCGCCGCTGGCGCGACCCGCTGCTCGCCATCGCCTGCGAAGACAACCCCGAACGCCTCACCGCCCCGCAACGGGCCTGGCTCCTCGACATGGCCTTCCGCTGCCACGCCCCGACCATGCTCGAACCCTTCGCCCACTACCGGCGGCTGCGCGACATCTACGCCTTCGCCAAGGCCCAGGACGGGGCGGGTCTCGATTACCTTTCCGGCCAGTACTTCGCCGACCTCGCCACCTGGTTCCTCCTCGCCTGGACGGGCGAGACCCTGCGCCGCGACGGACCGACCATCCCCGCCCTGATGGCCCGGGGCGACCGCTTCGGCCACGCCGACCGGGAATGCCTCGTCGCCACCCTGGGCGGCGTCGTCCGCAACCTCGTTCCGCGCTACCGTGCCCTGGCCGAACGGGGCCAGATCGAACTTTCGTGCACCCCGGGCAGCCACCCCCTGGCGCCCCTCCTCATCGATTTCGCCAGCGCCCGGGAAGCGCTCCCCGACAGCCCGCTTCCCGCCGCCCCGGCCTACCCCGGCGGGCGTACCCGGGTCGCCGCCCACATCGCCGCCGCCCGGGAGAGCCACACCCGCCGCTTCGGCACACCACCGGCCGGGCTGTGGCCGGCCGAAGGCGCCCTGTCGGGCGCCGTGCTCAACCAGATCGCCGAAGCCGGCTTTGCGTGGACGGCCAGCAGCCACAGCGTCCTCAAGAATTCCGCCGGCCCCCAGGCCGGCACCGACCACCCCTGGGCCGCCCCGGGCGGCGTTCCCGGCGACCTGACGCTGTTCTTCCGCAACGAGCGCCTCTCCGACCTGATCGGCTTCGAATACGCCAAATGGCACGGCCGCGACGCCGCCCAGCATTTCGTCGCCGAACTCGAGGTGGTCGGCCACCGCACTCCGAACGCCGTGGTGCCGGTCTTTCTCGACGGCGAAAACGCCTGGGAGTACTACCCCTACAACGCCTGGTATTTCTTCGAGGATCTCTACGAAGCCTTGGAAAGCCACCCCACCATCACCACCACCACCCTCGGCGCCGCCGCCCGCAGCCACGCCGACCGGCGCCAGCCCCTGCCCCGCCTGACGGCCGGCAGCTGGGTCTATGGCACCCTATCGACCTGGATCGGCGATGCCGACAAGAACCGGGCCTGGGAAATGCTCTGCGACGCCAAGCAATGCGCCGACCGCAGCCTGGACAGCGGCCGCCTGACGCCGGAAGAGCGCGAAGCCGTCTTGCGGCGCCTGGCCGTCTGCGAAAGCTCCGACTGGTTCTGGTGGTTCGGCGACTACAACCCGCCCCAGTCGGTGGAATGCTTCGACAAACTCTTCCGCGACAACCTCCGGGCCCTCTACCGCCTGCTCCGCCTGCCCGAACCGGTCAGCCTCGACCATCCCGTCAGCCAGGGCGGCGGCAGCCCGGAAAGCGGTGGTACGATGCGCCGGGCAAACTAAGACGGGGAACCGGCCATGCTTACTCCGGAAGCGATCCAACAAGCGGTTCAGCGAATCGTCACCGCGGCGCAACCGAACCGGGTGATTCTCTTTGGCTCCTACGCACGGGGGGAGGCCAATGAGGATTCGGACCTCGACCTCCTGGTCATCGAACGCGATCTGCCAGCCGACCAGGTCGCCAACGAGATGGCCAGATTGCGGCTAGCCGTGGGTTCGGTTGGCGTCGGCGTCGATATCCTGGTCTATTCTGAGGCGGAGTTCGAGCGGCGAAAGAACTGGTCAGCGACCCCGATTTATTGGGCGCAACAAGAGGGCAGAGTAGTCTATGAACGACCGCATTGAAACGGCACAACTGTTTCTTCGCCTCGCCCGAACCGACCGCGGCGCCATCGACCTGCTCGCCGGGGGCGGCCCGGAATTTGACTCCACGGCGCTGTTTCATGCCCAGCAGGCCGCTGAAAAAGCACTCAAAGCCGCCCAAGCACTCCATGCCCCGCCGGTCCGCAAATCCCACGATCTCGCTTTGCTCTGGCACAGCCTGAACGATGCCGGACACCCGCCACCAATCGCCTTGCCAGAGCTGATTGCTCTCAACCCCTTCGCCGTCACCGTACGCTACGACGATACCGTACTCCCAAATCTGAGCATCGACGTGGCAAGGTTGATGATCGACCAACTGCTGGCGTGGGTCGAGGCCGGCATCGCCGGAGGCGGGACATGAAGCTGGAAAAAATTATTTACGAGGCCCTCACGCCTCGACAGCAAGAGATTTTCAACTTCCAGAAGATCGCCGGGCTGTTGGCTGACTATGGTTTCAACTGCATTAAGCTCGCTGACGATTGGCAAGGCGCCGACTTTCTTGCCTACCACAAAGATCGCACAGATACGCTTAAAGTACAGTTGAAATCGAGACTCACGATCGACAGGAAATACATTGGTCAGGGCCTGTGGATGGCATTCCCGCTCGATTTGCGCTGGTATTTGATCGAGCACGACACACTCGTTCGTCTTGCGGGAGCGCTGACGCCTTGGCTGACCACTTCCTCGTGGCGAGTCAAGGGTTGCTATCACACCGGCGCACCCAACCAGCGGTTCCGTAGTGCGCTCCGCGAGCATTGCCTATGAGCTTGGCGCCCCACCCTTTCTCCCCTTCGGCGACGCCGAACAGAGGCAAGCTCGGGCGGAAAAAGCGAGGCCGCTGTCTGAGCCCCGCGGGGGCGAGTTCGCCGCCTCGCCCGCCCGTATTTGCCGGCGTGAGGGCAGCCCGCAGGGCCCTTGCCGTGGGGTCGCCTTTTCTTTGCCTACTTTCTTTTGGCGACGCAAAAGAAAGTAGGGCGCCCGTCGGGGCGAAACCCGACGCCCAAACTTAGCTCCCTGCGCCATGACCCAGCCCGTCACCCTCCTCCTCGGCGTCCACGCCCACCAGCCTGTCGGCAATTTCCCGGAAGTCATCGAAGACGCCCATCAGCGCTGCTACAAGCCCTTCCTCGAAACCCTCCACGCCTATCCCGATTTCCGCTTCGCCGCCCATTTTTCCGGCTGGCTCCTCGATTGGCTGCGGCAGCGTCACCCGGCCGATCTGGAACTCCTCGCCGCCATGGTGCGCCGCGGCCAGGTCGAACTCTTCAGCTCCGGCGACACCGAACCGGTGCTGGCCGCCATTCCCCACCGCGACCGGGTCGGCCAGCTCCGCGTCCTCAACGACAAACTCGCCGCCTGGACCGGCGTCCAGCCCAGCGGCGCCTGGCTCACCGAGCGCGTCTGGGAATCGGCGGTGGTGCCCGCCCTGGCGGAAACGGGGATCGCCTACGTCACGGTCGACGACTACCACTTCTTCTGTACCGGCAAGACCGCCGACCAGCTCGACGGCTTTTTCAGCACCGAAGAGGGCGGCGTCCGGCTCGACCTCTTTCCCATTTCCGAAGCCCTGCGCTACCGCCTGCCCTTCTCGCCGGCCCACGACGTGGTGGGCTACCTTGAACACCTGGCCGACCAGGGCCACGCCGCCGCTGTCTATTTCGACGACATCGAGAAATTCGGCATCTGGCCGGAGACCTACGACTGGGTGTACAACCGCGGCTGGCTCCGGGCCTTCATCGAAGGCATCCTGGCCAGCACCAAGATCCGCACCGCCACCTACGCCGACTTCCATTCCCGCCACGCGACGCGGGGCGTCGTCTACCTGCCGACCACGTCCTACAGCGAAATGAACGAATGGACGCTGCCCATGCCGGCAGCCGGCACCTATTCGGCCTTCCTGGCGGCGGAGAAACACGCCGGCCGCGGCGACCTGCACCGGCCCTTCCTGCGGGGCGGCATCTGGCGCAACTTTCTGTCGCGCTACCCCGAGGCCAACTGGATGCACAAGCGCATGCTCGGGCTTTCCGAGCGCCTCGCCGGCCTCCCTGCCGCCCCGGCCGAGCTGACCGCCGACCTCTACCGCGCCCAGGCCAACGACGCCTACTGGCACGGCCTTTTCGGCGGCCTCTACCTGCCCCACCTGCGGCGCGCCGTGTGGCACAACCTGCTCGCCCTGGAGGCCGGCCTCGACCGCCTGGCGCCCCGCCCCGCCCTGGAGGCCGGCCTCGACCGCCTGGCGCCCCGCCCCGCCCTGGAAAGCGGCGATTTCGACCTGGACGGCTGCAGCGAAACGGCGGCCCGCACCGCCGCCCTGCAGATCGTTCTGCGCCACGACGGCCGGGGCGGCCTGGCGGAGTTGTCGTCCTACCCCCTGGCGCACAATTTCGGCGACACCCTCTGCCGCTACCACGAGCACTACCACGACAAGATCGGCGGCGGACCGACCCAGCACCACGGCGACGGCATCGCCTCGGCCCACGACGTGATCCGTTTCAAGCATCCGGTGGCGCCCGAGGATATCGTTCCCGACCGGCTGCCCCGCGCCCTCTTCCTCGATTTCCTCGACGACGACGCCCTCGCCGACTACGCCGCCGCCCCCGCTGCGCCCCTCGCCCTGAACCGGCCGGGCGTGGCCAAGACCTACGCCCTCGAAGGCGCCGCCCTTACCGTCACCTGGCGTTTCGCCGGCCTGGCGGGGCGGCGTTTCGCCACCGTCCTCAACCTGGCCATGCCGAGCTGCGACGGCTTCCTCGGCCGCTACGTCGAGTCCGACGGCAGCATTCCCGGCGGCTTCGCCCAGCCCCTGGAACTCGACGCCGCCGCCGGCTTCGCCCTCGAAGACGGCGTTCTGGGCGGCCGCCTGGCCCTCGCCGCGGCGCCACCGGCGCGGGTGTCGGGCCGCCCTCACCTGACCGTCTCCCAATCCGAAGCCGGCTTTGAGAAAATCATGCAGGCGGCGGAACTGACCCTGTCCTGGACCATTCCCGCCGACGACTGGCGGATCACCCTTCAACTTACCGTCGAGACCCTGCCCCAGCCATGACCGGAACCATCTACAAGCTCGAAGTCAATCCTGAGATTCCGGCGCGCATCGAGCGGCTGGAAGAACTCGCCAACAACCTCTGGTACAGCTGGGACCGCCCCACCCGGGCGCTTTTCGCCAGCCTCTCCAGCGCCCTGTGGCAGGCCACCGGCCACAACCCCAAGGCCTTCCTCAAGCGGGCCGACCAGAAGCGCCTTGAAGCCGCGGCGGAAAACCCGGTCTTCCTGGGGAGCTTCAACCGGGTGTTGTCCACCTACGACACCTACCACGACCTGCCGGTGATGAGCCATGTGCACGCCCGGCAGTTCAAGGAAGACGATCTGATCGCCTACTTCTGCGCCGAGTTCGGCTTCCACGAAAGCCTGCCCATCTATTCCGGCGGCCTCGGCATCCTGGCCGGCGACCACTGCAAGGCGGCGAGCGACCTCGGGCTGCCCTTCATCGGCATCGGCCTCCTCTACCGCCAGGGCTACTTCCACCAAACCCTCGACGGCGACGGCCGGCAGCACCCGACCTACCGCGACTCCGATTTCGACGACCTGCCGGTGACCCCGCTCCTTGACGCCAACGGCAACGACGTGCGGGTGCTTATCGAAATGCCGGGCCGGGTCGTGCACGCCAAGGTCTGGGAGGTCAAGGTCGGCCACGTCCGCCTCATTCTCCTCGACACGTGGCTGCCGGAAAACTCCGAACACGACCGCGACATCACCCACCGGCTCTACGGCGGCGACAAGACGACCCGCATCGAACAGGAAATCCTCCTCGGCGTCGGCGGCGTCCGCGCCCTGGAAACCCTGGGCCTGAAGCCCACCGTCTGGCACGTCAACGAAGGCCACGCCGCCTTCCTCATTCTCGAGCGCATCCGCGGCCTGATGAAGCGGGGCCTGGAATACGCCGCCGCCCTCGAAGCCGTCGCCGCCAACGTGGTGTTCACCACCCACACCCCGGTGCCGGCCGGCCACGACCATTTCTCCGAAGACATGATCCGCCACTACTTCTCGCACTGGTGCCAGGATCTCGGCATTCCCTGCGACCAGGTGGTGGCGCTCGGCCTCGAACCGGGCAAGCAGGACTTCAACATGACCGCCCTGGCGATCCGCGGTTCGCGCCACCACAACGGCGTGTCGCGCATCCACGGCGACGTGTCGGCGCGCATCTGCAGCCACCTCTGGCCCCAGGTGGCGCCCGAGGAAAACCCCATGGACTACGTCACCAACGGCGTCCATATGCCGACCTTCATGGCCACCGAATGGCACGAAACCTTCGACCGCTACCTCGGGGTCGGCTGGCAGCAGCGCCAGACCGACGCCACCTGCTGGGAAGGGGTCGAGCGCATCCCCGACCAGACCTTCTGGAGCATCCGCCAGCTCTTGAAGTCCCAGCTCCTGCACCTGGTCCGCGCCCGCATCCGCGAACACCACGCTCGCAACCAGGGGTCGCCGGCCCACCTCGACCGCCTCCTCAAACTGGCCGACCCGCAGAAACCCAACGTCCTGACCATTGGCTTCGCCCGCCGCTTCGCCACCTACAAGCGCGCCGCCCTGCTCTTCCAGGATCCCGAATGGCTCAAGGAAATCGTTTCCGACCCGGAACGGCCGGTGCTCTTCCTTTTCGCCGGCAAGGCCCATCCGGCCGACCAGCCGGGCCAGGAGATCATCCGCAACATCGCCCAGATGGCCAAGCGGCCGGAATTCGAGGGCCGCGTCCTGCTCGTCGAGGGTTACGACCTGCACCTTTCCCGCCGCCTGGTGGCCGGCGTCGACGTCTGGCTCAACAACCCCATCTACCCCCTCGAAGCCTCGGGCACCTCGGGCATGAAGGCGGCGATGAACGGCGCCGTCAACCTCTCGGTCCTCGACGGCTGGTGGGGCGAAGGTTACGACGACGAAGGCGGCACCCCCAACGGCTGGGCCATCAAACCCGCTCCCGCCCACCTCGACGACGCCCGGCGCGACGCCGAAGAAGCCCGCACGCTGTACGAAATCCTCCAGGACCAGATCATTCCGACCTACTACCGGACCGGCCCCATGGGGTATTCGCCGGAATGGGTGGCCATCGCCAAGCGCTCCATCGCCAGCATCACGCCCCGCTTCAACGTCGCCCGCATGGTCGGCGAATACGCGCAGAAATTCTATGGCCCCGCCGCCCACCAGGGGCGCCGCTACGCCGCCGAGAACTTCGCTCCCTCCCGCCAGGTGGCGGAATGGAAGGCCCGCATCCGCCAGGCCTGGCCGGCGGTGCAGCTGCGCCGCCTGGACAACGCGGCCCGCCGCCTGAAATTCGGCCAATCGCTGCGCCTCGAGGTCGCCGTCCACCTCGACGGACTTTCCCCTTCCGACATCACCGTCGAAGCCCTGTTCGGCCGCCCCGCCAGTGACCACTTCCACTCCCGCGCCCGCCACTACGAATTGCGCCCCATCGGCACCACCGACCGCGGCGAGCAGCTCTTCGCCCTCGACCTGACGCCCGAGCAATGCGGCAAGCTCGAATACCGCCTGCGCGCCTTCCCGTCGCACCCGCTGCTCACCCACAAATTCGAACTGGGGCTGATGGTCTGGTTATGAGCCTGGTCGCCTCCCCCGCCTGGCAGGCCCTGGCGGCCCACGCCGACGCCCTGCGGGACCGCCACCTGCGCCAGCTCTTTGCCGAAGACGGCGGCCGCTTCGAGCGCTTTTCCCGGCACCAGGGCGGCCTGTTCCTCGACTTTTCCAAGCAGCGGATCACCGCCCGGACCCTGGCGCTGCTCGCCGACCTTGCCGCCGCGGCCGACCTCGACGGCTGGAAGGCCAGACTGGCGGCGGGCGAAGCCATCAACCACACGGAAGGCCGGGCCGTCCGCCATATGGCGCTGCGGGCCGGAGCCGCCGCACCGCCCGAAGTCGGCGCCGTCCTCGCCCGCCTCGAAGCCTTTTGCGAAGCCATCCACGGCGGCGCCTGGCGCGGTTTCTCCGGCGAGTGCATCACCGACGTCGTCAATATCGGCATCGGCGGCTCCGACCTCGGCCCGCGCATGGCGGTCAAGGCGCTGGCCGCCTGGCAGCAGCCCGACCTCGCCGTCCATTTCGTCGCCAACGTCGACGGCGCCGACCTCGCCACCACCCTGGCCGGCCTCAACCCTCGCACGACCCTGTTCATCGTCGCCAGCAAGACCTTCACCACCCTGGAAACCATGGCCAACGCCGGCACCGCCCGCAACTGGCTGCTCGCCGCCGCCGGGGAAACCGGCGCGGTGGCCAGGCACTTCGTCGCCGTATCGACCAACCATGCCGCCACCGGCGCCTTCGGCATCGCCCGGGAAAACGTCTTCGAATTCTGGGACTGGGTGGGCGGCCGCTTCTCCTTATGGTCGGCGATCGGCCTGCCCATCGCCCTGGCCGTCGGCTTCCGGCATTTTGCGCAGCTTCTCGCCGGCGCCCGGGACATGGACGACCATTTCCTCAGCGCCCCGGCGGGCGACAACCTACCCCTCATCCTCGCCCTGCTCGGCCTCTGGAACACCTCCTTCCTCGGCGCCGCCAGCCACGCCGTTCTGCCCTACAGCCAGTCCCTGGCCCTCCTGCCGGCCCATCTGCAGCAGCTCGAAATGGAAAGCACCGGCAAGCAAGTCGACCGGGCCGGCCAGCCAGCGGGCACCGCCACCTGCCCCATCGTCTGGGGCGAAGCCGGCACCAACGGCCAGCACTCCTTTTACCAGCTCATCCACCAGGGCGGGCGCCTCGTCCCCTGCGACTTCATCGCCCTGCGCGAGGCCGACTTTCCCCTCCCCGGACATCACCCGCAACTGCTCGCCAACTGCCTCGCCCAGTCGGCCGCCCTGGCCTTCGGCCAGACCGCCGACGAAGCCCGCGCCGCCGGCGCCGCCGAACCCCTCGTCGCCTACAAGGTCTTCCCCGGCAACCAGCCGTCCACCACCCTCGTCCTGCCCCGCCTCACCCCCTTCACCCTCGGCCAGCTGGTCGCCCTCTACGAACACAAGGTGTTCTGCCTGGGCGTCCTCTGGCAGGTCAACGCCTTCGACCAGTGGGGCGTCGAACTGGGCAAGACCTTGGCCGGCCGCCTCGCCCCGGCACTCAACGGGGAATCGGGCGGCCCAGGCTTCGACGCTTCGACCGAGGGTCTCCTGGCCATACTTCGCAGCGCATGACACCAGGCCGATCGTCCTATCGAGGCCCGTCGCTTTGGACTATGCTGACCGGATTGCCGCTGAACTTTCGCCAACCCCCTTTCTCGGAGGCCCCATGAACAAGTTCGTCGTTCTCGCCGCTGCGCTCTGGCCGGCCCTGTCGCCGGCCGCCGTACTCAACGTCGAATATCAGTTCACCCCTTTTGTCGGCGATGTCGCCCAGCCTGAAGTCGAGTCCGTCCCCGGCAAGGCACGGGTTTTTCTCAACAACGTGCCGGTGGCGGAACAAGAAATCGGCAAGCGCAGCCTGCCGGTCCTTTTCTCCCAGCGGGAGGTCGCCCCCGCCGTGTGGGTTCCCGTCCAGTCGCTCGGAGGCGCGGTACGCAAGGGAAAAAACACCATCCGCATCGAATTCGAACCGAGCGACCCCAAGCTCGCCTACCAGGCCCGCCTCCAGTGGGCGAGCGTCACCGACCAGGTGACGCGGCAGAGTAGCGGCAACACCACCTCGGCCACCAACCAGGCCGACCAGGGCCTGGAGACGAAGAAATCCCAAGGCAAGATAGTCCTGGAAAAGCAGTTCGTCGCCGATTTTGCCGCCGACCGCCCCTGGCACCACTACCCGCCGGTCACCGCCCTGACCGACGACGACCGGCAAAAACTCGTCGGGCTGGTCACGGAGCGGGCTGCGGCCTTCAAGCCCAATTTCGACAAGCTCTACAAACTTCTCGACGGCCGCCCCGAACTGCAGCTCGGTGAAATCCGCAAGGCCAAATGCCTGGACAAGGCCCACGCGGCGGGCGTACGCATCACCGCCCCGGCCGCCGCCGACATCGAGTTCGCCACCACCGGCAGCGCCGCCGTGGTGGTGAGCCGCAAGAACGAGCCCCTCTACCCCCTCGACCCGAATTCCTTCACCCGCATCAAGGGCGACAACCTGCGGCTCTGCGCCGGCATGACGCTCTCCATCGCCTACCCGGCCCAGCTCGTCGTCGCCAAATCGCCGGCCGGATCCTGGGAGATCGCCTTCTGATCGCCCAAGTCCGGCTGGTCCACGCCATAGCGCCATGAACATCCTCTTCGCCACCTCGGAAATCGCCCCCTGGGTCAAGACCGGGGGCCTGGGCGACGTGGCCGCCGCCCTCCCGGCGGCCCTCCGGCAGGCCCGCCAGGACGTGCGGGTGCTCGTGCCGC
Source organism: Azonexaceae bacterium (assembly GCA_009469675.1). Classification (GTDB taxonomy): domain Bacteria; phylum Pseudomonadota; class Gammaproteobacteria; order Burkholderiales; family Rhodocyclaceae; genus SSSZ01. The sequence continues at coordinate 11,586 of SSSZ01000099.1, read as the reverse complement.
GCTACCCGGCCCTCGCCGCCGCCTTTCCCGAGGCCCGGCCGGCCGCCGCCCTGCCTTCCCTGGCCCCGCTGCTCCCACCCTGCCGCCTGCTGGCGGCGGGGGCCGACGGCCTGCCGCTGTATCTTGTCGACTGCCCCGAACTGTACGACCGCCCGGGCAACCCCTACCTCGACTCCCACGGTCACGACTGGGGCGACAACGACCGGCGCTTCGGCCTCCTGTCCCGCCTCGCCGCCCTCCTCGGCCAGGCCCGCTCGCCCCTCGACTGGCGCCCCGACGTGGTCCATGTCAACGACTGGCAGACCGCCCTGGCGCCCGCCTACCTGCATTACGAAGGCGGGGCGGCCAGCGTCGTGACGGTACACAACATCGCCTTCCAGGGCTGCTTCCCGGCCGGCCTGCGGGCCGGACTCGGCCTGCCAGAAGCCGCCTGGCGCTTCGACGGGGTCGAATACCACGGCCAGCTCTCCTTTCTCAAGGCCGGCCTGCAACTGGCCGACCAGCTGTCCACGGTCAGCCCCACCTACGCCCGGGAAATCCAGGACGAAGCCTTCGGCTACGGTCTGGCGCCGCTTCTGCGCCATCGGGCCGCCGCCCTGCGCGGCATCCTCAACGGCATCGACACCGCAATCTGGAACCCGGCCCGGGATGCGGCCCTCGATTATCCCTACGGGGCCGCCCGGCTCGCCGCAAAACGGGGCAACCGCCGGGCGCTGCAGGAGGAAATGGGCCTGGAAGTTCGCGACGACCGGCCCATTTTCGGGGTCGTCAGCCGCCTCACCCAGCAAAAGGGCCTCGATCTCCTGCTCACCGTCGGCCACGGCCTGCCCCACCTGCCCGCCCAACTGGTGGTGCTGGGCAGCGGCGACAAGGCCTTCGAAGCCGGGTTCACAGCCCTCGCCGCCGCCCACCCCGGGCAGGTCGCGGTTACCCTGGGGTTCAGCGAGCGCCTGGCCCACCGCATCGAAGCCGGCGCCGACATTTTTCTCATGCCCTCGCGTTTCGAACCCTGCGGTCTCAACCAGATGTACAGCCTGGCCTACGGCACGCCACCCCTGGTCCGGGCCACAGGCGGCCTGGCCGACACGGTGGTGGACCTGGGCGAAGCCAGCCTCGCCGAAGGTTCCGCCAACGGCTTCGTCTTCGCCGACGCAAACCCCCACGCCTTCTGGCTGGCCCTCGAACGCGCCGCCCGCACCTGGCACGACCGCCGCACCTGGCGACGCCTGCAGCAGAACGGCATGCGCCGCGACTGGTCGTGGAAACCGGCAGCGCAGGCCTATCTGCAACTCTACCGGGATGCCCTCGCCGCCAAACGGTAAAATGGCGGCCATGGAAAATCCGCCCCCCCGCCACCGCCTCATCCTCATCGCCGCCGTCGCCAAAAACCGGGTGATCGGCCGCGGCAACGACTTAGTATGGCGCGACCCCCTCGACATGCAGCGGTTCAAGGCCGCCACCCTGGGCCACACCGTGGTCATGGGCCGCAAGACCTGGGAATCGCTCCCGCCGCGCTTTCGCCCCCTGCCCGGCCGGCGCAACATCGTGGTCAGCCGCCAGACCAACTACGACGCGCCGGGCGCCGAGGTTGCAGGCTCCCTTGCCGCCGCCCTTGAAATGGCCGACAGCCGCCCCGATCTGGGGGAAACACCGCCCGTCTTCGTCGTCGGCGGCGGCGAACTCTACGCTCAGGCCCTGCCGCTGGCCGAGCAACTGCTCATCACCGAGGTGGATCTGGCGCCCCGCGGCGACGCGCTTTTTCCTCCGATCGCCCCGGATCGGTGGCGGGAAGCCGGGCGCGAGGACCACACGGCGACCGACGGCACCCGTTTCGCATTCAAAACCTACACTCGCATTCGTTAGAAAAAGGAGTTTTACCCATGTCCGGACACGGCTTTCATGTTCACGGCCCCCACGACCATGCCGTCGAGCACCACGCCCACGGCAGCCACGACAACGACGACGGCTTCGCTTCGCGTATCGCGGTGATGACGGCGGTGCTATCGACCGTCGGCGCCCTTTTCAGCTACCAGGGCGGCGCCACCCAGAACGACGCCATGCTGCACAAGAACGCCGCAGCGATCAAAAAGACCGAGGCCTCCAACCAGTGGAACTACTACCAGGCCAAGAGCAACAAGCAGAACCTGGCCGAACTCGCCGTCGCCCTCAACGAAGGCGAAAAAAAGGAGAAGTACCAGCAGGAGGCCGAGCGCTACAAGGGCGAAAAGGGCGAAATCAAGAAGGAAGCCGAGAAATTCGAGGCCGAGGTCAAGGAGCTGGAAAAGAAAAGCGACGAGTCGATGCACCTGCACCACCGCTGGGCCCAGGCCATGACCGCCATCCAGATTTCCATCGCCATGGCGGCCATCAGCCTGCTCACCCGCAAGCGCTGGCTGACCTACGCGACTTATCTGGCGGCCGGCGGCGGCCTCGTCCTGGGCGGCATGGCCATCGCCCATCTCTGACCGCCAGCCCGCGGCGGCCTGCCGGCGCCGGCCCCTACTTGGCGAGGACGGCGCCGACCACTCCCGAGGTGCCGGCTTGCAGCGAGTAGGAGGTGATGGCACCCAGGGGCACAGGGTTGCCGAAGGGCGCCCCGCGGGCGTTTCCGGTGCCGGTTGAAGCCGTGCAACCGGCACAGCCGACGCTCAGGTTGGGGGTTCCCGTCCCACCGATCACGAAGGCTCCCAGGGGCACCGGCGCCGGCATCGAAGTCGACCAGGTGCGGCCCAGGGCGTCGGTCACGCCGAGGTTGTACTTGGAGACCATGATGTTGCCCCCCACGTTCTTGAGTTCGACAAGAATGCTGCCCACGCTGCCGCCAACGGCACCGCTCTCGGTGATGGGCTTGGTGTAGCCCCCCACGGAACTGAAGGACAGCGTCGCCCCCGCCCCGGGCAAGGTTGCGGCGAGGGTGGCCGGCGTGCTGGCAATGCCGCCCCCCATGAAGAAGAAATACTGGGGATGGCGCACCCCGGCGTTGTCGCTGATCGTCCCTCCGGCGTAGATGCCCCAGTTGATGGTATGGCTGCCCACCGTGGTGGTGCCGGCATCGACCACGGGAGCGCCATCGCTGCTGTAATTGAAGCCTCCCGAGGTGCCGACGGCCAAGGGCAGCCCCGCCGGGCCGAGCAGCACGGCGCCGTTTTCCAGCGGGTTGCCGACCACCAGGGCGCCGTTGTCGAGCACGCCCGGACTGAGATCGCCGCCCGCCGCCACGTAACCCAGCGGGGCCGGCGTCGAACCGGGCGGGATATAGCGGGGATCCACCGTGCCGGCCTGGACGGGCGGCAATAGCGCCGGCGGCAGCAGGGGGACCGGCGCTTCCGCCAGCGCCATGGCCACCAGCGCCGGGGGCGGCGGCGGACGCTGCGGCAGGATATCGCCCCGCTCCTGGCGTTCCTGCCGCTCCTTGTCGCGGGGGCCGCTGCCCACCGGCCGCAGGGGTGGCGTCACCTTCATGAAGGACGGCATCTGGGCCAGCCGCACCGGCGGCGCGTCGCCCCGGGCGGCGGCGAATCCCACCTGATTGGCTCCCAGCTCGAGCCGCCCGCCGCCGGTCTGGATGTAGGTCTGGCCGGAATTGACCTTGTTGTAGGTGCCAGGCTCGCCGAGGGGAATCTCGCCCGCCGCCGGCGGCGGAATGTACATCGGCTCGTGGTCGGTGCCGCGGATGCCGATGGTGGCGGTGGGCGTGCGGACCGCGTAGGCGTCCTTGTTGTTGCGGCCGATCCAGCCGGTCAGGGTGCGGAAGCCGCCCCGCACCAGCCCCCAGACGCCCTTTTCGCTGCCGTCGACCTTGCCGGAATAGCGATAGGTCTCGACTTTCAGGCGGGTATCGGGGCGGACGGCGACAATGGCGTCGTCCACCATGGTCAGCTGGGCATAGCCCCCGGCGCCGGTGACGATGGTGTCCCCCTCGTGCAGCCGGGTTCCGCGCACGGCGCTCTCGGCTTTGCCGCCGGCACGCAGAATGTGGACATCGCCCTGGGCAAAACGGACCTCGCCGGCATCGGCCCAGGCCGCCACCGGCCCCAGGAGCACCGCCAGGGCGAACAGAAAAGGCAGGATTCTCATGGCGCGCATCTCAGAAATCCCGGCGCACGAAGACGCTCGCTTCGCCGCGCTGGTACTTGTTGATCGACGTGTTCGATTCGTTCTGGGTCCACGTCACGGTCGGGCGCAGGCTCCAGCTGGGCGCGAAACGCCAGGCCGCCCCGAGGTTGAGGTCGAACTGGTTGTCGCGGCGCCGCTCGCCGTAGAGGGCATTGGTACGATCGTAGCGACCGTACTGCCACGAGACTCCGGCAAAAACATCGGTGTCGGCGCGGGGGCCGTACTGGGCGCCGCCCCGCACGCCAGCCAGCAGCTTGTTGCCGTCGCTGCGGCGCTCCTGCTCGACTTCGCCGCCGCCGAAGACGGCGCCGGAAAGCATCAAGCCGCCGGTCGCCGCCGGCAGCAGGGTCCAGCCGGCGCCGAATAGGTATTGGTCGTAGTCGCTCGCCTGCATGGCCCGCTGCACATGGCGAATGGCCGACCACTGCCCGAAAACGGCAAGCTGGTGGCGCGCCTCCAGGGCATGGCGCCAGTCGCCGCCCAGGGTGGTCACTTCGCGGTAGCGCTCGTCCCCCAGGCGGAAATCGTTGAACGAGACATAGGCACGATAAATCCCCTCGGCCCGGTTCCAGATCACGCCGCCCCGCACCTCGCCGCTCAGCTGGTCGAAGGCATCGACCTTGGGGTAATTGCGAAACCGCAGGTCGGCCCCGGCGAAAACCGCCCGCTGACCGTCAAGCTGGTGCACCACCTCGCCCCCGGCATTGACCGCATGGTAGCTGTCGCCCTTGGCGCGCGCCCCGTCCGAAAGGGTGAAGCTGAGGCCGAAGACAGGCAGCATGACCGTGGCGCTACGGGGGCCGACGGTGACGTTGCTATCGCGGCCCACGCCGGCCTCGACATAGGCGCTGGCGGCGGAACGGGCCTGCCGCGGCCGGTTTTCCATGGCCGCCAGGTACTCGTCGATGGTCGCCCGGGCAGCCGGCGGGGGATCGAGGGCTTGCACTGCCGCAAACTCGGCGCGGGCGCGTTCGAAGTCGCCCAGGGCGAAATAGGCCCGCCCCATGTCGAGCCGCGCACCAGCGTGATTGGGGGCGACGGTCAGTACCCGCTCAAAGACCAGGGTCGCCTTGGCGGCATTTCCGGCATCGAGGGCGGCCCGCCCGAGAAGATAATCGAAATCGACCTGCCCGGCCTGGGCCGCCTCTTCCCCCAGCAGCCGCTCGTAGGCCTCCTTGGCGCGGCCGCTACGCAGGAGTTCGGTTTCCTCCTGGGCCTTTTGTGCCAGCGCTAGGGATCCCCAGGTGGCGGCCAGACCCGACAAGACAACCCGCAAGAAAATTTTCACCACCACACCCCGCCTGACCAATTACTTTAATTTTCCTACATAACACACTAATTTAACTAAAAAATCAACAACACCCCATCCAGCCATGACAAGCCCATCCGGCCCGCCGCCGCTCACCCCACCGGCGGCACGTCGAAATCGGCGGGCGGCAGGCCGGCCTGGTGGCGCGCCCACATCGCCGCCAGGGCGCTTTCGATCTCCCGCACCCGGCGCTCCGTGCAGAACAGGCGGGAAGCGGACCGGTTGCCGCCGATACGCCGCCGCAGTTCGGCCCGGGCGGTGCCGTCCCCGGCCAGGCCCACGGCCTGCGCCTCGTAGGCTTCCAGGGTTTCCACCACCAGATCGGGCAGCCCGTGGGCGAGGAGGAGGCCCGCCGCGGTGCGGGACGGCAGTTCGACGCCGGCCAGGGTGAGCACCGGCACCCCCATGGCCAGAGCCTCCACCGTCGTCGTGTTGCCGTTGTAGGTCAGGGTGTTGAGCACCAGATCGACCACCTGGTAGCGGCGCAGGTAGTCTTCATAGGGGGCGTGGTCGGCGAAGACCAGGCGGCCTCCGTCGATGCCCCGGGCCAGGGCGGCCGCCGCCAGGTTCTGGCGGGCCAAAGGTGATCCGCCATCGAACAACCAGAGGACGCTGCCCGGCACCCGCGCCAGAATGCGCATCCAGACGTCGAAAACGGCGGGTTCGATTTTCCAGGTCGAATTGAGGCAGGCGAAGACGAATCCCGTCCCGGGAAGGCCGAAATCTGCCCGGCTGACGGTTCCCGCCGGCGGCTGCAGGGTGTCGTCGCAGAGGAAGAAACAGTCCGGCAGATAAGCGACGGCCTCCTGCCAGAAGGGCCGCACCGCGGGCAGCAGGACGGTGCGGTCGGCCAGGGTGTAGTCGATGAAATCCGCCCCCAGGGTGCCGAAATAGCCCAGGTAGGCAACCTGCAGCGGCGCCGGGCGGAGGGCCAGGGCACCCAGGCGGTTGAACAGGGTGTAGCCGGAAAGATCCACGGCGATATCGATGCCGTCGGCGGCGATCAGCGCCGCCAGGGCGCGCTCGGACAGCCGGGCGACGTCGCGGAAGGTATCGGCCTCGGTCTCGGCGCGGCGGCGCGGCGCGCAATCTTCCCGCGGGCCGGTGTGATAGACGAAGATTTCGAAGCGCTCCCGGTCGTGCAGACCGAAGAGGCGTGAGGCGAGCCGGCCGATGGGGTGTTCCCGCAGATCGCCCGTGAGATAACCCAGGCGGATGCGCCCGCCCGGCCGGCGGGCCGGCCGGCGCAGCGGCGGCCCGGCCGCCGCCGCGATCCGCCGGGCGACGTGGCGGGCCAGGTTGAGGCGGGCCGGGCCGTCGATGGCCAGGCTGAGAATTGGAAAGGGGCTGTCCGGGTCGTCCAGGCGTGCTCCCCGCCTGGCATCGAGAAGGGTATTTTCCAGCCAGGCGACAAAGGCCGAACGCTGCGACCAGCGGCACTGGTACAGGGTGGCGAACTCCATGGCGACGCGAAAGCGCCACGCATCGAGAACGGCGACGCCGCCCAGGCGGTCGGCAGAAAAAAACGGGCGATAGGCCGCGCAAGCCGCCGGATCGTCCCGGCGGGCCTGGGCAAGCAGGGCGTCGGCACGGTCTTCGTCGCCCTGGCCGACCGCCGCCACGGCCAAGGCAATTCGCGCCTCCGCCCAATCCGGTCGAAGCTCGAGCAGCGCTTCGAGGCGGCTCGCCGCCGCTGCGAAGTCGCCCCGCGCCAAGTCCACGTCGGCCAGGCCGAAGGCCGCATCGGCATGGGCGGGATCGCTGTCGAGACAGGCGGCAAAGGCCTCGGCCGCCAGGTCGAGTTGCTGCCGGGCGGCGAAAATTTGGCCGCGGGTCAGCAAAGCCGCCGGCAGGGCGGGCTCTACGGCGAGCGCTTGGTCGACGCACGCCGATGCCTTTTCGAAGTCGCCCGCGATCCGCCACAGCAGGCCGAGGTTGAGCCAGGCACCCGGATGGGCCGGCGCCAGGGCGAGTGCCCGCTGCGCCGCCGCCAGCGCCGCCTCGGGGCGGTCCAGCTCGGCCCGCAGGGTGGCGACGGCCATCCAGGCCTCGGCGTTGCCGGGTTCCAGGTCCGCGCCGGCCTCGAAGGCCGCCAGCGCCGCCTCGCGCTCCCCCAGGCCGTGCAGGCGCTGCCCCGCCGCCAGCCAGTCGCCGGCGCCTACCGGTGCGCCGTCCAGCCCCAGGCGGCGGCGGCAGAACTCGCCAAGGCGCAGGCGGCCGCAAGCGGCCATTGCTAGAATGCGTTCATCGTTCACAAAGCAGATTCCGACCGTCCATGGGTGGAGACAAGCAGCCGATTCATATCGTCGCCGATTTTGGCACAGGCGGCGGCGCCTGTGCCCAGGCGATCGCCTTCGGGAAGGCCCTGGCCGGCGCCGCGCTCCAGGGTTGGCACACCGGCCATCCCTCCCGGGCGGCTGCCGGGTTCCCCGGGGGACTCAAGACGGTGAGCGCCTTCGGCGGCAGCTACCCGGTGGGGGGCACCCTGGTCATCGTCGGCCCCGGCCAGGCGTTTTCGCCCTGGATCGAACGCAGCCGGGCGGCGCGCCTCATTGTTTGGAGCGATAGCGCCGACGGCGAAGCGCTCTTCCGTCTTCTCGGCGTTCTGCGGGCCAGCCGGCTCCCGGAAGCCGAACTCGCCCTGTCCTGCCGCCAGCTCAGCGAAACCCTCGGTGTCGAGGCCCGCCTCGTCCCGCCCCTGCTGGCCGTCCCCCCGGTCCCGGCAAGGCGTGCCAACCCCTACCCCCGGATTGCCGCGGTCGGCGTCGAACCGGCCGATTGGTCGCGCTATAAATCCTGGAGTCTGGCCGGGATCGACATCGTCCTACCGCCCATTCCCGGGCTGCAGCTGCCGGCGGAATGGGCCGGCATCACCCTGGCCCCGGCGGAAGAAGCGTTTGCCGCCGGGCTGGCGGGCGCCGACATTTTTGTGACGCCGGCCCCCGCCCCGGGCGGTGGCCTGCCGTTTCATCCCCTGTGCCGGGCGATGGCCGCGGGCTGTGCCGTGGTCGCCTCGGGCGAGGGCCTGGACGAATGGATAAGCGACGGCGAAACCGGCCTGCTCGCCAGGGACGGCGCAAGCCTTTACGAGCAGGCCGTCGATTTGGCCCGCCATCCCGAACGCTGCCGGCGCTTGGGCGAGGCCGCCCGCAGCCGGGCCGAAGCCCTCGGCGGCAGGGCGGTCCAGGCCGCCCTGGCGGCCTGGCTGCAGGCCGCCCCTGCTAGCGTTTGAAGGCCGCGGCGCCGCCCACCTGTTCCCCCAGTGGGGTCGAAACAAAGCGGTAGGTCAGGCCGGCATGGGACGCGTTCTGGCCGGCGAAGAAGCCGTTGATGAAGGTGCTGCTGCAATTGACGCAGGACGCCACCGTCCCCGAGAACCCCGGCCCGACGCCCGACGTGAAGATCGTGCCGCTGAACTTGTGGGTCACGCCGGCAACGGGCACCGTCATATCGACGCCCACCAGCGTGGACAGCGAGCCGCCGAACTGAGCGGTGAGGGTGCCGCTCACCGGCGCATCGCCAACCAAACCCGACGGCGTGGTCGGGAAGGTGTAGCCCGCCAAGCCGAAGGTGGCGGTAATCCCGGCCAGGGAGAGCATATCGGTGGTCGAAGTCGGCACGCCGATGACGTAATGCATGTTCTGCAGGGGATCGACCACCCCGGAATTCACCAGGTTGCCGGTCTTCCACACGCCCCAGCCGATGACGCCATCGGTCGAGAAAGTCCCGGCGATCTCGGTGGCGGCCCAGTTGTTGGCGAAATTGCTGAATCCCAGCAGTTCGGAAGCCGGCCCGAAGGTGGCGTTGATCGACCCCGGGGCCGAGATGGCGTTGATGAAGGGCGAGCCGCCCTTGATGCCGAACTGGGCCACGGCGTAATTGGTGCCGGAGGGCAGCGGCGTCGACAGGGGAATCAATCCGCCGCTGGCGGAGCGGGTTTCACCGGTCGCATAGACCACCTGCTCCGCCGTCGCCGGCGGGGCCGGGCGCAGGACGGGCGGCGTCGTGGTACGGGCCGGGGGTTGCTTGGAACCGCCGACCAGGGCCGATTCGCCACCCGCGATCAGAACACAGCCGCCGGCGTTGCAGACCTCGATGCGCCCCTCACCGGTGTGCACCACCAGGGCATCGTTGTTGGCGTTGGTGTAGCCGGCCGAGTATTCAGTACCGCGGATGCCGATGGTGGCGACCTGGGTGGTGACCCGGTAGGCGTCGCGGTTGCTGCGGCCGATCAGGCCGGTGATGGTGCGCAGGCCGCCCTTCAGGAGGTTGAAGAAGCCCTTGTCTTCACCCTCGCCCTTGCTGGCGTAGGTGTAGGCGTCGATGCGGAATTCGGTCCGGGGCTGAAGCGACATCAGGGCGCCGTCGGCGAAACGCAGCTGGGCGCGGCCGTCGTCACCGGTGCGGATGGTTTCGCCGGCGGAAATTTCGGCCCCCTTGCTGAGGGGCCGCTGGGCGCCCCCGGCGGCGACCGCCTGCACGGTGCCGACGGCGAAATCGACGCGGGCCGCGGCAGCACCGTAGGAGACGACGGGATAGGCGGCGGCCAGGGCCATCAGGAGGACGTGGTTTTTCAAACGGAGCGGGTTCTGCGCCATGGTGGCCCCCTGTCAGAATTCGCGCCGGATCGTCACCGAGAACATCTCCCGGTGGTAATCGTTGAGGCCGGCGTTGGACTGGTTGTCGGTATAGGTGATTTGCGGCGTCACCGACAACTCCTTGCTCAGGGCGTAGGTGGCGCCGACGTTGACGTTGTACTGGTTGTCGATGCGGCGCACCAGGAAGGCAGGGTCGATGCCGCCGTAGCGCCGGTGCTCGTAGGTCACGCTGCCGAACAGGGTGGTCTTGCCGTCGACGGCCCACTGGCCGCCGGCCCGCAGGCCGTAGGCGTCGTGGCCGAGATGGGGGACGTTGGCCTTCTGCTCCTTTTCCTGGGCGCCGTAGGCGCTCAGGAAGGTGATGGGGCCGTCGCGGAAGGCGTGGGCCCAGGCGCCGCCCAGGACGTAGCGGTCGGCGTCACGGATCGGCTGGTGGGTGTACTGGAGGTCGGAATACTGGAAGAAGGCGCTCAACTGGTTGCGGGCATCCAGGTTGTGCTGCCAGAGGGCGGTGAGGCCGGCGGCCTGGCGGTAGTCGTCGGCATCGAGGTAGAGGGTCGACGACTGGGCGGTGAGCGACAGGACGTTGCGGTCGAGGCTCAGCACCAGGCCGGCGTGGGCGTCGACGTTGCCGGTGTCGAACCGGGGGTGGGCGGAATTCCAGCGCTGGTTGCCGGCCAACCCGCCCACCAGGGCAAGCTCCTTGGTCAGCGGGTGGCGCACGCTGACGCCGGCGCCGACGGTACCGAAACCGTCCTTGACGTTGCGGCTGTTGGCCGACAACTCGAAGGGCAGTCCGCCGAGGCCGGGAATGGCGACGGTGGCGCGGTTGGGCGCGGCGTTGATATTGGTGTCGTAGCCCAGGCTCGCTTCGACGAAGCCCTTGATCGCCGTGCGGCTGGCGTCGGCCATGCGGTCGATGGCGACGATGAGCTTATCGATGGTCGAGGCGACTTCGGGCGGCACGCCCTGCTTCTTGGCGGTTTCGAATTCGGCCTTGGCGGCGTCGGCCTCGCCGACCACCATGTAGGCTCGGGCGATTTCGGCCCGCGCCCGGACGTTGTTCGGCTCCAGGGCCAGCACGCGCTCCAGGGCAAAGATGCCGCGGGTTCCCTGGCCGGCTTCAAGGGCCGCGATGCCGAGCAGCAGGTCGTAGGTGGTGTCGCCGGCCCGGTCCGCCTCGAGCGGCTCAAGGAGGCGATAGGCCTCGGCCCCTTTGCCCTGATCGATCAATCCCCGCGCCTGGTCGGTCACGGCGTCGGCCCTGGCGGCCATCGGCGAAATGGCCAGCGCCAGCCAGACGGCGGCAACCGACACCCGCAATGTGTTCTTTCTTTCCACCCCTACCCCCCCTGGAGTCTCGCTAAGCGGCTGAATGCTAGCACATTTGCCCGGTTTTCCGCCCCTGCCGAAGGGCCTAGATGTGTAAACCCACCAGGTTGTTCAGTAAGGTGACGCGGGAGATGGGGGGCTGATATTGAAGGCTGGCATGAGGTCTGTGCCAGTTGTATTGATGCAGCCAGAGCGGCAGATGCCGAGCGCGATGGCTGGATGACTCGTAAG
>SSSZ01000098.1 GCA_009469675.1 Azonexaceae bacterium | reverse complement strand
TTCTCGCCGGCGGAATCGGGGATGACGATGCCGGAAGCGGTGGTGCGCTCGGCTTCAACGCGCTTGACGATCACGCGGTCGTGCAAAGGACGGATTTTCATAAAGCTGACTCCTAGTCAATGAAGTTCACTGAAATTGAAATGGGCCGGGCTGATCCCGGGAGGCGAGGGGTGCTGTTAGCACTCATCACCGGTGAGTGCTAATAATAGGGGTGACGCCAGGCAGTTTCAAGAGGGAGAAAGAAAAAAATGGCGACACCCCCGGGTTTTGGCGGCGCCGACGGGGGCCGGGGGGCATGCCGCAGGCTTCCCGGCCGGCGGCGGCGGAAACCGCAACCCGGACGGAAGATCCGCACAGCCTCGGCCGACGCCGGCAAAACCCCTCCCTGTCGCGGATGGCGCTCGTATACAATGACCGATGCGTGTGTTTCCCTGGCAACCCATCACTGCGTGGAGAATCCCGATGTTTGCCGCCCCATGCTGGCGCTGCGCCCTCTTCCTGTTCGGTCTGGCTTGCGCCGCCGCGCCTGCCGTCGCCGACGACCTGGCCATTCCCGGCAGCGGCAACGCCGAATATGTACTGGGGCGTCTGGCCGAGGCCTTCAACGCCGGGCAGAACCGGCACCGCATCATCATTCCACCTTCCTCCGGCACGGCCGGCGCCCTGCGTGACGTCAGCGAAGGCAGCGCCGCCCTGGGGCGGGTGGGCCGGGCGCTCAGCGCGGAGGAGAGCGGTCGCGGGCTGACCTACCTCCCCCTCGGCCGGGAACCGGTGGTGGTGGTGGCCGGCGCCGGGGTGACGGCCCGCCACATCACGGCCACCCAGCTGGTCGACGTCTATCGCGGCCGCATCACGGACTGGCAGGCCCTCGGCGGCGCCCCCGGGCCGATCCGGGCCATCGGGCGGGAGGCGTCGGATGCGTCGCGCCAGGCGCTGCAAAAGGTCATCCGGCCGCTGACCGACGTGCAGTTTGCGGCCTCCGTCAAGGTGGTCAACCTCGACCCGCAATTGATCGAGCTTCTCGACCGCTACCCGACCAGCCTCGGCATCCTCAATCGTTCCGCCCTCGCCGCCTGCAAGACCAAGGTGGTGTTTCTCGCCCTCGACGGCGTCGAGCCGACCCCCGACAACTTCGCCAGCGGGCGTTACGCCGCCGGCATCGAGTTCGGCCTGATCTACCGGGACGGCCGCCTGCCCGCCGCCGGCCGGGCCTTCGTGGACTTCGTCACCTCGGCCGAGGGGGTGCGCATCCTGAGCGCCCACGGCGTCATCCCCTTCGCCCGCTAGCCGACGCCCGGATGAAACTGCGCTTCGACACCACCCTCTCGCTCATCCTGGTGTTTTCGGCGCTGGCCACGGTGTCCCATTTGACCGCTTTCCGGGTTTCCGACGAAGTCCTGCGGGAAACCGTGCGTTCCCAGGAAATCGAAAAAACCCGGATGGTCAGCCGCATCGTCGAGGAATTGCTGCACAGCGAGGTCGAGCAGGCGTCGCTGACGGCCAAGCTCACCGCCCGCCGCAACAGCCTGGGCCGCAGTCTCGCCCGCCCGGACCGCGACCGGGACGAGACGATGCAGAGCGTACTCGACAACGCCTTGCTGGCCAGCCAGATGGACTTCCTGGAGGTCACCGACGCCAGCGAAACCGTGGTCTATCGCGCCCACGACCCAGGCCGGCAGGGCGACCGCCCCACGACCTGGGGAGTACACGAGGCCCTGGCCGGAGCGAGCATGGTGGCCAGCGCCCAGGAAGACGGTTTGGTGACGCTGCATGCCATCGAACCGGTTCGCCATCAGGGGCGGGTGGTGGGCACGGTGAGCGCCGGGATCAAACTCGACTCGCGCCGCCTCAAGGCGATCAGCACCCTGGTCGCTGCCCAGCTGTCGCTGGTTTCCAGCACCGGCAAGGTCTGGGCCTACACCGGCGAGCGGGTGGCGCAGCTCGAAACCAAGGCCATCCAGGAGGCGCTCACCCAGAAGATTCCGGTTTTCCGCCAGGACGCGCAGACTCTCCGGACCCGCATCTACCTGCCGGTGGTGATCGTCGACAACGCCTACGCCATCGTCGCCGAAATCGACAGTTCGGCCGCCTTGGAAAAACTCGAGGCGGCCAATTGGCGGTCCGCCGGCTATACGGTGGCGATCCTGCTGCTCAGCCTGCTCGCCGGCGTACTCGTCCTGCGCCGGCTGATGAAGCCCCTGCGGGACTTGCGCATCAAGGCGGAAAACAGCGCCGTCGAGCTGACCGGGGCGCCAATCCGCAGCGACCTTGATGACGAAATTCCGGCCGTAGTCCATGCCCTGGAAACCCTCACCGAACGGCTGCTGCGGCGCAACGCCGAACTCGACGAAGCGCGGGCCGCCGCCGAGGCGGCGACGGTGGCCAAATCCGAGTTCCTCTCCAACATGAGCCACGAAATCCGCACGCCCCTCAACGGCGTCCTGGGCATGGCCGAAGTCCTGCAGCGAACGCCGCTCACGACGGAGCAGGCGCGTTACCTCGACGCCATCGTCACCGCCGGCAAGGCCTTGCACGCCGTGCTCGGCGACGTGCTCGACCTGGCCAAGGTCGAAGCCGGGCGACTGAGCCTGGAGCAGGTCGATTTCGACCTCGCCCCCATCCTCTATCACCTTGGCGACATCTACGGCGAACTGGCGGCGGGCCAGGGCAGCCTCTTCCACGCCGATTTCGCCCCGGCTGCCCTGACCCGGGTCAAGGGCGACCCGACCCGGGTGCACCAGGTACTTTCCAACCTGCTCAGCAACGCCGTCAAATTTACCCGCGAGGGGTCCATCAGCCTGTCCGGCGAAGCCCTCCCCTCCCCCGCCGGCGACCCCCGCCGCTGGCTGCGTTTCACCGTCAGCGACACGGGTGTGGGCATGGCCCCCGAAGCCATCGACCGCCTCTTCAAGCCCTTCACCCAGGCCGACGCCTCGACCACCCGGCTCTACGGCGGCACCGGCCTCGGCCTGACCATCTGCCGCCACCTGGTCGAACTCATGGGCGGCACCATCACTGTCGACAGCGCCCCCCAGAAGGGCAGCATCTTCCGGGTCGACCTCCCGTTCGCCCAGGCCACCTCGGCCGGCGCCAGCGACCAGAGGCCCGAAGCGACCCCGGGTTTTGCCGGCCGGCGCTTCCTGGTGGCCGAAGACAACCTGGTCAACCAGGCGGTGGTCAAAGCCATGCTCGCGCAGCTGGGCGCCGATCCGGTCATCGCCCCGGACGGGGCGGCGGCAGTGGAGTATTTTTCCAAGGAAGCCTTCGACCTCGTCCTCATGGACTGCCAGATGCCGCACATGGACGGTTACCAGGCCACGGCGGCGATCCGGGCCATGGAAGGCGAGGGCCGCCGGACGCCGATCATCGCCGTCACCGCCAACGCCCAGCCGGAGGACCGCCAGCGCTGCCTCGACGCGGGCATGGACGATTACCTGAGCAAGCCGATCCGCCGCGAACCGCTGGTCGCCGCCCTGAACCGCTGGCTTCCCCCGGAAAGCCAGGCCGCGGCGCCCCCTGCCGCCGCCCCGACCCCCCCTCCGCCGCCCCGGCCCATCCCCCCGTCGCCGTGGCGCCGGCCACTGGGTTGCCCGCCGCACGCTTCTCGCTCATCGACCGCCAGGCCCTGATCGACAACCCGGACTTCTCCGGCCCGGCCAGCGACGACCTGCGCCGCCGGGTGATCCGGCTCTATCTCATCGAAACCCCCCGGCAGGTGGACGCCTTGATCGCCGGCCTGGCCTCCGGCGACTGGCCGGTGGTCGTGCGGGCGGCCCACACCATCAAGTCCTCCAGCGCGACCATCGGGGCCGCCGGGCTGGCGGCCAAGGCGCTGGCCATCGAAACCAGCGCCCGCCGGCAGGACACGGACGACGTCAACCGGCAGTTGCCGGAATTCCAGCATTATGTCGCCCTGGTGCGGCAGGAGGTCGAGGCGCTGGAGGACGCCGTCAGCCGCCTCTAGCCCCCCCCGGCAGTCGCCGCTCATCCCGATTCGCTTTCAAATCGAGACGCGAAGACGAGCCGAAGACAGTGCTGGAGTACGGCAAGGCGAAGTCGACAACGTATCGGTTTGCAAGCGAATGGGTATCAGGCGTCGGGGTCGGCCGCCAGCCAGTACGCCAGGGTGGCGTACAGACTATCGGGACGCACCGGTTTGGCAACGTGGTCGTTCATGCCGGCAGCCAGGGATTTGACCTTGTCTTCGGCGAAGGCGCTGGCGCTCATGGCCAGGATGGGCACCCCCTGCCAGCCCGGCATCGCCCGCAGGCGCCGGGTGGCCTCCATGCCGTCCATTTCCGGCATCTGGATGTCCATCAGCACGAGGTCGAAGCGCTCCGCCGCCGCCTTGTCCACCGCCGCCCGGCCGTTTTCCGCCACTTCGACGGACAGTCCGGCCTGGGCCAGCAAATGCCCGGTGACGTCGCGATTGACCGCGTCGTCCTCGACCAGCAGGATGCGGGCCGCCCCGAAGCGGCTCTGCAGTTCCCGTTCGCCGTTCGAAACCTGGGTGCCGCCGGTTGCCCGGGGCAGCGCCTCGGCGCCGACCACGCCCAGGGAGACGGTGAACCAATAGGTGCTGCCCTGGCCCGGGCTGCCTTCGGCGCCGGCCTCGCCGCCCATCATGCCCGCCAGGTAGCGGTTGATGGTGAGACCCAGTCCAAGGCTGCCGTAGGTGCGCGTGGTAGACGAGTCGGCCTGCTCGAAGGCGTCGAAGAGCTTGGCGTACTGTTCCGCTGCCAGGCCGATACCCGTGTCGCTCACGGCAAAGCGTAGCAGGACGCGCCCTTCCTCGTGGCCCACGACGCGACAGGACAGCGCGATGCGGCCCGACTCGGTGAGTTCGATGGCGTTGCCCAGGTAGTTGAGCAGCATCTGGGTCAGCCGCGTCCGATCGCCCGCCAGGCTGCGCGGCACGCCTTCGGCGTCGATGGCGAAACCCAGGCCCTTGGCCCGGATGCGGTCGGCAACCAGGGTCGACAGGTTGGCGAACACCCCGTCAAGGTCGAAGGGGGCCGCCTCCAGGCTTACTTGGCCGGCTTCGATCTTGGACAGGTCGAGGATGTCGCCGATGATGGCGAGCAGATGGTCGGCGGCGCCGGCGATCTGGCGCAGCTTGTCGGCTTGCGCCGGGGTCGGATCGAGGCGCTCGAGGGCAAAATTGAGGCCGACGATGGCGTTCATCGGCGTCCGTATCTGATGGCTCATATTGGCCAGGAAGGCGCTCTTGGCGCGGGTCGCCGCCTCTGCCTCCCGCGCCCGCTCCTGCAGGGCGGCGTTGAGGGCGGCGACCTCGGCGGCACGCTGGCCGAGCAGTTCGTTGGCCGCCTGCAGTTCGCCGGTGCGCTGGTCCACCAGAACCTGGAGGTGGTGGCGGTGCATGTCGAGTTCGGCGGCGATCCGCTTCTTTTCCGTGACGTCTTCCATGAAGGCGACGTAGTGGCTGATCTTGCCGTCGCCCTGGCGCACCGGTGCGATCTTGACGAGTTCGACGTAGGTGCTGCCGTCGGCCCGCCGATTGTCGAACTCGCCCTGCCAGGGCAGGCCCTGGCGCAGCGCCGCCCACAGGGCCTGGTAGGTTTCCGGCGGCGTCGTACCCGCCGCCAGCATGCGGACGTTGCGCCCCACCGCGGCCACCCGGCCGTAGCCGCTGCCCTGGACGAAGGCTTCGTTGACGTACTCGATGGTCGCCGCTTCGTCGGTAATGACGATCGACAGGGGGCTTTGCTCCACCGCCAGGGAAAGTTTCTGCAGGCTGGCCTCGGCCGTCTTGCGTTCCGTCACGTCGAGCATGACGCCGCTCCACAGGGCGCTGCCGCCGGCAAAGGCGGTGGCCCGCCGGGCCGCGAACTGGACCCATTTGACGGCGCCGCTCGGGGTCCGGATGCGGGCCTCGGCCTGGAAGGGTTTTTCCCGGCGATTGGCTTCGACCTCCTCGGCCCGCAAGCGGCGCGAGTCGTCCGGGTAGACCATGCCCCAGACCAGGCCCGGCTCGGCCACCAGGCTTTCCGGGCCGCATTCGAACAGTTCCTCGCAGCGCGGGCTGAAATAGGTGAAGCGCCCGCCGCCGTCGGGGTAGGCCAGATATTCGTAAAGGACGCCGGGGACCGTGGCGGCGATCCGCTCGTAGCGTTCCTGCGCCTTGCGCAGCACGGCGTCGGCGCTGACCACGCTGTCGGCCATAGCGTTGAAGGTGTCGTCGATCTCCTTCAATTCGACGATGGTGCTGGGGTCGGTCACCCGCACCGCCAGATCGCCGCCGCCGAAGCGCCGGGCTGTGGCCGAAAGGCGCTCGGCCCAGTTGAGCAGCGAACGCTGCAGGGCGCGCCGGGCCACCGCCATCGACGCCAGGGCGATCAGCGCCAGGAGCGCCAGATTGAGGCGGAAGCGGTTCTCCACCGCCGCCAGGGCGACGTTGCGGGGGGCACCGACGAGCAGGTAAAGCTCGTCGCGGGACGATTTCAGCGGCGCCAGGCCGTAGAGGCAGACGCCCCCCTCGCAACCAGGAAATTCCCGGATACCCTCGGGGGGCGAACTGGCGACGTAGGCGGCGAGGGGCGCCTCGGGCAGGGGCTTGCCGCGCCAGGTTTCGGGGTCGGGATAACGGGCGAGAATGATGCCTTTCTTGTCGACGATCTGGACAATCCAGCCGGGCGGCAACTCGATGGCCTGGGCAACCCGTTCCAGCCACTTGAAGGACAAGGTGGCGAAGAGCACCGCCCGGATGGCCCCGTCGTCGCCGAACAGGGGATAGCCGAAGGAGACCGCCGGCTTGCCGCTGACCCGGTCGACGAGATAGCCACCGATGCTCAATTCGCGCTTGGCCAGCGCCTCCCGCCACCACAGGCGGTCGCTGAAATCGACGGGGCCGTCGCTGGGAAAGGCGTTGCAGAACATGCGGCCGTCGGCCAGGCCGCCGCCGAAATTGACGTAATCGGCCTGGGTTTCGAGGAAACGCTTGGCAATCCCGGCGCAGCGGGCCGGATCGAGATCCCGCAGATCGTCGGAGCGCGCCATGATGCGCAACAGATCGCGGGATTGGTCGATGGCATGGGATTCTTCGATGCGCGCCGCCCGCACGAATTGCCAAATGTCCTTTTCGACGGCGGCAATGGCGGCGGCGCGCTGGTCGCGGTAGCTGATGAGCGAAAAGACGACGAGCGGCAGCACCGCAATCGCGATCAGCAACCAGACCCGGCTCCTCAGATGGGACAACACGGCGGGTTCAAGGCGGTTGGCATAGACTCGAATCTTACGCCGGTTAGCCAGAACGAATACCCATCGGGCAAGCAAAAAAAAGGGGAAAGGGGCGAATATTTTGCCCGAAGGATACATTTCCACTATTATTGAACCATGGAATTGACAACGGCCACCGGCGCCCTCGCCGCCCTTGCCCACCCCACCCGCCTGCAGGCCTTCCGGCTCCTCGTCCAGGCGGGCAAGCCGGGGCTTGCCGTGGGAAGCCTGGCGGCAGGCCTGGGCACGGCGGCCAACGGCCGCCTCAGCTTCCACCTCAAGGAACTGGTCAGTTCCGGCCTCGCCAAGGCCCGCCAGGAGGGCCGCTTCATCTACTACGCCGCCCATTACGAGGCCATGACCGACCTGTTGCGTTACCTCACCGAAAATTGCTGCGGCGGCTCGGGTTGCGGCGAAAGGGTCGAACCCTGCGCCACCACTCCCGACGCTTCGACCCCTGCCGAGACCCCGTCATGACCCCCCGCATCTTCAACGTCCTGGTGCTGTGCACCGGCAATTCGGCCCGCTCCATCCTCGGCGAGGCCCTGTTCAACCACCTCGGCGGCGGCCGTCTGCGGGCCTTTTCAGCGGGCAGCCATCCGGCCGGCCGGGTCAACCCGGTGGCCCTGGAAACCCTGGCCCAACACGGCATCGCCCTGCCCGAGGCCCGCAGCAAGTCCTGGGACGAATTCGCCGCCCCGGGCGCCCCCCGCCTCGACTTCATCTTCACCGTCTGCGCCGGCGCCGCCGGCGAAGCCTGCCCGCTCTGGCCCGGCCACCCGGCCACGGCCCACTGGGGCATTGCCGATCCGGCCCACGTCGAACCGCTTGCCGCCCGCCGCGCCGCATTCGAAATCGCCTACGCCCAGCTGGAGCGCCGCGTCCGCGCCTTTGTCGCCCTGCCCCTGGAAACCCTCAGCGCCCCCGCGGCCGCCGCCGCGGCAAGGCGCATCCACCAGGAGGCCGACCAATGAGCGCCGGCTGCGCCCCGCCCCTCTCGGCGCCCAGCAACCCGCCGATGAGCCGCTTCGAACGGGGCCTCACCCTCTGGGTGGCCCTCTGCATCGTTGCCGGCATCATCCTCGGCCAGTTCGCCCCGGCCGTCTTCCAGGCCATCGGCCGCCTCGAGGTGGCCGAGGTCAATCTCCCGGTCGGGCTGCTGATCTGGGTGATGATCGTTCCCATGCTGGTCAAGGTCGATTTCACCGCCCTCCACGAAGTCCGGCAGCACGTCCGCGGCATCGCCGTCACCCTGTTCGTCAACTGGCTGGTCAAGCCCTTTTCCATGGCTTTTCTCGGCTGGCTCTTCATCCGCCAGGTCTTCGCCCCCTGGCTGCCCGCCGACCAGCTCGACGGCTACATCGCCGGCCTCATCCTCCTGGCGGCGGCGCCCTGCACCGCCATGGTCTTCGTCTGGAGCCGGCTATCCAACGGCGACCCGCTGTTCACCCTTTCCCAGGTAGCGGTCAACGACAGCATCATGGTCTTCGCCTTCGCCCCCCTGGTCGCCTTTCTCCTCGGCATTTCGGCGATCACCGTGCCCTGGGCCACGCTGGTCGCTTCGGTGGTGCTCTACATCGTCATTCCCGTCGCCGTCGCCCAGCTCTGGCGCCGCTCCCTGCTCGCCCGGGGCCAGGCCGCCTTCGACCAGGCCCTGGCACGGATCGGCCCCTGGTCCATCGGGGCGCTGCTCGCCACCCTGGTGCTCCTTTTCGCCTTTCAGGGCGAAGCCATCCTCAAACAGCCGATGGTCATCGCCCTCCTGGCGGTGCCCATCCTCATCCAGGTCTTTTTCAATTCGGCACTGGCCTACTGGCTCAACCGCATACTCGGGGAAAAACACAACATCGCCTGCCCCTCGGCCCTCATCGGCGCGTCCAATTTCTTCGAACTGGCGGTCGCCGCCGCCATCGGCCTCTTCGGCTTCGAATCCGGCGCCGCCCTGGCCACCGTGGTCGGCGTGCTGATCGAAGTGCCGGTGATGCTGGGCGTCGTCAAGGTCGTCAACGCCAGCAAGG
This sequence comes from Azonexaceae bacterium, assembly GCA_009469675.1. Taxonomy (GTDB): domain Bacteria; phylum Pseudomonadota; class Gammaproteobacteria; order Burkholderiales; family Rhodocyclaceae; genus SSSZ01. The sequence continues at coordinate 61,365 of SSSZ01000098.1, read as the reverse complement.
GCTGGTACGAAAGAACCCCGGTGGCCGGCGGCACCCCGTCAGGCTGACGCCGCCTCGATCGCCGCCAGCGCCGCCAGGGCGCCGGCCCGGATTGCCACGCCGCTGGCGCGCGCCACCTCGGGTTCGGTGGGGTTGATGCGGATGAGCGGCACCCCCAGGCTTTCGCCGAACCAGCGCACCGTGGGGACGTGGCTGCCGGCGCCGAGTTCGACCACCACCGGGTCGCTCACCCGCCGCAGCCAGGCGGCGAGGCGTTCCTGCTGGCCCCGGGTGCGCGCCGCCACCCAACCGTCGTCCGCGAACATGAGGATGTTGGGCCGGGCCAGCCGGCCGCAATAGGGGCAAAGGGGCAGGTCGGAGACCAGGCGGCAGGCCGCTTCGTCGACTTCGGGCCGCACTTCGTCGGCGGGCCAGAGGCGGGGGCTGCACGGTTCGAGGCATTGCAGGTGGTGGATCGAGCCGTGCACCTCGCAAATCCGGGCCGATGCGAAACCGGCTTGCGCGAACTGGCCGTCCACATTGCTGGTGAAGACGAAGGCGCCCTCCGGCCGAGCCGCCGCCAGGCGCTGCAGGATTTGAAACCCGGCGTGGGGGCGGGTGCGCCGATAGAGCGCCAGGCGATGGCCGTAGAAGCCCCAGCCCAGGCGGGCGTCGCGCCGGAAGGTGGCGGGGCAGGCGGCCTCCTCGAAATCGATGCGGGCCGCGGCAAGCGCCGGATAGGCCCGCCAGAATCCTTCCCGGCCGCGAAAGTCGGGCAGGCCGGAATCGACGCCGAGGCCGGCGCCGGCCGTAATCACCAGCCCGTCGGCGGCGGCGATCAGCCGGGCGGCCCGGGCGACGGCAGTGGTGTCCATGGCTTCCATACCCCCGTAGAATACCGCCCTTATCAGTTTTTGCCGATCCAGCCCATGATGACCAGCCCTCTCCTCACCCCGGTCCGCCTCGGCGCCCTCCACCTCAAGAACCGCCTGGTGATGGCGCCCCTCACCCGCTGCCGCGCCGACAACCCGGGCGCCGTCCCCACCGACCTGATGGCCCGCTATTACGCCCAGCGGGCCGGCGCCGGGCTGATCGTCTCGGAGGGCACCATCGTTTCGCCCCAGGGGCGGGGCTATCCCTACACGCCGGGAATCTGGTCGGACGCCCAGGTCGCCGGCTGGCGGAATGTCACCGCCGCCGTCCATGCCGCCGGCGGACTCATCGTCTGCCAGCTCTGGCACTGCGGCCGGCTGTCCCTGCCCGATTTCCACGACGGCGCAGCGCCGGTGGCCCCCTCGGCCATCAACCCCCACTGGAAGATGTTTTCCCCCCAGGGCCTGAAGGAAACGGTCACGCCGCGAGCCTTGAGCCAGGAGGAAATCGCCGCCATCGTCGCCGACTTCGGCCGTGCCGCGGCCAATGCCGTCGCGGCAGGTTTCGACGGCGTCGAAATCCATTCGTCCAACGGCTATCTCTTCCACCAGTTCTTCTCGGCCTGCGCCAACACCCGTAGCGACGCCTACGGCGGCAGTTTCGCCAACCGCACCCGCTTCTTCTTCGAGGTGCTCGACGCCGTCGGCCAGGCCCTGCCCTTCGACCGCGTCGGCTTTCGCCTCAACCCAATGATGAATCGCTTTCACGGCATCCAGGTCGACGCCGACACCATCCCCCTGTGGGAACACATCGTCGCCCGCGCCAACGACTACGGCCTGGCCTACCTGCACCTGACCGAACCCTATCTGCCCAACCAGCTCGACGGCGCCGTCGCACCGCTCGCCGATGTGGCCGCCCACTTCCGCCCCCTGGCCCGCCTGCCCATCGTCAGCAACGGCGGCTTCGACCGCGCCCGGGGCGAAGCCTGGATCGCCGACGGCCATTGCGACGCCGTCGCCTACGGCCGGGCCTTCATCGCCAACCCCGATCTGGCGGCCCGCACCGCCGCCCACCTGCCCTGGGCCGAACCCGACGCCTCAACCTTCTACCAGGGCGGCGCCAGCGGCTACACCGACTACCCGGCCGCGCCATGAGGCGCTGGCTCGCCGCCCCGGTTCTGGCCGGCGGCATGTTCTCCGCCCAGGCCGACGGCCTGCCGCCGGAGGTACTCAAGGCCTTGAAGGCGGCCCAGATCCCCGCTTCCCAGGTGGCCGTCGTCGTCCAGCCGGTCGATTCGCGTTTTTCCCTGGTGGCCCACAACGCCCGCCAGGCGATGAACCCGGCGTCGGTGATGAAGCTGGTCACCACCTACGCCGCCCTCGACCTCCTGGGTCCGGCCTGGACCTGGAAGACCGGGGCCTACACCGAAGCCGACCCGGTGGCCGGCAAGCTCGGCGGCAATCTCTACCTGAAGGGCAGCGGCGACCCCAAGTTCGCCCTCGAGCACCTCGGCGCCCTCCTGCGCCAGCTGCGGGTGCGGGGCGTCGAACACATCGTCGGCGACGTGGTCCTCGACCGCAGCGCCTTCAACGTCCCGGCCATCGACCCCGGCGCCTTCGACGACAAGCCGATGCGCCCCTACAACGTCGGCCCCGACGCCCTGCTCGTCAATTTCCGGGCGCTGCGCTTCACCCTTGTGGGGGAAAACGGCAAGGTTCGGGTGCTCCAGGAGACTCCCGCCGACGGCCTGACCGTGGACAACCGTCTGCAACTTGCCGCCGGCAGCTGTGGCAGCGACTGGAAGGATCTCGTCGCCGTCCGCCTGGTGCCAGAAAACAGCGGCAGCCGCCTCGAGTTTTCCGGCAGCTACAGCGCCCAGTGCGGCGAAAAACCCCTCAACCTCGCACCGCTGCCCGCCGACGTCCAGGTCGGCGGCCTCTTCCGCGCCCTCTGGAAAGAGCTGGGCGGCAGCCTGGGCGGCCAGGTGCGCGCCGGCTCCACGCCGCCCGCCGCCCGTCCGGCGGCCGTGCACGAATCGCCGCCGCTGGCCGACGCGGTGCGCGACATCAACAAGTTCTCCAACAACGTCATGGCGCGCCAGCTTTTCCTGGCCCTGGGCAACGACGGCGCCCCGGCCAGCGTCGACCGGGCGCGGCAGCGGCTCACCGAATGGCTGGCCGGCCGCGGCTTGAAATTCCCCGAACTGGTGGTCGACAACGGCTCCGGCCTGTCGCGCCAGGAACGCATCAGCGCCGACAGCCTCAACCGGCTCCTCCTCGACGCCTGGAAAAGCCCGGTCATGCCGGAACTGGTGTCGTCGCTGCCCATCGTCGGCATCGACGGGACGATGAAGAAGCGGCTCAAGGAGAGCGCCGCCAGCGGCCGCGCCCACATCAAGACCGGCACCCTGGACGGGGTCAAGACCGCCGCCGGCTACGCCCTTGACGCCCAGGGCCGGCGCTATGCCGTCACTTTTCTCATCAACCACCCCAAGGCCCAGGCCGGCGGCCCGGCCATCGACGCCCTGCTCCTCTGGGTGGCCCAGCGGCAGGCCGGCGAACGGCCGACCCTGCTGGAAAACGAATAGTCCGGCCGCTCTGGTTCAGGGGCAGACGACGGGCAGGGGACGATCGAGGACGATTTCGCCGGGGGTGACGACGGCACCCAACGCTAGTACGGCAACCCCCGCCGCCCTGGCCTGGCGCAGCATGCGGCCATAGTCCGGGTCGATGGCGTCGGCCGGGCGGACCTCGCCGACGTCGCCCCGCTGGACGCAAAAAACCAAGGCGGCGCGGCCGCCCCCCGCCACCACCGCCATCATTTCCCGCAGGTGCTTGGCGCCGCGCTCGGTGACGGCATCGGGAAAAAGGCCGACGCCATCGGCCACCGCCGCCGTGACGTTCTTGACCTCGACGTAACAGGGGGGCCGGCCGGCGCCTTCGAGGAGCAGGTCGATGCGGCTGTTCTCGCAACCGTATCGGACCTCCCGCCGAATGCTGCCGTACCCCGCCAGTTCCGGCACCCGGCCGGCCCGGATGGCTTCCTCGACCAGGCCGTTGGGACGGCCGGTATGCAGCCCGACCAGCACGCCGGGCCGGGCCTCGACGATTTCCCAGGTCCAGGCCAGCTTGCGGGCCAGGTTTTCCGCCCGGGAGAGCCAGACCCGGCTCCCCGGCGCCTTGCAGCCCAGCATCGACCCGGTGTTGGGGCAATGGGCCTCGACAGGTTGGCCATCCACCTCGACCTCGGCGACGAAGCGGTTGCGGCGTACGATGAGCCGACCTTCGACCAGGGGCGGCAGGCGCATCAGGCTGGCGCCCGGCAGCGCGGCAGCCCCACGGCCGCCGGGTCGACAGCAAACGGCGCCGCGGCCGGATCGACGGCGGCGCCGCGGATTGCGCGGTTCACAGGCCGAGTTCCGCCCACATCCCGTCCACCCGCCTTTTCACCGCCTCGTCCATGACAATGGGCCGGCCCCACTCGCGGCTGGTTTCCCCCGGCCACTTGTTGGTGGCGTCCAGCCCCATCTTGGAGCCGAGGCCGGCCACGGGGCTGGCGAAATCGAGGTAGTCGATGGGGGTGTTGTCCACCAGAGTGGTGTCGCGGCAGGCGTCGAGCCGGGTCGTCAGGGCCCAGACGACTTCCTTCCAGTCGCGGATATCCACGTCGTCGTCCACGACGATGATGGTCTTGGTGTACATGAACTGGCGCAAGAAGCTCCAGATGCCGAACATCACCCGCTTGGCGTGGCCGGGGTACTGCTTCCTGATACTGACGATGGCCAGCCGGTACGAGCAGCCCTCCGGCGGCAGGTAGAAATCGACGATCTCCGGATACTGCTTCTGCAACAGGGGGACGAAGACTTCGTTCAAGGCGACGCCGAGCACCGCCGGCTCGTCAGGGGGCTTGCCAGTGTAGGTAGTGTGGTAGATCGGATTCTTGCGGCTGGTAATGCGCTCGACCGTGAACACCGGAAACTCGGCCTGTTCGTTGTAGTAGCCGGTGTGGTCGCCGTAGGGGCCTTCGAGGGCCGTTTCGCCGGGGTGGATGACGCCCTCAAGGACGATTTCGGCCGAAGCCGGCACCTGCAGGTCGGAACCCAGGCATTTCACCAGTTCGGTTTTGCCGCCCCGCAGAAGGCCAGCGAACTGGTATTCGGAAAGGGTGTCGGGAACCGGGGTCACGGCGCCCAGGATGGTCGCCGGGTCGCAGCCGATGACCACCGCCACGGGGAAGGGCTGGCCCGGTTTGGCCAGTTGGTGGTCGCGGCAATCTAGCGCCCCGCCCCGGTGGGCCAGCCAGCGCATGATGAGTTTGTTCGCTCCGAGCACCTGCTGGCGGTAGATGCCCAAGTTCTGCCGCGCCTTGTGCGGCCCGCGGGTGACCACCAGCCCCCAGGTGATGAGGGGCGCCGCGTCGCCCGGCCAGCAGTGCTGGATGGGGAGCTGCCCGAGGTCCACGGCGGCGCCTTCCCGGACCACGTCCTGGCAGGGCGCCGACGACACCACCCTGGGCGCCATGTTGAGCACCTGCTTCAGCACCGGCAGCTTGTCCCAGGCATCCTTCAGCCCCTTGGGCGGCTCCGGCTCCTTGAGGTAGGCCAGGAGCTTGCCGACCTCGCGCAGGGCGGTTTTCCAGTCGCCCTCCTCGCCCATGCCCAGGGCCACCCGTTGGGGCGTGCCGAACAGGTTGGCGAGGACCGGCATGGCGCTGCCCTTGGGCTTTTCGAAAAGGATGGCCGGCCCCCCGGCGCGCAGGACGCGGTCGCAGATCTCGGTCATTTCCAGACGGGGATCGACCTCGACGCCGATGCGCTTCAATTGGCCAAGCTGTTCGAGTTGCGACAGAAAGTCGCGCAGGTCGTGGTATTTCATGGGGCCTAGGAAAACGGGGAAACCCGGCAACGATGCCGAAAACCCCGGCGAAAAGCAAACGCCGGCGTGAACTATTTGGCGCCCCGTCGCCAAGCGGTTCGCATAGAATGGAATTTTGTCGAAAGTGGATAGCCGGCCTGATGGAAATCATCCCCGTCCGCGACGTGCGGCGCGGCATGTTTGTCGCTGATCTCGACCGTCCCTGGGTGGAAACGCCGTTTCCGCTGCAGGGATTTCTCGTCGAGGACGACGCCCAGATCGCCACCCTCCAGGAGTATTGTTTCGCCGTCACCATCGACCGCAGCCGCTCGGTGGGCCTGCACCATGCGGGCCGGCTGGCGGCGGCCGACCCGGAGCCCCGCCGCGGCCCGGCTCCGGCCTTCCTGCGCGCCGACGAGGCCGCCCCCGACGACTTCCCGGCGATCTGCCGCATGCTGCGCCTCGAACCCCAGAGCCGCCGCTACGCCGACCTGCCGCCGATCGGCAGCAGCGACAACCAGAGCCGCCTCGAACCCGAACTGCTCTACTCGGCGCCCATCGTCGACGACGTCAAGAAAACCCTGCGCTCGATCCGCGATTCCATCGAAAGCGAAGGCAGCGCCGATCTCCAGATGGTCGGCAATCTGGTCGGCGAAATGGCCCAGGGCGTCGAGCGCAACCCCGACGCCATGATCTGGCTGGCCCGGCTGCGCAGCGCCGACCAGTATTCCTACGACCACGCGGTGGACGTCTCGGTCCATCTCATGGTACTCGGCCGCTTTCTCGGACTGCCCGCCAGGGCGGTGGAAACCCTCGGGCTGGCCGGCCTGATGCAGGATGTCGGCAAAGTCAACCTGCCGGCGGAAATCCTCAGCAAACCCGATACCCTGAGCGAGGACGAATACGCCCTGGTGCAGTCCCACGTCGCCAGTTCCCTGGAAATCCTGGTCGGCCAGGCGGGCTTTTCCGTCGATGTCCTCGACATCGTCGCCAGCCACCACGAGCGCCTGGACGGCAGCGGCTACCCGCGCCGTCTCAAAGGGGAAAAGCTCGGTCTACACGCCGAACTCGCCGGCCTCATCGACAGCTATTGCGCCATGACGCGGCAGCGCCATTTCCAGCCCGCCGTCTCCAGCCAGAAGGCCCTCGAGGCGCTGATCGGCATGCGCGGCAAGAAATTCCGCGCCCCGGTGGTGGACCAGTTCATCCAGTGCATCGGCCTCTACCCCATCGGCACCCTGGTCGAACTCAACAGCGGCGAAGTGGCGGTGGTCATCCAGCAGAACCAGGTGCGCCGGCTCAAGCCGCGGGTGATGATCGTCCTCGGCCCGGACAAATCGGTGGAACGGCGCCCGCGCACCGTCGATCTCATCATGGACCCCGCTTTCGGCACCGGCCAGGCCTACCGCATCGTCAAATCGCTGCCCAACGACGCCTACGGCCTCAACCCGGCGGAGTACTATCTCGGATGAGCCGCGGCCGTCGCCGCGCCCCGCCTACCGCGCCATGACCGCCAGCTCCTTCGCCGACCTCCACAACGACCTGATCGACCACATCACCGGGCTGCCGCGCTACGCCGCGGCCCTGGTCGAAATCCCCCATCTCGCCCGGCAGTTCGGAGGCGACCGCACCCTGGGGGTGATGGTCATCGCGGCCGCCGCCGATCCCGGCCTCTACCGCCTGACGCCAGAAGCCGGGCACCGCCTGCGGGCCGATCTCACCGGCCAGCTCAAGGGCCTGCTGCGTCCTGCCGACCGGCTTTATTCGGTGAGCCACTGGGAATGGCTGGCCGTGCTTCCCGACCTGCCCAGCAGCGCCCCCCTGCAACTCGCCATGCTCAAGGTGGACGGCCATTTCATCGACCCCCTGCCGACCATCCAGGGCCGGCTCGCCGTCCGCATCGTTTGCGGCGGCGCCGTCTGGCCCGACGACGGCGAGGACGCGCTCCACCTCATCCAGTCGGCCCGCATCGCCCGTCTGATGGCCGAAAGGGAAGGCCACGGCCACGCCCTCTACGCCCGGGCGATGGAACGGGCCGACGCCGACCAGCAAAACCTCCATTCCGAACTGCAGGCGACCCTCGCCGGCGCGCCGGGGTTAAGCCTCCACCTGCAGCCCCAGATCGACCTCGCCAGCGGCGCCTGCATCGGCTGCGAAGCCCTCTTGCGCTGGCAGCGCAGCAACGGCGACCAGGTGCCGCCACCCCATACCCTGGCCGCCATCGAACGCCTCGGCCAGCGCGGCGCCTTCACCCGCTGGTTGCTGCAGCAGGCGGCGCAGATTCAGCACCGGCTGGCCGCGGCCGGAATCGGCATCAGCCTGTCGATCAACGTTTCCGCCCACGACCTCCTCGACCCGGAACTGCCCGATCTCATCGCCCAGAGCCTCGCCACCTGGGAGATCGCCCCGGAGCGCCTCCTGCTTGAATTGACCGAGACCCTCATGGTCGAGGAAACGCCGCAGGTCGTCGACGTCCTCCAGCGGCTGCGCCGACAGGGATTGCGGCTGGCCATCGACGATTTCGGCACGGGCTACGCCGGGATGAGCTATCTCCAGCGGCTGCCGGTGCAGGAGGTCAAGATTGACCAGTGCTTCGTGCGCCAGGCCGAGGAATCGAAGAAGGATCGCGAAATCATCGCCGCCATCGTCCGCCTGGCCCGCCGCCTCAAAATGGATGTTCTGGCCGAGGGCGTCGAAACCGCCGGCATGGCCGGGGTCGTCGCCGAGCTCGGCTGCAAGCGGGCCCAGGGTTATCTTTTCGCCCGGCCGATGCCGGTCGATGACTTCATCGCCTGGTGGCGCGACCATCAGGGCCATCCCGTCCTTTGGTCCGGCCGCGGGGCGCGCAAGCGAGGCCGGCCGCGCAAACCCCGCCCAGCCTGAGCCGACGGCCCGCCGGCTCAGGAGCTGGGGCCGAGAAGAAAATCGCCGGCGATGCCGGCGAAAATCGCCGCCCCGACGTAGTTGTTGTTGAGAAAGGCCTTGAAGCAGGCCAGGCGTTCCCGCCGCCGGATCAGGGTGTAGTGCCAGCCCATGATCGCCGCCGCTACCGCCACGCCGCCGTAAAAAAAATAACCCCGGCCAAGGCCGTGGCCGATCCAGGCGATGAGGCCGAGGGTGGCGCCGTAGCAGAGCATCACCGCCGCCACGTCGAAGCGGCCGAAGGTCAGCGCCGAGGTCTTGATGCCGATCTTGATGTCGTCGTCCCGGTCCACCATGGCGTATTCGGTGTCGTAGGCCACCGCCCAGAAGACGTTGGCCAAGAGCAGCCACCAGGCCTCGGCCGGCACTTTGTCGAGATGGGCGGCGTAGGCCATGGGGATGCCGAAGCCGAAGGCGATGCCGAGGTAGGCCTGGGGAATGGCGAAGAAGCGCTTGGTGAAGGGGTAGCTCGCCGCCAGGAACAACGCCGGCACCGACATCCCGATGACCAGCCGATTGCCCAGCATGAGGACCAGGGCGAAGGCGCACAGGCTGAGGGCAGCGAATAGCACCAGGGCTTCCTTGACGCTCACCCGGCCGGCGGTGAGCGGGCGGTCCTTGGTGCGTTCGACGTGCTTGTCGAAATCCCGGTCGGCGAAATCGTTGATGACGCAGCCCGCCGAGCGCATCAGCACGGTGCCGAGGACGAAGACCCAGACCACCACCCAGTCCGGCCGGCCCAGCGCCGACAGCCACAATCCCCAGAGGGTCGGCCAGAGCAGCAACAGGATGCCGATGGGCTTGTCGAGCCGCATCAGGCGTTCGTAGAGGTCGCAGCGTTCCTTGATCGTTTGCCAGTTCATGGCCGGCATTTTACCGGCAATGGCCGGTTCAAGCCGCCTTGGCAGCGGCCCGCCGGATCTCCAGATTGCGCTCGTCGATGGGCAGGTTGAGGAGCGCCGCCAGCCCGCCCAACGCGATGCAGATTCCCCACACCACGTCGTAGGAGCCGTTGGCGTCGAAGAGCCGGCCACCCAGCCAGACCCCGAGGAAGCTGCCGATCTGATGGCTGAAGAAGACGAAACCCGACAACATACCGAGGAAACGCACGCCGAAAATCTGGGCCACGATGGCATTGGTCGCGGGCACCGTGGACAGCCAGAGGAAGCCCATGGCGGCGGCAAAGACATAAACCGACAAGGGGGTCAGCGGGAGAACCAGAAAGAGGCCGATGACCACGCTGCGCAGGCTGTAGATGCCGGCCAGCAGAAAACGCTTGGGGTAACGGCTGCCGAGGTGGCCGACGGTGTAGGTGCCGAAGATGTTGAAAAGACCGATGAGGGCCAGCGCGGTCATGCCGACATTGCCCGACAGCCCTTTGTCGAGGAGGTAGGTGGGCAGATGGACGCCGATGAAAACGACCTGGAAGCCGCAGACGAAGTACCCCACGGTAAGGAGGACGAAACTCCGCTCCCGCAGGGCCTCGCCGATGGCCTCCAGGGCCGTCTGGCCGGCGCTTGCCGCCCGGGCGCCGAGGCCTTGGGTAAGCGCCGCCCCGAGGGGGAGGATCAAGAGCGACGCCAGGGAGAAGACGAGCAAGGTGCTGAACCAGCCGATCCCACCGATCAGGCCCGACCCCACCGGCACCATGAGAAACTGGCCGAAGGAACCCGCCGCCGCCACCAGGCCCATGGCCCAGCTCTGGCGGTGGGCGGGAAGCAGCCGGCCGAGGGCGGAAAACACCACGCTGTAGGTCGTGCCGCTCTGGGCCAGGCCGATCAGGAGGCCGGCGGTGGCGGCAAAGCCGGTGCCGCTGCCGGCCCAGGCCATGCCGGCCAGGCCCAGGGCATAAAGCACGGCGCCGCCCCAGAGCACCCGCTTCGCCCCGAAGCGGTCGGCAAGCAGGCCGGCGAAGGGCTGGGCGGCGCCCCAAGCGAGATTCTGCAAGGCGATGGCGAAGGAAAACACCTCGCGCCCCCACTGGTGGTCGGCGGTCATCGGCGCCAGGAAGAGGCCGAAGGTATGGCGGATGCCCATCGCCACGCAGACGATACCGGCGGCAAACAGCAAGGCGGGGGCGAGGGAACGGTTTTTCTGGGCGGTCATGGGGTGAGGCGGCGGCAACGAAAGGATCAGGCCCCAGGTTCCCGCAAAGGTTCCCGGCTGGAAACTGGGGAAAACCCGGCAAAGTGACACGAATCCCCGCGCTTCCGACTGCATGCTAGAGCAGAACCAGAAGCGATTCGGCCATTGCCAATTTGAAACCGCGGACCGCCGGTCAAGTCGGGAAGCGCAGGCCGATCCGCTCGTGTGCAGACCCGTTTGATCGATCGATCGGGCATCCCCCATTTCTTCATCGCCAAGTAAGCGATGCCGGAGTACTTCGTTGTCGTTTTCGGCATCGGAAAACCGAATGGCACCGCGGGAGCTGCCCTCTCGGTTGCGCTTTCGGCGGGCAAAGGCGTCGGCCGAGAAATCGCCGGGACCATGCGCGGCACGACGATCACCGGCCGCGCCGGAACCGCAGCGTGCGCACCCTCTGTACCAACCCCCGCGGTCGCCAGCAGTGCAAAGAAGCTCAGCGCCCCAGTCATTTCGTGCTTGGACATCGATCATTCCTCCTCATCGCAATGGATGGATTGCTGCCACAAACCGAGGGTCGCCGCCCCCACGCACACCGTGCTGCGCCGCCTGCGTGGGAGCGATGCCGGCCTCAATGCGCAAGCAGCGGCGCCAACGCGTCATTGATACGGGTTTTCTGCGCCGCGCTGACCATATGGCCGAGCACCTCGACGAAACGCGTATCGCGCACGCCCGAGACGATGTACTGATGCCGATAGGCACGCAGCAAGGTGTCTCCGATCAGCGCCGTCTCGTCGGCGGTAAACGTCTGCCCGGCGGAACCGACGAAGTACCCGATGTCGGCGGCTGCCTGTTGGACCAGCAAGCCGTCGACGGCACCGACGAGGCCGATCAGGTCGTCCACTGCGGCGTCGCGCTGATTTTCGGTGAGCCGGGCGTCCTCCCGAATCCACTCGAGTTCGTCGAGCACCGCATGCTGCGACTCTTCCCGCCAGTGGTAGAGAAATACATCCTTCCAAAGCGGCGAGAGCGCGGCATCCGATTCGATACTGGAGCGGTAGTGCGCCTGCGTGAAGAGTTCGATGTGGCAGGTCAGCCCGAGCACTGCCCAGGTCGACGCGGCGAGGACAGCGGCGGCGACCGCATCAGGCTGCGGCATGAAGCGATATCCCGTGGGCATTGTACCGGCGAGCTTTGCTTCGATGCGCCGAAACAACTCCTGGTGCTTGAGTTCCTCGTCGGAAAACCGAACCAACGCCTCGAGGGCGGTCTGGTCGCCAAGCCAATGTTCGCGGCTCACCTCAAGAATCTTAGCGCAGATGAAACGCTCCACCAGGCCGAACATGTTGGCGTAGGTTCGCCCCTGAACCTGGCTGAAGAACCGGGCAGCGTGTGGCTGGAGGAAGGGTAGAGTGTCGACAAGCGAAAGTCCGTCGGGCAAAAACTTGTGGTCCGTATCGAAGTCCCGCCCACGTAGGACATCGTCGATTGTCCAGCGGACACGCTTAGATGCGGAAACACATTGGGCATATTTGGTGCGGCGGATTTCCATGGTTGATTCCATTTGAGGTCTCCTCGGGGTGAAAAATCAGGATTGGCAGATCGCTTCAGGGGCTAGGTGCCACGCGGCGCTGACGCGCCCGATGAACCTGGATCGACTCCCACTCGAAGCATCGGGAGCAGAGCTGGAAACCGCGACTGTCAGCGTGCCTTCGTCGAGCATTTCGATGACGAGCAGTCCGTCGATATCGCAATCGAAGACGCCGCCGGACGGCAACACGAAGTCGCGTTCATCTCGTTCGATGGTCAGCCAGGCACGGCCGCCGGTGACCTCGACGCGACTTCCGCGGACAGTGGGCACGGCGATCGCCTGCCTGCCGGCGATCCGCAGTGTGCGGGTAGAGGTGAAAACTTGTTCCATGATGGTCTCCTTTCCGGCGACAGAGCCGGCGTTGTCGGGGTGATTTCATGGTGGACGCAGCGCTGCCCGAAGACTTGACCACGACGCGCCCGCACTATGCCGGAACGCCACCACGGAAAAATCGCTTGTCCACAGCGCCGCCGAGATTGACTGCAAGTCCGGGCCGAGGCACCCCGGCACGCAATCGGCTAAGATAGGAAGTCGGACGGTATTGCGAGGATCGCCATGGATGCCCTTTCCGAAACCCTTAAGGTTCTGCGCCTGACCAGCGGCATTTTTCTTGAGGCGGACTTCAGCGCACCATGGTGCGTCGACTCGGCACCTGGCGAGGATGACATTTCGCATTTCCTACCCGACGCTGAACATGTCGCGATCTTTCACCTGCTGGTCGAGGGTGCCTGCCGGACACGTCTGGCTGACGGTGGCGAAGTGCTCGATCTCGCCGCCGGCGATCTTCTGATGTTTCCTCATAGCGACACGCACGTGCTCGGCAGCGACCTGCATCTCAATCCTACTCATGCCGCATCGCTGGTTCGGCCCGACGCCGCGAGCAGTGGCCTGATGCGAATCCGCCACGGCGGCAGCGGGCCCCGAACGCGATTCATCTGCGGCTACATGGCCTGCGACAAGCGCCTTTGCCGCCCCCTTCTGTCCGGGCTTCCGCGAATGCTCCATGTGGCGCTGGGCGACGATCCGGCAACGCGCTGGATGGTCTCAGCGCTACAGCACGGCGCACAGGAAACGCACGCCCCGCAATCAGGTCGCGAGGCGGTGATGGGGCGCCTGGCCGAACTGCTGTTCGTAGAGGCGCTACGCTGCTATATCCGCCAATTGCCAGAGGAACAGCGGGGTTGGCTGGCCGGGCTGCGCGATCCCTATGTCGGCAAGGCGCTGGCGCTGATGCATGCCCGGCCGGACCAAGACTGGCAGGTCGATTCCCTGGCCAGCGGCGTGGGCCTCTCGCGCTCTGCACTCGCCGACCGATTCTCGGCGCTCATCGGCGAGCCGCCGATGCAGTACCTGGCCCGATGGCGCATGGCCCTCGCCGCCCAATACCTGGCCCGCACCAACGATGCGGTGGCGCGCATCGGCGAGCGCGTCGGATATGAATCGGAAGCCGCGTTCAATCGCGCCTTCAAACGCGAGTTCGGCGCCCCACCGGCCGCCTGGCGCCGCGGCGCACGGCTCGCGCGTGCCACAGCCGCGTCCAAGCGCGAGTGAAGGTCCGCAGGCTCATCATCAGGCAGACGATGCCGGCGGCGAAAATAGGGCAATGGCGAGGGGGCCAGTTTCCCGGGAGGTTATGGCATGAAGCGACACAGGTCGTTGTCCTTCGAATGTCCTTGGAGTAACCAGGCTGGCCGACCGCGTCTCGCCCACGCCTGCCATCCGCGCCGACCCCTCACCGCCGCCTTTCGGTAGCCGCCCGTATCTCGGCCTGGATTGCCGCCGTCTTCGCCGCCCGCTCGCCCCGGTAGAAGAGGTTGTAGGCTTCGAAGGGGATCAATCGGCCGTCGGGCAGGGCGAAGTGGACGCAGGATTTCTTCAAGGCCCGCAGGTCGAGGTTGGCGGCGTCCATGAATTGCACGATCAGGACGCGGAAGACGTTTTCGTAGCCGAGGTCCGGCGCTGCCACCGTCGGCAGGCAGCAGAGCAGCGCTGCCAGGCAGTTGGCTTGCGTCTCCGGCGAATGGTTGGTGGAGAAGAGCTTGAACACGGCGTCCTTGATCGCCGGGTCGCGCTCGAAGACGATGGTGTTGCGCGGCCCGGCGAGCAGGGCCTCGGGGCCGAGGTGGCGGGTCAGGGGCAGCACCTCGCCCGCCAGCTTGACGGCGTAGCCCATGGCCAGGGTATCCGGGTTGCAGGGGACGGGGACGATGTCGTCGAGGGTGAATAATTCCGATTGCTCGGCGATGCGGCGGCGCACCTCGCTCACCGTCAGGCGGTGGCGCCTGCCGTCGAAATCCAGGTTGCGCCCGGCGTCCGACACGGGCTGCAGGGTCACGCCCCGGACGCAGCGGTACTTGAGGCCGTGGCGGATCACGGCGCCGATCTCGCCGTCGTTCACCCCGCGCTTCACCGTCATCACCAGGGTGGTCGAAAGGCCGTGGGCTTCCAGGTTGGCCAGGGCGCGTTCGTGGATTTCGGCCAGGTCGGCGCCGCGCAGTTGCTGCAGCACGGCGTCGTCGAGGGAGTCGAATTGGAGGTAGATTTCCAGCCCCGGCTTGTAGGCCGCCAGGCGGGCGACGAATTCCGGCTCCCGGGCCAGGCGCAGGCCGTTGGTGTTAATCATCAGGTGGCGGATGGGCCGGGCCTTGGCGGCGTCCAGAATGGCGAAGAATTGCGGGTGCAGGGTCGGCTCGCCGCCGGAAAGCTGCACCACGTCCGGCTCGCCCTCGTTGGCGACGACGGCGTCGAGCATCGCCTCGACCTCGGCCAGCGACCGGTGGGTCTGCCGCTCCGGCCCCGACTCGGCGTAGCACACCGGACAGCGCAGGTTGCAGTGTTCGCTGATCTCAACCACCGAAAGACAGGAATGCTGCATGTGGTCCGGGCAGAGGCCGCAGTCGTAGGGGCAGCCGTGGCGCATTTCGGTATTGAAGCGCTCGGGCATCTCCGGCGCCTTGACGTAGACCTCCCGGCCCAGGCGGTAGTAGTCGGCGTCGTCGGCGATCAGCACCCGCTCGCTGCCGTGGGCCGGGCACCATTTATCGAGGAAGACCTCTTTCCCCTTGATGACCACCTTGGCCTCGACCTGGCGCAGGCAGGTAGTGCACACCGAGGCGGTAGTGTCGTAGAAGAGCCAGGGGCGGTTTTTGCGGGTCATTCGATTAGCCCACGCGCAGATGATCGAGACCAAGTTTTTCGGTCTGCTGGGCCAAGCTGGCGATCAGGCGGCCGTATCCGTCCTTGTATGCCTCAAGCCATTGCCATTTGCTTAGTGAGGGTGGTAACTCGCAGGGTTCGAGCTTGATGGGAATGATGAATATTTCCCCTTCCGAAATCTCGGTGGCGGCGTCCAGGGCGAATTTGATCTCCTTCTGGACATATCCCCGCTTGGTAACCGACCGGCTGGACAGACACACCAAGAAAACATGGGCCTCCCGGATCGCTTTGCGGATTTCGCTGTCCCAATCCTGCCCTGGCAACAGCGACTCGTTGTCGAGCCACGGTTGGCAACCCAGAGCGAGAAGTCGCATGTATATCCTCCGCACATCCTCTTTGTCATCCTTCGACAGCATAGCTCGCTGCGATGCTCGCGGATCCTTCTTCGGCGGAATTCTGGCCTGAGCCTTATCTCGGAACTGCTGCGCAGCTCGCAGCGCCCCCTCCTCTCCGCCATATTTGGTATCGCTGAATAAGCGTGTGAATTCGACTCCATCGCGTTTGAAATAAACCTGGAAGCCATGCGTTCCACCACCACCGCCGTGTCCATTCTTATCGATACGCTTGATATTTCGTTCCGATTTCGGATTGGACTTGGTCATGAAGTTACCGCCTTTTTTGTTTGAGCCATAGCCGTAGTCTGATTGTTGCAGAGCTTGTTATTCGGCCGAGGCGATCATGTCTGCCGCCGCCAGAAGATTCATCACGTCCACATCCGCAGCTAGGCGGTAGTGCTCGTCACCAGGGTAGATCACCAACTTGCGGGCCGGTTTGAGGTCGGTGCAGGCGGCATGGAAACCCCGCTCCAGCTTAGGGCTCAGGCTGCGCTTGATCTCGACGACCCACAGGGCGCCGTCGGGCCAGGCCAGGAGGAGGTCGATTTCGGCGCCGCCGCTGCTGCGGTAGAAATAACCCTGCACCCCTTCCGGCGCAGCGGCCAGCAGATTTTCGACGACGAAGCATTCCCAACTGTTACCCACCACTGGATGGGCCAGCAAGGCCTCCTTGTCGGGAATGGCCAGCAGGGCATGGACCAGGCCGCTGTCGCGGACGTAGACCTTGGGTGACTTGACCAGGCGTTTTCCCAGGTTGGCGTGCCAGGGCGGAAGACGGCGAACGAGCAGGAGGTCCGCCAGCAGATCGAGATAGCTGGCGGCGGTCTTGGCGTCGACCCCAAGGTTGCGGGCAAACTGGGCAGTATTGAGGAGGCCGCCCTGGTGGTGTGCCAGCATGCCCCAAAAGCGGCGCAGGGTCTCGGCGGCGATGCGCGGCCCAAACTGGGGGATGTCGCGCTCCAGGTAGCTGCGGATGAAATCTTGCCGCCAGCGCAGGCTGCGGGGGCCGCTCGCAGCCAGCAGGCTGCCGGGGAAGCCGCCCCGGACCCACAGTTCGTCGCTCGGAAGATGGCGTGTCTCCCGCACCGTGAAGGGGGAGAGTTCCAGGTAGGCGATGCGCCCGGCCAGGGTCTCGCCCGCTTGCTTGAGAAGATCGAGGGAAGCAGAGCCGAGGAGCAGGTACATGCCGGCCTCACGACCGGCCCGCCGGGCTCGGTCTATAAGGCCGCGTAGGAGGGGGAAGAGACCTGGGACGCGATGCACCTCGTCGAGAATGACCAGTTTGTCAAGGTGGTCGCCCAGGTACAACTCCGCCTGCTCCAGCTTGGCCCGATCCCGGGCCGATTCCAGATCGAGATATAGGGTCGGACGGCTGATCCGATCACCCATCGCCAGCGCAAGTGTCGTCTTGCCCACCTGGCGCGGGCCGAGCAAGGCAACGGCTGGCGAATAGGCTAGTCTATCCTGCAACGAAGAAATCAAATGACGATCAATCATCCTTGCAATTATGGAGTTTAATTCCGCTATTTACAATGATAAATACAGAAATAAGAAACTTGAAATACTCCGTCCAACGATTCATGGGAGTCTGCGAAACTGCCGCCAGGTCAAGGGTAGGTAAGCCGTCAAGGCAACCAGGCACACCCACTGAATGCCCGAAGCCCCGAAGGGGTAGGCGAAGGGTACGGGCTTGAGGGCGTCGATCGCCAGCCGCCAGGCAAGATAGGCGGTAAGCAGCGCCTTGAAGAGCAGCCCCGGCTGCGGGGCGAGGGCCGGCTGCAGGCGCCGCAAGGCGAACCACAAGAGGGCGGCGAAGGCAATTTCGTAGAGTTGGGTGGGGTGCCGGGGGATGCCGTCGCCAAAATCGACCCCCCAGGGCAGGTCGGTGGGGTTGCCGTAGGTGCCGTCGGCCAGCCCGGCCAGGAAGCAGCCGACGCGGCCGACCATCAGGCCAAGCAGGACCGGAAAGACGAAGGCGTCGCCGGTGGAGCGGGTGACGCCGGCCAGCTTTTTGGCGACCTCGACGCCGAGCAGGCCGCCGAGCAGCCCGCCGACCATCGACTGGCCGGCCAGCCAGACTTCCGGCTTGTCCCAATAGAGCGGCAGGAGGTGGGGAAATTCGGCCCAGAACACCGCCTTGTTGCCGAGGGCGGCGCCGAAGATGCAGCCGGCGGCGATGGCGAATTCCGGGCCGTGGAGCACGCTGCCCGCCCCGGCGCCCCGGCGCAGATGGCGGTAGTAGGCCACCCCGAGCAGCAGGGCGAGCGTCTCGAAAAGGCTGTGCACCAGGGCCGGGGCGACGCCGGGAATCATGGCGCCGGATCGTCCTGCGGCTTATTGGCGGCGCGCAGCCGCAGCACCATCACCCCGACGATGATCGCCCCCACCGCCAGCAGCCCCAGGCCGATGAGAAATACCCCCGGGCCGCCGAAATGGGCGTCGGCGATGCCGAAGGCGGCACACAGCCCGCCGGCCGCGAGGAAAAGCAGGCCGATGGCCAGCACCAGGGCCCGGAAGATCCACAGGAGGACATTGTTCATGGCTGCCCCCCCGGGGGCTGGCACAGGGCTTCCAGTTCAGCCGCCTGGCGGGCCTTGGCGGCCAGATGCTCGCGCCGCAGGCTTTTCCAGGCGGGGATCGCCAGCACCAGCCCGACAACCAGGACGACGGCGGCGATGGCGAGAAAGTCTTTCGCCAGGTGGTCGTGGCCCATGGCCGGCCCGACCATGATGGCGCCGCAGATGCCGCCGGCGAGGATGCCGGCAATGCCGGTGAGCAGAAAAAGTACTTTGGCGACGATCCACAGCGCTTTCAAGAGGTCGTTCATGGTGCACCGCTCCTTTCAAACATGGCGTTGTGGAAAAAGAAGGCCGGCCAGGTCACCTTGACGGCCGCCCGATCGCCCCCCCGGTGCCCGGTATTGGTGGTTTGCGCTACCGCTTCAGGCCGTCCGGTCACCGCTCCGCCTCCCCTTCCGGTGCCGCCGGGGGAGCCGGGGCGAAATAAGCGGCGGCCAGCACCAGAAGCGCGACGCCGATGAGCGAGCCGGTCCATACCAGGGTGCCGGCGTTGGCCAAATCCACCGCCATGAGCTTGACCCCCACCACGGCCAGCAGCGCGAACCCGCCCTGCCACAGACGGCGCACCCGCAGACGGGCGGCCCCAATCATGGCAGCGATGGCCAGGCCGGTCCACAGCAGCGTGAGCAGCGCCTGGAACGGCGTACTGTGCCACAGACTGTGGGCGGTGAAGGGAACGTCGGCCCACTGATGGGTGATGCGCCCGGCAAGACAGCTGAACCAGACGAAACCCAGCCCGCCAACCGCCGCCGGCGGCAGGGCCGGCACCCCGGGCAGGGCCTGGCGGCGGAGCGCCCGAAGCCAGGCGTAGAGACTCCCGAGGGCGGCGAGCTGGACAAGGTCGAAGGGGTTGAGCAGGGGCAGGTAAGGCAGGCCGGAGCCGTCGCCGCTATGGGCGAAGTTGGCCCACAGGCTCCAAACCGCCAGAACCAGGGCGGGGACCACGGAACCCAGGCCGAGATAGGCAAACTCATGGCCGGCCACCGGCGGCAGCTGCCGCCCGCCCCCCCGGGCGGCCCCCCAGAGGCCGAGAATCGGGCCGACCGCCAGGCCGAGGAGCGGCCACAGGCGCACCCCCGGCGCCAGGTGGTGGCCCGTCCACGCCAGTTCCACCGACACCAGCATGACGAGGAGCCAAAAGCCGCCGACGTGGCGGAGGGTCGGCCAGAATTCGGCGCCGTCCGCCTCCTGCCGCGCCAGCAGCCAGTAGTGGGTGGCCATGCCGAGGGGCAGCGCCAACACCATCAACCCGGCCAGCATGTGCTGGGTTCGCTCGAAGGTGGTTCCCGCCGCAAACCACAGAACCGGGAGGAGCAAAAAACCCAGTTGCCGCGCCGCCGTCCACGCGTCCCGGCGGCCGACTCCGTCCAGGGCCGCCAGGGTCAGGGCGACGAACAGCAAGGTCAGAGGAATGCCCACCGGGTCGGCGGTCAGACGGTCGATTTCGTAGGTTCCGGCCAGCACCCACCAGACCAAGGCCCAGAGCAGCGCCAGGGCGGCCGCCCCCTCGCCGTGGCGGCGGAGCAGGCGGGCGCTGGCATAGCCGGCCCCGGCGAGCAGCGCCGCGCCGAGGCAGACGTCGTTGATGACCGCCAGGGTCGGCCGCAGGTCGGGAAAAGCCAAGGCGAAGAAGACCGCCGCCCCGACCTGGAGCAGTGCCCCCGTGGCCATGGCCAGCCGGCGCTGCTGGACCACCCCGAACCACAGAACGGCAACCCCCTCCAGCGCCCAGAAGGCAGCGCTCACCCGCACCCCCAAGCCGAGGGGCACCGCCAGGGTGGCGAAAGTCAGAGCCAGGCCGAGCTGGCAACGTTCAAGCAGCCGCATCTCCTCGTCTCCGCGGCGGAACAGGGCAAGCCATAGGGCGCCGTAGGCCAGCCCGACGGCCAGCGCCGCCCAGGCGAGTTCAAAGCGGTCGGCGGCGAGCTGCGACTGCAGGGCGAAACCCACCAGGGGTGTGCCGAAGACCAGGGTGGCGTCGCTCCAGCCCGCCCAGCCGGGGGCCTTGAACCAGGCCGTGACGACGGGTGTGGCGGCGTACAGCGCCCAGAAGAAGAAAACGAAGCCCTGGGTCACGTCGTGGTGGCCGGCGTGGTAGTGCTCGACCCCCCAGGCCATGCCGACGCCGAGGGTAAACAAAAAGCCGGTGACGTTGAGCAAGCGCCAGATCTTGAACCACGAGACGCCGACGATGAAGGCGTTCAGCAGCGCGAAATAGCCGAACAGGGGCAGGGGATCGCCGCTGCCGCCGGCGGCCAGCACCGGCGCGGCAAAGGCGCCGGCGAGGCCGAAGACGGCCAGAAAAACGCCCTCCTGAACCGCCGCGAGAAGGACGCAGGCCACCCCCAGCAGGGCGAAAAGGGCAAAGGAGGCGGCGGCGCTGAGCAGGCCGTAACGGGCCAGCATGAAGTAGACGATGAGGTAGAGGATGGCGAATCCGCCGCCCTGGATAGCAACGCCGAAAGTCTGATGGCTGCCGGCACGAACCTTGTGCCAGCCGAAGGCGATCATGGCCAGGCCGGCGACGGCGCCCAGGAGCAGCCGCAGGGACACCGGCAGATAACCGTAATCCGCCGCCAGCCGGAGCGCCGAGGCGACGCCGAAGAACAGCAGGACGACGCCGATCTTGGCCAGGATGTTGCCGGCGAAGAGGCGCTGCCCGAGGGTGGGCGCCGCCGCGGCCGGCGGGGCCGGGGGGACGAAATCGATTCCCGGCTGGGTTGGCGTTTCGTCGACGAACATGGGCGGCGCCGGTGCCGCCGCGGCCGGAACCGGCACTTCGACCACCGCCCGCGGGGCGGCCGGTGCCGCCGGCCCATCGCCCCGCAGCGCCGCCAGTTCGGCCCGCAGGCGCTGGCTTTCCCGGTGCAGCCAATCGACCTGCCGCTCCAGGACCGCCAGGCGCTCCTCGGCGGTGGCCGGCAGGGCGGTGGCCGTCTGCCCCTTCTGCAGCGCCCCCAGGACGGCACCGATCACCAGGCCGATCAGCGCCCCGCCCACCGCCGCCTCGGCGCCGAAAGGCGAACCGAGCAGGAGGCCGGCGACGAACCCGACCAGGGCCAGGATGCCACCCCTAGACACTCAGCGGCCCCCGGGCCAGGAATCGTCGCCCTTGGCCTGGTGCGCCGGGGCTTCGCCCTCGGACCCCGGCGGATTTTCCACCGGCGGCCGGCGGAAGGTACCGATCATGGCGCGGGTCAGCACCCAGCCGATGCCGCCCACCACCCCGGCGACGATGAGCAGTTCCCAGCCCCCGCCCCCGGTCTTGCCCATCTCGGCGACCATGATGATGCCGCACAGGCCGCCGCCCACCAGCATCAACACCCCCAGCCCGAGGACCATCATCTTGAGCAGCGTGGCCAGCACATTCATGGCGTCATCCTTTCACAGGCGGTCGCCGCGCAGGCGGGTCACGGCGGCCTGCAGGCGCTCCGGCGTCGCCTCGGCGGCAGGAATCGGCGCATCGGCAAGCAGGGTGATGGACGAAAACCAGCCGCGGCGGAAGGGTTTTTTCATGGCGCGGCCCTCGATACGGGAAAAGAAGCTGCCCCACAGACCCTGCAGGGCCATGGGCACCACCGGCACCGGGCAGCGCTCCAGAATGCGGCCGATGCCGGGGCGGAAAGCCTGAATCTCGCCGGTTTCGGTAATCTTGCCCTCGGGGAAGATGCCCACCAGTTCCCCCGCCGCCAGGGCCTCGGCGGCAGCGCGGAAGGCCCGCTCCATCATTGCCGCGTCCTCCCGCGCCGGGGCGATGGGAATCGCCCGGCTGTGGCGAAACACGTAGGAGAGTACCGGCACCTTGAAGATGCGATGGTCCATGATGAAGCGCACCGGCCGGGGCGAGGCGCCCATGATGACCACCGCGTCGACAAAGCTGACATGGTTGCAGACCAGCACCGCCGGCCCCTCCAGCGGAATGTTGTCGAGCCCGCGCTTGTCCAGCCGGTAGGCGGCGTGGATGAGCAGCCAGGCGATGAAGCGCAGCAAAAATTCGGGCACCAGGCCGTAAATGTAGATCGCCACCAGGGCATTAATCACGGCGCCCACGGCAAACAGCATGGGGATCGACAGCCCCGCCCCGAGCAGCCCCGCCGCCCCCAGGGCGCCGACCACCATGAACAGGGCGTTGAGGATGTTGTTGCCGGCGATGATGCGGGCCCGGTGGGCGGGGGCGCTGCGCAACTGGACCAGGGCGTAGAGGGGAACAATGAAAAAGCCGCCAAACATGCCGAGCAGCAAGAGATCGACAAGGACGTGCCAGGTCCAGGCGTGGGCCAGCAGCGCCCCCAGGCCGAGGGGGGCCGCGGCCGGCAGCATCTCCGGCGAAGCCCAGGCCAGGTCGAGTCCAAAAACGGTGAGACCGATGGAACCGAAGGGCACCAGCCCGATTTCCACCCGCTTGCCCGACATCCGTTCGCACAGGAGCGATCCGATGCCGATGCCGACGGTAAAGGTGGCGAGAAGCAGGGTCACCGCCGATTCGGCGCCGCCCAGAACGTTCTTGGCGTAGGCGGGAAACTGGGCGAGAAAGAGGGCGCCGTAGAGCCAGAACCACGAAATGCCGAGGATGGAAAGGAAAACCGTGCGGTTCTCCCGGGCGAACTTGATGTTGCGCCAGGTTTCGGTCAGGGGATTGGGGTTGATGACGAGGCCCGGTTCGGGCGGCGGCGCGGTTGGAATCCCCCGGCTGGTCAGATAACCCGCCACCGCCACGCCGAGGCCGCCGACGGCGATCCAGGCCGGATGGGCGACCGCGCCGGCGAGCAGCCCGCCGGCCAGGGTGCCGATCAGGATGGCCACGAAGGTGCCGGCTTCGATCAGGGCATTGCCCCCCACCAGTTCGTCCGGGTGCAGATGCTGGGGCAGGATGGCGTATTTGACCGGCCCGAACAGCGTCGAATGGCAGCCGAGAAGAAAGAGCGCCGCCAGCAGGACGGCGAGGCTGTGCAGCCCGAAGCCTACCGCCGCCAGCGCCATGATGGCGGCCTCAAGGAGCTTCACCAGGCGGGCAAGAAGGGCCTTGTCGTATTTGTCGGCCAACTGCCCGGCCGTGGCTGAAAAAAGGAAAAAGGGCAGGATGAAAATCCCCGCCGCCAGGTTGGCCAGCACCTCGGGCCGCAGGGCCGTCCATTGCGCCGCCTGGAAAGTCAGCAGAACCACCAGGGCGTTCTTGAACAGATTGTCGTTGAAGGCCCCGAGAAACTGGGTCGCGAAAAACGGCGCGAAGCGGCGGGTCTTGAGGAGGCCGAACTGGGAACTCACACCGCTTTCCTTTCGAAAAAATTGCGGGTCTCGAAAACACTAGCCGGAAATCTCGCCCCTTGCCAGGAAAGCAGCCGTTTGACCGCCAAATCGAAGAGCAGCGGGTTGTGTTCGCGCACCGCCTCCAGGTCGCCCACCGCCTCGGACGGCAGGAGGTTTTCTCCGGCCAGGGTGGCGAGCGATACCAGGGGCAGGATGCCGGGCAGCGGATAGTCGGAGCCGTGGAGAAGGCGTCCGTGCCAATCGCTGCGTTCGAGCAGGGTTTTGATGACGGCGATTTTCCGGTTGCGCAGGGTGATGGCGGAAATATCGCCGTGCAGCAACCCGGCGGCTCGGGGTTCGGCCATGAGCCGGGCAAAGAGTTCGAAGCTCGGGCGGGCGGGGCCGTCGGCGCCGCGGTCGCTGTCGCTATCGTGGCCGATGCTGGCGCAGTGGGCGACGACCACCGGCACGCCGGCGTCGAGGGCGCGGCGCAGCCGCAGGGGGTTGCCCAGGGCTTGGGCGTCGCCGCCTTTGACCGCCTTTTCTTCGCCGCAATGGACGATGAGAGGCACCCGGCGCTCGGCGAGAACCCGGTAGAACGCCTCGCAGCGGGGCGAAGCGGGGTCCATGCCCATGGCGGCGGGTAGCCATTTGACGGCGCGGGCGCCGTCGGCGATGGCCGCTTCCAGGGCGGCGACGGCGTCGGGCCGGTAGGGGTGGATCGACGCCACCCACTCGAAGGACTCCGGGTTCTCGCCGGCCAGGCGGCGGGCGTAAGCGTCGGGAACATGGAAGGCGGTGCGTTCCGGAGCCGGCCGGCCGTCGTCGCCGTGAAAGCGCTCGAAGGCGAAGAGCATGACCTTGAAGCCGGCAGGCATGCCGGCCACCAGGTTCTGCAGGCGGGCGACGTAGCTGGCGTCCACCTTGCCCGGGGCGTCGTGAACGCAGCCGGCGTTCATGTAGAAAAGCCGCTGGGCGTATTGCAGGGGGTAGAAGACGCTGGAAAGCTGGGGGCCGATTTCGATGCCACTGGCGCCGTCGCCGGTGCCGGCGATATGGGCGTGGCAATCCCAGACCCGGGCCGGGTCGAGGCCCTGCCATACCGCCGTCAGCCAGGGACTGGCGGCAAGAGCTGGGGGCAGCGCGGCGCGGCAGGGGTTGACCAGCACCGGCCGGGCAGCCGTCCAGCCGGCGGCGGCGAGGGCTGCGCCGCCCGCCAGCAGGCTGACCAGGCGCCGGCGGGTCGGCGAGGGGAGCGGGA
The DNA here is from genome assembly GCA_009469675.1 of Azonexaceae bacterium. GTDB lineage: Bacteria > Pseudomonadota > Gammaproteobacteria > Burkholderiales > Rhodocyclaceae > SSSZ01. The sequence continues at coordinate 36,427 of SSSZ01000098.1, read as the reverse complement.
AGCGGGGAGGCGGAAGGGGACGATCCGGCATTCAGACCACCTCGGCCAGCTTCTTGAGGGTGACGTAGTCGATCTTGCCGGTACCGAGCAGCGGCAGGGCATCGACCTTGTGGATCTTCCGCGGCACGGCCAGTTCGGGCAGCCCCAGTTCCCGCGCCTTGGCGACCAGCAGATCGCGGGACAACCCGCCGTCGGTGGTGAACAGCACGAGGGCTTCGCCCTTGGCCGCGTCGGGCTGACTGGAGGCGGCGTGGCTCTGGGCCGGCGAGGAAGCCACCGCCAGCTTTTCCACCACTTCCAGACTGACCATTTCCCCGGCGATCTTGGCGAAGCGCTTGACCCGGCCGACGATCCTGACGAATCCCTCGTCATCGATGGCGACCACGTCGCCGGTTTCATACCAGCCCTCGCCCACGTCGGAAACCGGCGGCTGCAGCACGCCGGGGCGGTCGGCCTTGAGGTAGCCGGCCATCAGGTTGGGACCGCGCACGTGCAGGATGCCGCCCCCCTCGATGCCGGGCACCGGCAGCAGCTTGGCCTCGATCCCCGGGAGCAGGTTGCCGACGCTGCCGGTACGGTAGGCCATGGGGGTGTTCACCGCCAGCACCGGGGCGGTTTCGGTGGCGCCGTAGCCTTCGAAGATGCGGATGCCGAATTTCTCGAACCACTGGCCGCGCACCGCGTCGGAAAGTTTTTCCGCCCCGGCGACCACGTAGCGCAGACGGTAGAAATCGTAGGGGTGGGCGAACTTGGCGTAGTTGCCGAGGAAGGTCGAGGTGCCGAAGAGCACCGTGCAGTTCCGGTCGTAGGCCAGTTCGGGGATGATGCGGTAGTGCAGCGGCGTCGGGTAGAGAAAGAGGTTGGCCCCGGTGAGCACCGGCAGCAGGGCGCCGGCGGTGAGGCCGAAGGAGTGGAAGACCGGCAGGGCGTTCAAGACCTTGTCGTCCACCGAGAAATCGATCACCGCCCGCACCTGGGCGATGTTGGCGAGGATGGCCCGGTGGGGCAGGACGACGCCCTTGGGTTTGCCTTCGGAACCCGAGGTGAACAGCACCACCGCCGCGGTTTCGGGGGAGGTCGGGCGTTCGAAGGCCCGCGGCCGGTGGATGGCCCAGGCCATCAACCAGAGCTTGTCGCCGAGGCCGACCTGCTCCCGGAGGTCTTCCAGATAGACCAGGGCGACGCCCTCCAGGGCGGCGAGTTTGTCGGCTAGCTTGGCCTGGTCGACGAAGGCCCGCGAGGTCACCACGGTGCGAATCTCGGCGGCCGTGCACGCGGCTTGCATGGCGTCGGCCCCGGCCGTGTAGTTGAGCATGGCCGGCACCCGGTGGCGCGCCGTGAGGCCGATCAGCAGGCCAAGGGTGGGCGCCAGGTTGGGCAACAGCAGGCCGACCCGCTCGTTCTCGGCGGTCAGGCGTTCGACCAGGCGGCCGAGCATGATCGCCATCTTGAGCAAATCCTTGTAGGAATACTCGATCTGCTTCACGTCTTCCAGCACCCGGCGGTTCTTGCCGAAGATGTCGGCGGCGTCGCACAGGGCGCTGTAGAGGGTCTGCTGCGGGCGGGAGGCAAAAACCATCTCCTGCATGAGCCGGCGCATCGCCTCGCCAGCCTTGCGCCGCCGCAGCTTGGCGGTGGGCGCCGCGGGCATGGGAATGGCGGTGGTGGGCAGGGCCGTGATGCGGATGCGGGGGAAGGCAAACTTCGGATACTTGCCGGAAAGGCGCGAGAAATAGCTGCGCGACGGGCCGTCCAGGCGCACCGGCAAGACCGTCGCCCCGGTCTTGGCGGCGACGAAGGCAGGGCCGTCGTAGACCTTCATCAGGCTGCCCGTGGTGGTGATCCGCCCTTCCGGAAAGATGACCACCGGCCGGCCGGTTTCGAGCAGGCGGATGACCTTCTTCATGGCCATCGGGCTGGTGGGGTCCACCGCCAGGTAATCCACCTGGGAAAGCAGCAGGCGGAAGAACCAGTCGTTGGCCACCCCGGTATGGACCACGAAAACCGGGTCGATAGGCAGGAAGAGTCCGAGCAGCAGGCCGTCGAGGAAGGATTCGTGGTTGGCCACCACGAGCAGCCGCTGGGCGGCAAACCCCGCGGTCAGCCCCTTGACCTCGACGCGGAACAGAACGCGGCACAAGCCGCGCAGAACAAAACGAATGAGCGAACGCATACGGTCAAACCCTCCCGCCCGCACTATAAACCAAGCATTCTGAATACGTAACCATATACTTACACTCGTCGATCTATTGAACAAAAAAATTCAGGCATTTTCCCGCACATACTCCAGCACGCTCCCGAGAACCTCTTCCAGGTAGGGCCGGTTGATCCAGAACCAGACCTCCTTGCCAATCTTCTCCGACGCCAGCACCTCGGCCTCGCGCAGAATCTTGAGGTGGTGCGAGACGGTGGAGCGGGTAAGGGTGGACACCTCGGCGATCTGCCCCACGTTGAGCCGCTCCCCGGCCTCGAAAAGGAGCAGGATGCGCTGCCGATGCTCGTCGCCCAGGGCGGTGAACACCTTCGACATGGGCTTCCATTCGGCGGGGAGGGCGCGGCTGTAGTCGGGCTTCATGTCGACAATCTTAGTTACGTCGTTTTGTGTTGTCAAGGGGATGGTGAGGCTATCGGCAAGAGGTGGCTCGCAATACGGACCGCGCAGGTTGCGAGGACTGTTCTCGGCCAATTGCGGAAGTTCAACCTTTCCAGATTTCCGGCCGTCAAATTACTGATGAAGGTCACTCAGGGCGCCTGAGTCAGCAGCCCCTGCTCTGGATTCACTAGTTCTTGCCGCGCAAGCGATTCTTGATGCTGTAGACGCCACGTACAACCGTGCGAGGGATGATGCAAAAACTAATCAAAATTGGGTCAAGGCAGCAAGACGGAACCTAGATTTAGTCAACGAATTGCAGCAACCTACTAGATATAGTAGATTTAAGGCGCTGGACAGTGGTTTATCCAGTAAGAGCTAGTCTCCGGGAAGGATTCCCGTCCAACCCGGAGACGAAAAAACGACCTAGCGGCCGTCCTTTGTTATCGCAAACGAAGTATCGGTTAGTGAGTTTCGCCCGTCAATTCTTTCTGGGCGGTCTCGCCGCTGGGTAGTTTGCTCCTGAAGTGTATTTCACTAACTTTAAGGAACTACTCCATGAACAATTTGACTATTTCATACGACCTCTACAAACAGGGGCAGGACTACCAAGCCATCGTTGATGCTATCAAGGCATTGGGACGCTGGGCACGAGTTCATAAATCCGTTTGGTATGTGAAATCCAGTTTTTCTGCATCGCAGGTCGTTGAAAAGCTCCGGCGCGTTACAGACGCGAACGACTCGATTTACGTCGTTGATTCCACAAACAATCAAGCAGCTTGGTTCAACCTCGACCAGGAGGTGTCTGACTTTCTAAAGGAGAATTGGAACACTCAACCTGGCTTAAGGATGGCTATCCGATAAACACTTAATTCGGAATGAAACACCCTCCTTTGTGACGGCGTTTCATTCCGGAACCGGAAGGATGCCGCACCGGAAGCGAATGCAGGCACCGAACGATGTACGATTAACTGCCCAAGGCGCCTATCCGCTCGAACGACTGCTTCAGTCAGAAACCTGGCGCACAAACTCTGAGACGTTGAATGTCTCTCAGGGTCGTCAGCCGACGACTCGTCCCATAAGCCGTCCACTCCCCCGTTACCCCGCCCTCTCAACAATCATCCGCAGGGAGAGGGCATAGGTCCGTTCGATCTGCGCCTCGCAGTAGCGATGCTCGGTGCCCACCGGGCAGGCGAGGCGGGCCTGGCAGGTGGTGCGGCAGCGGGAAGCGGGCTGGCGGCGGTAGGCGATGCAGGCGGCCAGGTCGAATCCGGCCTCGCCGACGGCCCCCGCCGGGCAGGCGGCGACGCAGGGCCGGCCGGTGCAGGCGGCGCAGGGGGATGCCCCGGCCACCGGCGCCGTGGGCGGCAAGTTGGTATCAGCCAGGAGCGCCACCCGGTAGGCGAACCAGGTGCCCCATTGGGCGTTGATGCCAACCATGAAGGGCGAAGGATGGTGCCAGCCGGCCAGCTTGCCCAGGGACTGCAGGCCCACCGGGTAGTCCCCCGGATAGACGAGGCGGTGGCGATGGCCGGGCAGGTGGCGGGCCAGCCAGGCGTCGACGACGCCGACGCTGTAGTCGTCGATGCGGTGCTCGCTGGCGATGCCGGAGGCCTCGACGGCCTCCCACAGCCGTCGGCCGCCGTGGCCGAGGAGGATCAGCTGGCCGAACCGCCCCTCCCGGTCGAATTCCTGCCGCAGGCCGGCGGCCATTTCGGCGGGCAGCTCCGCCACCGCGAAGACCGCCTGCAGGTTGAGCCCGGCCCGGGCGAGGTCGGCGGCTCCCGGCAGGGTCATGGCCGGGGGCCGAGGGTGGCCAGCGCCGCCCGGATGGCATCGGCGTCGGCCGGCCGGACCAGGCGGGCCACCTCGCGGCCGTCCGCCAGGAAGACCAGGGTGGGCCACAGCTTGACCTGGAAGGAGCGCCCCAGACGGCGGCCGGGACCGTCCTCGACCTTGATGTGGCACAGCTCGCCGGCCCCGGCCAGGGCCTCGGCGAGGAGCGCCTGGGCGGCGCTGCAGAAGCCGCACCAGGGCGCGCCGAATTCGAGCAGCACCGGGCCGGCCAGGGCGTCGATCTCGGCCCGGGTCGGCGGCGCGGCGGCGTAGGTGCTGTTCATGGCTTGATTCGCGGGCCGGGGAAAACCCCGGCCCCTCCGCCGTCTGTCAGCGCATCACCTTGAGCAATTCGACTTCGAAGGTCAGGGTGGCGTTGGGGGGCACGGCGGCGCCGGCGCCGCGGGAGCCGTAGGCGATTTCCGGCGGGCAGGTGAGCTTGGCCTTGCCGCCTTCGCGCATCTTGGAGACCCCTTCGGTCCAGCAGGGGATGACCCGGTTCAGGGGAAAGGTGGCGGGCTGGCCGCGTTTGTAGGAACTGTCGAACTCGGTGCCGTTGGCCAGGGTGCCGCGGTAATTGACCTGCACCGTGGCTTCCGGCGAGGCGCTCTGGCCGGTGCCGTCCTTGAGGGATTCGTAGACCAGCCCGGAGGCGGTTTTTTCCGGGGCGGCGTGGGCGGCATGGGCGGTGGCGGCGATCAGGGCGGCGGCGATGAGGCGGCTAAAGGACATGGCAAACTCCAAAATTGGCAAGCCCGCAAGCTACCGCGAAGCGCCGCCGCCGGCAAGCCCGGGGGCGGTCGCGTTTGGCCCGGGGCCGGGGCCGGCGGATAATCGGGCTTGGCTTCTTGTCACTGCGCCCCCACCATGCCCCTCGCCTGCCGTTCCGAATTTCTCGCTCTGCCTAGCGTCCGCCTTCATATCCGGCGCTGGGGCGACCCCGCCGCCCCCACCCTCTTCCTGCTCCACGGCTGGATGGACGTTTCCGCCGCCTTCCAGTTCACGGTCGATGCCCTGGCCCGGGAATGGAACGTCATCGCCCCGGACTGGCGGGGTTTCGGGCCATCCCAGTGGCTCGACCGACCCTATTTCTTCGCCGAGCACCTGGGCGACCTGGAGGCCATCCTCCAGCACTATTCGCCGCAAACCCCGGTGCGCCTGGCCGGCCACAGCATGGGGGGGATTCTCTCCTGCCTCTACGCCGGCATCCGCCCGGAGCGAGTGGCCGGCCTGGTCACCCTCGACGGCTTCGGCATCGCCCCGACCACCCCCGACATGGCGCCGGAACGCTACGGCAAATGGCTCGACGCCCTGCCGGCCAGACCCGCCATGCACGTCTACCCGGATCGCGACGCCTTCGCTCGCCGGCTGCTGCGCGACAACCGCTTCCTGTCACCCGAGCGGGCGGCGTTTCTGGCCGAACACCTGGCGCTGGAAGCCCCCGGCGGCGTGGTCTGGAACGGCGACCCCTGGCACAAAGCCCCCGGCCCCTACCTCTTCCGGCTGGAGGAATCGATGGCCGTGTGGCGCCGGGTGACGGCGCCGGTGCTCTGGGTGGCCGGGCGCCAGTCGTGGATCATGAAGGAATTCGCCGGCCGCCCCGGCGACTGGGAAGCGCGGCGCGACTGCTTCGCCAACCTGGAGGAAGCCTGGATCGAGGAGGCCGACCACATGCTGCACTACGACCAGCCGCAGGCCGTGGCCCGGCTGATCGAAGGCTTTTTCACGACCTGAGCAAGTCCTGCCGGGCGCCGAGCCAGCGCTGCAGGTGGCGCTCGGCGGCGGCCGGCGCCTCGTCGAGCATGGTTTCGGCCACGGTGCGGGCGGCCTCGACCAGATCGGCATCGCCTTCGAGGTCGGCGTAGCGCAGCAGCGGCACGCCGCTCTGGCGGCTGCCGACGAATTCCCCCGGCCCCCGCAGCTGCAAATCCTGGCGGGCGATCTCGAAGCCGTCGGTGTATTCGAAAATGATCTTGAGCCGCCGGCGTGCCGTTTCCGACAGGGGCTGGGCGTAGAGCAGGACGCAGCTTGACTCGGCGGCGCCGCGCCCGACCCGCCCGCGCAACTGGTGCAGCTGCGAGAGGCCGAAGCGCTCGGCGTGCTCGACCACCATCAGGCTGGCGTTGGGGACGTCGACGCCGACTTCGATCACCGTCGTCGCCACCAGCACGTCGATGCTTCCGGCGGCAAAGGCCGCCATGGTGGCGTGTTTCTGCGCCGCCTTGAGGCGCCCATGCACCAGGCCGACGGTCAGGCCGGGCAACTCGGCGCCCAGGCGGGCGAAGGTTTCCTCGGCGGTCTGCAGTTGCAGGGCTTCCGACTCTTCGATCAGGGGGCAGACCCAGTAGGCCTGGCGCCCGACCTCGCCGTGGCGGGCCACGAAGGCGACCACGTCGTCCCGCCGGCCGTCGGCCACCAGCCGGGTCTTGACCGGGCTGCGGCCGGGGGGCAGTTCGTCGAGCACGGTGACGTCGAGGTCGGCGTAGTAGCTCATGGCCAGGGTGCGCGGGATGGGGGTGGCCGACATCATGAGCTGGTGCGGGTTGCCGCCCTTCTTGCGTAGGGCCAGGCGCTGGGCGACGCCGAAGCGGTGCTGCTCGTCGACGATGGCCAGGCCGAGGCGGGCGAAATCGACCGCCTCCTGGATCAGCGCGTGGGTGCCGACCACGAGCTGGGCGTCGGCCGCCGCCCGGGCCTGCTGCTGCCGCTTGGCGGCGGCCTTGAGGCTGCCCGACAGCCAGGCGATCCGCACCCCCAGCGGTTCCAGCCAGGCCGTGAGCTTCTCGTAGTGCTGCTCGGCGAGGATTTCCGTCGGCGCCATGAAGGCCGCCTGCCAGCCGCTGTCGATGGCCTGGCAGGCGGCCAGGGCGGCGACGATGGTCTTGCCGCTGCCGACGTCGCCCTGGAGCAGGCGCTGCATGGGGTAGGGCCGGGCCAGATCGGCGCCGATCTCGGCCACCGCCCGCTCCTGGGCGCCGGTCAGGCGGAAAGGCAGCGCCGCCCGCAGGCGTTCCGCCAGATCGCCGGCCGGCGCCAGGGCCGGCGCCCCCTGCTGGCGGCGGGCCCGGTAGGCGCGGCGCAGCGACAACTGCTGGGCCAGCACCTCGTCGAACTTGACCCGCCGCCAGGCCGGGTGGTTGCGGGCGAGGAGCGCCTCCAGGGCGGTCCCCGGCGGCGGCCCGTGGAGGAAGCGCAGGCTCTTGGCCAGGGCTGGCAACTGCAGGCGCTGGCGTACCGCCTCGGCGACGGTGTCGGCGAGATCGTCGCCGGCCAGCGCCTGGGCGATGAGCTTGCGCAAGGTGGCCTGGCCGACCCCGGCGGTGGTGGGATAGATCGGGGTGAGGCCGGCGGGCAGCGGCTCGTCGCCGGCCACGAGATGAAAGCGGGGATGAACCATCTCGGCGCCGAAAAAGCCACCGCGTACTTCGCCGAAGGCGCGCAGCCGCGCCCCCTCGGCCAGCATCGCCTTCTGGTTGGGGTAGAAGCTGAAGAAGCGCAGCCAGACTTCGCCGCTGGCATCCGCCGCCCGCACCACCAGCTGCCGCCGGGGGCGGAACTGGACCTCGCTGGAGAGCACCGTCACCTCGACCTGCACCGGCTCGCCCCAGGGCGCCTCGACCACCGGCGTGAGGCGGGTTTCGTCCTCGTAGCGCAGCGGCAGGTGAACGAGCAGGTCGGCCGCGCCGTGCAGGCCGAGCTTGGCCAGCTTCTTTCTGAGCGCCTCGGAGGCGCGGATGGGGGCCGGCGCCCCCGCCGCCGTCATGCCCCCAGGTGCATCACCGCGTCGGCCTCCACCAGGGCGCCCCGCGGCAGTTCCTTGACCCCCACCGCGGCACGGGCCGGGAAGGGCTCGCTGAAATAGCGGGCCATGGTTTCATTGACCTTGGCGAAGTGGGCGAGGTCGGTGAGAAAGACGTTAAGCTTGACCACGTCGGCGAGCGACCCGCCGGCCGCCTCGGCCACCGCCTTGAGGTTCTCGAAGACGCGGACGATCTGGGCGTCGATGCCGTCCACCATCTGCATGGAGGCCGGGTCCAGCCCGATCTGGCCCGAGAGGTAAACCGCGTCGCCGACCCGCACCGCCTGGGAATAAGTGCCGATGGCCGCGGGCGCCTTGGGGGTTGCGATAATTGTCTTTGCCATAATGGGAGTTTCCGATCGTAGAATGTGTTGTCCAATCCCCGGCCCCACGAAACGCCATGCCCAACCACGCCGCGAAACCCGGAGGCGCCACCGCCCAGGGGGCGAAGCGCAGAGCCGCCATTGTAGCGCCGGCCCCACGCAACGCTAATCGCCATCGCCGCCCGTGAGCGCCACCGGCCGTCCGCTTCGCCACTTGGCCGGCGGCACCCTTGGCGCCGCCCTGCTGACAATCCTGGCGCCTTTCATTCCCTGGCTGGCAACGCTTGACCTCTTCTGCTACGACGCGTGGCATCGCCTTGCCGGCCAGCGAACGATGCCGACCCGAACCGCCATCATCGCCATCGACGATGCCAGCCTGACCCGCTTCCAAGACACGCCCCTCGCCTTCTGGCAGCCCCAACTGGGCGCCGCCATCGCCACCCTGCGTACGGTTGGAGTACGGGCCATCGGCATCGACCTCATCCACGCCACCAGCGCCGAGACCTGGCTCACCGCCCTGGGGGCCGGTGACACTCCGGCTGGCCGCGGCTACGAGGCGCCCTACCGGGAGGCCCTGGCCGCGGGCGGCATCGTCCTGGCGGCGGCCCGCCCCGAGCGCCCAGGCGAGGCCGACCTGCTGCCACCCGCCGACCACCTCCTGCTGCTGCCCGGCGGCGGCGACGACCTCGGGCTGGTCAACCTGGAAGCCGACGCCGACGGCTTCATCCGCCGCCTGGCGCCGGCACTGGCTGCGGAAGCGCCGTCTCTCACCCTGGCCGCCCGCCTGGTCGTGGCCGCTGAACCCGGCCACCGCTTCGACGACGACCGCCGGGCCGTTCCCATCCCCTTCGCCGGGCCACCGGGAACAGTGCCCAGGGTCTCCCTGACTCGCCTCACCGAGGCCGACGCTGCCGCCGACCCGGCGGTGCGCCTGCTGCGCGACCGGGTGGTGATCATCGCCGCCGAATCCGCCCGGCTGCAGGATCTCCAGCTTACCCCCTACGCCCGCGCCCTGCCGACTGCCCCGCCGCGCCTAATGAGCGGCGGCGAGGTACATGCCCAAACCGTTGAAGCTTGGCTGAGCGGGCGGCGCATCACCGTGCCACCTCCTTGGGCAGCGCCCCTGGCGGCAATGGGGCTTGGCCTGCTGCTGGCCTGGACCGCCCTGCGCCGACGGCCGGCAGTCACCGCCGCCCTGACGGCGGGCCTCGCCGGAGCCTGCCTGCTGGTCAGCCTGGCTCTCTTTCACGTCGACGTCTGGTTGGCCCCCACCCCGCTGCTGCTCGGCATCGCCGGCGCCTGGGCGAGCGGCCTTTCCTCCCGGGCAGGCCGCGAGGCCCGGGAGCGCAGCCGGCTGCGCCAGCTTTTCGCCCGCTATGTCTCCGACGAGGTGGCCGAAATGGCGGTACGGGAGGCCCTGCCCGACACCGGCGGCGCGGCGGCCGACGTCACCGTGCTCTTCCTCGACATTCGCAACTTCACCACCCTCTCCGAAAAACTCGACAGCCACGAGGTGTTCGAACTGCTCAACGCTTGGCTGCCGCGGGCCTGCGGCCCCATCCTGGCCGGCCGCGGCAATGTGGACAAGTTCATCGGTGACGCCGTCATGGCCGTTTTCGGCGCCCCCCTGCCGCTCCCTGACCACCCCCGGCGCGCCGTGGAGGCGGCCCGCGCCATCGCTGCGGCAGCGGATGACTTCGCCACCTGGGTCGCCCACCGCTTTGCCGGCCGCGATCTGCCGCCCTTCGCCATCGGCATCGGCATTCACTCGGGAGGGGCGGTGGTGGGCAACCTGGGTACCGAACGGCGGGTCGAATTCACCGCCATCGGCGACACGGTAAACATCGCCTCGCGCCTCGAATCGGCGAGCAAGGAACTCGGCTGGCGCATCGTGGCCAGTGCCGCCGCCGCGGCCGCCGCCGGGCTGCCGACCGGCGACCGGCGGCAGGTCACCCTCAAAGGAAAAGCTGCCCCTTTCGAGGTGGTTGAAATACCATACGAGCAGAACAAATCAATACGGAGCCCGACATGAAGCGTCTTGCCCACCTCTTCATTGCCCTTATCCTCGCCACTGGTGCCATCGCCGTACGGGCGGCTGGCGACGTAGGCATCCTCGACCGCCTAGCCGGCGAGGTCACCGTCAAAAGCGGCGGTGGCAACAGCTTCCGCGCCACCCCTTTCATGAAGGTGCGTGACGGCGACGTCCTCACTCTGGCCGCCGGCAGCGAAGCCCAGATCGTCTATTTCGATGCCAGGCGCCGGGAACTGTGGAAGGGCGCCGCCGCCTTCAAGGCTGGCACTGACGGCAGCACGGCGGTGAGCGGCAAGCCGGCGGCGGTGAGCGAGGCCAAGGGCGTCCCCAGCCGCCAGAGCCTCGATCAGGCCGGCAACGTCCAGCGCCTGGGCAGCCTGACCCTGCGCAGCTCCCGGCCTTTCCCCGACGACGGCACCATCGCCAGGGCCCACGCCGATTACCTCAAATGGACCGCCGCCGCCGACCCCGACGACATCCTGCCCGAGCTGTCGATGATCGGCCTCGTTCGCGAGCGCCGGGATCCCGAACTCCTCGCCCCCTACCTGGCTGCCCTCCATAAGAAACAGCCGAACCGGCCCGAGGTGAAGGCCCTGCTCGAGCAATACCAGGCGCCCGCCGGCAAGCCCTAGCCCATGCGCTCCGCCCTCGCCGCCGCACTGGTTGCCCTGACTCTGGGCGCTCCCTTGCGGGCTGCGGAGGCGCCCGCAGGCGAAACGCCGGAGGCTCGCATCAGCCGCCTTGAGGCCGAGGAACGCCAAGCTCGCCGCGACCGGAAACCGGTGCGCAGCCTGGAAATCCTGCGCGAACTGGTCGAGGTTCTGGACGGCAAGCCGAGGCAGCCAGCCTTTCTACTCAATCTCTATTTGGCGGAGCGGGCGGCGGGCAATTTTGACCGCGCCGCCCAGGTCCGCCAACGCCTGATCGACCACCCTCGGCCCCAGCATGGCGCCCTCATCGGCCTCTACTACCACGACGCCCAGCAGCGAGCCAACGCCGGCGATGCTGCCGGTGCCCGTGCCCTCTGGGAACAGGGCAACGCAGTCCTCGCCAAGCTGCCGCCCGACGATCCGGTAAGCCGCCTCTTCGGTCAGCGCTTCCTCTCCCGTCAGGCCGGCACCGAGGCCATCCTGCTGCGCACCGAGGGCCGTATCGAAGCCGCCGCCTCCTCTTTGCAGCGGGCTCTGGCCCGCAACGATGCCGATCGTCGGATATGGACCAGCGGCCCCGGCAAGGCCACCGCCTTCGCCGAGCGCGACCTCGCCACCTCGGAAGGCGATCGCGCCACCTGGTTTTCCGAGCTGATCAGCGTCAGTCTCCAGTCCGGCCGCCTGGGGGCCGCCGAACTGGCGGCCCTCGAATGGCTCGCCGCCGCCCGTACCACCGACGGCCAGCGCCCCTACCTTACCTCGGCCCTCAAGCGCTACGGCGATGTGCTTCTGGCCAGTCGCCGCTTTGAGCGAGCGCTGGCCACCTTCGACCAAGTAATCGTCGATCTGCGCTCCAGCGGCCGCGGCGACCTCGCCGCCAACCTGATCCGGGCGCGGAAGAGCCGAGCCCAGACGCTGATGGCCCTTGGTCGCTGGGAAGAATCCCGGCAAGCCTTTGAGGAGTTGGAGGCGGCCACCGCGGAGACGATGCCCAATGACGGGCGCGGTAAGAGTGAGGGCCGTGGACAGAGGCTTGGACCGGCCCGCGAACTGCTGCGGGGCGGCACCGACCGCGCCCTGGTGCGGGCCATGGTCGGGCGGCTGGCGGAAGCCGAAAAGCGCATCGACGCTTCCCTGACCAGCCTGGGCAACAGCTACGGCCCGGAGCATCCCGACGTGGTCACCGCCAACGGCATGCGGGCTCTCATCCTCGCCGCCCGGGGGCGTGACGCCACCGCCCTGCCCCTCTTCCGCAGCTATCTCGAAGCCCGCACGGCACGCGGCGGCAGTGATTCCAGCGCCGAGGAACCGGCGGTCGCCCAATTGCGCCACCGCCTGATCCTGGAGGCCTACCTGGCTCTCCTCACCCGCCAGCCGAACACCGCCGGCGCCCTTGAAGAGGCCTTCACCATCGCCGACGCGCTGGGGGCCGGCCGGGTGCAGCAGGCCATCACCGCCAGCGCCGCCCGTAGCAATGCCGGCAACCCGGCCCTGGCTGCCCTTATCCGCGACGAGCAGAACCTGGGCGGCGAACTGGCCGCTCTCTACCGCGCCCTCGGCAACGGGGAATCCCAGGCCGACGACGCCGACCTCCGCGAACTACGGCCCCGTATCCAGCGCCTGGAGAAGCGCCGCCAGGATCTGCTCGCCGAGCTGCGGCGGCAATTCCCCGATTACGACCGCCTGGTGCGCCCCGCCCCGCCCAGCCCGGCGGCGGTGGCCGGCGAGCTGGCGCCAGACGAGGTCTTCCTCAGCCTGTACAGTGCCCCCGACGCGACCTACGTCTTCGCCGTCGCCCCCGACGGCATCCACCTCCACGTCGCCAAGCTGGGCAGAGCCGCCGCCGCCCAAGCGATAGGCCGCCTGCGAGCCGCCCTCGACGTCGGCGACACTCCCCTGGAACGGCTGCCGGCCTTCGACATCGCCACCGCCCACGACCTCTACCGGCAGTTGCTGGAGCCTCTGCGCCCAGCCTGGAAACACGCCCGACATCTGGTCATCGGCACCTCCGGCCCCTTGGCCCGCATACCCTTCAGCCTACTGGTGGAGCGGCCGGCCGTCGTCGCCGACACCACGCTACCCTTCGCGAGCTACGCCGACATCCCGTGGCTGATTCGCGACCGCGCCATCTCCCACGTGCCATCCGCCGCTGCATTCGTCACCCTGCGCCGCCATCCCCCCGCCAGAGTTGGCCGCCAGCCCTTCGTGGGCTTCGGAGATCCGGATTTTGGCGCACCCCCGACACCGTCCACCGGCCAGTTCCGCAAGGCTCCGGCCCGCCGATCCGACGGCGCGAGTGATGGTTCGGCCCTGCGGACGGCTTACCAGGCGCTGCCGCCGCTCCCCGATACCCGGGAGGAGGTGCTGATCCTGGCCAAAACCCTGCACGCCAAACCGGAAGCCGCAGTCCTCGGCCAACAGGCCTCCCGTGAAGCGGTGCTGCACCGCGACCTGTCGCGCTCTGCCATCATCGCCTTCGCCACCCACGGCCTGCAACCCGGCGAGCTGCCTGGCCTCGACGAACCCGCCCTGGCCATGACGCTTGTGCCCGGCGGCGACGAGTCCCCGCTTCTCACCCTCTCCGACGTCCTTGGCCTCAAGCTTGACGCTGATTGGGTGGTACTCTCGGCCTGCAATACCGCCGGCGCCGACGCCGAGGCAGCTGAAGCCCTTTCCGGTCTCGGCCGCGGCTTCTTCTTCGCCGGCGCCCGCGCCTTGCTGGTCACCCACTGGCCGGTGGAAAGCACCTCAGCCCGCCGACTGGTGAGCACGCTCTTCGCCGGCCGGGGAGGCAGCCGCGCCGACGCACTACGGCACGCCCAACTGAAACTGATGGACCAAAGGGAAATTGAGACCTTGAGCTATGCCCACCCGCTGTTCTGGGCGCCTTTTGCCTTGGTCGGCGACGGGGGAGGAGAAAGAAGACCATGAATCCGCGCATCGCAGCCCTGGAAAAACTCGTCGGCGGGCCCCGCGACGGCGCCCTGCTCCGCTTCTCGCTGGGGAATGAATACCTAAAGGCTGGCGCCCTAGAACAGGCAGCGGCGGCCTTCCAGGCTGCTGTGGAACAAGACCCCAATTATTCGGCAGCATGGAAAGCCCTGGGTAATGCGCTATCCAAGACCGGCCGCCAGTCGCAAGCACTGGCGGCGTACAAAAGCGGCATCTCGATCGCCCAGGCCCGTGGCGATATTCAGGCAGCGAAGGAAATGAGCGTCTTTGCCAACCGCCTTGCGAAGAATAGTACTGACGGCTTTCAAGACTAGCGACTCGATCCAACCCGAAGGTGCTATTTCGCGCCGTCCCCCACCAATACGTAGGGTGCCCAAAAAAGCGGGTGCCCATAAGAAACGTTGATTTTCCCCGGGAATTCGCCGCGTTTCAGTTGCGCAAGCATGGATTGCCGCAAGGCCTCTGCCCGGCTTAAACCCGGATTTTTTGACAGCCGTTCGAAGATTCCCACCACGAGCCACTTGGCTGACGCGGACTCGACCGGCCAGTGAGTAACAAGCAGCGAACGACTGCCCGCATAGAAGAAGGCTCTACCGAGGCCCGATACGGCCTCAGCTCCGCTGCCATCCCCCGCAGCAGTATTGCAAGCGGATAAAACGACCCAGTCCGCGTCGAGCTTCAACCCAAGGATATCGTTCAGAGTTAGCAACCCATGCTTGCCGCCGCCCGGATTTGCCAGCGCCAACGCCGGTTGGTCAACTCCTGGAAACTCTCCCCGTACCAGTCCGTGAGTCGCAAACGCGATCACTTTGCGACGCCCAAGGTCGGCTTGCAACACACTGTCCCTGCTCGCGCTGCTCCCTAAAAATACATCCCGCTTGGTATCGGCACCCAACACCTGTGCCAAGGCCAGAATCTCCTCCCGGGTTTCCGGCAGCGGAGAGAGATGCGCATAGTCAATCCAACCGAGGTTGTCCCCTCGCAGGGCGGCACCCCGCAAATCCAGAGGGATTGCCACCTTGCGCAACCCCTGCTGGGTTCCGCTCACTGTCACCTTTGCGGTTCCTTGAAAATCCGGATCTCCGAAACCTGCAAATTCGAAGCGATCTTGCGCCGATGGCTTCATGCGGCGCAGGGTAATTAAGGAAGACGCCGCTGGCAGGTGACTAATCGCAGCCTCCCGGATCAGCCACGGCCACTCGGAATAGTCGTGTTTTGCCGGAGGGGGTGCTGTCAGCAGCATGCCAAAAGGCAATCTGGTGAGTGAGCCACCTGCAACGACGATGAGATGAGGACTACCCCGCCACACATCCATTACAGGCTGCAGCAATGCATGGAATAACCCGAATGCCGTCTCCCCGTCGTAGGCGGGAAGTCTGGACAGATCGACATCGCCCGGGTCGACTGCTTTGCGCAGTCGATCGACCATGCTCATTATGGCTTCCTTGCCGAGATTGACCTTGGCAAACACCATGTCGCCTTTAGCCGGTACCGCCCAAACGAAACTGGTGCCATCGCCGGGTAAGATACTCATTAGCACCTCTCCGGGGCGCAGGACTGACTGAATGTGTTCGACACGCGCCGGACGCGGCGAAATTAGATCGGCATAGTCAGGAAAGCGATTGCGTATCGCCTCGCCGGATAGTTTCAAAGCCCCGTCAAGTTCCGAGACCCTGACCTGCATCTTGGCAATTACTTGCGGTAGCAATTGTTCCACCGGGCGGGACATGAGGTCGGCCAGAATTTTCAGGGTTGAGTCTCTTTCCTGGCGCAGATCCTGTTCATCACGGACAAGCTTGGCGAGTTCGGGATTGCCAGAAGCCGCTCGTGACGAGGATGCAAGCATAGCCTGCTGTACGCTTTGTCCCCGCAACATGTCCGCGACAACAAAAGCTTCGGCGCTCGCATTGATTCCCTTCAGCTTCTCGTCAGGGCTACCCTGTAGTTTGAGCAGAACTGCAAGGTAGTGCTCCGCGATGAAATTCAGATGCCGAAATCGACGTCCTGAGCGCTCTGTACTTTCTACGGCCTTTGGACCCAGCACATCCAGCGCAGCTTTGAGCGCGTCAAAGGCCTCGCTGATTCGGTGATTGGCAGCTAACGCAACCCCATAGAACCCTAAAGCTTCCGCTGCATCGTAGGCATTCCGTCCCATGCGCTCATGTAACTGGCGTGTAAGGTTCTCGGCCAGAGCAAGTGCTTCGTGATCGCGCTTCGCGCCCAATAGCGCCAGAACCCAACTGGTCGTTGGGGCGCCCACAGCTTCTGCCAGTTGGGGATCATCAGCCAACGCCGCCTTAAGCGCTTCAAACTCCCCGATGGCGTCCCGAAACTGGCCCTGGCCCGATAATGCACCGGCTTTCAACCTGCGGTACTGGGCGACCACATAGGCAGTGGACGGCACTCCGAGGAGCGAGAACTTATTTAGCCCCCGATCAACGAGCAGCAAGGTTTCTGCAAGGCGATCCTGTTCGAAAAGCACCCGTGCGAGGCCCCAAATCATGATGAGCGAGTGGACGCTGTCCTGCCCCGTCCGCTCGATTGCTCTTTTCACGAGATAACGCGCATGCAGCTCGGCTTCAGCTAAGCGCGACTGCGCAACCAAAGCGTCGATCAACGATAATTCAGCGTAATCAACCTTGTTCTCAACCGTCACCTTGGGCGGGGCCTGCGGATATCGCGACAGCCGAATTTCGGCAAAGGGAACATCCCGTTTGGCGTAATCGAGGGCGCGGCGAAATCGTGCCTCGGCATCGGCCAATCGTCCCGCGGACATATCGATCCGGCCAAACATGTTGTTTGCGCTAGAAAGCCACGACGATTCGTAATCTGGCCATCCAGACCAGCGTTTGAGGAGGGTTAATTGAGCATCCGCGTCACGCGCATGTCTTAGCGCCGTTTCCATGTCCCCCAAGCGGAGATACAAGGTGGACAACAATGTGCCATTACCAAACACAGCCCCTCCCATCCGGCTCTGAGTGGCATTGATTTGGGATTTCATCGTCAAATCGATGGCGGAACGAAAATTTCCCGCCAAATACTCCGCAATAGCCAATTCTTGCAAGACCTGCCAGGGATAAGCACCTCCACCCAAATCCATGGCTTTTCGCAACTCGGTCAATTGCGCTCCAACCATGCCAAGTTCCATGGCTGCTCGGCCGCGCTTATGATGAAAATTGGCCAAGTCGGTGCGGTTCAATCCCTCCGGTACCGGGGTATCAAGAACTGCGCGGGCCGCAGCGAGCTGCGCATGGTCAACTGGCAATTGATCAATTGCTGCGAGAATATCGTGTACTGTTCTCGGGACTACCTCTTCGCCAGAGCAGGCTGGATTAAGCAGTCCGAGACTGACAAATAGGCCAAAAAAACAACGGTAAAGAAAGGATTCAAGGTTCATTCTGCGATCTCCGAATGACCAATGGGTACGCCTATCGACTGCCAAATTGTGCATAGATATCAGGCAAACAACAAGCCTGACACTTATGCCGACTACCTTAGCCGAGACAATTCAACCCCTCGCCTGTGTCGACAAAGGGCCTATTCGATAGTTGGCTAGCGGCGACTGCCGGCCGGTGGAATGAGCACGGCGTCGATGCCCAGGGCCTTCATCTTTTCCCGGGCCGCCTCGGCTTCCTGGCGGGTCTTGAAGGGGCCGACCTGGACGCGGGATTCGACGGCGGAGGGGATGCCGTTGAGGGTGAGTTTGGCGTGCAGTTCCTCGGCCCGCTGGGGATTGCTGAACACCCCGGCCTGGACCACGAAGCCGCTGACCAGGCGGGCCAGTGCGGTTTTCGGCGCCGGCGTTTCGGCGGGCTGGGCCGGGGGCGGCGCCGCAACGACCGGCTCGGCGGGAATCGCCGTTTGCGGCGCGGCGCTCGCCTCGGCGGCCGGACTGATCGGCTTGGCGGCCGGGTGCGGGGCCGACCGGGCAAGGGGTTTGGCCGGAGCGTGCTCGGCCGGAACCGGGGGTTGGGCCGCCACCGCGGGCTGAGCCGGGGTCTCCGCTTTGGCCGCGGGTTCGGCCGGGGCTTCCGCTTTGGGCGGCTCGGGCGCTTCGGCGGCGGCCTTCACCGGCTGGGTGACTTCCTTTTTCGGCGGGACGGGAACGGGTTTGGCGTAAACCGGGGGTTCGGGTTCCTCGGGAGCGCTCGCCAGGTAGTCGAAAAACGCCAGGATGCCGAGCAGGACGGCCACCAGCAGGCCGGCCATGGCGAGCCGCTTCAAGAGCTTGCCGCGTAGTTCGCCTTGCTGTTCGTCGGCGGTTTCGGATGGGTTGGCCATGATCTTCCGTCTTCGGTTCAGTTTTGCTGGCTGGTAACCAGGGCCACCACCAGTTCCGCCTCGGCCCGGGAAATGCCGCAATGTTGCGCGATGGTAACCGCGTCGTGGCCGGCGGTGGCCATCTGCATGGCATCGCTGTAGATCGGCGAGACGGTCTGGACGGCCCGCATGTGGGCGATCTCGGCGTGAAGTTCGTCGCGCAGGGCGGCCAGTTCGCCGCGCAGGGCATCGACTTCATCCCGCAGTTGCGCCACCTCGTCGCCCACCGCCGCCGCTGCTTCCGGCCGGGCCAGTTGGGCCGGCGGCTCTTCCCAGGCGGCGGCGGAGGGTTCAGGGACGGACGGCAGGGGCGGCGGTTCGTCCACCGGGGGCGGGGCCGCCGGTTCGGCCGGCGCCGCGGCGACGGGCCGGCGAAGACGGCGCATGCGCAGTAGGACAAAACCCATATAGGCGGCGACAAGGACGATGAGGCCGAGCACGGCCTCACGCCACCCGATCGTCACGCCGCCGAGATCGAGGTTCAAGCCCTGCTCCCCATCCGGAGCGGCCGCCTAGAAGCCTTGCGAATACTGGATCCCCAGGAGGTGCCCGGCGGCATCGTAGCGGCCGCGCAAATTGGCCGTGGCGCCGGTGCTGTCGACGGAAGTCTGATTGATCGTCGGGTTCTTCTGCCACAGATAGGCGTAGCCGAAATCCACCGCCGAAGTCCGCGACGGCTTCCATTGTCCACCCAGGGAAAGGCCGATGCGGTTGTTGTCGGGCAACCAGGCGCTGCGGTCGCCGTCGGGAACGGCGCTACGGTCGTAGGAGATGCCGAACTTGATCTTCCAGGCGTCGTCCGCCTTGTAGGCGGCTCCCCAGGCGAACCGCCAGGCGCTGCGGAAATTGAGCGCGGTGCTCTCGCTACCGCCGGCGAAGCGCACATTGACGCGGCCGAGGTTGCTCCAGTCGGTGTAGGAGAGGTCGCCCATGGCTTCCCAACGGTCGGAAACCTGTTGCCAGACCGAGAGGATGAAGACGCCGGGCAGCTTGAGGTCGGCGGTGGCGGCGGTGGAGCCGGCGCCCAGGCTGCGACTGCCGTCGACGCTGTAGTCGATGGCCGAGCGGTAGGAAACGCCGACCCGCATCGCCGGCGACAGGGTGAACAGGGCGCCGGCGTTCCAGCCCCAGGCCGAGTCGTCGCCCTTGAAACGGTTCAGCCCGGTGGTATCGGCCCGGGTCAGTTCGACGTCGATTTTCTGGTAATTGATGCCGAAACCGAGGGAAACCCGGTCGCTCAGCTTGTAGGCCACGGACGGGTTGACGTTCACCGTCTGAATATCGGCCTTGCGCGCATTGAAGCGGCCGACCCAGGCGCTGTCCTCGTATTCGGTGGACAGCCCGAAGGGGGTGGAGATCCCCAGCCCGACGAACCATTGGGGGGCGACCTGCCAGGAAACGGCGCCGTTGGGGACGGTGGTCCATTGGCCGGCGTCGCCGCCGTTGCCGCCGCTCAGCCCGGCCAGGGCACCGGTGCCGCTCGAACCCTGGTTGCGGAATTCGTAGCTCGACCGGTTGCCGGCCACGCCGAGCGAGACGTTTAGGCCGGGCAGAAGCGCCAGACCGGCCGGGTTGTAGTAAATGGTGCCGGCGTTGTCGGCCACCGCCGCCGATCCGGCAAAGGAGGTGGCGATGCCGCTGGCGTTCTGCTCCCAAAGTTGGAAGCCGGCGGCGGCAGCGGAGCCGGAAAAGGCGGCCAGCAGGCAGGCTGGCAGGACGCGCAGGTTTGTTGTGTTCACCGGAATTCCCCAAGCAACATGCAATAGTGTTCTTAAGCCGCGGATTCTACGCAATTTCTGCCGGAACGTCGCGTTTTTTGCCGGTCGAATCGATGGCGACGTAGGTGAGTTGCGCTTCTGTCACTTTGACCGCGATGGGATTGGCGTAGTTGCGTTGGGCATAGACCTCGACGCTCACCGTGATCGAGGTTTTGCCGACACGCACGAGATCGGCGTAGAAGCTGACGATGTCGCCCACGGAAATCGGCTGCTTGAACAAAAAGGAATTTACCGAAACCGTGGCCACCCGGCCGCGGGCCCGGCGCATGGCGGGAATGGCACCGGCCACGTCGACCTGGGCCATGACCCAGCCCCCGAAAACGTCGCCGTGCTGGTTGAGGTCGGGCGGCATGGGCATGACGCGCAGGGTCGGATGGCGTTCCGGCAATTGGATAGGGTGTTCCATGGCGCTTTCCTCGGGGTTGGGCAGAAGTCTGATTTTCGCGGAAGCCGGCGAGTTTTCATATACTGCCGGGACACTCTCGCCCCGATCGGTTTTTTCATGCGCCGCACCACCGCCCTCCCCCGCCCGCCCGCTTCCGCTCCCCTCAAGGAAAGCCACGCCTGGCGGACGCTCCGCACCCTCTTTCCCTACCTCTGGCGCTACCGGCTGCGGGTCGTCCTGGCTCTAGGCTGCCTGGTCGGGGCCAAGGTCGCCAACGTCGCGGTGCCCATCGTCTTCAAGGAGATGATCGACGGCCTCGCCCCGGTGCAGCAGGCCCTTGCCCTCCCCGCCCTGCTCCTGGCGCTCTACGGGCTGCTGCGCTTCTCCACGGCGCTGTTTACCGAACTGCGGGAAATCCTCTTTGCCCGGGTGACCCAGCAGGCCGTGCGCCGGGTCGCCCTCGAGGTCTTTTCCCACCTCCACGCCCTGTCTTTGCGTTTCCATCTCGAACGCCAGACGGGCGGCATTTCCCGCGACGTCGAGCGGGGCACACGATCGATTTCCAGCCTGATTTCCTACAGCCTGTACTCCATCCTCCCGACCCTGGTCGAAATTTCCCTCGTCCTCGGCATCCTCTTCGTCCGCTACGACGCGGGCTTTGTCCTCATCGCGGCGGTATCGCTTTCCGCCTACGTGGTGTTCACCGTCAAGGTGAGCAACTGGCGCATCGACATCCGCCGCACCGTCAACGAAACCGATTCCGCGGCCAACACCCGAGCCGTCGACAGCCTGCTCAATTACGAGACGGTCAAGTATTTCAACAACGAAGCCTACGAGGCCCGCCGCTACGACGAGCAGATGGCGCAGTGGGAAAACGCCGCGACCCGCAGCCAGACGACGCTTTCCTTCCTCAACCTGGGGCAGCAGGCGATCATCGCCCTGGGCGTCACGGCCATGATGTGGCGGGCCGCCGCCGGCGTGGTGGACGGGCGCATGAGCATCGGCGACCTGGTTCTGGTCAACGCCTTTCTCATCCAGCTCTACATCCCCCTCAATTTCCTCGGGGTGGTCTACCGGGAAATCCGCCAGGCCCTCACCGACATCGAGCGGATGTTCACCCTGCTCGGCGCCAACCGCGAAATCGCCGACGCCCCCGACGCCCACGACCTGCCCGAAGGCCCGCTGCAGGTGAATTTCGACGCCGTCCATTTCGCCTACGAAAGCGACCGCAAGATTCTCGACGGGATCGATTTCGCCATCGCTCCGGGCAAGACGGTGGCAGTGGTCGGCCCGTCGGGCGCCGGCAAATCGACCCTGGCCCGCCTGCTCTACCGCTTCTACGACGTCACCGGCGGCGCCGTCCGGATCAACGGCCACGACCTGCGGTCCCTGAAACAGGGCAGCCTGCGCGGGGCCATCGGCATCGTGCCGCAGGACACGGTGCTGTTCAACGACAGCATTTTCTACAACATCCAGTACGGGCGCCCGACGGCCGACCGGGAAGCCGTCTATGCCGCCGCCCGCGCCGCCCAGTTGCACGATTTCATCGAATCCCTGCCGCAGAAATACGAAACCCGGGTGGGCGAACGGGGCCTCAAGCTTTCCGGCGGGGAAAAACAGCGCGTCGCCATCGCCCGCACCCTCCTCAAGAACCCGCCTATCCTGATTTTCGACGAAGCCACGTCGGCGCTGGATTCCCAGACGGAAAAGGCCATCCAGGGCCAGCTCGAACTGGCGGCTCGGGGGCGCACCACCCTGGTCATCGCCCACCGCCTGTCCACCGTGATGAATGCCGACGAAATCCTGGTCATGCAGGACGGCCGCATCGTCGAACGGGGCGGCCACGCCGCCCTGCTTGCCGCCGGCGGTGCCTACGCCCGCATGTGGACCCTGCAGCAACGGGAACAGAGCGGTGCCGCCGCCACGACCTGAGCGCTTGTCCCGGGCCCTCGGCTTATACTGCCGGTTTCGCCGCCTTTGACGCCGATGAGGACGCCTACCCCAACCCGCCTGCCCCGGCCTTCGGACTGGTCCCGCTGGGTCTTGCCCCTCGTTCTCCTGCTCGTCCTTTCCGGCCTCACCCTGGGCCTCTGGCAGCACCGCCGCGATACCCTGGCCGGGGAAGAGATCCAGGAATTTCAGCGCAGTCTGGCGCAAGTCACCTACGAACTGCGGGAGCGCCTGCAGTTCCACGCTCAGTTCTTGCGCACCCTCGGCGCCTATTTTTCCGCTCATTCGGCGATCACCTCCGCCGAATGGGCCGCCTTCGTCGGCCGCGTCGACGTCACCGGCCACCTGCCCGGCATCATCGCTTTCGGCTTCGCTCCCCGGGTCGCCGCCGCCGACCTGCCGGCCTTCACCGCCGCCGTGCGGCGGGGGGGCGGCCAGAGCGACGCCGATTTCCGGGTCTACCCCGAACCGCAGGAGACGGTGGCCTTTCCCGTGGCCTACCTTGGCCCCCTCGATGGCGTCGCCAGCCGGGCCCGCGGCTTCGACATGTATTCCGAAACGGTTCGCCGCCAGGCCCTCGATCTGGCCGGCGACGTGGACGATGTCGTGCTGTCGGGGCGCATCGTGCTGATCTTCGAACGGGACAAGATCCCCGGCATCCTCATGTACCGGGCGGTCTACCGCCCGGGCATGCCCATCGGCACGGTGGCCGAGCGCCGGGCCGCCTACCTCGGGGTGGCCTACTCGGCCTACCGCATGAACGAATTCCTCCAGACCCTGGAGCGCGCCCTGCCGCCGCGCCTGGCCGTGCGCATCTACGACCAGTCCAGTGACGGCGCCGGCGCCGACCAGTTGGCCCTCTTCCACGACACCCGCCCTGGCCTCGACGCGACCCGAGTCAGCCAGCGGGGCCAACACCAATTGTTTTTCGGATACCGCACCTGGCTCCTGGATTTTTCCGGCCTGCCGCCGGAAGCGGCCGTAGACGAACCGACGCTGATCCTGGCCGGCGGCCTGGCGATCAGCCTTTTGCTCGCCGGCGGCCTGTTTCTCCTCCTCTCCCAGCGCCGGCGCACCGTCGCCTACGCCGACCAGGTGACCGAGGAGCTGCGCCAGGCCGAAGCCGCCATCGCCGCCCGGGACCGTTTCAAACAGCAGATCCTCGACGCCGCCACCGAAGTCAGCATCGTCGCCACCGACGCGGCGGGCACCATCACCCTGTTCAACCGCGGCGCCGAAAAGATGCTTGGCTACGCCGCCGCCGAGGTGATCGGCCGCCGGACGCCGACCTTCCTTCATCACCCGGCGGAGATCGCCGCCCGGAGCCGGACCCTCGGCGCCGCCCTGAACCGGCCGGTGGAAGGTTTCGAGGTCTTCGTCACCGTCCCCCGGACCGCCAGCCACGAACGCCGGGAGTGGACCTACATCCGCCAGGACGGCGGTCACTTGCGGGTGGACCTCAGCGTCACCGCCTTGCGCGACGCGGCGGGAGCAATCACCGGCTTTCTCGGCATCGCCACCGACGTCACGGAGAAACGCCGCTCCGAGGAAGAACTCCTGGCCCAGCACCGCATCCTCCAGACTATTCTCGACAACGTGCCCTGCGGCATCTCGCTGCTTGACGCCGAACTGCGGTTCGTCGCCACCAACCGCCAGCATTGGACCACCCTCGACCTGCCGGAAACGCTTTTTGCCGGCCGCACCGCCACCCTGCGCGAAGTCGCCCGCTTCGTCGCCGAACGGGGCGACTACGGCCCCGGCGACCCGGATGCCCTGGCCGACGCGCTGGTCGCCCGGGTGTCGCGCTTTGAACCCCATCTCATGGAACGCGCCCTCCCGAACGGCCGCACCGTCGAAGTCCACGGCACCCCCTTGGCGGGGGGCGGCCTGGTCACCATCTACACCGACATCACCGAACGCAAGCTGATCGAAGCCGAATTGCGCCAGCACCGGGACCATCTGCAGGAGCTGGTCGACGCCCGCACCGTCGAACTGGAAACGGCCTTGCGGGAAACCAGCGCGGCCCACCAGGCCAAGTCCGAATTCCTCGCCAACATGTCCCACGAACTGCGCACGCCGATGCACGCCATCATGAGTTTCAGCCGCCTGGGGATGGAGAAACTCAAGGAATCCGCCCCGGAAAAGATCGGCCAGTACTTCGAGCGCATCCGCCAGAGCGCCGACCGGCTGATCGGCCTCATCAACGACCTCCTCGACCTCGCCAAGTTCGAGGCCGGCCGGATGCCCAGCCAGCAGACGCGTTTCGACGTCGCCGCGGTGGTGGAGCGGGCGGTGAGCCATCTTGAGTCGCTCCTCATGGCCCGCCACCTGGCCGTGGAGATCACCAACACGGCCCGGGCCACGGCCCTGGTCGGCGACGAGGCCCAGATCGAGCGGGTCATCCACAACCTGCTCTCCAACGCCATCAAGTACTCCCCCGACGGCGGCATGATCGCCATCGTGGTCGGCGACGCCGAACTCCCGGTGGGCCGCCGCACCTCCGACCGGGCGCGTCGGCCGGCCCTGTCGATCGCCTTTTGCGACGGCGGCGTCGGCATTCCCGCCGACGAACTGGAGCACATCTTCGAAAAATTCGTGCAGAGCAGCGCGACCAAGACCGGCGCCGGCGGAACGGGCCTCGGCCTGCCCATTTCCCGCGAGATCATTCATGCCCACCGTGGTAGGATTGTCGCCGAGAACAACCCCCAGGGCGGTGCCACCTTCACCCTCACGCTCCCCACTGCCGAGCCACTGGACCACCATGCTGACTGATACGGCGACTCGCCAGCGCCCGACCGGCGCTCCGCCATCCCAAGCCTGCCGCCCCGCGGCACCGGCCCGCAGGCGCCGCCGCGCCAACCGGCTCTCCCTCTGAACCACCCATGAACCATTCCCTGAGCAAGCTCCGCATCCTGGCGGTCGACGACAACCGCACCAATCTGCACATCCTGCAGGTCTTCCTGAAAAAGCTCGGGCACCAGGTCATCCTCGCCGAAAACGGCGAAGAGGCCGTGCAGCGCTACCAGGCCGAGAAGCCGGACATGGTGCTGCTCGACATCATGATGCCGGTCATGGACGGCTTCGAGGCAGCCCGCCAGATTCGCGCCCTGGCCACCGAACGCTGGGTGCCGATCATCTTCCTCTCGGCCCTCAACCGGGACGAGAACCTCCTGGAAGGGCTGGAGGCCGGCGGCGACGACTATCTGACCAAGCCGATCAATTTCATCGTGCTCGAAGCCAAAATCCGCTCGATGCACAAGTCCCTCGTCCTGCAGGACCAGTCGATCGAATCGCTGAACCGGCTGCAGGTCATTTCCGACAACGTGCTGGAGGCGATCGTCACCATCGACACCGAGGCCACCATCGTCGCCTGCAACCTGGCAACCGAACGCCTCTTCCAGTGGACGGCCGACGAACTGCTCGGGAAGAATGTCAGGATGCTGATGCCGCAGCCGTTCCGGGACCAGCACGACGACTACGTGCGACGCTATGTCGGGGGCGGGCCACCCCAGATCATCGGCACCGAACGGGAGGTCGAGGCGGTGCGCAAGGACGGCACGATCTTTCCGGCCGAATTGGCCGTGACCGAAGTGCGTCTCGACAACACCCGGCTTTTCATCGGCGTCCTGCGCGACATTTCCGAGCGCAAGGCGGCGGAAACCAAGCTCCGCGACAACGCCCGCCAGTTGCAGGCCTACTTCGACCAGACCGAAAGCGAGCAGCAGCTCGCCATGAAGCTGGTGGAAAAGCAGATGCACCGCCGCGGCCTGCAGGATCCCCGCCTCCACTACAAGGTTATCCCGGCCCAGCATTTCAGCGGCGACGTGGTTGCCGCCGCCCGCTCGCCGGAAGGCCGCCTCTACGCCCTTCTCGCCGACGCCACCGGCCACGGCCTGGCGGCGGCGATCAGCGTACTGCCGCTGCTCACGGTGTTCTATCGCATGACGGCCCAGAACTTGCCGGTGCGCGAACTGATCCTCGAACTCAACCAGCAACTGCGCGAATCGATGCCCATCGGCCGCTTCGTCGCGGTCACCCTGGTTTCCCTGGACGAAGCCGGCTCCCGCGGAGAGATCTGGGTGGGCGGCACGCCCCCGGCCCTGCTTTTCGACCGCTGGGGGCGCCAGACCCGCGAATTCGCCTCGACCCAGCTTCCTCTGGGCATCGTCGATAATCGGGAAATCGACCCCCAGCCCGTCGCCTTCACCTGCGACAAGGAATCCCAGCTCGTCCTGTTTTCCGACGGCCTGATCGAGGCCACCGACGCCCAGGGGGTGCCCTTCGACAAGGCCGGACTCGTGGCCAGCATCGCCCACACCACGCCCGCCCAGCGTTTCGAAGCGATCCAGGCGGCCCTGGCCCGCCACCTGGGGGACCAGGTCGCCGCTGACGACGTTTCCCTGATGGTCATCGACTGCCCCTGAAAATCCGCAACCCCAGGAGGAACCCGCATGAAGCCCGCCCTATTCGCCGCCTCCGTCCTCTCCGCCCTACTCGCCGGTCTGGCCGTTCCTCCCGCTGCCGCCCAGGAAGCCGCCACCCTCAAGAAGCTCAAGGAAAGCGGCAGCATCACCCTGGGCCACCGGGAATCTTCGATTCCCTTTTCCTATTACGACGACAGGCAACAGGTCATCGGTTACTCCCACGAACTGATGCTGAAAGTCGTCGATGCCCTCAAGGCCGAACTTAAACTCGCCAAGCTCGAAGTCCGCCTGATGCCCGTCACCTCGGCCAACCGCATCAGCCTGGTGCAGAACGGCACGGTGGACCTGGAATGCGGCTCGACCACCAATAATCTGGAACGGCAGAGGCAGGTCGCCTTTTCGACCAGCATTTTCGTCATCGGCACCCGGCTGATGACCAGGAAGGATTCGGGCATCAGAGACTTTGCCGACCTGGCCGGCAAGAACGTCGTCACCACCGCCGGCACGACTTCCGAACGCCTGATTCGCAAAATGAACGAAGACCGCCAGATGAAGATGAACGTCATCTCTGCCAAGGACCACGGCGAATCCTTCCTCACCCTGGAAACCGGCCGGGCGGTGGCCTTCATGATGGACGACGCCCTGCTCTTCGGTGAAATGGCCAAGGCCAGGAAGCCTGGGGACTGGGTCGTGGTCGGTACCCCCCAGTCGAAGGAGGCCTACGGCTGCATGCTGCGCAAGGACGACCCGGGGTTCAAGAAGCTGGTCGACGCTGCCCTGGCCAAGGCGATGACCTCGGGCGAGGCGGAAAAAATCTACCAGAAGTGGTTTATGAGCCCGATTCCCCCCAAGGGCCTGAACCTCAACATGCCCCTGTCGGACGATCTGAAGACGCTTTTCAAAGCGCCCAACGACAAGGCTTTCGACTAGGTCGACGACGCCCGGCCGGCTGATTCGCAGCGACTCGGGACATGGGCTACCACTGGAACTGGTCGGTCTTCCTGCAGCCCACCGCCGCCGGGGACGGCAGCTATCTGGGCTGGCTGCTCACCGGGCTGCAATGGACGGTCAGCCTCTCCCTGGCCGCCTGGCTGATCGCCCTGGCCAGCGGCACCCTGGTCGGCGTCCTGCGCACCGTGCCCAACCGCTGGCTGGCCGGGCTGGCCACCGCCTGGGTCGAGCTTTTTCGCAACATCCCGCTCCTCGTACAGCTTTTCATCTGGTACTTCGTCCTGCCCGAACTGCTGCCCCAGCGTCTGGGCGACGCCTACAAGCAATCCGATCCGCTCGTCCAGCAGTTCCTGGCGGCCATGGTCTGCCTCGGCCTGTTCACCAGCGCCCGCGTCGCCGAGCAGGTGCGGGCCGGCATCGGCTCCCTGCCGCCCGGGCAGAAGAACGCCGGCCTGGCGCTGGGCCTGACCCTGCCCCAGACCTACCGCCACGTCATGCTGCCCATGGCCTTCCGCCTCATCCTGCCGCCACTGACTTCGGAGTTTCTCAACATTTTCAAGAACTCGGCGGTGGCCACCACGATCGGCCTCATCGAATTGTCCCGCCAGGCCCAGCAACTGGTCGATTACACCGCCCAGCCCTACGAAGCCTTCATTGCCGTCACCCTGCTCTACGTCCTCATCAACCTTACCGTCATGATCCTCATGCGCCGGCTGGAACACCGCGTCCGGGTGCCGGGTTTCGTCGGGGGAGGGCAGTAGGGTGTACGAATTCGACTGGTCGTCGATTCCCGGTGCCCTGCCCCTGCTCGGCAAGGGCCTGCTGGTGACCCTGGAGGTGACGCTGACCGCCATCGTGGTCGGCATCGTCTGGGGCACCCTCCTGGCCGTCGCCCGCCTCGGCGCCAATCCGCTCCTTGCCGGGCTGGCCGCCGGCTACGTCAATCTCTTCCGCTCGGTGCCCCTGGTGATGGTCATCCTGTGGTTTTATCTGATCGTTCCCCAGCTGCTCAAGGCGGTTTTCGGCGAAGGCATCGCCGACATCCGGCTGACCTCGGCCCTGGTGGCCTTCGCCCTGTTCGAGGCCGCCTACTATTCGGAGATCATCCGCGCCGGCATCCAGAGCGTTCCCCGCGGTCAGGTCGCCGCCGGACTGGCCCTCGGCTTCACCCCGGCCCAGACCATGCGCCTCATCGTCCTGCCCCAGGCCTTCCGCAACATGGTTCCCTTGCTCCTCACCCAGGCCATCATCCTTTTCCAGGACACCTCCCTGGTCTACGTGATTGGCCTTTCCGACTTCTTCGGCACGGCCTACAAGGTCGGCGACCGGGATGGCCGGCTGGTTGAACTCCTGCTTTTCGCCGGCGCCGTCTATTTTGCCATCTGTTTCGCGGCGTCCCAGGTGGTGCGGCGCCTCCAGTCGAGGGGCGTCCAATGATCGAGATCAAGAAGGTTGGCAAGCACTATGGTCATTTCCAGGTGCTCAGCGACTGCACCACGGCGGTAGCCCAGGGCGAAGTGGTGGTCGTCTGCGGCCCCTCGGGGTCGGGCAAGTCGACCCTCATCAAATGCGTCAACGGACTCGAACCCTTCCAGTCCGGCGACATCGTGGTCGACGGCACCTCCCTCGCCGCCCCGGGCATCGACCTGCCCCGCCTGCGTGCCCGGGTCGGCATGGTGTTCCAGCATTTCGAGCTTTTCCCCCACATGAGCATCATGGAAAACCTGAGCATCGCCCAGCGCAAGGTGCTCGGCCGCTCCGCCGACGAGGCCCGGGAACGGGGACTCAAACTCCTTGACCGGGTAGGTCTGCGCACCCAAGCGGAAAAATACCCGGGGCAGCTTTCCGGCGGGCAGCAGCAACGGGTGGCGATCGCCCGGGCGCTGGCCATGGATCCGATCTGCATGCTCTTCGACGAGCCGACCTCGGCCCTCGATCCCGAAATGATTAACGAGGTACTTGACGTCATGGTCGAACTCGCCCGGGACGGCATGACCATGATGTGCGTCACCCACGAGATGGGCTTTGCCCGCCGCGTCGCCCACCGGGTGATCTTCATGGATCAGGGGCGGATCGTCGAGGATGCCGCCAAGGAAGATTTCTTCGGCACGCCCCGCTCGGAACGCGCCCAGCTTTTTCTCTCGAAAATCCTGCGCCACTAGAAAAGAAAAAAGGCCGGGAAACCCCGGCCTTTCAATTGGCGCTCCCTGGCTCAGGAGGCGGCTTCTTCAGCTACTTCCACCGGCTCGGTGGGCTCCGGGCGATCGACCAGTTCGACGAAGGCCATCGGCGCATTGTCGCCGACGCGGAAGCCGCACTTCAGGATGCGCAGATAGCCCCCCGGGCGCGCCGCATAGCGCGGTCCGATTTCGGCGAACAGCTTGACCACGATGTCGCGGTCGCGCAGCCGGTCAAAAGCCAGGCGCTTGTTGGCCAGGGTCGGAGTCTTGCCGAGGGTGATGATCGGCTCGACGACACGCCGCAGTTCCTTGGCCTTGGGCACGGTGGTCTTGATGGCCTCGTGCTTGAGGAGGGAAACGGTCATGTTGCGCAGCATCGCCAGGCGATGGCTGCTGGTACGGTTGAGTTTGCGAAGTCCCAAACGGTGACGCATGGTTAATCCTTTCTATATTCTGCAGGCGTCCCTTGACTGCCGCGTTCCGGGAAGGCTTACGCCTCCTCCAGACCGGCGGGCGGCCAATTTTCCAGTTTCATGCCCAGGGTCAGGCCCCGGGCGGCCAGCACTTCCTTGATTTCGTTGAGCGACTTGCGACCCAGGTTGGGGGTCTTCAGAAGCTCGTTCTCGGTGCGCTGGATGAGGTCGCCGATGTAGTAGATATTCTCGGCCTTGAGGCAATTGGCGGAGCGCACCGTCAATTCGAGATCGTCCACCGGACGGAGCAGGACCGGGTCCACCTGGGCGGGCTTGGAAGCCTCGATGGTGGGAGCCGTGCCTTCCAGATCGGCAAAGACGGAGAGTTGTTCCATCAGCACGCGGGCGGCGTAGCGGATAGCCTCTTCCGGCTCGACGACGCCGTTGGTCTCGATATCGACGATCAGCTTGTCGAGGTCGGTGCGCTGCTCGACGCGAGCGCTTTCGACGTTGTAGGCGACGCGGCGGATCGGGCTGTAGGAGGCGTCCAGGACCAGCTTGCCGATGGTCTTGGAGTCACCCAGGTTGCGCACGTTGCCGGGAACGTAGCCGCGGCCTTTTTCAACCTTGATCTCCATGGCCAGCTTGCCGCCGGGGGAGAGGTGGGCGACGACATGCTCCGGGTTGATGATTTCCACATCGTGGGGCAGTTCGATATCGCCGGCGCGGACCGGGCCTTCGCCTTCCTTGGCGAGGTTGAGGGTGACGACCTCGCGGTTGTGCAGCTTGAACACGATACCCTTGAGGTTGAGGAGAATGTCGACGACATCCTCCTGCACACCGTCAACGGTGGAGTATTCGTGCAACACGCCATCGATGGCCACTTCCGTCGGAGCGTAGCCCGGCATGGAAGAGAGCAGGATGCGGCGCAGGGCGTTGCCCAGGGTGTGACCGAAGCCGCGTTCGAACGGCTCCATCACGACCTTGGCTTGCACCGGCGACACGCTCTGCACGTCGATGATACGGGGTTTCAGAAGTCCACTGCTTTGCATGGGCTAGGTTCCTGTGCCTGAGTGTTACTTCGAGTAAAGTTCGATGACCAGACCTTCGTTCAGGGTCGACGGCAGCTCCGAGCGCTGCGGCAGAGCCTTGAACGTGCCTTTGCCTTCCTTGACATCCACCGCCAACCACTCGGGGAAACCGCGGGATTCGGCGGCTTCCAGCGCCGCCTTGACACGCAGGGAACCGCGGGCGCGATCGGTCAGTTGTACCACGTCGCCGGGTTTGACCTGGTAAGACGGGATGTTGACGCGCTTGCCGTTGACCAGGACGCCGTTGTGACGGACGACCTGGCGGGATTCGGCGCGGGACGCCCCAAAGCCCATGCGGTAGGCGACGGAGTCGAGGCGCGATTCGAGCAATTGCAGGAGGTTTTCGCCGGTCTGGCCTTTCTTGCGCTCAGCTTCGAAGAAGGTCTTGCGGAACTGGCCCTCGAGGACGCCATAGACGCGACGGATCTTCTGCTTGGCGCGCAGATGGACGCCGTAGTCGGAGAGACGGGCGCCGGACTTCTGGCCGTGCTGGCCGGGGGCGTAGGAACGGCGCTCGATGGCGCACTTGTCGGTGAAGCACTTCTCGCCCTTGAGGAAAAGCTTCTCCCCCTCGCGGCGGCACTGACGGCATTTCGGATCGAGATTACGAGCCACTTGTCTTTCTCCTTAGATGCGGCGCTTCTTGGGC
Organism: Azonexaceae bacterium; assembly: GCA_009469675.1. Lineage (GTDB taxonomy): Bacteria > Pseudomonadota > Gammaproteobacteria > Burkholderiales > Rhodocyclaceae > SSSZ01. Next base: position 4,104 of record SSSZ01000098.1, on the reverse strand, counting down.
GGACGGCAGCCGTTGTGGGGCACCGGCGTCACGTCGGAAATGGCGGTGATCTTCAGGCCCAGGGCGTTGAGCGCCCGGACGGAGGACTCGCGGCCAGGCCCGGGGCCTTTGATGCGGACTTCCAGGTTCTTGACGCCGCATTCCTGCGCCGCCTTGCCCGCCGCCTCGGCAGCCACCTGGGCCGCGAACGGAGTGGATTTGCGCGAGCCGCGGAAGCCGGCGCCACCGGAAGTCGCCCAGGACAAGGCGTTGCCCTGGCGATCGGTAATGGTGATGATGGTGTTGTTGAACGAAGCGTGGATGTGGGCGATGCCCTCGGCAACGTTCTTCTTGACCTTCTTGCGAACTTTGGTAGCTGTCTTTGCCATGTTCAGTCCCTATTACTTCTTGCCGGCGATGGCCTTGCGCGGACCCTTGCGGGTACGGGCATTGGTACGGGTGCGCTGACCGCGGCAGGGCAGGCCCTTGCGGTGACGCATACCACGGTAGCAGCCGAGGTCCATGAGGCGCTTGATGCTCATGGTGACCTCACGGCGCAGATCACCCTCGACGGTGAACTTGCCGACTTCTTCCCGCAAACGGTCCATGTCCGCGTCGGACAGGTCCTTGATCTTCTTGCTACGAGCCACGCCGGCAGCGTCACAGATCTTCTGTGCACGGGTGCGGCCGATGCCATAGATCGCGGTCAGAGCGATTTCGGCATGCTGATGGTTCGAAATGTTTACCCCTGCGATACGGGCCATCGAATCACTCCAATGTTTCGAAAATTAACGGATACCGGACTCAGCCAAGGCCATCAGCCCTGGCGTTGCTTATGACGCGGATCCTTGCAAATGATGCGCACCACACCCTTGCGACGGATGACTTTGCAATTGCGGCAAATGCGCTTCACTGAAGGTTGCACTTTCATGTTTCACTCCTCGTCTGCGAGAGTTTGGAAGCAGCCGTGATTCCTTACCCTGCGGTTTATTGCGTAGAGAATTCTTACTTGGCCCGGAAGGTGATCCGGGCCTTGGTTAAATCGTAGGGCGTCAGCTGTACCGTGACCTTGTCCCCGGGCAGGATGCGGATGTAGTGCATGCGCATCTTGCCGGAAATGAAGGCATGGACAACGTGGCCGTTTTCCAGTTTGACCTTGAAGGTCGCGTTGGGGAGGTTCTCGACGACCTCCCCCTGCATTTCGATGACGTCTTCCTTCGACATACCCGATTTATTTGATCAGCGGCGAGCCTTTGAAATTAGCCTTCTTCAACAGGCTCTCGTATTGGTGCGACATCACATAGGCCTGGACCTGGGACATGAAGTCCATGGTCACGACCACGATAATGAGGAGCGACGTACCGCCGAAATAGAAGGGCACGTTCCACTTCAAAATGAGGAATTCCGGCAGCAGGCAGACGATGGTGATGTAAGCGGCCCCCACCAGGGTCAGGCGCATGAGAATCTTGTCGATGTAGCGAGCGGTCTGCTCGCCGGGGCGAATGCCGGGAACGAAGGCGCCGCTCTTCTTCAGGTTGTCGGCAGTTTCCTTCGAATTGAAGACCAGGGCCGTGTAGAAGAAGCAGAAGAAAACGATGGCCGCGGCGTAGAGCATCACATAGACGGGCTGGCCTGGAGAGAGGGCGCCGGCGATGTCCTTCAGCCAGCGCATCGAGTCGCCGGAACCGAACCAGCCGGCGACGGTGGCCGGAAAAAGGATGATCGACGAAGCGAAGATGGGCGGGATAACGCCCGACATGTTGAGCTTCAGGGGCAGGTGCGAACTCTGCCCGCCGTAAATTTTGTTGCCCACCTGGCGCTTGGCGTAGTTGACCAGAATCTTCCGCTGGCCGCGTTCGACGAAGACGACGAAGGCCGTGACGAGAACCACGAGAACGCAGATAACCAGGGCGGTAAGGGGGTGCATGGCACCGGTGCGGACCAGCTCGAGCAGGCCGCCGATGGCGCTGGGCAGGCCGGCAGCGATACCGGCGAAGATGATGATCGAGATGCCGTTGCCGAGACCCCGTTCGGTGACCTGCTCGCCCAGCCACATGAGGAACATGGTGCCGGTGACCAGGGTGGTCACGGTGGTCAGGCGGAACATGAAGCCGGGGTCGGCGACCAGGCCAGGCTGGGCCTCCAGCGCGATGGCGATGCCCACGCCCTGGAACAACGCCAGGGCGACGGTGCCGTAGCGAGTGTACTGAGTGATCTTGCGGCGTCCCGCTTCGCCTTCCTTCTTCAGCGCTTCCAGCTGGGGGCTGGCGACGCTCATCAACTGCATGATGATCGAAGCCGAAATGTACGGCATGATCCCCAGGGCGAAGATGGTGAACCGCGACAGAGCGCCCCCGGAAAACATGTTGAACATGCCGAGGATGCCGCCCTGCTGCGAATTGAAAAGATCGGAAAGAACCTTGGGGTCGATGCCCGGAACCGGAATATGGGCGCCGATGCGATAAACGATCAGGGCGCCCAGCAAGAACCACAGCCGGCGCTTGAGATCGCCGAACTTGCCGCCCTTGCCAACGGTATTGGGATTTGCTGCCAAAGTCCTGTCCTCTTTCTCTGTCTTACTCGGCGATCGATCCGCCGGCTGCCTCGATGGCCGCCTTGGCGCCCTTGGTGGCGCCGACGCCCTTCAGCTGGACCTTGCGGCTCAGCTTGCCGGAGAGGATGACCTTGGCCGACAGGGCATCGGCGGGAACCACGCCGGCCACCTGCAGGGCGAGCAGGTCAATTTCGTCGACCGGCAGGCGCTCCAGATCAGACAGCCGCACCTCGTAGTTGCGGGCCCGGGTCAGCGAGTTGAAGCCGCGCTTCGGCAGGCGACGCTGCAGAGGCATCTGGCCGCCTTCAAAGCCGACCTTGTGGAAGCCGCCGGACCGGGACTTCTGGCCCTTGTGGCCGCGCCCGGCGGTCTTGCCCAGGCCGGAACCGATACCGCGACCGACGCGCTTGGCGGCGTGCTTGGAGCCCTCGGCGGGCTTGATAGTATTCAGACGCATCGCTTAGCCCTCAACCTTCACCAGGTATTGAACCTTGTGGATCATGCCGCGGACCGCCGGGGTATCGACCAGCTCGGAAGTGCTGTTGAGCTTGCGCAGCCCCAGGCCGCGCACGGTGGCGCGGTGGTCCTGTTTGGTGCCGATGATGCTCTTGACGAGCTTCACCTTGATTTTCTTGTCACTCATGACTTACCCCAGAATCTGGTCAACCGACTTGCCCCGCTTGGCGGCAATCTCGGCCGGCGTGTTCACCTTCGACAGACCGTCGATGGTGGCGCGCACGATGTTGTAGGGATTGGTCGAACCGTGGGCCTTGGCCACCACGTTGGTGACGCCGACCACTTCGAAGACGGCGCGCATGGCGCCGCCGGCGATGATGCCGGTACCGTCGGGAGCCGGCTGGATCATCACGGTGGTGGCGCCATGGCGGCCCATCACGGTGTGATGCACGGTACCGTTCTTCAGGTTGACCTTGGCCAGCTTGCGACGGGCTTCTTCCATCGCCTTCTGGACCGCCACCGGCACTTCGCGGGACTTGCCCTTGCCCATGCCGATGCCGCCATCGCCGTCGCCGACCACGGTCAGGGCCGCGAAACCGAGGATCCGGCCGCCCTTCACCACCTTGGTGACGCGGTTGACCGAGACCATCTTTTCGCGCATGCCGTCGTCGCGCTCTTCAGCCTGCTGGGGCTTCTTGTTTCTTTCGGGTTTAGCCATTTTCTAACCTCGTCCTTTCGCCGGCGATCAGAACTTCAGACCGGCTTCACGCGCAGCTTCCGCCAGCGCCTGAACACGGCCGTGATACTGGAGACCGGAGCGATCGAAAGCCACCTGCTCAATGCCGGCGGCCTTGGCGCGCTCGGCGATGAGCTTGCCAACCGTCGTGGCAGCAGCCTTGTTACCGCCGTTCGGCACGTCCTTGCGAACGTCCTTGTCCAGCGTGGAAGCCGACGCCAGAACCTTGCCGCCGCAGGGCGAAATGATCTGGGCGTAGATGTGCAGGTTGGTGCGATTAACGCACAAGCGCACAGCCTTGAGCTCGGCGATTTTGGCCCGGGTTTTGCGGGCACGGCGCAGACGCGCTTGTTTCTTGTTAAACATATGCCACCCTTAC
>SSSZ01000097.1 GCA_009469675.1 Azonexaceae bacterium | reverse complement strand
GTCGCGGCGGTGATCCACCGGACCCACGGGGCGACCCGGTGACGCGGCAGATGCAGGTGGTGGGCCATTGGCTCCATCCTCTCTGTCGGGTGTGCCTGTCAGGACGACGAACGGGCGCGGGCGACGAGGATGCCGACCGACGTGCGGGGACGATGGCGGGGTGGCACCTCGAACTCCAACCACGACCCGCCATTCTCGACGGGGGAGATGGGCGGAAAGCTCTGCAACCCCGGCGTGTACTCGGGGTCCACCTCCAACCACGACCCACCCTTCTCGACGGGGGAAACAGCCGAGAAGCTCACCTGATCAACGGTTCCCGTGCGGGCGACCAGAGCATCCCGTTCGCGGCCACGACAGTGGTGGTCCTTGCCGTCGAGGTCGACAGCGTGTCGGAACGATACGACATGTCAGACGGGCGGATCGAGCAGATGTGGGGGACCCCGGCGACCTCGCTGACGGCATGGATGTCACCATCAGCACCGAGGGCAGGCTGGTAGGTGTACGAGCCCACGCCCGGCCCGGTTGTCGTCAAGTCCGGCACGGACGGATCAAACACCTTCCAGTACCCGCCGAGGAAGCTCCACATGCGGCCGTCGTGCCACAGCGGTGATGTTCCGCCAAGGGACGTATTCGTCCAAGAGCCGGAGATGGACGTGTGTGCCCCCGAGCTGACGGTGATCCTCGTGATGTTGCTCGACTGGTGATGCACATAGACGTAGCTGCCACCGTCCCATGCCGCCGACTGAATGTCGGGCAGCCCCGAGTAGGTCGACAGGTACGACTCTGATGAGAGGTCGAATCGTTCGATCGCTGACGCTCCCGGCGTGCGCGAGATGAGCCAGATCTCCCCGCCGACGAGGAGCGGTTGCGTGTAGGTGCCGTTCGACGGGACCCCGATGTCGTCCGATGCGCCGGTCGACGGCTGAATCCACCACAGTCTCCGGGCAGACACAGACATGCTCGCCTGCCACACGCCCCACGCCTTGGAGCCGATCCCCTCGGGGATGATCCGGTTCAGGTTCCCGATGGACGACGACCAGTATTCGGTTTCGCTCTTCGTCGAGGTGTCGAGCACCGCGATTGCGCCGAGGGTCACGTTGCCCGAGGGTGGGCTGTAGCCGGTCAGGTCGGGAGAAACCAGCCAGCGGTCACCAACCACGGCGACGTTGGTCGGCCAACGTGGCGCAATCTTGTTGTGTCGGGTGACGGCGATCGCCATTGCTCAGGCCAGCCCAGCAGTCGCGTGAGCGGCAATCCGCGCGTCAGACAACGCAGACGGGCAGAGGTACAGTCCGGCGTAACGCCCGCTGCGACCACGCTGACCGGATGAAGCGGTGCGGCGACCCAGGTGCAGATCGTTGCCGGAGTTCGCTCGCGACTGAGACGAAGTTGTCGACGCGATCTCCGTCCCGTCCACGAAGATCGAGTAGCTCGTCGGTGATGACCCCGACGCTCGGACCGCGATGTGATGCCAGCCGGTGCCGAGGCGTGCCGTGGGGACCGTGCCCGAGGTCAGTTCGTCGGCGTCGAGGTTCGTCGTTGCCGGAATGTTGATGGTTCTGCTTGCCATGCCTAGACCGCCTTCCATCCGGCCGGGTAGCCCGTCGGTGACCACACGTTCGCGTCGATCACCGACTCCCACACGGCACCCTGGAACGTCACCCGGTCACCCTTCTTGTAGGCGTCCGAGCTCCCCTGCGGCTGGACCCACTCGTCCGGTGCCTGCCCCGCCGTCTTACGCACCGGCGTCCACAACGCCGGGGTCTTCGCGGGTGTCCAATCAGCCTGCGTGGTATGCGCCTGCACACACCGGAACAGCACACCCTCATCGGACCGCAGGTCCCCAACGCTGACCTTCACGCCGTCACCCGACCACGCCGGGAACGCAGCCGTCACCGCCGCCACCTGCTCATCAGACAGCGACTCAGCAGCGAGCAGCGGTGCGAGCGTCACCTGCGCCGCTGCGGCAGACGCCTCGATCCTCCGCCGTAGTTCTCTCGCAGCTTCGAGGCTCATGGCGTGT
>SSSZ01000096.1 GCA_009469675.1 Azonexaceae bacterium | reverse complement strand
ACGCCGGCCGAGCCGCGCACGCTTGGCGTGAAAGAAATCAAGAGCCTGGATGACCTGCTTTCGCAACTTAGAGACCTGCTACCGGAGGCCGCAGAGGAAAGCGGCGGCGCGGGTGAAGAAGCGGCGGCGGTTGTCACTAATCAAACCTCTGGGGGTATGAAAATGGAAGCTAGCAAGACCGAGGAGCAGGTCGTCACGAATCAGGCTCCGACGGCCGACCCCGCCCTGCTTGACGCGATCAAGGCGTTGACGGGCGCGGTTGCCGAAATGAAGCGAGACGTGGAAGCGGTGAAAGCGCAAGACGCGGCGCGGCCGGTCAATGACCCCGGCTACGCGGTTCCGAACGTTATCACCGATACGGCGCATTGGCGCTATGACAATATCGAAACCGGCGACCTGGCCTGGGGTATCGGTGTCCTCGACAGTGCCGACCGTGGGCGTACCGGCCGCAAGGCTACGGCTAACGCGTACAAGGCGCTGGCAATGCGCCTGGAATCCGAAGAAGCGCGCAAGTCGGAAGGACTGCGGGCCGCCGCACACGCTATGAAGGCCAGCGGCGTCAAGGCGAACGAAATTGCGCAGTCCACTCTCGCCAGCTACGGCGACGAATGGGCGGGTGTGGCCTACTCCGGCGCGCTGTGGGAAAAGATTCGTCAGGCGACATTCGTGCTTGACCGGTTGCCGCAATTCGAGTTTCCGGCCGGCGCGGAATCGCTGGTTATCCCGCTCGAATCGACCGACCCGACTTGGTACAAGGTCGCGCAGGCGGCCAGTCTGTCGGCCAACCCCGGCGGCATCCCGACGAACACCGTAACCGCCTCGCAGATGGGCACGGCTACGCAGACCATGACGCTCTCGAAGATGGGCGCGCGCGTGCTGTGGACGGGCGAGCTTGAGGAAGATTCTTTCCTGCCCTACGCGGCGCAATTGCGGCAACAGTTGGCCGTTAGCGCGGCCGAGTATCTGGAACACGCGATTATCGACGGCGATACCGAGACGGCCAACGCGACGAACATTAACGCCATTGACACGACCCCGGCCGGCACAGAGGCCTATCTCCTGTTCAACGGGTTCCGCAAGGTTCCGCTCGTCACTCTGACCGCCAATAGCCGCGACGGTGGGGCGCTTGACGTTGCGGACTTCTTGGAAACGCTGAAGTTGATGGGCGTTGGCGGGCTGGCCGCGCTGGATCAACAGCGTGTGGCGTTCATCATCGACCGACATACGCACTGGAAGGCACTGGAACTGGCCGAGGTCAAGACGCGTGACGTGTTTGGCGGGGCGACGCTGGAGCGCGGCCAACTGTCTAGCATCTGGGGCTATCCCGTTTATGTGTCGGGCCAGATTGCGAAGGGCGGCAACGGCAAGAGCAATACGGCCGGCAAGGTGGACGCGGATACGGCCGGCAACAACACGAAAGGCCAGATCGTGGCCGTTCGCTGGGATCGTTGGCGCTTCGGTTGGCGTCGGCGCATGACAATGGAGACCACGCGCATTCCGGCGGCCGATTCGACCGAAATCGTAGCGCTTATGCGCGCGGGGCTTATCTACAGCGCGTCCGACGATGCCGCGGCCATTAGCTACAACCTGACCGTCTAATCCGGCCTAGCAAGGGGCGGGCTACCCCGCCCCTTTTGGAGTATGAACAATGGGCAAATTGCTAAATGCCAAACTGGACAACCCGGTCGGATATATCGAGGAATACGTCACCCGCGCGCAATTCACCGATGGCGGTAGCACGTCGGGGACATACGTACTCAAAACCGCTATCCCCGTTGGCGCGCACGTCCTGGGCACGACCTACACGCAAATCACCGGGTTCACCGGCGATACATCAGCGGTCATGACCGTTGGCGACGGTAGCGACGTTGACCGTTACAACACCGGCACGCCGTCGGTCTTTACCACGGCCAGCGCCGTAAGCGCCGGCGCGCCGTCGGGCACGCTTGGACATGCCGCGGCCGTTTATCCTACTCTGACTGTTACCAGCGCGTCGGACTTTACCAACGTCACTGCCGGGGCCGTCAATGTCAAGATTGCCTACATCCTTTAGGAGCGTGCCATGAGTGTAAAAACAGTTCCGGCGCGTGTCGTTGCGCTTGAATACTACGAAGAAACCGGCATTCTGTACAGCCAGTTCACTGACGGCGGCTCGACGGCGGGCACGTATCAGGTGCAATTCGAGTTACCGGCGGGATTCTTTGTAACGAATACGCACGTTTATGACGTAACCGGGTTCACCGGGGACACGTCGGCCGTTATCACGGTTGGCGACGGCTCGGACGTAGACCGCTACAACGCGGGTACGCCTAGCGTATTCACTACAATCTCGCGGCTTGACCTGGGCGTGCCGTCCGGGACGCGCTTCATT
>SSSZ01000095.1 GCA_009469675.1 Azonexaceae bacterium | reverse complement strand
GTCGTAAATCTGGCCGGTCGTGAAGTTGTTGCGCTTGCCCATCTTTGCACTGGTGAAGCGCTCGTAGTGGCCGAGATCGAGGAGGGTCTCGGCGCCGTGCTCGGTGACGAAAACCTAGCCATGCTGGAAAGGACTCATCGTGCCGGGGTCGACGTTGATGTAGGGGTCGAGCTTGAGGTGGGTGACTTTGATGCCGCGGGATTCCAGAATGGCCCCCAGCGACGCGGCGGCGATGCCTTTGCCCAATGAGGACACGACACCGCCTGTGACGAAGACGAATTTGGTCATGGAAAGACAGGCTGCGGGAAAGCCGAATGATAGCCGAAAAGCGCCTCCCGACCCAAATTGTCTCGATTATTTCCGGAAAACCCCCGCCAGCGTTTATGCTTCCGTTTTCCCAAAAAACCGCCTCGCTCAAGGCCGTCGCGCCCTGCCCGGAACCGTCATGAACCTCATCCCCGCCGCGCCTCTTCCTGCCGCCGCCCTGGCCGGACTGGCCTTCGCCCTGGCCGCCTGCCAGACCCAGCCGAGCAAGACGCCGGATAGTTTTACCCCGGTCGAGATCAACATCGCCCACATCAACGACCACCATTCCAACCTCGAACCCCACGCCAATTTCGAACTCGCCATCGACGGCGTTCCGACCCGCGTCGAGGCCGGCGGTTTCCCGCGCCTCACCGCCCTGTTCAAGGCCAACAGCCGCCTGCCCAACCTCATCAAGGTGCACGCCGGCGACGCCATGACCGGCACCCTCTACCACACGCTCTATACCGGCGAAGCCGATGCCGCCCTGATGAACACCGTGTGCTTCGACGTCTTCGAACTGGGCAACCACGAATTCGACGAGGGCGACGCCGGCCTCAGGAAATTCCTCGACCACCTCCGCGCCGGCCCGTGCCAGACCCCGGTGCTGGCCGCCAACGTCACCCCGGCCATCGGCACCCCCCTGGCCCCCCGATCCACCACCGACTACCTGCGGCCCTACGTCCTGAAAACCATCGGCGACGTGACCATCGGCATCGTCGGCATCGAAGTCCGGGGCAAGACAGTCAATTCCTCCCGCCCCCTGCCGACCACCCGTTTCGACGACGAAACCGCCACGGCGCAACGGGTGATCGATGAACTCAAGGCCAAGGGCATCCGTCACATCGTCCTCGTCACCCACCAGGGCTACGAAGCCGACAAGGCCATGGCGGCCCGACTGTCGGACGTGGACGTCATCATCGGCGCCGACTCCCATACCCTGCTGGGTGATTTTTCCAAGGTCGGGATCGCGGCCGCCGGCCCCTACCCCACCGTCGTCAGGAACCGCGACGGCGACCCCGTCTGCATCGGCCAGGCCTGGGAATACGGCAAGGCCTTCGGCCTCATGAAAGTGCGCTTCGACAGCCGGGGCGCCGTGGCCCGCTGCGTCGGCGACGCCGTCCTGCCGATCGGCGAGGATTTCCGCCAGCGCGAGGCCTACGGCGATTTTGTCCCGGTGGACGAAGCCACCCGCGGCAAACTCCGGGAGCGCATCAACGCCCTGGGCAATGTCCGGCTGGTCGCCCCCGACCCGGCCGCCCAGGCCGAGCTGGCACGCTACGCCGGCCGCCTGGAGGACATGAAGCGCCAACTCATCGGCACCGCCGAAGCGCCGCTCTGCCTGGTGCGGGTGCCGGGGGAAGCGACCAACCGCAGCGCCGGCCTGGCCGGCTGCGAGGCGGCCAACACCCTGGCCCGGGGCAGCGACATCGCCCAGGCCGTGGCGGAAGCCTATCGCCAGGCCAGCAAGCTGGCCGACATCGCGCTCCAGAACGGCGGCGGCATCCGCACCCCCCTGCCCCAGGGGGAGGTCACCTACAACACCGCCTACACCGTCCTGCCCTTTAGCAACGTCCTCATTGAAATTCCCCTCACCGGCAGCCAGATCGTCGAGGTGCTCGAAGACGCCGTGGCCAACCACCTGGACCGCGGCGGCTCCGACGGTTCCCACCCCTACGCCGCCGGCCTGCGCTGGGATCTCGACCTGTCCAGACCGCGGGGCAGCCGTTTCGCCAATATCGAAGTCAAGACCAAGGCCGGCGGTCAATGGCAGGCCCTGGACAAGACGCGGACCTACACCGTGGTGACCAGCGACTACCTGGCCCAAGGGGGTGACGGCTACGGCATCCTGGCGGCGATCGGCAAGGCCGGCGGCAGCGTCAACACCTATCTGCACTACACCCAGACCTTCGTCGAATACCTGCTCGCCCGGGGCACCATGACCCGCCCGGCGGCCGCCGACTACAGCCACAAAAGCGTCGTCACCCGGGAGGGCCGGCGCCTGCCCTGAGCCGGGTGCGCTCGCGACAATTCCCCGGAGCCGGTCTTTGAGCGGAAGCTAATGCTTGAAGCCGCCCGGCAATTGGATCAATAATGGCATAAATGCGAGCCCCGCCAGATGGTGCCGCTGAAAAGAGAGAGAAAAGTGACGACAGCCTTCATCACCCATCGCGACTGCCTGCTGCACGACATGGGTTCGCATCACCCGGAATGCCCCCAGCGCCTCACCGCTATCAACGATCACCTGATCGCCCAGGGCATAGACGCCTACTTCACCTATTACGACGCCCCGCTGGCCACCTTCGAGCAGTTGCTCCGCGTCCATCCGGCGGTCCATCTCGAACGCCTGAAGCGGGCTTCGCCCGAATCCGGCATCGTCCACCTTGACCCGGACACAGCGATGAATCCCCACACCTGGCAGGCGGCGCTCCGTTCCGCCGGAGCCGGCGTGCTGGCCGTCGATCTCCTGATGCAGGGCGAGATCGAGAATGCCTTCTGCGCCATCCGCCCCCCCGGCCACCACGCCGAACGGGCCAACGCCATGGGCTTCTGCTTCTTCAACAACATCGGCGTTGCCGCCCGCCATGCCCTCAAGGCCCACGGCCTCGAACGGGTGGCGATCATCGATTTCGACGTGCACCACGGCAACGGCACCGAGGATTGTTTCGCCGGCGACGAGCAGGTGCTGATGTGCAGCATCTTCCAGCACCCCTTCTACCCCTACAGCGGCGCCGACAAACCCGCCGCCAACATGGTCAACGTGCCGCTTCCCGCCGGCTCCGGCGGCGAGGAATTCCGCGGCGCCGTCCAGGATGTCTGGCTGCCCCGCCTGAGCGAATTCAAGCCCCAGATGATCTTCATCTCGGCCGGCTTCGACGCCCACTACGAAGACGACATGGGGGGCCTCAAGTTCCTCGAGAAGGATTACGTCTGGTGCACCGAGCAGCTCAAGAAGATCGCCGCCGACCACAGCGACCGGCGCATCGTCTCCATGCTCGAAGGCGGCTACGTCATGTCATCCCTGGCCCGTAGCGTCGGCGCCCACCTGCGGGCGCTGGCCGATCTTTAGGCCGCGCCGCGCTTAAAAAACTTGCGGGGCTGGGGTAAAATCCAGCCCTTTCCTCTGTTAATCCGGACACATTCATGGCGTTGATTGTTCAAAAGTACGGCGGCACCTCGGTGGGCAACCCCGAGCGCATCAAGAACGTCGCCAGGCGCATTGCCAAGTTCCAGGCCCAAGGCCATCAGGTCGTCGTAGTGGTTTCCGCCATGAGCGGCGAAACCAACAAACTCATCGCCCTGGCCAAGGAAGTGCAGGCCAACCCCGACCCCCGCGAACTCGATATGGTGATGTCCACCGGCGAGCAGGTCACCATCGGCCTTCTGGCCATGGCCCTCAAGGACATCGGCTGCCAGGCCAAGAGCTACACTGGCGGCCAGGTCAAGGTGCTGACCGACAGCACTTTCACCAAGGCCCGCATCCTTTCCATCGACGAAGCCAACATGCGGCGCGACCTCGACGCCGGCAACGTGGTGGTCGTGGCGGGTTTCCAGGGGGTCGACGCCGACGGCAATATCACCACCCTCGGCCGCGGCGGCTCGGATACCTCCGGCGTCGCCCTGGCGGCGGCGCTCACAGCCGACGAGTGCCAGATCTACACCGACGTGGACGGCGTCTACACCACCGACCCCCGCGTCGTCCCCGAAGCCAAGAAGCTCGACGCCATCACCTTCGAGGAAATGCTGGAAATGGCCAGCCTCGGCTCCAAGGTGCTGCAGATCCGCTCCGTCGAATTCGCCGGCAAGTACAAAGTCAAACTGCGCGTGCTCTCCAGCTTCCAGGACGAAGGCGAAGGCACCCTGATCACTGTTGAGGAAGACAAGCAAATGGAACAACCGATCATCTCCGGCATCGCCTTCAACCGCGACGAAGCCAAGCTCACCATCCTGGGCATACCCGACAAGCCGGG
>SSSZ01000094.1 GCA_009469675.1 Azonexaceae bacterium | reverse complement strand
CGATCACGGGCGCAGCTTCGGTCGCGAGACCAAGCTTGCCGACCATTCCTGCGAATGCTGCCGCACTGCCGTCAGCCACGACGCCGACGGCGCCCCTCTGGTCTTCTGGCGCCACGTCTTCGCCCCCAACGAACGCGACCACGCCTTGGCGCGCCTCACGCCGGACGGCACGCCGGAGGCCGTCCAGCGGGCTACTTTCGAAGGCTGGAAGGTCGATGCCTGCCCGCACCACGGGCCATCCCTCGCGGTCGACGAAGGCGGCACCCGCCACGCCGTGTGGTTCAACCAGAAGGACGGGGTCGGCCACGTCTATTACGGCCGGCTGCAGCGCGTCGGCAACGCCATCCGCGTCGATGGCCAACGGACCGTGGGCGGGCCGCGGGCCGCCCACGCCGACCTCAACGTGGCGGGCCAGCGCCTGGCCATCGTGTGGAAGGAATTCGACGGGGAGAAAACCCGTCTCTCGGCCCTGCTTTCCGCCGACGGCGGCCGGAGCTTCAGCCCCCACGAGGTCGGCGCCACCGAGGGGGCTTCCGACCAACCCCGAGTCCTGGCCCGGGGCGACCGCCTTTTTGTCTTCTGGCGCACCGCCCGGGAAGGTTTACGCCTGCATCCGCTGCCATGAAGACTTTCTGCCTCGCCGCCGCCCTCGCGGCCGCCGCCTGCGCTGCCGACGCCGCCGGCTTCACCGCCCTCGACCGCGACACCGCACGCCGCCTGGGCGACCCGGCCAGCCACCGGGAACCCACCGTCGTCGCCCTGTGGTCCACGGAATGCGTCTATTGCAAGAAAAACCTCAAGCTGCTGGGCGCGTTGTCGCGGCGCGCCAAACCCCTCAAGGTCATCACCGTCGCGGCCGAGGCCGAACTGCCGGCATCGGCCGCCATCCTCGACGGCCATGGCGTCCGGGGCGCCCGCTATGCCTACGGGGCCGACGCCCCGGAGGCGCTGGCCTACGCCCTTGACCCGACCTGGCAGGGTGAATTGCCGCGGACCCTGGTTTTCGACGGTCGGGGCGGCAAAACGGCGCTCTCGGGGGGTCTCGACGAGGCCAGGGTCCGCCAATTGCTGCAAGCGGTAACCCCCCGGCCCTGACCACCGCGCCGGCCCGCCGCCGGGCGGTCAGGCGTTGAGCTTGTCCAGGGCTTCGCGCAGCTTGGCGGGTTCGTCCAGGCGCAGCATCTTGCGCACGGCGGGGGCGACCTCGGTGAGGTCGGTCTTGAGCACCCGGCTCTTCACTTCGAGGATTTGCGTCGGGTGCATGGAGAAGATGCGCAGCCCCATGCCCAGCAGCAACCGGGTGAGTTCGGGGTCGCCGGCGAGTTCCCCGCACACCGACACGGGAACGTCGATCTTCTCGGCGCTGGCGATGGTGTGGGCGATGAGCATGAGCACCGCCGGGTGCAGCGGATCGTAGAGACTCGCCACCTGTTCGTCCATGCGGTCGATGGCCAGGGTGTACTGGATGAGGTCGTTGGTGCCGATGGAGAGAAAGTCGAGGCGCCGCATGAACATGCCGACCGCCAGGGCGGCGGCGGGAATCTCGATCATGCCGCCGACTTCGATTTTTTCGTCGAAACTGACCTTCTCGCCGCGCAGGCTCGATTTGGCCTGTTCCAGGGCGGCCAGGGTCTGGTCAATCTCGTGAGCGTGGGCGAGCATGGGGATGAGCAGCTTGACCGGCCCGTATTTCGAGGCGCGCAGGATGGCCCGCAGCTGCGTCTGGAACATCTTCGGTTCGGCCAGGGAGAGGCGGATGGCCCGCCGGCCCAAGGCCGGATTGGTCTGGGTGCGGTTCTCGTCGATGGCCTTGTCGCCGCCCAGGTCGAAGGTGCGGATGGTGACCGGCCGGCCGGCCATGCCCTTGACGACCTTCCGGTAGGCTTCGAACTGCTCGTCCTCGTCGGGCATGTCGCCGCGCCCGAGGAAGAGGAATTCGGTGCGGAAAAGGCCGATGCCCTCGGCGCCCAGTTCCAGGGATTCGGGCACGTCGCCCGGGAGTTCGATGTTGGCTTGGAGCTGGACTTCGGTGCCGTCGATGGTCTGGGACTTGGCCGACTTGAGCCGCTTGAGCTTGCTCCGCTCGAGTTCGAGCTGATTCTTGCGGAGCTGGTATTCCTCGAGGATGCGGATATCGGGGTTGACGATCACCACGCCGCGGGTGCCGTCGATAATGAGCTGCTCGCCGTCGCGGATCACCGCCCGGGCGTTTTCCAGGCCGACCGAGGCGGGAATCGCCATGCTGCGGGCGAGGATGGCGGTGTGCGAAGTGGCGCCGCCGACATCGGTGATGAAGGCGGCGAAGCGGTGTTCCTTGAAGGCGATGACGTCGGCCGGCGACAGGTCGTGGGCGACCACCACCAGGTTTTCTTCCTTGACCCCCTTGGCGGTGCGCAGGAGGTTGCGCCCGGGGTGGCCCATCAATTCCTTGACCACCCGCTCGACGACCTGGACCACGTCGAACTTGCGTTCCTTGAGATAGGTGTCGTCGAACTGCTCGAACTGCTCGACCAGATGCTCCATCTGCTGCACCAGCGCCCATTCGGCGTTGCAGCGGCGCTCGCGGATAAGTTGCTTGGGCACGTCGACCAGTTCCGGATCGTCAAGGAACATGGCGTGCAGGTCGATGAAGGCGGCGAGTTCGGCGGGGGCGTGTTCGGTGGCCTCCTTCATCGTGGCGAGTTCGGCCTTGACCGCGGCGATGGCCCGCTCGAAGCGGTCGATCTCCTTGTCCACCATGCGCGGCGCAATGGTCAGGTGGGACACCTCCAGGGTCGCATGGGACATGAGCAGAGCCCGCCCGATGGCGATGCCGCCGGAAACGCCCAGACCATGGAGGATGAAACTCATCGTCGGATCAAGCCAAGGCAGGAGAGCAAGCGCACACTCACTCGCCTTCGCCGAAGTAATCGGCGATGAGGGCCAGGAGGGCGTCCATGGCGTCCTTTTCGTCTACTCCGTCGGTCTCGACCATCACCTTGGACCCCTTGCCCGCCGCCAGCATCATGACCCCCATGATGCTCTTGGCGTTGACCCGGCGCGGCCCCTTGGCCATCCAGACCTCGCACTTGTACTTGCCGGCCAGCTGGGTGAGTTTGGCGGATGCGCGGGCGTGCAGCCCCAGCTTGTTGATGATCTCGGTTTCGGTAGACAGCATCAGACGTCTTTCAAGAGGTTGAGCACGCCGTCCCGGGCGCCGCCCACCGCCCAGGTAATCAGGGTTTCCATGCCCTTTTCGCGGTAGGTGATGGCGCGCATGAGCATGGGCAGGTTGACCCCGGCCAGGCCTTCCACCCGCCCCGGTTCGAGGAGCTTCATGGTGAGGTTGGCGGGCGAAGCACCATAGATGTCGGTGAGCAGCAAGACCCCGCCGCCGCCGTCGACGAGCCTGACCATCTGGCGGGCCAGGGGGAGCAGATCGAGGGGATCGTCCTGGGCGGAAACGCCGAGCTGGTTGACCAGCGGCGGCCGCTTGTTGAGCACGTGGCAGGCGTTCTGGACCAGGGCCTCGCCGTAGCTGCCGTGGGTGATGAGGAGGATTCCGATCATGGCCCGGATTTTAACCCGTTAACCCAGGATGGTAACGACGACTTCCCGGCGGTGGGAACGGCTTCGATGCTCCCAGAGGAAGACGCCCTGCCAGGTGCCGAGCAGCAGTTCGCCGCCCGCCATCGGCACGGTCAGGTCGCTGCCGGCGAGGACGGAACGGGCGTGGGCGGCCATGTCGTCGTCGCCTTCCAGGTCGTGGCGGTAGGCCGGGTCGCCGTCGGGGGCGAGGCGGGAGAAAATCGTTTCCAGGTCGCGCCGCACGTCGGGATCGGCATTTTCGGTCAGAAGCAGGGAGCAGCTCGTGTGACGCACGAAGAGGTGGGCCAGCCCGGTGGCGATGCCGGCGCGGGCGAGGACGGCCCGCAGCTCGGCGGTGATGTTGTGGCTGCCGCGGCCCCGGCTGACCACGGTAAGGATTTCCTGATAAGTCATCGGCGACTCACTAAAAAAATGCCCGCCACCACCAGGGCGGCTCCGAGCAGTTGGGCCGGCGACACCCCTTCGCCGAGGAGCCACCAGCCGAAGCCGATGGTAAGGAGCGGGCCGACCATGCCGATCAGGGCCGAACGGCCGGCGCCGATGCGGCGGATCGCCGCCGACTGGGCGAAGACCGGCACCACTGTGGCGAAGATCGCCATGACCGCCCCCCAGCCGTACACCGGCAGCGGCTGGACGAAGGCGGAAAAGGGGTGGGTGGCGGCGAAATGGGCCAGCGTCACCGCCGACGAAACGAGCATGGCCAGGGCGGAAAAGCGCAGCGCCCCGAGGCGGCCGATCATCGCCGCGCTGCCCGCCAGATAGAGGGCGTAGGAGATACTCGAAGCAAAGACCAGGGCGCCGCCGACCCACACCGCCCGGGCGTCGCCCTGGGCAAGGTCGTGGGCGAAGGCGAAGCCGATGCCGGCGTAGCAAAGCACCAGGGCCGCCCCCTCGCGGCGGGAAAAGGGCTTGCCCTGGAAGAACACGCCGATGAGGATGGTCAGGGTCGGGTAGGTGAACAGGATGAGGCGCTCCAGCCCGGCCGAGATGTACTGCAGGCCGAGAAAATCGAGAATGCTGGCGCCATAGTAGCCGAGGCAGCCGAGGACGACGAGGCGCAGCCAGTCCCCCCGGCCGATGGCGTCCCCCGACCCCCGGGAATGCAGCCCGACCCAGAGGAAGACCGGCAGCGCGAACCCCATGCGCAGCGCCAGCAGGGTGATGGCATCGACGCCGTAGGGATAGGCCAGTTTGACGAACACCGCCTTGAGGGAAAAGCCCAGGGCCGCCAGGAGGGCCAGGATGAGGCCGAAGCGGGCGGTGTTATGGGGATTGGCGGAACGGTCCACAGAGTCGGCGGGGTTTAGGGGATGCGCCCATTACGCCATCGATCGGCCCGTTTGACCAGGGCTGGCGGTGTACCCGGCGTCGACCCGGGCCATGCCAAGCCGTCGAGGGCGCCCCCGGGCGGTCGGCAGAAACCCGAGAAAACGCAGCCCCCCATTTCCAGACCGCGCCCGCCCCCCTCACCGGGCAGAAACCGGCGGCTCGGCGCCGGCGGGCGAGGATTCCCGGTGATCGGCGAAGAGTCCGGCGGTGGCCAGGCAGGCGTCGCCCAGGGCGGCGGACCGGGGCCTAGCGGCACCGGGCTTGCCCCGGGCGGATTCGAGCACCCTGGCGGCAGCACCGCCCGGCGTCGGCATTCCCTGCCCTCGCCCCGTGCCGCCGAAAGGGCGCCGCGAAGTCACAGCGGGCGCTTGACGGTGAGGGCGCCGCGAATTTGGCCCCGGGCATAACCCACCGCCTGATCCCGGGGATAGGTCGCCTGCAGCATGGCGCGCACGCCCGGGTCGAGGCTGTCGGCGGGGCCGTGGCAGTTGAGGCAGACGTCGGCCACGGGCAGGGCCTTCATGTAGCGTAAGGTAGCCCGCCCGCCGTCGTCGACGATGGCGCTTTTTTCCAGGGCTTCGGGCTTTTCTCCGGCCGCCGCCCGCTGCTCGAATTCAGCCAGGACCGTCTGTTCCCAGGTATCGGGCATGGCCCGCTCGGGGTTGCGCAGCTTCTGGCTGACCCGGCGGATCGACCAGCCGGTGGCGGTCTTGAGTTCCTGGATGAGCCGGGGAGCCTGTTCCTTGCAAACCGGAATGGCCTCGGCCACGCCCTTCTCGGCCACCGCCTCCTGCATGGCGTTGACCACCTTGGGCACCACCGGCAGGACGGTACGCTTGGTATCCGCGGTCAAGGCGGCCAGATCCTGCGCGGCGGCAGCAAAACTGAAGGTGCAGACGGCCAGGGCAACGAGGGGTTTCATCGGGCGCTCCGTAAGATTAGCAAACGCTTATTTTACCGCCTCCCGCCGAGAATGGAACCCAAGACGCCGCGCAAGACCTGTTTGCCGATTTCCCGGCCGATGGTGCCGGCCATGCCGCGCACGACGCTCTTGGCCGCCGCCTCGACGACGCCTTCGCGCTTGCCGCCGCGCCCGGAAAACATGTCGCCCAGGCCGCCGAAGATGCCGCCGCCGGCATCGCCTTCCGGCGCCGGAGCCGGCCCGGGAGCTTCCGGGGCGGGAGCCGGACGCCCGGCGCCGCGGCCCAGGCCGGCCGGGCCGGCCGGGGCGGGGATGGCCCCCGGGGCCGGGCGGGCGGGCTGGGCCGCCTTGCCCTTCAGGGCCTCATAGGCCGATTCCCGGTCCACCGCCTGGCCGTAGGTGGCCTGGTGCGGCGAAGCCTCGACGACGGCGCGGCGTTCGTCAGCGCTGAGCGGCCCGAGACGGGAAGCCGGCGGAAAGATGAAGCCCCGCTCGACGACGCTGGGCCGTCCCTTTTCGTCGAGGAAGGAGACCAGGGCCTCGCCGACGCCCAGTTCGGTGATGGCCGCCGCCGCGTCGAACTTGGGGTTGGCGCGCAGGGTCTCGGCGGCCGCCTGCACCGCCTTCTGGTCCCGCGGGGTGAAGGCGCGCAGGGCATGCTGCACCCGGTTGCCGAGCTGTCCGAGGATTTTTTCCGGCACGTCGAGGGGGTTCTGGGTCACGAAAAAAACCCCCACACCCTTGGAACGGATGAGGCGCACCACCTGCTCGACTTTGTCCACCAGGGCGGCCGGCGCGTCGGAAAAGAGCAGGTGGGCCTCGTCGAAGAAAAAGACGAGCTTGGGTTTGTCGAGGTCGCCGGCTTCGGGCAGTTGTTCGAAGAGTTCGGAAAGCAACCAGAGGAGAAAGGTCGAATAGAGGGCCGGCGAGAGGACGAGCTTTTCGGCGGCAAGAATATTGATGACGCCGCGGCCGTTGGCATCGACCTGCATGAGGTCGGCAATAGCGAGCATCGGCTCGCCGAAGAAGAGGTCGCCGCCTTGCTGTTCCAGGGTCAGAAGGCCGCGCTGGATGGCGCCGACGGAGGCGGCGGCGATGTTGCCGTATTCGCTGGTGAATTCCTTGGCGTGCTCGCCCGCGTGCTGAACCATGGCCCGCAGATCCTTGAGGTCGAGGAGCAGCAGGCCCTGATCGTCGGCGATCTTGAAGACCAGCTGCAGGACGCCGGCCTGGGTGTCGTTGAGGTTGAGGAGCCGGGCCAGGAGCAGCGGCCCCATGTCGGAAAGGGTGGCCCGCACCGGCACGCCGTTCTGGCCGAAGACGTCCCAGAAGGCCACCGAGTTGGCGTAGGGAGCGAAGCCGTCCAGGCCCAGTTCCTTGACCCGCGCCGCCAGCTTGGGGGTCAGCGTGCCGGCGGCACCCATGCCCGACAGGTCGCCCTTCACGTCGGCCATGAACACCGGCACCCCGGCGAAGGAAAGCCGTTCGGCCAGGGACTGCAGGGTCACCGTCTTGCCGGTGCCGGTGGCGCCGGTGACGAGGCCGTGGCGATTGGCCATGGCAGGCAGCAGGGCGGGATAGCCGTCGTCGGATTTGGCGAGGTAAAGGGGGTCGGCCATGGGGAGTTCTCCAGGGAGGCGTGTTGGGCGTTGTGCTAGAATTCGCGCCCTATTATCAACCATTTGCACGGCAAGCGATGGGCAGGAAGCCTGCCAAAACTGCGGTGCAAGCGCTCGAACACGAGGTTCACCATGGCCGGACACTCCAAATGGGCCAATATCCAGCACCGTAAAGGCCGTCAGGACGAAAAGCGCGGCGCCGCCTTCTCCAAGATCGCCAAGGAAATCACCGTGGCCGCCAAGATGGGTGGCGGCGACGTCGGCTTCAACCCGCGGCTGCGGGTGGCCGTCGACAAGGCCAAGGGCGTCAACATGCCCAAGGACAAGATCGACACCGCCATCAAGAAGGGCACCGGCGAGCTCGAAGGCGTCGATTACGTCGAGGTCCGTTACGAAGGTTACGGCATCGGCGGCGCCGCCATCATGGTGGACTGCCTGACCGACAACAAGGTCCGCACCGTGGCCGAAGTGCGCCACGCCTTTTCCAAGTACGGCGGCAATATGGGTACCGACGGCTGTGTCGCCTTCCAGTTCAAGCATTGCGGCCAGATGCTCTTCGCCCCCGGCACCGACGAGGCCGCCCTCATGGACGCCGCCATCGAGGCCGGCGCCGAGGACGTCAACAGCAACGACGACGGTTCCATCGAAGTTGTCACCGCTCCCGCCGACTTCGTCGCCGTCAAGGACGCCCTCGAAGCCGCCGGCTTCAAGCCCGAATTCGCCGAGGTCACGATGAAGCCCGAGGGCGAAACCGAACTCGCCGGCGACGACGCCGCCCGGATGCAAAAACTCCTCGACGCCCTGGAAGGCCTCGACGACGTGCAGGAAATCTACACCACCGCCGTCCTCGAGGACTGAACCCGCCACGACAGGAAAAGGCGGCGCCCGGCGCCGCCTTTTTTATGGTTCATCGCGGCTTTCCGGGGAAGGCCGCCTTGATTTTCAGAAAAAAGTATTCTGAGTCCCTAAATCCATATGCCATACGCTTTATCACTTTGATCTTGTTGTTCACCCCTTCCAGCACACTCGTGTGCATCGGGTAGTTTGCACTCGCCAGGATCCCCCGCATATATTTCGAT
>SSSZ01000009.1 GCA_009469675.1 Azonexaceae bacterium | reverse complement strand
TCGACCAGCATGTGGCGCAGGCTGAAGTCCTGCGCCATGCGCACGATGGTGTCGTACACCGCGGTATCGCCGTGCGGGTGGTACTTGCCGATGACATCGCCGACGATGCGCGCGCTTTTCTTGTAGGGCCGGTTCCAGTCGTTGTTCAGCTCGTGCATCGCGAACAGCACGCGCCGGTGCACCGGCTTCAAGCCGTCGCGCGCATCGGGCAGCGCGCGCCCGACGATCACGCTCATCGCATAGTCGAGATAGGACCGCCGCATCTCCTCCTCGAGGCTGATGGGCAGCGTTTCCTTGGCAAACTGGGTCATGCGACGACGGGTGGGCAGGGCTGGCTGCGCGGTGCAGCGCCAGCGCTGCGCGCAAGTGGAAGCTTCAATTCTAAGGGGGTGCTTGTGTGGCACACGCGCAACATTGGCCGCTGCAAGCGGCAGCGCAGGCGCCAAAATGCGGCTCAGCCGACATCGCAATGGCACAATGGCTCGGTCGGTGGCGGGTCTGCCGCCCGAGTGGGATTCGAGACCATTCTTACGATTTGAGTGTGGACATATCGCAGGAAACTGCGGCTTTCCTTGAGAGGACAACCATGAAGAAACTTAACAAGGTGACGGTGCTGTTTGCGTCGCTTGCTCTGGCAGCGCCGATGGCCTTGAGGGCGCAGTCGGTGCAAGGCGTGCCGGCGCAGCCCGTTGCCAAGCCCACCGAGCAGGATTGGCGCGCTGCCAACGGCGACAACCAGTGGCGCGCCACCGACGGCGCGCCTTGGCTGAACGGTACCGACGAGCACTGCTGGCGCGATTCCAACTGGACGCCGGGCACCGCCTATCCGGGCTGTGACGGTGCTGCCAAGCCGCCGCCGCCCCCGACCCCGGCCGCTGCACCGGCCCCTGCGGCCCCCGCAGCGCCTGTGGCCGCGGCGCCGAAGCCCGCTGCGCAGAAGGTCACCTACGCTGCCGACACCTTCTTCGATTTCGACAAGTACGTGATCAAGCCCGAAGGCAAGGCCAAGCTTGACGATCTGGTGGCAAAGACCAAGGGTCTGAACCTCGAGGTGATCATCGCTGTCGGCCACACCGACAACATCGGCACCATGGCCTACAACCAGAAGCTGTCCGAGCGTCGCGCCAACGCGGTGAAGGACTACTTGGTGAGCAAGGGCATCGAGAAGAACCGCATCTACACCGAAGGCAAGTCCTTCAAGCAGCCTATCGCCAGCAACAAGACGGCTGAAGGTCGCGCGAAGAACCGCCGTACCGAGATTGAAGTGGTCGGCACCCGCGCCGCGCCCTGACGCGACGGGCCGCAGGCCTATCGACGGCAAACCCCGCTTCGGCGGGGTTTTTCATTGGCGCTCGCCGCCGGCATCTCACAATCGCCCGACGTGGTCGAAGCAAAGGCTTGGCAATGAGCAACGTGGATCCGCAGGAACTCAGCAAGTTTGGCGAACTCGCGCACCGTTGGTGGGACCGCAATAGCGAGTTCAGGCCGCTGCACGACATGAACCCGCTGCGGCTGGAGTGGATCGATACCTTGGCAGGCTTGGCTGGCAAGCGGGTGCTCGACATCGGTTGCGGCGGCGGCATCCTCAGCGAGGCCATGGCGGGTCGTGCCGAGCATGTCACCGGCATCGATCTGGCCACCAAGGCGCTCGGCGTGGCGCGCTTGCATGCGATGGAATCCGGTGTGGAAAACATCGAGTACCGTGAGGTCGCGGCGGAGACGCTTGCCGCCGAGGCGCCGCACCGATTCGACCTCGTGACCTGCATGGAGATGCTCGAGCACGTGCCCGATCCAGCGTCGGTGGTGCGCGCCTGCGCCGAACTCGTCCGCCCTGGCGGATGGGTGTTCTTCTCGACGCTGAACCGCAACGCGAAGAGCTTCCTGTTCGGCATCGTCGGCGCCGAGTACCTGTTGCGCCTGCTGCCGAAGGGGACGCACGAGTACGCCCGCTTCATCCGCCCCAGCGAACTGGCCGCTTGGTGCCGCGCCGCGGGCTTGGATCTGGCGACCACCCGGGGCATGGAATACAACCCATTGACACGCCGGTTCAGCCTGAGCGACGACTGCAGCGTGAACTACCTGCTGGCCTGCCGGTTGCGCCCATGAGCGGAACCGACCGTGCCTGCCCGATCGCTGCGGTGCTGTTCGACCTGGATGGCACGCTGGTCGACAGCGCGCCGGACCTCGCCGGCGCCGCCAACGAGTTGCGCGAACAGCACGGCCTGGCGCCGTTGGCGCTGGCCCAACTGCGTCCGTTGGTCGGCAGCGGCGCACGCGGCATGCTCGATGCGGCCTTCGGTATCGGCCCGCAACATGCCCGCTTCGATGCGCTTCGGGTCGAATTTCTGGCGCTGTACGAGCGGCGTCTGCTGCGCGAGACCCGGGTGTTCGAGCGTATGCAGCCGGTGCTGATCGCCCTGGAGCAGCGGGGCTTGCGCTGGGGCATCGTGACCAACAAGCTCGCCCGATTCTCGGTGCCGTTGGTCGAGGGGCTGGGGCTGATGTCGCGTTGTGCGGTGTTGATCAGCGGGGACACCACGGCGCACGCGAAGCCGCATCCGGCCCCGCTGCTCGAGGCTGCGCACCGGCTCGGAACCGATGTGCGGCACTGCGTCTATGTTGGCGACGATCGACGCGATGTCGAAGCCGGGCGCAGCGCGCGCATGTGCACGCTGGCCGCCGCCTGGGGCTACCTGGGCCGGGGCGAGTCCGCGCACGACTGGAGCGCACAAGCAGTGCTGGAGCAGCCCGATGCGCTCTTGACTTGGCTGGGAATGGCCTAAAATTCGAAGCTTGGGGCCGACCTGGTTTCGACGCGGGTTCGGAATCGACGTAGGGCATGCCGAGCACCAGTTCGCTCGTAAATCCACTGGAAACGTAGTAACTGCGAACGACGAACGTTTCGCCCTCGCCGCTTAAAACCGGTGAGCCTCGCAACAGTTGGCCCATGGGCTGGGTCTGAGGTCGCAAGATCAAGGGCTGCGAGGTCATACACATGGGCTGCGCGCTGCGCCGGGTCACTCGGCATGGCGCAAGATCAAGTGACTGGCATCCAGAGTAGCGTGCTGCTGCGCGACCCGGGGCGTGAGATCCAAATCAGCCAGCTACGCATGTAGAACTGCCCGGTGATGGCTTGCGGACGCGGGTTCAATTCCCGCCGGCTCCACCATAATGTGAAATCCCAACCCTTATCCGGTTGGGATTTTCTTGCCCGTTCCCCCTGTGTTGGCGCGGTTTCCGGCCTTGGCCTCTCCTGAGGGCAACTTGCGACCGGTTGCATTGCGCCGCAAGCAGGTGCTCGCGAGTCGGCGCTTGATGGCGAACTCGCATCAGGCCGCGCGCAGCAGCCGGGCCGCGTCGAGCGCGAAATAGCTGAGCACGCCGTCGGCACCGGCGCGCTTGAAGGCCAGCAGCGCTTCCATCATCACCGCGTCGCGCTCCAGCCAGCCGTTGGCCGCGGCGGCCTCGAGCATCGCGTACTCGCCGCTGACCTGGTAGGCGAAGGTCGGCACGCGAAACTCCTCTTTCACCCGGCGCACGATGTCCAGGTACGGCATTCCGGGCTTGACCATCACCATGTCGGCGCCCTCGGCCAGGTCGAGCGCCACCTCGCGCAGCGCCTCGTCGCTGTTGCCGGGGTCCATCTGGTAGACCTTCTTGTCGCTCTTGCCCAGGTTCTCGGCCCAGCCCACCGCGTCGCGGAACGGGCCGTAGAAGGCGCTGGCGTATTTGGCGCTGTACGCCATGATGCGCGTGTGGATCGCGCCGCGCGCTTCCAGCGCCGAGCGGATCGCGCCGATGCGCCCGTCCATCATGTCGCTCGGTGCGACGATGTCCACGCCGGCCTCGGCCTGCGCCAGCGCCTGCGCGGTCAGCACCGCCACCGTGGTGTCGTTGACGATGTAGCCGCTGTCGTCGAGCAGCCCGTCCTGGCCGTGGCTGGTGTAGGGGTCGAGCGCGACGTCGGTCAGCAGCCCCAGCTGCGGAAAGCGCGCCTTCAGTTCGCGCAGTGCGCGCGGCACCAGGCCGTCGGGGTTCGCCGCCTCGCGGCCGTCGGGCGTCTTCAGCGCGGGCTCGATCACCGGGAACAGCGCCATCACGGGCACGCCGAGGGCGACGCATTGCTCGGCGGTGTCGAACAGCCGGTCGATGCTGCGCCGCTGCACGCCCGGCATGCTCGCCACGTCCTGGGTCTGGTTGCGGCCGTCGAGCAGGAACACCGGCAGGATCAGATCCTGCGGCGCCAGCCGGTGCTCGCGCACCAGGTCGCGGGTGAAGGCGTCACGGCGCAGCCGGCGCGGCCGGCTCGCGGGAAAGGGCGGGGGTGTCTGCACGGCGGCGGCATCCTGGCGCTGCGGCGGCCGCCTCGGCGCCGGGTGCGCCCGGACCGAGGGAAACTGCGGTGCCAGGGATGGCGCAGCGCCTGCTAGAGTGGTCGATGAATGATAGCCGCAAGGCGGTCGTTCCCTGCTTTTCCTCCCTGAGCAGGTGCCTTAGCGTGTTGACAGCGATAAGGCTTTGCAGGCCCCGGTCTCGTGCCGGGGCCTCTTTGTCTGGGCCGCGCGCGCGGCCTCGGCGCCCCGGGCTGCGGCCGATAATGCCCCGATGGGTGTCGGCTATCTGTGGGTCAAGGCTTTCCACATCGTCTTCGTCGCGGCCTGGTTCGCCGGCCTGTTCTACCTGCCGCGGCTGTTCGTGAACCTGGCGACGGTGCCGGCCGACAGCCATGCCGAGCGCGAGCGGTTGCTGCTGATGGCGCGCAAGCTGCTGCGCTTCGCGACGCTGCTGGCGCTGCCGGCGCTGGGGCTCGGCCTGGCGCTGTGGCTGGGCTGGGGCATCGGCGCGGGCAGCGGCTGGCTGCACCTGAAGCTGGCGCTGGTGCTGCTGACGCTGGCCTATCACGCCGGCTGCGCCCGGCTGCTGCGACGCTTCGAGCAGCTGGAGAACCGGCGCAGCGACCGCTGGTACCGCGTGTTCAATGAATCGAGCGTGCTGCTGTTCGCCGCGACCGTGGTGCTGGTCGTGGTCAAACCCTTCTGAGCAGCCGTGGCACCGCGGCGCCCGCGCAGCTCGGCCTTCGTGCTGGCGCTGGCCTACGGGCTGCTGGTGGTCTATGCGAGCCTGTACCCCTTCGGCCCCTGGCGCTGGCCGCCGGGCGTGGATCTGGCCAGCGCGCTGCGGCTGCCGTGGCCGCCTTGGCGCGACCCCTTCGACGTCACGGCCAACGTGCTCGGCTACCTGCCGCTGGGTGCGCTGCTGTGCATCGGCTGGCGGCGCAGCGGCCGCGGGCGGGCCGCCGCCTGGCTGGCGGCGGTGGCGGTGCCGACGCTGCTGTCGTACGGGCTCGAAGTGACCCAGCTGTTCGTCGCGGGCCGCGTGCCGTCGCGCGTGGACTGGGCGCTCAACGTCGCCGGCGCCAGCGCGGGCGCGAGCCTGGTGCTGCTGCTCGACGTGTTCGGGCTGCTGCACCGCTGGCAGGCCACGCGCGACCGCTGGTTCGTCACCGACAGTGCCGGCGGCCTGGCGCTGCTGGCACTGTGGCCGGCGGCACTGCTGTGGCCGGTGCCGGTGCCGCTGGGATTGGGGCCGGAGCTCGGGCCGTTGCGCGGCGCGCTGCTGGCGCTGGTGCAGGACGTGAGCTGGGCCGAAGCGCTGGCGTTGCGGCTCGAGGCGGCCGGCCCGCAGGCGCCGCTGCCGCCGCTGGCCGAGGCGTTGATCCCGCTGCTGGGCATGCTCGCGCCCTGCCTGCTGGCCATCAGCCTGGCGCGCCCGGGCTGGCGGCGCCTGCTGCTGGTGGCGGGCGCGCTGCTGCTGGGCATCGGCATGAGCACCTTGTCGACCGCACTGGCCTTCGCGCCGGCGCATGCGCTGGCCTGGGCGACGCCGGTCGTGCTGCCGGCGATCGCGGCGGGCGCGCTGCTGGCGCTGCCCTGCACCTTGCTCGGCGGCCGCGCCGCCGCCGCGCTGGGGCTCATGGTGCTCGGCGTCCTGGTGGGGTTGGTGGCGCAGGCGCCCGTGGACCCGTATTACGCCGCCAACCTGCAGCAGTGGGAGCAGGGCCGCTTCATCCGCTTCAATGGGCTGGCGCAGTGGATCGGCTGGCTGTGGCCGCTGGGCGCGATGGTCTGGCTGCTGACCCGCCTGACGCAGCGCGGCGATTGAGCCCTCGCGGCGGCGGGGAGCGCCCGGCTGCCTACAATCGCCGCCTGGGCGATGCCGGCACGCTGCCTGCGTCGCGAGAGGCGAGCGCTTGAGCTACTACCGACACCACATCTTCTTCTGCGTGAACGCGCGCGACAACGGCGAAGCCTGCTGCGCGCAGCACGATGCCGAGGCCGCGCTGCAGCACTGCAAGTCCAGGGTCAAGGCACTGGGCCTGGCCGGCCCCGGCGGCGTGCGGGTCAACAAGGCGGGCTGCATGGACCGCTGCGCCGGCGCGCCGGTGGCGGTGGTCTACCCGGAAGGCACCTGGTACACCTACGTGGACCCGGACGACATCGACGAGATCGTCGAGTCGCACCTGAAGGAAGGCCGCGTCGTCGATCGGCTGCTGCTGGCCCCCGAGATCGGGCGCTGAGCGGGTCCGTACCGTCGATGAACGCGCAGACCCAGCGGCGCACGATCGCCGGGCCGGCCGGCGCGATCGAGTGCGCGATCGACGCACCCGCCG
>SSSZ01000093.1 GCA_009469675.1 Azonexaceae bacterium | reverse complement strand
GGCCGAACCCTTGCCCACGTCGCCGTAGCCGCAGACCACGGCGACCTTGCCGGCGATCATCACGTCGGTGGCGCGCTTGATGCCGTCCACCAGCGATTCGCGGCAGCCGTACAGGTTGTCGAACTTGGACTTGGTGACCGAGTCGTTGACGTTGATTCCCGGGAACTTCAGTTCGCCGCGCTGGTGCATCTGGTACAGGCGATGGACGCCGGTGGTGGTTTCCTCAGTGACCCCCTTGATCTGGGCCAGGCGCACGGAGTACCAGGTCGGATCGACGGCCAGCTTCTGCTTGATCGCAGCGAAGAGGATGGTTTCTTCCTCGGAACCCGGCTTGGCCAGCACGGAACCATCCTTCTCGGCCCGGGCGCCGAGGTGCAGCAGCAGGGTGGCATCGCCGCCGTCGTCGAGGATCATGTTGGAGTAACCGCCGTCCGCCCATTCGAAGATGCGGTGGGTGTAATCCCAGTAATCGACCAGGGTTTCGCCCTTGACGGCGAAGACTGGGATGCCCTGGGCGGCGATGGCGGCGGCGGCGTGGTCCTGGGTCGAGAAGATGTTGCACGAGGCCCAGCGGACTTCGGCGCCCAGCGCGGTCAGCGTCTCGATGAGCACGGCGGTCTGGATGGTCATGTGCAGCGAGCCGGTGATGCGGGCGCCCTTCAAGGGCTGGCTCTTGGCGAACTCTTCGCGGATGGCCATGAGACCCGGCATTTCGGTCTCGGCAATGCGAATTTCCTTGCGGCCCCAATCGGCGAGACCGAGGTCGGCGATAACGTAATCTTGGCAATCAGCCACAGCAGGCTCCTGAATAACTGTGGCCGGGAGGGAGCGGGGAGGATTCGGCTGGCTCACCCGTCTTCCCGTGCCCGGCACGGGTTAGAACAATGGTCGGGTGAGCGCCGTTCTTCGATCCGAGCCTGAGGGAAAGCGACGACACGCAGCCCTTGCAGCGCTCCTCGGAACTGGTCGAATTGTAGCGAAAAAAAGTCCCCGGGGCGAATTCCCCGTCGCCGGCCGGCCGGGTTCAGGCCGGGCTGTCCTCGGGCCGGGCCGTGCCGCGCCGCAACAGGAGCGCAAAGTCGTCGGCCGGCAGGGGCCGGGCGAAGCGGAAGCCCTGCATGGCGATGCAGCCTTCGGAAAGGAGGAAGGTTTCCTGGGTGGCGGTTTCCACTCCCTCGGCGATGATGTCGATGGAAAGGTTGGCGGCCATGCTCAGAATGGCGGTGACGATGGCGATGTCGTCCGAGTCGTGGGGGATGTCGCGGACGAAGCTGCGGTCGATCTTGAGGCGCTGGATGGGAAGGCGCTTGAGGTAGGAGAGCGACGAGTGGCCGGTGCCGAAGTCGTCGATTTCGGTACGCACCCCCTGTTTTTTCAATTCGTGGAGGATGGCGATGGCCGTATCCACGTCGTCCATGACCGCGCTCTCGGTGATCTCGAGGACCAGGCGATCGGCCGCCACGCCGGTGTCGGCGAGGACGGCCATGACCTTTTCCTGCAGCCGGCGCTGGCGGAACTGGCGAGGCGAAATGTTGACCGCCACCGGGACGGCCGGCAGTCCGGCCGCGTCCCAGGCCCGCATCTGGCGGCAGGCGGTGGTGAGCACCCAGTCGCCGATGGCGTCGATGAGGCCGCGTTCCTCCGCCAGGGGAATGAATTCGGCCGGGGAAACCATGCCCTTGACAGGGTGCTGCCAGCGGACCAGGGCTTCGGCGCCGATGATGCCGCCGGAAAGGCCATCTACCTGGGCCTGGTAATGGAGGACGAGCTGCCCCTGGGCGACGGCTTCCCGCAGATCGGACTCGAGGGCGAGCAATTCGTGGCTGTAGGCGTTGAGTTCGGCGGAGAAGAACTGGAAGCTGTTGCGGCCGCTGTTCTTGGCGTGGTACATGGCGACGTCGGCGTTGCGCATGAGGGTTTCGCCGTCGGCGCCGTCGTGGGGCCAGACGGCGATGCCCACCGAGGTGGTGACGGAAAAGGTGCCGCTGTCCAGGCGGATCGGCTCGACCACTGCGGCGATCGCCTTGTCCACCACGCGCAGGCAGTCTTCGCTGCTTTCCAGATTGCCCAGGAGGAGAACGAATTCGTCGCCGCCGATGCGCGCCAGGGTGTCGGACTCCCGGACGCAGATGCGCAGCCGGCGGGCGATTTCGATGAGCACCTGGTCGCCGACCGAATGGCCGACCGAATCGTTGATGCGTTTGAAATAGTCGAGGTCGAGGAAGCACAGGGCCAGTTCCTTGCCGCCCCGGCCGGCGGCGAGGATGGCCTGGCCGATGCGGTCGGCGAGCAGGGTGCGGTTGGCCAGCCCGGTCAGGGCGTCGTGGTGCGCCAGGTGCTCGATGCGAGTTTCGGCGATCTTGCGGGCGCTGATGTCCTCGACGAAGCCAAGGACGAAGCCGGTTTCGTCGTCGATGCGCACCGGCTGGAAGTGCCATTGATAGACCGACGCGACACGGCTGACGGTGAAAGTGTACGGAGTTTCGCAGGCGACCGTCTGGCCGGCGATGGCCTGCTCGATCGGCCCTTTGAGGGCGGGATCACTGGCGTCCCGAAGGACGTTGAAGCCGAGAATCCGCTCGCGGTCCACCCCGGCGTAGCGGGCGAACTGGTCGTTGCAGTCGACGATGCGGCCGTCGGTGTCGAGCAGCCAGACGCCCAGGGGGGCCTGGGCGAACAGGGCGCGCAGCTTGGTTTCGCTCTCCCGCAGCGAGCGGGTCATGCGGCCGGCCATGGCTTCGGCCCGGGCGTGGGTGGTGGCCAGCGACCAGACGATGACAAAGAGCAGGAGACTGACCAGGCCGCCGCCGAGGGCCAGCCCGAGCAACTGGGCGCGGCCGGCGACTTCGGCTTCGAAGGCCGGCAGGCTGGCGTATTCCAGGGTCCAGGTGCGGCCGCCCACGGCCAGGGTAAGACTGCGGCGAAAGCGGGCATCGGCGAATGCGCGCCCGGGATGGCTGGCGTGGAAGAGCTTCTCGTCGGTGGCGGGTTCGCCGTCGTAGACCCGCTGGGCGACGTCGTCCGGGAGGGTGCCCAGGGTGCCGAGCATGAGTGCGTCGATGCGAAAGCCGGCGGTAACGTAGCCCAGCAGCTGCTTTTGCCGCTCGGGAACGGTGTCGGGAGTCGCCCCGTCGCGGTAGACCGCCTGGTACATGAGGAAGGCGGCTTGGGGCTTGGCCGGATCGTCGATGACCAGGTTGAGCTTGCCGGTGATGCGGTTCTCGCCGCTGTCGCGAACCGCCTCCAGGGTGCGCCGGCGTTCCGGGTGGGCCCAACTATCGGAGCCGATCACCGGCAGGTTGCCCGGGGTGCGCGGCTCGACGCTGGTCACGGCGGCGTATTGCGGGCGTTCGCCAGCCGGGCGCAGGGCGAACCCGGGCTCGAAAGCGGCGATTTCGTCGAGGGTGGCGGCGGCTTCGGGGGCCGTGAAGCTGCGGATGTAGACGATGCCCGTGATGCCGGGGTAGTTTTCGCTTGCCTGCAGGGTGCGGTAGAGCCTTTCCCAGTCGCTGCGGCCGGGGTGGCCGATGGCGCCGACGTAGGCCTGGGCGCCCCGCAGCACTTGGGCGTAGGCGATCAACCGGGACTGGATGGCGGCATGGAGTTCGGCAGAACGGG
>SSSZ01000092.1 GCA_009469675.1 Azonexaceae bacterium | reverse complement strand
GTCCTGTGGCGGCGCGCCCTGAAAAAATCGGGTGGGGGGTCGAGGTCGGGGCGGTGAGATCGGGTGCGTCGTCGCAGACCTTCGAGGTCGCGTGCGTTTCGCGTTCGCGTGTCGCGGCCGAGGGTCGCTGGTGTGGTCGTGGTGTCTAGACGGGCAGGGTGGGGTGGTGCCTGGGGTGCCGGGTGGTCGGGGTAGTCGGGGCGGGTGCCCCAGGGGTGCTCGAGGGTGCGGGTCCGGTGTCCACCGCGGTTGGACACACGCCAGCACCGTGGTCCGTGTCGGGTCGGGTGGCCGGGTCGGGTGGGGGTGCCGGGTGACGACACGGTCCCGAAGCGACTCGTCCCACTGGCAGGGTGGGGTGGGTGCCGGGGGTGTGTGCTCGGGGGGGGTGTTTTTTGTGGAAGGGGGGTGCCCCCGCTTTTTCGAAACGGCAGTCGAGCCGCGAGGGGGGTGCCCCTTTTTTAGAGACTGTCGATCCGGACTGGTGGGCCGGTGGGCCTTTCACGCGGGGAGTAGGTACGGCCTACAGGTGTGGCATCGTACGCTTGTTCGGTAAGTTACACGCGTGTGATTCGCTTGTCAAGCCGCTGACCTGCATGTTCAACCTGCGGGTTGTCCACCATAAGTGTGGTGGACACCGATGACGGATGGCTTATCGCGTGGCGGGTTGGGAGGATCTGCCCGCATTTAGGGCAGATACCCGCCGACGCTGACACTTGCGCACCACACCACGGGCAGCTCATCACCCGACAGGGACGGCGAGGCGACGGGCGATCCACTCGGCAACAGGTGCCACAACGCCGTTCCCACACATGCGGTAACGCACCGAGTCGGGCAGCTCGTTGCCGTCCGCATCCCACCTGGTCATCGCTGTCACTCCCCTCACGTCTCCGTATCGCTCCACGTCGGGCCAATGGCGGGCAAGCACCGACCGGCACCGGGCGTCCCACTCCACCTGCCAACGGCACTCCCACCCGGCATCCTCGAAACCGAGGTCGAAGCCGCCGACCCCGGCGAACAGGGAACCGAAGGTAGGCATCAGACGGGAGGGGCGGAATGCCACGGGTCGCGGCAGCGAACCTGGGCATGAAGGTCGGTGTGAGGGAGCCCCTGTTGGCGGGTCGGGTCGTCGCTCCCACACGTCGGGCAGCGTTCGGCGGGCGTGTCCTGCTCCCCGAGGTACGTCAGGTGCTTCGGCTTTCTCACGGGGTTCTCTGTGCCGTACGTCGTGGTAACCGTGGTGTCCTGCTCCCCGAGAGCAGCGTCAAGGCCACAGGTGCAACCGCCGCCCACCAGCGGGGTCCAGTGCATCCCCGAGTAGCGACACGATCTGTTGTGGCGTGCGTACTCGCGGAGCGCCGCTTCCAGGGTGGCGACACGGGCCTCGGCGGCATCGGCGCGCAGCATGTGGCGGGCAGCCTCGTCCCCGATGGTCATGCGGGCCTCTGCTTCTGCGGCCTTCCACTCGTCCCGTTCCCGTTCGGCCTGCTCGATCACAGGCTGCACCACGGTCAGGACGGCATCGGCCTTGTGCAAGAAGAAGTGCTGGTTCTCCGAACGGCTCCAGGGCGGTTCTCCTGGCAACGTGTACGACTCGTACAGCGCCCGTGCGATCTGCTCGCGAAGGTCATCGCTCATCAGGGTTCTCCTCTACGGGAGGGTCGGCGAGGCGACGGGCGATCCACTCGGCGACAGGTGCCGCGACGCCGTTCCCACACATCCGGTAACGCGCCGAGTCGGGCAGCTCGTTGCCGTCCGCATCCCACCTTGTGTGGTCGTCGGGCCAGCCCATGAGCCGCTCGCACTCGCGTGGGGTGAGCCGGCGCACCCCCGCCCGTTCGGACACGCCGTGCCCGCCGCCCTCCTTCCTCAACGTCAGCCAGGCCGACGCCGAGGGCTGCGGGTCCAGCCCTTGCGTATGGGAGAACGCCAGGACCGTCGCGCGGGACTCGCTCCCGTTGTCGAACGCGTTGAGTGTTGGGGCGACGCCCTCAGTCCAGGTTTCGTCATCGGTGGGATTCATCGCACGCTTCGCCTTCACGAACGCTCTCGGTGTGTGTGTCACTGGATCACCCATGTCGTCCCGTCCACATCGTTTCGGTATCCGCGTCCCTCGCCGGCAAGGACGGGTGCTGCACGATCAGGTGCCCAGCCTGCGCCCGGTTGTCGTCCGGCCCGCCGTTGCTCGCCCGCAGCGCGTTCACCGTCTCTCTCTCTCTCAATCACGAACGTCTCGCTGTCCATGTCAAGTCTCACACCGTGCGCGTTGAGGGAACGGGCACGGTCACTCAGACCCCCCCCGCTAACTCCCTGAGCGCGCGGTCCAACGGTTCCGGCAGGCTCCGGCCCCTCCGTTCCGCCCGGTTGAGGATGCCCCTGGCAGCGCGAGGCGACAGGAAGTAGCGGGTCGGCACCTCCGGCTCGAGGATCGAACCAAGCGACGACGAACACGCGCCGCCGACGTTGGGGCACCCCGAAATGCTGCGCGTCCAATGTTGCCCACTCGATTCCCACCGCCCCGCAGTCGGCCAGCTCGTCGAGGACGCGCCCCATCGCAGCACCTCCGTCGGCCGAGAGGAGCCCTGGGACGTTCTCAGCGACAGCCCAAGTTGGGTAGCGTCCATCGGTTGCCTCTCGCATCTCTCGGATGATCCGGGTCGCCTCGAAGAAGAGGTTGGAGCGTTCCCCGTCGAGGCCAGCCCGGTTCCCGGCGACGGAGAGGTCTTGGCAGGGGAACCCGTAGGTGATGCAGTCCACCGAGGCGAGGTCCGCACCATTCACGTCGGCCACGTCCCCGTAGCGAGGCACGTCGGGCCAATGGCGGGCAAGCACCGACCGGCACCGGGCGTCCCACTCCACCTGCCAACGGCACTCCCACCCGGCATCCTCGAAACCGAGGTCGAAGCCGCCGACCCCGGCGAACAGGGAACCGAACGTGGGCATCAGACGGGAGGGGCGGAATGCCACGGGTCGCGGGCGACCCACTCAACCAGGAAGGCGACTTGCTCCCGCGCCTCGTCCCGTTCCCGTTCGGCCTGCTCAATCACAGGCTGCACCACCGCAAGGACGGCATCGGCATCAGCCAACGCAGCGTCCATGCTGACCCCAGCAAGTCGACGT